>CAIVSY010000001.1 GCA_903908715.1 uncultured bacterium
CGCCGTAACGCAGCCGGCCATGTATCAGTTCATTCGCCAACAACCCTCGGTGCGCAAGCTGTACGCCGACAAGCTGATCGGCAAGGGCCTGCTCGACGCGGAGGAAGCCAGGCGCATGGAAACCGACTATCAGGCGGCGCTCGGCCGCGACGATATCGTTTCGCGCCCCCTGATCGAGGAAACCACGACCTATCCCAAACCCAACTGGGGGCCTTATCTGCGCCGGGATTGGGAGACCGCCTATGATTCCAGCCTGGATATCGAGACGATCCGGTCCCTATCCGAAGAAATCCTGCGCCTGCCCGCGGGCTTTTCCCTCCATCCCAGGGCCGCGGCCATTTATCAAAGTCGACAGGCCATGGCGGCCGGACAAACTCCGATGGACTGGGGATTCGCCGAGAACCTGGCCTACGCCTCCCTGCTGAAAAACGGCTATTCCATCCGGCTTAGCGGCCAGGATGTGGGACGGGGCACCTTCTTCCACCGCCATGCCATCCTCTACGATCAAGGCACGGGGGTGTCCTACACGCCCCTGCAACACCTGTCACACCCGGCCGCGCCTTTCCACATTTACGACTCGCTGTTGTCGGAGGAAGGCGTGCTGGGCTTTGAATATGGTTACGCGACCTCCGCGCCAGAGATGCTGGTCATCTGGGAAGCGCAGTTTGGCGATTTCGCCAACAATGCCCAGGTCGTGATCGATCAGTTCATCGCTTCCGGGGAAAGCAAATGGGGGCGTCTGTGCGGGCTCACCCTGCTTCTGCCCCATGGTTATGAGGGACAAGGTCCGGAACACTCCTCGGCCAGGCTCGAACGCTATCTGCAACTCTGCGCGGAGCAGAACATGCAGGTCTGCGTGCCCACCACCCCGGCGCAAATCTTCCATCTCCTGAGACGGCAGATGCTGAGGCCGCTACGCAAACCGCTGGTGGTGATGACGCCCAAAAGCCTGCTCAGACACAAGCTGGCCGTGTCCGAACTGGCGGAATTGAGCACTCGGGGCTACCGCAACATCATCGGCGAAATCGACGATCTGGACCCGGACCGCATTACCCGCGTGGTACTCTGCTCAGGTAAGGTTTACTATGATCTGCTGGAGGCCCGGCGGCGGGATGCGCTCGAACATATCGCGATCATTCGTATCGAACAGCTCTATCCCTTCCCCG
The DNA here is from genome assembly GCA_903908715.1 of uncultured bacterium. Lineage (GTDB taxonomy): Bacteria > Verrucomicrobiota > Kiritimatiellia > CAIKKV01 > CAITUY01 > CAIVSY01. Next base: position 1,167 of record CAIVSY010000001.1, read on the forward strand.
AATCCGAATTTGTCAATGAACTGGCCAGGTATCCCGGCATGCGGGAACTGGTCTGGTGTCAGGAGGAACCCGAAAATCAGGGTGCCTGGCATCAGATCAAGCACCGGTTCATCGGGCGCCTGGAGGGGCGCGCCAAATTGCGTTATGCCGGCCGTCCGGTCTGCCCCGCGCCTGCGGTTGGCCAGTTCCACCGGCACATCGAACAACAGAAGCAACTGATCAAAGAAGCCCTTGGTGAAGAAGGCAGCCCTGATCTCTAAACTGGACACCCCACATGCGAATTGAAGTGCTCGTTCCCAACCTGCCGGAATCCGTCAGTGATGCCACCCTGCTCGACTGGCAGCACAAGGCTGGAGAGAGGGTCAACAAGGACGACAAATTGATCGAACTGGAGACGGACAAGGTGATTCTGGAAGTCCCCGTGCCGGAAACGGGCTTGCTCCAGGAAATCCGACGGAGCAAGGGAGATGTCGTCTCCAGCGGCGATCTGCTCGCGGTCATTGAAACCGAGGCAGCCACGGGCGTTGCCGAAGGGCCGACCTCGATCCAGACCGGCCCGGCCTCAGCCCCTCCGGAACCGCCTCCCGCGGAACCGGCGACCCCGCCCACTCAGGCGCCCGCCATGGCCGCCTATAGTCAACCCATCAGCCCCACCGTCCGCCGCTTGCTCAGGGAGCACCAACTGGAGCCCGCCGACATCCCCGTCTCCGGCCGCATCAGCAAGCAGGATGTGCTCAGTTTTCTGGAACAACGCAA
>CAIVSY010000002.1 GCA_903908715.1 uncultured bacterium
CGGCCGCCGCAGGCGGGATCCTGACCATTACGCCGTCGTCTGTCTTCAGCGTATATACGGTCTTACCTTCCTTCTCAACCTTGGAGATAGTGCCGGTAACAGTTATTTCCTTGGCCGGAGGCGCCTCGCGTTTTACTGCCTTCTTGGCTTCCTTCGCGCCTTCTTCAGCCACCGCGCACGCCACCGACACCGCTACCAGACCTGCCATAATTGCCAACAACTTTTTCATTTTGCCTCTGCTCCTTTACTTTTGCCTTTGTTTATTGACTCGGTACACAGACACTCGTCCGGACCGCCTGCAATCCTCGGTCATTTCTTCCCGTTCAAAAAAAAGTGGATTATGCACAAAGACCAATAACGAGCAAGGGGTATGTTTTATTGTTTTATTGTTCAACTGAAGAGGGCTATAAAGTATGGTAGGCGTGTCGGGTGATTGAGGGAGGAACGGAGTCGTCAGCGTGGTGGAACAGGTCTTGGGGCTGATGGGATTGTGCGGGATGGCCTTTATGGTCGGCCTTTCAGGCGCCATGATGCCGGGGCCCTTGCTGGCCGTGACCATCCGAGAGTCAGCGCGTCGGGGGACAGCCGCGGGGCCCCTGATCGTGGCGGGGCACGCGGTGCTGGAAGCGGGGCTGGTGGTGTGTGTGGTGGTGGGGGCCGGCACGTGGCTTAGAAAACCGCCCGTGATGGGGACGATTAGCGCGGTGGGCGGCATAATGATGTGCCTGATGGGCGTGGGCATGATCCGCTCCGCGAGAACCCTTCAGACTGAGATGGCCGACGGCGACAGGAAAGGGCTTCACCCCGTGGCGATGGGGGTTCTGGTGTCGCTGTCCAATCCCTATTGGACGATCTGGTGGGTCACCATAGGGCTTGGATACTTGGCAACGGGATTGCGTTATGGATGGCTGGGGATTATTGTTTTTTTTGGCGGACACATTGCCTCGGACTTAGCGTGGTACACACTGGTGAGCTACGCGGTATCCCGGGGCCGGCGCATTATCGGAGGACGTGTCTATCGCGGCATGATTGCCGTCTGCGGGGTAGCCATGGCGGCGTTCGGGGCCTGGTTCGTGCAGTCGGCGTATGCCATCTGGACCGGATGGAGGTGACGCATGGGTGAGAACAAGGGAAACGGACTGAAAAGCGCGTTCGATCTGGCTATGGAGCGGCTGGCCAAGAAGGGCGAAAGTCTGACCACGCTCACGGCAGAACAGAAATCGGCGTTGGCTGATATCGGTGCCCGCACCAAGGCCAAGATTGCGGAAATCGAGATCCTTTTCGACCGGAAGATCGGTGAGATTCGGGCTTCCGGCGACGCTGATGCCTTGGCCAAGATCGAAGAAGAAAAGCGAGCGGAGATTGCCAAACTGCGGGATCGGGAGGAATCCGAACGCCGCAAGATCAGGGCATAGGAAGGCCATGGAGCAGGTTCGGAGAGTGCTGGTCGTCAAACTCAGTTCCCTTGGGGACTTGTTCCATGCCTTGCCAACCGTTCACATCCTCAAGACGCAGTTGAATGCTGAACTGGACTGGGTGACCCAGCCTGAGTACGCGGAACTGGTCCGGTGTTTCCCCGATGTCTCGCACGTGATCGCTTTTCCCCGGAAATCCTGGGCCACGGACTGGCCCGGGTTCATGAGGGATATCAGGTCGCGCAGGTATGATCTTGTGGTGGACTTGCAGGGGCTTCTCAAGAGTGCGGTGGTGGCCCGGTTTGCGGGGGGGAAGCGAGTGGTCGGACCGTCGTTTTTCCGGGAAGGATCCCGTTTGCTCTACGATGCCGTGGCAGGGCCAAGGAACAGGAATCGCCATGCCGTGGATGAGGCTTTGGATGTCGTGCGATTCCTGGGACTCGACGCCTCCACGCCGCAGTTTCCGGTCCGTTTCCCGGAGCGAACCTTTGCTGAACCATCACCCCGCGTGGCTATGATTCCCGTTTCCCGGAGGGCAAACAAGAATTGGCCTTTAGAATACTTTTGCGAGACCGCGGTTGGATTGGTCCGGGACCACGCAGCGTCGCTCTACCTCATGGGCGGTCCGTCCGACGGCGATGCCTGCAGCGTCATCGAGCAGACGGTTTGGGCGCAGGCGGGCCGCCGGCCCGTCAATCTGGCAGGCCGTACGGTATTGGCCGAGATGGGGAGCTGGCTGGCCGGTATGGATCTGGTGGTTGCGAATGACTCGGGTCCCATTCACATGGCGGCCGCGCTGGGCGTGCCCGTGGCGGCGGTGTTCGGTCCGACCGATCCGGTACGCACGGGTCCTTACGGGGACAGGCACGCGGTACTGGTTGCGGAGGGGTTAGCCTGCCGGCCGTGCCTGCGGCGATCATGCAGGGAGGATGTTCTCGAATGCCTGATCTCGGTTCGGCCGCAAAGGATGATCGAGGCGGCGGCACGGTTGCTGAAGGAGAAACGAATATGAGGGGAGAAGGCTTTGCCGCGGTTTTGTGCGGCCTCGCTGCGATGGCGATTGCGGGCGCCGGGTGCATGAAGGGGGCGCAGAGGACCGATGAGTCGGAAATGGAACATCCCCTCATGAAGAGGGCGATGGAGAAGCTCCGGGCCGGCAAC
>CAIVSY010000003.1 GCA_903908715.1 uncultured bacterium
AACCAGAAGACAGGGTCATTATCTGCCGCTTGAATAACAGGGGAGGCACAGGGCGACTTGATTACCAGTTCCGACCACTGTCCAACTTTCCGGCTTAGCCGAGCGGCAAATGCGAAACGGCGCGCAAAGGGATCTTGCAATTTTAGGCTTAGGCCATCCGAGGTCAATCCATCCCTAATATCCATGTCGCCCTGGATCTGAAACTCTAAATAAGGATAAATCAGGGATCTGACTGGCTTACTCTGAAAAACGCCCTTTGCACCGTTACCATACTGCGTAAAAGAACCCCAGATCTTTTCATAAATCTCAAAAAAGCACCGCGGATGGATGCCGTTGGGCACAAACGCAGTCGGACCAACAGGTTCCACAGCAACTGGCTCGCGAACCGAGCTTGGCAGCATTTGCCGGATTTCCGGACAACGCAACCATGTTGCAAGCGAGAGCGCATCGGGATGTGGCAGTTCGCGCTCCCTCTTGCTAAGGAGGTAGCCCACATCGTCATGCTGCAGGAATTGGATCATGACGAGACGAGCGCGCCTCTGCTGGTCAACACGGTCTGCAGCATTGACGGTCAACTCGGTCGCGGTAACCAGCAATATCCCATAGATCACTAACCCCCACCATCCAAGGAACATCCATCCTGCCCGTTTCCGGGTGACTGGCACAACCGATTCCCATTTCTCGGCCAACAGCACGATCGCCATGCCATTAACCAACACCGATAGGCTCGCGATATCCATATAACGAGATGCCGGCCCTCCGCTGAATCGTCCCCGATACACCCCGACTCCCAGGGCATTCACAAGGCATAAGCCACCCAATGCAAACAATAGCCACTCGATGGCCAACACATCCTGCCTTGGTCTCATTCTTCGCAAAGCAAGAATCACAACTGGAGCCCAGAGGACCAGCCAAAGCCAAACGCTGTCAACAAAGGGCCAGGACATGGTCTTTCCGAAAGAGGCTAGGAACTGGTCAAAGGTCTGCGCTTTCATACTGACTATCTGCAAGGGCGACTTTGCGAGGTGGTAAAGTCCATAAACGCACCCGCATAGAATCAGCGTAAGAAAGTGCCGCCCCCTCATCGCAGGCTCTTTGACCATTCTGAGGAGCATTAGCCCGGCAACCGCCAACACCGCTATAACACCGCCCCCTACAGTAAAAAGCCCGCACACAGCCGAAGTCCAGCCAAACCACCATTGGACCGTAAAGGCCCGATGCATTCCCAGTAGCCAAATGGTGAGAAGGGAAAAACCAGCAAAGAAATAGAACTGGGATTGGTTCCCCCAAACGGTATTTTCCCAAGCAAAGGGTAGCGCAGTTACCAATGCGACCAATATGATTATTGCGCCAAGATAACGGCGCTCACTAGCCTGCCACAACATCAGAGCGAGCCCCACCGCAACAAGCGAGTAAAGAATCCCATTGGCAGACGCCAACACGAGATTATCCCATTGGCCATTAACTAGAAACACCCCTAGAGCAAGAACCCGTGTAAAGAAAATCCGATGCTCGTTGCAGGGGGCAAATAACGCTTTCCAGGAGAGATTGCCGTCCTGGAATGGCAGATAAAGCGTCCAAGGCTCACTCCACGAATCCCAATGATGAAAGGATGCCCCATAAATCTGGAGACACAAGAGTCTTGCGCCCAAGACAAGCAGAAAGAGTCCTGCAAACATACACTGGACACCACGCCCTTCCCTCCAGAGAACAAGAAACATTCGCCACAACAAAACCCCCAGGGTCAAGAAACCGGCCGCCCACAACGCCATAAGCCCGCCTGTATGAATCCTCGGGAAATTGTCTGTTGCTGTTCGGATTGGGAAGATGTTCTTGAGCAGAAACACAGGATAGTCGTCATTGGAATCTCGAGATATAATTACCTCGTCATTAGCTATGGTGATCTTTGCACGTGGGTTAAGTGAATCAAGATTGTCCTGAGAAATTTTCTGCAATACATTCCCTTCGCCTTCCTCGATGGCAATGCCTCTCAAGTTTAACGTCCCTCGAACCATGAAAGGATCGATCCTGATCCAGGAAATAGGATCCTGAAGAGATGGTAGCTGAACGCGATAGGGGCGGTATGTCTCCGATGCGGCAATCTTAAACGACACCTGCGACTGCCCATCGCATATAAGCATTCCCTGTGAGTCAGCGCTCGCTTTCGCCTCAAAACGCAGAACAAGCGGTGGCAGCGGCGACTTCTGCGTATGCAACCAATTAACAACAGCCACAAACAAAAGCACAACCACGAGCACACATACCGCGATGCCCTGAACAAAGCACTTCATATTTCACCTTCTCAATAACATTCCCTCATCCCGGCGTGCAAAGGGACAACACGCCTGACGAATCCGTGATTCACTTTACTGCGGCAATGCTGATCTTGATATCTTCCACCAAAAAGACAGTATTCCCCGCGTTTCCGCCACTTTCTGATATCGCAAACTGATTAGCCCCCGCCTTCAGCCTTAGCGGCGGTAAAACCCAATCTTCAATCTTCCCCTGCGGAAATCGGTGCTCTACGCCATTTATGGTGCATATACGTTTGCTGCCATTCAACGCAACCGCTCGCAGCGTAAGGGTTGCATCGACGGCAGAATCCTGCAGATTCATCAAATCCAGCTTACCTTCGCCTTGCAAGACCCGCCAATCACGAAAATCCCCTGGCATCTGGCGCCAAAGCTTCGTGTAACCCCAGCCTTCTCCATAAAGAAGCAAGATTTTCTCGCCGCCAGCCTTTGCAGCATCCAGAACATCCTGCCTGTTGTTATAGTAGATCTGCACCGCATTTCTGGTTGCCCCTTCCCCGCGAAGTTGAAGACCGCGGCTAAAGAGTTTGGAACCTGCCTCATTGCGAAGTACCACCTTGTGCTTGAAATACTGATCCATCCAATCCCATGGACCAAGATGCTGCCTGTAGGATCCCATCACCTCCAAGTACGCAACATCCGGATACTTTCGTGCGAAATCATACACTGTCTGTCGCCAGTTGCTCTTTACCAAGACATCCGGTGGCTCTGTCGGAATTGTGAAGGTGAACACCACATTGGTCGAGTTGTACGTCCTGAGTTCACACCAAGGCTCAAACCAACGATCAACCAAGACTAATGTCCCCTTGGGAAGGTGTGTATTAAACCAATTCTGTATGTCCTTGTAAGGAATGGGCTTCCCACTCAGTTGAGTACACCACCACGCAGGTTGTAGCTGAATGGCCACAATAGACGTCAGAACAACAAACCACATCACATGGCAAGGACGCTTGAGACCCGCTAGAGCCACCATCGCATCAGACACCATAATGACTCCGCAGCTTAGAATCAGGAAGAAAGCGGGAGAATACGAAGCAAGATACCGGGCATCGGGGCGGGCTCCAGCGGCCCGGGTCGAGAAGTACACGGCGATTATCCCGAATAATAACAAGCCGAGAAGACCGACACCCCTCGCATCAGAACGTTTCTGGCGCAAGACAAACACCAGCCCTGAAAGAAAGAAGACAGCCAACAAGACAACTCCCCACCACCGATCCCCCCATCCCCATTTACACAAGCTGACAAACACCCCCCAAAAATAGTCCGTGCTGACACCGAAGACCCGTCTAACGTATACAAGATGATCGGGCGTCGTGATGGCACGAAGCTGCGGCAATCCCCATTTCACGACAAGAAGTGGCAATCCAATAACCAGGTAAGAAAGGATGGCCGCCCACAGCAACGGCACAACCCTCTTCAAGCGTGCTGATACAAGGGCTGCAAACACCAGAATCGTGCACCCGGAAACAAAAGCATAGCCCCATCCACTTGGCTGGCTATACGTCATGAGGAAGAAACCAAGGGCATTCAAAATATAGACGCGGCGAAGAAGCGCCTGCCTCAGGATGGCCCAACCAGCTACATCAAGCACAGTCCACGTCAAGATAAACGCACCAAGTATGACAAATGAATAATGGTAAGCTTCTGTCGCTACTTGAATGAAAAACGGGTTTACGGCAACCAGCAGCGCGACTGTCAATCCGAGTCTTTTACCCCCAAGAGACTGTCCGCAAAAAAATGCGGCCACAATGCTGAGAATGCCCGCCATGGCAAAAGGAAAGCGAACCCAGAAATGCGTGGGCGGCAAGTGCAACGTATCGAGAAAACACTTGGCAAACGCCATCGTGAATGGAAACTGGCCTGATGTCTCGCCCTGCAAATCAAACCAGCGGCTTACAACCTCATGCCATCGCAGCGGACTATTGCAAACATCATAAAACGTCATCGTATCAGCGCGAAACGCAGGTCCACCCAGATTGTACAGCCGCAAGATTGCTCCAACCACAATCGCCAAAACGATCCATAGAATATTAAACTTTAGATCATCTTCATCAATAATCGGTTTTGATAAGATTGCAGGCTTATCCCTGGGCTGAGGTTTCAAAGGACCGTCTGTGCCATGTTTGTTCATCACAGCTAGGATACCTGTGATCATATACGTTGCAAGCATGAATCAGACTATTTGCTGCGTGCATAGATCGCTAAAAAGAAATTTCGCGCTTGTCCCATCCAGACTCACGATGCTACTAAACAGGACAACATAAGCGACGATGAAGGAGACGTAAATATGCTTGTTTGCATCACAGGCGCAAGTGGATACATTGGGGCTCATGCGGTCGAACAAACACTGCAAAGGGGTTATACCGCCCGCGTGCTTTCCCGAAAACCGATTCAAAACCCCGCATGGGGCACCAAAGGCGTCCAAACGTTCCTCGGGGATGTCCGTGATGAAAAGACTTTGGTGCCTTTTTTGACTGGCGCGGACGCCCTTCTGAACATCGCGGGCGTCAACACCCCTTCCAGCAACCAGCGTGACAACATATTCTCCAGCAATGTTGAGGGCGTGAGGCTTATACTGCGGACAGCCCACCGCTGCGGTGTTCGGAAGATTGTCCACACAGGCAGCACCGCCGCACTGGGGTGCCGCGGCCGGGGATTGGTCAATGACGAGATGACCGCCTTTAACCTCTGGAATGCCTCCACCGATTACGAACGGTCGAAACACCTTGGCGAGGAAGCCGCTCTGGAGTTGCATCGGAAGGAAGGCGTGCCGGTTCTGGTGGCGGAACCTTCCGCCTGCGTCGGACCTGGGGACGCCAAACCGACATATACCGGCAAGTTGATCCTGGATTTCATCAACAGGAAATTGCCAGGTTACTTCGATATCCGTCACAATTACGTGGACGTCCGCGATGTCGCTCTGGGCCATATTTTGGCTCTCGAAAAAGGCGCGGTCGGACAACGCTACCTTCTGTGCGGCGACGAAAACATACTCCTGTCGGAATTTTTTGCGATGATCACAGAACTCACCGGTGCGCCCGCCCCCCGCCTGAAGTTGCCGTTGTGGTTTGTCTTCCCCCTCGCCTATGCCAACCTGACCCTTTGGAAAATCACCGGCAAGGATCCCCTGATCCGTCTCTCCACCGCCAAACGCGCATGGTTGAACATGTACTACTCAAACGCCAAGGCTAAGCGCGAACTCGGCTATACCCCCCGAACGGTCAAGGTGGCCCTGCGCGATGAGATCGCCTGGTTCCTGGAACAGGGCGTATTGGATCCGTCCAAAGTGACCCTCAAGGAGGCGGGGTGATGGCCACCCCCGCCTTCCACCCAAAGGTTCGTGTTGCGTTCGTCGGCGCCGGTTGGGTGTGTGAAGAACGCCATATCCCGGCCTTTCAGAAGCACCGCGATGTGGAATTGGCCGGGGTGGTGGATAGCCGCCTGGAACGCGCTAGAGCCGTCGCACGGAAGTTTGGCATACCCAACGTCTCTGCGGAAGACGATCCCCACCGCATTCCATGGATGCAGAATGTCGACGCCGTAAGCATCACAACACCCCCGCATAGCCATCACTCGTGGATCATGTCCTGCTTGGACATGGATAAGGATATCCTGACGGAAAAACCCCTGGCGCTAACGCGTGCGGAAGGTGAAGCCTTGATCGCACGGGCCGGGCAGTCCAAACGCATATTCTGCGTGGTTCATAACAACATTTTTACCCATGCGGCAATGCAGGCAAAAGCACTGATCGCCCGGGATGTCATCGGGCCCGTGACTGGACTCCGGATCCAACTTCTCAATAGCCCCCGGAGACACTTGCCTCTCTGGTATGACCAATTGCCTTTCGGCTTGCTTTTCGATGAGCTTTCTCACTTCCTCTACTTGGCGGACAGCTTTTCCCCCAATCTTCGCGTAAGCCACGGCGAAGCATTCCCATCCCGCATGGGCATGACTACTCCTTCCCTCGCCACATTGACGCTCTTGAGTGACAATTACCCGGTCCATTTTGAACTGGACTTTGAATCTCCCGTCTGCGAATGGCACATGACCATTCTCGGAACCAAGGGCTTGCTGATTCTCGACATCTTCCGCGACATTATTGCATTCATACCCCAGGACCGGCAGCATACCGCCGCAGATCACTTTCGAACTCTCGGGTATGCAACGGCAGGATACTGGAAGGGTTTTTTCTACTCCGGCATCCGGCACCTGACAGGCCGCCTTAAGTACGGCACGGATGTGGTGATCGACAATTTCCTGGCGGCGCGAACCACCGGAACACCGCCTGCGCACATCGGGCTTAAAGACGGTGCAAGGGTATTCCGTCTCCTTTGCGATGCGATTGACGCACTGCGGGAAGGAACATCCTCTTTCTCTTCCGGCCTGCAGTTGGAAAAGCCACGCGCATTCAAACACGCGTGATCTTGCCTCAGGCCCGAGTGCGTTCGACGTTTCCGCTTTCCACCAGATGAGCGCGCGTTGCAAGGTACTTGAGCAGCAACCCGAAGCCGCGCCCGTAGGACACAAGCAAACTCGGGCGCGTCAGCGACTGGCGCAAGAGTCTTGCCACTACGTGCGGCTGGAAATAGTACTCCCGCAAGAAACGATTCACCGCCGCATTCATCTCCGCCTGGCTTAGTCCGGGATACTCCATCACCGCCGTCTGTTCCCCTTCCACCGCATAGTCGCGCCAGGAATTCATCTTGATGAATCCATTCTGAACCGCCCAATTGTATAGTTCAGTCCCGACTTGCGGCATCACACTCGATGCCTGGACCGTATCCGTGTCGAGACTCTTGGCAAAAGCCATCGTTTCAGCAACCGACTCCTTTGTCTCGCCAGGCAAGCCCACCACCCAGCAACTGTGCGTGTTGAGGCCTGCCTTCCGTGCCAAGGCAACAAACTGGCGGGTCTGTTCCAACGTAATTCCTTTTCGCACATTGTCCAGAATCCGCTGACTCCCACTTTCCGGCCCGATCAGCAGCATCCGGCACCCGGCCTCCTTCATCAATCTCATCATGTCAAGATCAGTCCAGTCGACGCGGGAATTGCATGACCAGACCACGCGCTTCCTTTGCTGGAGAATCAGTTCACAGACCCTCTTGAGGCGGAACCGATTTGTGGTCAATGTGTCGTCCTCAAAGAAGACTTCCCTGACCTTGAATCGTTCCACATTGTCCATCAGTTCCGCCACCACCCGTTCAGGCGAACAGTACCGGTACCGGCGTCCATGCATAACCTGCGGCCACTGGCAGAACGTGCATTGGTTCGGACAACCACGGCCACTAATCTGATCGAGATAAGGGAACAAATACGTATTATTCCTGTATCTCTTGACGTTTAGGAACTTCCACGCCGGGAAAGGAATCTCATCGAGGTCCTCTATCAGCGATCGGGCGGTATTGACATGTATGTCGCCCCCTTGACGCCATGTCAGACCGGCCACCGACTCCAAGCCACCCCCGCCAACCACCACCCGCGCCAGATCGCGCACGGTGTAATCATATTCCCCGCGCGCCACCGAATCCACTGCGTCAGCGCCATCTTCCAGTGTCGCCTTGTCGAAAACACTGACGTGCGGTCCCACAAAACAGATGTGGGTCTCAGGACTGGCTTTCTTGCAGAGCCTTGCGCAGTCTATGTCATTGAAAATGGAAGGCGTAGTGGCATCTAGAATCATCAAGCCAGGCTTGTATTCCCCGATCCACCTGGCCACATCCTCCAGCGTTCCGTCCTCGGCAATGAAGTCGCGGAAACCGACTTCAAAACCGTCTTTCTCCAAAACCCCGGCGGCATAGGCAAGCCAATCGGGATAACGCATGGCCCGTGTCCGGTTCACCACCGGCCACCGCTGGGAGCGGCAGAAATTCTTCAGAAAAGGAGGGCTGACAACCGCGACTTTCATTTTTGAACTTTTACTATAACCCGAAACAGACCGGCCAGACAACCCCAGACAATCGTTGCGTTTCTTGCATACGCCATCGCAAGGGCAGGCACGGAAAAACCCACCCCCCGGTCCCGCGCTGCAAAAACGAGAAAGGGAAGATTAAGAATGGCTATGCAAGCCAGAAACACCACCGACAATCGCCATATACCCGCCAGAAGGGCAACGATGGCCAGCCCCATGCATGCCACTTCCAAATAGAGCTGCTTGCCATGATGGGTCTTGCCCCCAAGCAAACCCACCTGTCCAAGAAACATCGGGACAGCGTCCCGCGCAAATCGGAACTGCTGCCTTAAGTAGCTACCGACAGTGGAGGCGTAGTCATGCCAGATACCATTGCCCGGATCCCACCACAAAGGCTCATGCTGCGACACCTTCCAGGAGAATTCCATGTCTTCACTGCTGGCGGCGCAATAGAACTCCGGGAATCCACCATGTTCCCGGAACAAATTGGCTTCACAGAATATGTTGTTGGATACCAATGTGCGGCAATACCCACCCAAATGCCTGCGCCGCCATGCAAGCTCTTCATGGGCAAACCATTGCACAAAAGTATTTCCTAGCGGCCCCGCATATCCTCCACCACCACACCGTACTCCATGTTTCTGCATGGTCTCCACCGCCCGGCTGACCCATGTCACGGGCACCACACAGTCTGCATCCGTAAACATCAGAACATTCCCCGTGGCAACTCCAGCCCCAAGGTTGCGCGCGGCTCCCGCACCCTTCCGCCCCATCGTGTGTACAAGCCTGACAGGCGGCTTGACCTGTTCACATGTCCGGTCTGTGGATCCGTCATCCACCACGACGATCTCAAGGCCGGGATAGTCCTGCCGCAGCAAAGATTCGATGCAGCGGGAAATGAAGGCCTCGCCGTTGTAGACAGGAACAATCACACTCACTCCCGGCCGTACCGGTTCCTGAACTTGGCGGGGAGTATCCGATGCAAGCGCCATAAATTACGCCGAGGCCGATCGTTATGAATCCCTGCCGCTGGCAGTATCCCCTTTGATGAAGTACAAAGGGCGTCGTTTGCTTTCCTCGAATATGCGGCTGACATATTGCCCCAACATCCCAACCGACACAAGCTGCACGCCACCCATGAATATGATGACCGCCATGAGCGAAGACCAACCCCGTTCAATCCCTCCAGGATGGACAAGTCGCGCCCACAAGATGTCCAGAAACCACAAGAGTCCAACCAGACAGGCGATCCCACCCAAACCCGCGGTCCACCGTAGAGGGCTTGCGGAAAAGGCGGTGATCGCGTCCACAGCCAAACGAAAGGACTTCCACACTGGGTATTTGGTCTCGCCCATAGTCCGCGCCGCGCGGTCGTAGTGGACTGCCCCTTGCTTGTATCCCACCCAGCAGGTCAGGCCGCGCATGAAACGATGGAGTTCACGGACCTGCTTGAGAGCGTCAATAACCTTGCGATCGACCAGACGAAAGTCACCTGCATCCATCGGGACGTCCACCTTGGCCAACGCCCGGAAGATCCGGTAAAACGATGCAGCCAGGAACTTCTTGAGCCATGTCTCGCCTTCCCTGCTACGGCGCACGGCATAGACGACCTCATAGCCCTCACGCCACTTGGCCAGAAGTTCAGGGATCACTTCCGGCGGATCCTGCAAATCCGCGTCAATGATCACCGCCGCATCACCATCCGCATGGTCGAGCCCGGCAGTAATGGCAATCTGGTGCCCGAAATTTCTGGAGAGCCGCAACAATCGCGCCCGGGGATCTGTCTTCGCCTTGCTGGCCACCCAGGCAGGCGACCCATCCGTACTACCGTCATCCACAAACAGCACTTCCAAGGATTCCGGCTGGCTCTCCATCACCTTGCAGAGCCGATCGAATAACAAAGGAAGGTTCTGCTCCTCATTAAGGAACGGCACAACCACGGTCAGCTTTGGCCTGGCATCCGACACAGCGGCATACTCCCATAAACGCCTCATCCGCACGATTCCCCAACACTAAACACAGCCTGCGGCTGGCGCAATAGGGGGTATTTAAACTGAATCGACAGATAATGGCCAGCACGAATCCTGATCCGTCGGGTCGGGCTCGACAGCGGTCCGTGGGCACAACTTGCGGACAGAAAAACTCACCCCTGACCGGACGATTCGTTGCCCTTGCAACTCTCGACCCAGGCCTTCACCCGGGCGTGTCGGCTTATTAGATCCTTGAGTTCCGGGTTTTCTGGAAATCTGGCTTGAAGTTCCCGCAATTCAGCACGCATTTGTTCACACGCCTCCATTATCGCCTCAATCTCCTCCATCTCTCATCCCCCCCATGCATGCTTCATCCGCAAACTCCAGAACCACCATCCCGAAATCATCATGGCCCGCAAATCAGCCACACGGAATGCACTACCTGTAAACCACACGCCCCAGATCAGTCAACTTGTTTTATATGTAGTTATGTAATAGCCAAAAAGACGACAAACTTCCTCTGCACGGGGAATGTTGACCCGATTACAGCCCCGAAACTTGCCTTTGACCCAACCGGGCACGACCGGAACCAACAGGAAGACATTGAACAGAAACAAGCAAAGCGAGCTAAATCTCAGCCGTCGGAACACACTCGGAATTCCCTCTCCCTTGACGGGAGGGGGCCAGGGTGAGGGTGTCCTGAACCAAGTTCATCTACTGCGAAACACTGCCTCTGCATGGGGAATATTACAGGATGACAGTCCCAAATAATCCCGCTGTGAGAACATTTTCATTCTTTGCTTTGCCGGGAAAGTGAACCAAAAATTCTATGCAGTTAAGCTTGGTACGGCAGGGTTGCAGTAAGGCAGACAGCCACCATCTCCAGCCTTCACTTTGGCTCCGGCAGGTTACGTCCAGCCTGGACTGAAACGGTATCGTTGGAGTGAATGCGAAAAATCACACCATTATCCCACAGCCCGACATCTAGCCGATTAGTGGCGCTCTTTACTACCCCATTGGCATCGACCCACTGCACAACAGACAATTTCCCCAGAGGCCCAGGCACCGGCCAAACACACTTGTCAACTTGTGAATCAAATACGCCAAAGGTTATGACTTGACGCATCTCCTTGTTATGCAGCCAAGCAACTCTACAGTTCTCAATCTTACCATTAGTCCCATTACGCAAGCTAACTTCATACGGCCCATGCAAGCAACCAGCCGTTACTAACAGCAGAAGCCATATCGAAAGTGATCTATGAATCATATTGAACTCCTTAGGGTATCCATAATGGTCGTAACGCCCTATCACCGCTTTGCACAGGAGACCACGTAGCTTGGGGATGATCTGCCAAACCGTAAGGGATAAATCCAAGAAACTTCTTTAAGGGCGAAACATCCGATTGGTGCCCAAGCAGTGAATCAAAAGAGGGATTCCATCCCTTGAGGACTTCCGGCATATCCCATGGCACATCAAGGCTCCTTCCTTCCTGCCACATCCACAGTAGAGGACCATACTGGATCTCCTGCGTTTCACTTTCTGCATAACCACCGCCAACATCAGAATGCACTCCGGGGAACATGCGCTCTATCCGACTTGGACTTGGCGCAATACTAGCCAGAGGGAAAAGCTCGCGACGCTCATCCCGGGCAATTGCATGTCTCACGTTCTGGACATTATTCGGGATGGAAAGATTGTAACCCATGTCAATATGGTTCCCTGGCTGCCCAAAAGACGGGACTGTATCAAACAATCCTAAGAATCTAATCTTCAAGGGACATCCTTCAACATTCATTCGACTGGTCAGCATTGCTCCTCCGCGGAACCACTCATTAACCCTCCCGTATTTCCTTGGATCACCACGGCGATTAACCACATTGGCGAATTGTCTGGCTAACGCTGCTCCGCGGCTGAACCCTATTACATCCAATGGATCGTCATCAACCTCCATGTCAGACAAATTCCTGTAATGCTCGACAATCTTAGACCAAGCCTTTTCCACCCTAGCCTGTCCTCCAGCACCTGAATAGCCGCCACCAGCATTCTCTATAACCCTCCAACCAAAAACATCACTAGACCCCACCCCACGGAGATAAAGAGACTTCGCTCGATATGCTTCCCACAAACGCCTCACGTTTGTAGGTGCATCACCTTCTGCATCCTTGTTATTTCCAGTGCCGTCAAAGGCCACAAGAAAGAGTCCCAACGGATCCACACCACTGATTCCATTATTGGCGCAATAGCCGTAAAGGTTGTAACCACCACCTTCACCCACAAAATCCCGACTAATCCACCTCCCCATCGCGGGGTTATAGTACCGGTAGCCGTAATAGCATAGCGCCGTTTCCGAATCCTGATATCTCGTGGAAAACTTGAAGGAATTGGCAACACGGATTGATGGCTGATGCTGAATCTCAGAAAGAATATTGCCATAGGGATCGTACTCGTAGGTGGTGACCACAAGCCCGTTGGTCGCAACCAGCGCCGTCACGTTCCCGTTCCCGTCGTACACATAGAAGAACCCATCAGCACTCGCATCAGACATTGCCTCGCAACGACGGAACAACAATCCGCCAATCCCTCCCGCTCCGCTGACCGAACCGCTGACATCCAAACCCCACACGTATGACGCCACATTGGTCTTCTGGCCCTGAACACGGGTCTCGGCAATCAGATTCCATCCATCATGGACAAAGGACGTATCACTCTCCAACACCCAGTTATCGACAGCCTTTCCGTAAGCGCATTTCCCCACCCGCCGACCCCGATAGTCATACCGATACTGCACAAGCGTCATGGCATTGGACGCCATGATCAACCGGCTTTCCGCATCCCATGCATACCGCCAATCCCCATCCCTCACCAGATTGCCGTCGGCATCATATTCACACTCACAACATCGCACCCCGCCCCCCTTCGCCTTGCCCGCCACTTCCACCCCGCAACCCCCAAAGCGGAACACGGTCCCCGCCCAAGACAGCTCTCCACCCGCATCCGCACCACCACCCGCCTCGTAACTCTCGTACTGGTTCAACGCATTGGCCGTATACGCCATCACCACGCCATTGGACTGCACTTCGCGACGGTTGCCAATGGAATCATACGCATACTTGTATTGCTGACCCGCCACCGGCTTGCCACCCTCTGTAAACTTGCCCGCCTCAATCAACTGACCCAACTCATCGTAACCGTACGCCCAATACGTCCCATCCCCGCCCGCACACCGCGTGCGCTGCCCGATCGCATTGACCTCATACTCACGCTCCCCGAGAACCTCAACCCCACCCTGCCACCGGATCTTGCGCAAGTACCCCAACTCATCATACTCACGCTGCCCGCTCACCACCTCCACCCCACCTGCCCCCAACCTCACCGCTGCCACCGACCTGCCATCCGCCGCATACTCATATCCCGCTTCGATCCCGTTGCCCTGCACACGGCTCAATCTCCCGGCCGCATCGTACCCGTATCCAACCTCATACCCCGCGCCAGTCGCACCACGTAAAACCATATTGGTTCTGCGACCGAATGCATCATACCCGTACTCCAGGCTGCCACCCCCCGGCATCGTCTCGCCAGCCAACCGGAACGCCTCATCATATTCCAGCCCACACCGCCCATTCCCATCCAACACTTGAACCGGCCGCCCAAGCCGGTCCATCACATATCCAACCCCCGCCGTTCCATCGGAGTGCACCATGTTGGTCATCATCCCGCCCGCATCATACTGGTACCGCGTCTCAATCCCTCGCGCAGTAACCCGCCGGACCAGCCGCCCATCCTGCCGATACTCGAACCGGTTGGTCGCCCCGCCGGAATACACCTTGCCCGTCATCCAGCCCCGTTTCTGATCATATTCCCAATGGGTCCGGTCAGGCACCCCGCCCTCCCCATCCCGGAAAGTCTCAAGGACGGTCAAGCGCCCCAGCACATCATATCCATGACGGACTGGCACCGTCTGCGAGCCCGCCTGGGAATCCAACTCGCCGGTGGGCGCATAGCCGTAGCGTATCCGGCCACCATCCGGCAGCACCGCATTGGTGCGCCGCCCCATCTCGTCATACGCAAAGCTTGTCACCCGCTCAACCTCGCCTGCCCGCATCGTTTGCCGGATCATATTCCCCGCGGCATCGTGCGCGATATCGCTGCGGATCCACTCCCCGCCAGGCCCTTTGCTCTGCGACGCAACCGTCCGCCCCCACGCATCATGCTCATATGTGATGCGTGAAACTTGCTCGCCGCTGCCCGAAACCCGGACCTCCTGCCGCAGTAAACCGTTTGTGTAATCGCGAATCGTCCGGATGCCGTCCGCAAGCGTCACGGTTTCCTGCCGCGTCGCGCTCACAGCATCACGGATCACTTCCGTACGATTCGTCTGCCCGGCCCGGATATTCCACACCCTGCTCCCTTCAAGACTCCGCCAGACTTCCCCCGCCAGGCTCCGCACCGCACTACCCTGTACCGCGTACACGAAATTCCGCGTCCACCGCGCATCCCACCCCTCGATGACCCCATACCCATTCTCGACATCCGTCACCCGGTCGGGACCACCCACCCCGATAACCCCGTCACCATCCATGTCCACCGCGGAACGGAATGCCTCACCCTTCCCGTTGTATTCCGTCAACTGCGTCATCCACCCATCCCGCACCGCCGTGATCCGCCCGGCCCGATCATAGAGCGTTTCAACCGCATACCCGTCGGGATATTCAACGCGCCACTCACGCCCAAGCATATCGCGCCATGTCTTGACCCACATCGGGGTATTCGTATCAGGCCCGCGGTACTCAACCGTGTACCGCCCCCTGTCATCCACGCCGTAGTCGTAGCTCACGGCATGCACAGCACTTCCTGTGACACAACGCGTGCGGCCATCGAGATAACTGGTTTCCACCACCGTGGAACCGTCCGGCCGGGTCGTAGTAACCACTGGCTCCCCGAGCGCATTGGTTGCATACCCGTACGCCGTCACCCCGCCACGCACGTCGATCTGCCGGACCAGCCGCCCGGCGGAGTCATATTCGGACCGCTCCTCCATCTCGCCGCTGCCCGCCTGCCGCCGCACCCCTGCTACCTGACCATTCACATCATGGACCTGAAAGGTGGTCACACCAAGCCGCTCAACCGCGCAAACCTGCTTGAGATCATCATAAACCCGCAACGTTTGAATGCCGTCCTCATCGGTCTCCAGAACCGGACCGCAACAGCCATAGACCGTTCTGGATCCGGCGCCAGCCACAAGATTGGAAACCGCCGTCACCCTTCCCGCCGCGTCCCGCGTGTAGACCTGATGATTGAGCCAGAACCCCGAATCCATGTCCTGCTGGCGCCGCTCAAGCACGCGCCCGCGCGCATCAGATACCGTAATGGTGCGCAAGCCGTTGGTGGGCACATCTTCCCCCGTCC
This sequence comes from uncultured bacterium, assembly GCA_903908715.1. Taxonomy (GTDB): domain Bacteria; phylum Verrucomicrobiota; class Kiritimatiellia; order CAIKKV01; family CAITUY01; genus CAIVSY01. The sequence continues at coordinate 15,598 of CAIVSY010000003.1, forward strand.
CGCGTTCCTCCGTCGTAACCAGGTTCGCAGTCCCATCCTGAAATGCGTAATCGGTGACCGTCACCACACCGTCGGGATCCCGCGACCACACAACCCGCCCGGCAAACGGCCCATTGGTTGCCACAACCGTCTCGGATACCAGACTGTCCCCCGCATCATATCGCGCACCAGCCGTCAAACAGCGCTTGCGGATCACGCGGTCGGACAGGTAGGCATGCCAGGAACGCTCAACCTCAACCCCTTTTTCGAGGACGACCACAAGGCGCGGCCTGTCATCCAATGGCGCGGCATCATCCAGTTCAACAGGGAACCCCATCCCGGCCAGTCTCTCGTCACCCGCATACCACATCCATTCAACCTTGCAGGCATCGGTGGATGCAGCGGAGCCCGCAGACTGGAATGGGGTAACCCGACAGGTAACACGCCCTTCGGAATCATAACTGTAGCGGCTCCACCCGCCATCGGCGTCACGTTGGAACGCAAGACGACCGTAATTGCAACCGTCCACGGCTGCATTCGTGTAATACTCACGAATCGACTCCCGCGCCGCCACAGTGCCGGCCCCCTCTACCTCGGCAACCACCTCGCGCCCCCAGGGGAAGTCCTGCAGCCGTACCTCGGCCCGATTGGTTTCAGCCGACGGAGTGTCAGGCTTGTATACCACCTGATTGACCTGTGTTATGATCCCATTCGTGGGATCAACTTCCTGCCAGCGCCGGGTCTTCCGCGCAACCGACGGCTCATCCCCGCCCCGGATTCCCTCCCAGATTTCACTCGATGCGCTGTCTGCATCCTGCGTCAGCCGGCTTTCCTCCGTTATAGATCCACCGCCATCCAGCATACGGAGAATCCGGCTCCCCTTGTGGACTTCCACCCTCCGAAGCCGTTCCCCGTCGATCGCGTAGTGCGTGACCGCCTCAACCAGCCGCCCGTTGTATTCCGGTACGGAATACCCACCCGCCCAAACATTGGATAGAATATGACCGCCCGCATCCCTGTAAATATCCAAGCCAGGCCATCGGCCTCCATCGCGCGCAATGACCACCCTTCCGCCAGACACTCCGACCACGCTGACCTCCATAAGCTGGCCGGAACGGAACCGGTGCGTGACCCCGCTCGGAAAATCCAGCAGGACATCCCCGCCGGCCTCCCTGACCCTGTATTTATGACCGATCCCCAGCGGCTCGCCCTTCCGGGAACCGCACAGGGAGAACGTAACATTCGCACCCGACGGCCGGGCTATGGTCAAAAATCCCCAACCCTCCGCTGAACCGGTCATTTGATTCGTAACACAGGTCTCGAGACTGAACCGTTGGCATTCCACACCCTGAACCTGGTACTCGCGGATGTAGTGCCTCAGTCGGATCCCGGCATTCGTGGTCCCTATCGTCTCCCCCAGAAAGTGCACAATATGGGCACGCTTTTCAGCCCCATGATTCCAGTCCATCGAGGAGCCAGGCAGGCATTCCATGCATTCGCAACCCTGAACTACCAAACCATCCTTTTCCTCATCCTCAAGAATCTTGTTCCGCAACGGGGTATCACGAAAGAACCACTTCACCACGCCAACCGCATCATCCACACTGTAACCGCGGGAGTCACCAACCGGAAACACATTGGCGTCCGGATAAGGCGGCCATGGCGGCGGGAGATCACAGGAACCCAGCCGCGGTGAAAGGCACTCCCCGCCTGCCCCACCCGTGGACTGCCCCCAGCAGATCCACTGCCCGTCCCGCATACCCGGATCCGGCGCCATGCCGTTGACCGACACCCAATCATAGAAATCAACCCGGCAAACCGTACCCGTGAACAATCCTTCCAGCAGGTAGGACGACTCAGCCCTTGCACCTTCCGCCACCACCGTCATCGGCTGGAAGAGGCCGGGATAGAAGACAAACGGCATCGGCGGCCACAATGCCAGCATGGCAGAGGCCCGGGGCTCACAATCGACCACAATAACCTCCCCGTCATACCGGGCCTGCGCCGCCGCGATTGTGCTCCCCCAATCAACCACAGGAGGTCCCCACATTGTCTCCACACCATACATCGTATAGCCACTCCGATAGTTGGGGCGGCTATCCGCCGTCCACCGCCCGGCCCGGATCGTGCACGTCATGGCGGTCATTGCCGCATATAATTCCTGAATGTGAACCCACAGGGGCGGGACATCACTAAAATCATCCGCCAGCAACGACTCACCTCCATCCCGGTATTCCCCCGGCACCCTCGTGAAGAACGGCGGAGATCCGGATGCACGCAGGCATGGGAATGCCTCGGCTCGCGACGGTCTCGCCAAATCAAAATCCTGCATCCTCACATAGGAGTCGGCCATCAACTCCAGCACCTTGCCGCGCATCCGGTTGAGATCATCCTGAAACACCGCCTGCGGCATTCCATCCATACCCGGCGACTTCAAGGGGATGTCCCCATCCCGGCCGGCTGCCTGAAGCCGATCATTCAACATCCCCGCCAACAGATTGTAAGCTTCCACGTATTCCAGGCCCTGCCCGAACGCAGCACACCCATCCAGAGAAATCCAGCCCACAAACACAAGAATCCTGACGATGTTACAACCCCATGCACTTCGCATCCGGTGACTCCATCCTGAAATGCCAAGAAAAAACCTGCTGGATATCTTGTTTTATATATTAATTACAAGATAATTCTTTAACTCGCTAACTCCGGGATGTACCGCGTGTCCGGCACCTTCCTGTCTCGTGGAGGTGTAGAGGAAGCACCACCGAATCCCCTTATGCCGTCACGAGGAGGTGATGCCGAACCCTCGCAACAATTCAGAATCCCCTCTCCCTTCACGGGAGATGACAAGATCCATACCTCCCTCTCCCCGGACGGGAGAGTCATAAATCCATACCTCCCTCTCCCTGGACGGGAGAGTCATGAATTCATACCTCCCTCTCCTTGGATGGGAGGTCATGAACCCATACCTCCCTCTCCTTGGATGGGAGAGTCATGAACCCATACCTCCCTCTCCTTGGATGGGAGAGTCATGAACCCATACCTCCCTCTCCCTGGATGGGAGAGGGTTGGGGTGAGGGTGTCTTGAACTGAATCTTTCCGGCGCAGGCCTACATCGCAACGGCCCGGCGTGAAGGCGAAAAATCTCTGGAGTGTCACCCGCTGCCGTTCTACTATGACGATATGTCGGCCTTTACCATTGACGCACAATCCATCGGCGCCATTCTCGAGGAGAATCTCCGCAAGTTCAGCCTGATTCTCGGCATCGATGAAGTGGGCCGTGTCCTCGAGGCCGGGGATGGCATTGCCCGCGTGGATGGCCTCCCGGGCGTCATGGCGGAGGAAATGATTCTCTTCCCTAACGGCGCCTTCGGCATGGCCATGAACCTCGAACGAACGCATGTGGGAACGATTATCCTCGGGGATTACTCCAGCATCCGCCCGGGTGATATCGTGCGACGCACCGGAAAGGTCCTGCAAGTCCCCGTCGGAGAAGCCCTCCTCGGCCGGGTGATCAATGCCCTCGGACAACCACTCGACGGGCGGGGCCCCATCCAGGCCGCCAGCCACCGGCTTGTGGAAACCGACGCCCCGGGTATCACGGAGCGCCAACCGGTCGAACACCCGCTCTACACCGGAATGAAAAGCATCGACGCCATGACCGCCATCGGCCGCGGCCAGCGGGAACTGATCATCGGCGACCGCCAAACAGGCAAGACAACCCTCGCCGTGGATGCCATCCTGAACCAGGTCCCGGGTGACGTGTGCTGTATCTATGTCGCCATCGGCCAGAAAATGTCCACGGTCGCCAATGTTGTCGGCCTGCTGGAATCCCGCGGCCGGCTCCAAAACTGCATCGTCGTCGTGGCCGCCGCCGGGGACTCCGCCCCGATGCAATACATCGCACCGTTCGCCGGCTGCGCCATGGCGGAGTACTTCCGGGACCGCGGCGAACACGCCCTGATCGTGTACGATGACCTCTCCAAGCATGCCGTCGCCTACCGCGAAATCTCCCTGGTCCTGCGCCGCCCCGCCGGGCGCGAGGCCTTTCCGGGCGATATCTTCTACCTGCATAGCCGCCTGCTCGAGCGCGCCGCCAAGCTGAGCAGGGAATGCGGCGGCGGTTCGCTCACCGCCCTGCCAATCGTGGAAACCCAGCAGGGGGACTACTCGGCCTACATCCCCACGAACCTGATCTCCATCACGGACGGCCAGATCTACCTCGAGAACGATCTCTTCTACCAGGGGTTCCGCCCGGCAATCAACGTGGGCCTCAGCGTCTCACGCGTCGGCGGCAAGGCTCAGACAAAGGCCATGAAAAAGGTGGCCCTGAAACTCCGCCTGGAATTCGCCCAGTACCGCGAACTCGCCGCCTTCGCACGCCTGACCGCGGACCTCGACAAGGCCACCCAGGCCCAGTTGAACCGCGGCGCTCGCATCGCCGAAATCCTGAAGCAGAACCAGCACGAACCACTGTCGCCGCATCACGAGGTTTGCGCCCTCTGGGCTGTCCTGCGCGGCTACTTGGACGATGTCCCGCTCGAGGATGTGGCGCGCTTCGAACTCGAATGGCGCCACTATCTGGACGCCTCCCATCCCGCCATAGGTGAATCGGTGAACCGGTCCGGCGAACTGGACGCGACGACCGAATCCCTGCTGGAAACCGCAATGACAACCTACCGCAAGATCTTCGTGGCCATGGGAATTCAACATGCGGGGTAGCCTGAAAAGCATGAAGGAGCGCCTGCGCGGAACCCGCAAGGTCCTCCAGGTAACTCAAGCCATGGAACACATCGCCTCCGTGCGCATGATGCGCAGCCGGTCACTGCTGGATGCGCACCTCCCGTATTTCCAGCACCTCGGCGCTGTCCTCCAACTGCTGGCTGGTTCCCGCGAGAGCCAGGGGCACCCCTTCCTGACCCCACACACCAGGGGCCGTGGCGCCCTCGTCGTATTCGGAGCCGATCGCGGGCTTTGCGGCGGCTATAACAGCGCCCTCCTCGATGCCGCAGAACCGTTCACCCGCCAACCGCAGGCGGATGACACGGCCGTCATCACCGTCGGCCGTGTCATCCGCGACCGATGGCTGCGCAACCGCAGACCCCTGGAACAGGGGTATCTTCAACCGCCTCTGAATGATTCCTTCGCCGCACTCACCGAAATCGCCAAACCACTGGCCTCCGGTTTCCGCAACGGCCTCTATCGCGAAGTCCATGCCCTCTATTCCCCCCATATCACCGGAAAGCCCCCAAGCCCCGTCCGGATCCGCCTCCTGCCCCTGCCCCTTCCGAACGAACCGGGCCAGCCGTCTCCCCCTGCCGCCCTGCCCGCGCCGGATCCCCGGAATCCTAGCTTCCCCCTGCTGGCCGACGCCATCCGCGAACCGGATACCGAGGCTCTTCTGCGCACCCTGGCCCCCGAATATTTCCGCGCACTCCTGACCCATGTGTTTTTCAGCAGCAGTACCGCCGAACACACAGCTCGGCACATGGCCATGGTCCGGGCACGGGATAATGCCGGAGAAATGGTGGACGAACTGACCCTCGCCTGTAACCGTATGCGACAGGAACAAATCACAACCGAAATGACCGAACTGTCGTCAGGAGCGGAACCCTCATGAGCAACGGACGCATCGTGCATGTCATCGGCCCGGTAGTGGATGTGGAATTCCCCGACGGCTCCCTGCCCTCGCTCTACAACGCCCTGCATGCGGCCTCCCCGGACCGAACCCTCGTCCTGGAAGTGGCGGAACATCTCGGGGATAACACCGTCCGCTGTATTGCCATGTCGGCCACGCGCGGCCTGTCGCGCGGACTGGCCGTCGAGGACACGGGCGCACCCATCACCGTGCCGGTCGGCCGCGAAATGCTCGGACGCATGATCAACCTCCTGGGGGAACCGGCGGATAACGCCGGACCTTTGACCAGTTCCCGCTTCCTGCCAATCCACCGGCCTCCGCCAAGCTTTGAGGAGCAGGTACCGGCCGTCCAGTTCTTCGAGACGGGCATCAAGTCTGTGGACCTGCTGGCCCCCATCCCGCGCGGGGGCAAAGTGGGACTTTTCGGAGGGGCCGGCGTCGGAAAAACCCTCCTGATCATGGAATTGATCCGGAACATCACCACGGAACACGGCGGACGCGCCGTCTTCGCGGGCGTCGGCGAACGCTCCCGCGAAGGCAACGATCTCTGGCTGGAAATGAAGGACTCCGGAGTCATCCGCAACACCTGCCTGGTCTTCGGCCAGATGAACGAACCACCGGGCGCACGCCTGCGGGTCGCCCTTGCCGCCCTGACCCAGGCGGAATTCTTCCGGGACGAAATGCACCAGGATGTGCTGCTTTTCATCGATAACATCTTCCGCTTCGTCCAGGCCGGCTCGGAAGTTTCGGCCCTGCTCGGACGAATGCCTTCCGCCGTGGGATACCAGCCGACACTGTCGACCGAGATGGGCGAACTGCAAGAGCGCATCACCTCCACACGCAATGGATCCATTACCTCGATCCAGGCCGTCTATGTGCCCGCCGACGATATCACCGACCCCGCCCCGGCCACCACCTTCGCCCATCTGGATGCCACCATCGTGCTGGACCGCGGTATCGTGGAAATGGGCATTTACCCGGCCGTCGACCCGCTCGCTTCGACCTCCCGTATCCTGAACCCGGACGTGGTCGGCCCCGCTCATTACGCCGTGGCACGGGAGGTTCAGCGGATCCTGCAGCGCTACCGCGAGTTGCAGGACATCATCCGGATCATGGGCGTCGAAGAATTACCCGAGGCCGACAAGGAGATCGTCACCCGCGCCCGCCGCATCCAGCGATTTCTCTCCCAGCCGAACTTTGTCGCGGAACAGTATACCGGGATCCCGGGCGCCTATGTGTCCATCACCGATACCGTGGCAAGCTTCCAGGAACTCGTGGCAGGAAAACACGACAAGATTCCCGAGCAGGCATTCATGATGGTCGGTTCGATGGAACAAGCGCTCGCAAAGGCGAAAACCCTCGCATAGGCACGGAGCAGCAACCCAATGTCCGGAAACTCGTTCCAATATGAACTGCTGACCCCGCAGGGGCAGGTCGCAGCGGGGAAAGCCCGGTATGCCGAACTCCCCGGCGAGGAAGGCCGCCTAGGTATTCTCGCAGGGCACCAACCCGCTCTGATTGGCCTTTCGACGGGCACATTGCGGATCCAAACGCACGAGGAAGGGATCCGGGAATGGTCGGTATCCCGAGGCGTCGCCACCATCACACCCGATCATATGCTGATCCTCGCCCGCGAGGCCAGGCCGGCCTGAATCTCATTCGGTCGTAATGCGGTAGAAAACGGGTCCACCCAGCGGCGGATTGGTGTCGCCCTGACTGAATGACTCTGACCGCGCAACCAGGCCGGATGCCAGGATCGTGAACCCCGCGGGATTCATCAGGTTGGTGGAACGCCAGACGGAGTACAGATGCCCGGACACCGTCTGCCAGCTCAAGCCGGGCCTGTTAGTCCACACAATGCCGGTCAGGTTCAACGCGGAAAACCGGTTTGTCGGGCACGTCCCGATCCGGTATTCCGTAAGGTTGGAATGCGTGTCCCCGTCATCATCGGCGGAAGCCACAAGCCCCGTCGGGGTTTGACTCCACCGGTATTCCCATCCATTGGGAAGCTGGTCGCCATCCATGTCCCCTGCCGTGTCGGTATACACGGAGGCAATCGCGCTGGACGCCAGCCAACTGGCGCCGGTATAGGCCTGCACCCGGTAATACGCGAGGCCGTCGACGGCGCTGGTGCAGGTCCAGGACCGAACCCCGGCCGGAATGTTGGTCGTCAACTCCGTCCACGTCAACGCATTCATGTTGCTGAGGGTGATGTTATCCAGGCGGGCCTGACCCCCAATATAGTACAACGTCCCGCGCGTGTAGCCGAACCGTAACTGCACATTCCGGTTCGTCCACGCAGACAGGCTGATATTCGTGGCGTTCCAGGAACGATAATCTCCCGCCCTCTGGAAGAAGGTGGTCCAGGATAATCCGTCATTCGTCGAGCCCTGGAACAACAGCGGGGAATCGTACAGGAGCATGTAATAACTGAAGCGCACCATGCTGTTCGTCGCGGTCTTCAGCGGCGGCAGGTTCAGCCAGCCTTCCTGCAGATTGTCGTTCTTGTAATAACAACCGCCCGGATTCCCGAGGGTATTGGAAACTACCCACGGATCCCCCAGGGACAGCCACTCGCCAAGCTGGTCACAGGAATTGGCCATGTTGGTCGCCATGAACGCACCCTGATCGAGACGGAACCGCGCAACACGCGCCGTATGCCAGTCAGGAAAATCCCACATCGCCTGCACAATTCCGCTGAAGTTGGTCCCCGAGGCGGATTCCGGCATAACCGCTTCCGCCAAGGGCTCCACACCGAAAAGGGCGTCCATCAGGCTCTGCCCCGTGATGTCGGAAACCAGGTACCAGCCGTCGTTGACCCCGTTCCACCCGTAACTCACATGCACGACATTGGTCTGACTGTCCGAAGACAAGCCGTCGAGTACAAATGCGTGGTTCGAGATGCCCGCCGGTACAGGGCGCCTCCGCAGGAGTTCCTGCCGGAGCTGCGGCAGAAAGGAAGCGGAACTGGTGGTGGAATACACGCCCTGGCTGAAACGGAAATGCTCTCCAAGCGCGGAACAAAGGCCCTGGAGGGAAGCAGTGGAACCGCCCGGCTCATAGTTCATGTTCACCGCCACACCGGTTTCATAAATGATCTCGGAAACCGCATGCACCTGCTCGGGGGGATAGTTGGTCTTCCAGACATTGTAATTGGTCAGCATCTGCCCCCAGTCATAGGCGTCGCTGTAGACCGCGGAAAAAGCGCCCGTAATGGTGTCCAGAGCATCAACATATGCGTGGGTCCCATACCCGCGTGATGGCCAGGCATAATGCTTCATCAACTGGCTGCCGGTAACCGCAACACATCCGACGGGACAGCGGCCGGCGGTGTACACGTTCGTGTCGCCGGTCACGGGGCAATAGGCATTGTAATTCCGCCACTGGCTCCACACCGTTTGCAGCATGGGCTGCACGAGGATGTTCGTCGGCGGGGGGAGCGCCAAAGGGGCCGGCCCCAGCAAGGCCGACCAGGCCGACCGGTTGGCAGCCATGCCATCGGCCACCGCTGCAGTCACAATTTTGCCGGCATCCAGATCCTGGAGAACGACCGCGGCCACACGTTGGTCTTTCCAGAGCATGGCCCGCAAAGCATTGTCTATCGACACCTCCAGCTCCAGGTCACTTTCCAAACTGAACGCACGGACCGGCGCCAGCCGGTCATCCGCCTGGAGAATCAGGTATCCGGCGGGCGCAAGGGGAACATGCCAGGCCAGGATCCGCCCGTCATCATCCCGGAGGGGAATCGCATCCGCCTTCACGGCAGGGGGGGGCCCGCTCACGCTGTAGCCTGCACCACACAGGACCAGCCAGCGTTCGGCAGCCTGTCGGATCGAATCCGGCGATACCGGATCACTCCAGACCGGCAACCCGATCCCGCCGGCCAGCAAGACCGACAGGACGGCAAATCGAAAATGGTTATCGGTATGCTTCACACCACCCTGATTATACCGGATCATGTGCCTGCGCCTCAAACAGAGAAGCAACGGCTCCTGACCCTCAAACAAAAAAACCTTCACAGAATCTTCCGCTCCGGGACGTCCTGCAAAGGTTTGATTGGAGGCGCGAACCGGAATTGAACCGGTGTAGAAGGTTTTGCAGACCTCTGCCTAACCACTCGGCCATCGCGCCGCTTGCCATCCCGCATCCGCCTTCGTCTCCACGCCTCCCGATCATTCCCGGAATATACGCCGGGTTACTTTACCCCGCCAAATCCGTCCGAAAGGCATCTTCCGCAAGCCGATACAAGGCAAACATCGGGTCACAAAATACGCAAAATCAACCCGCAGCGTCAAGGATTACAACCACACCCGCACATTGCATCTCCGTGCAGCCATTGCTATCGTTACACCGCACCCGAAACCATGATCACAAAAGGATTTCGCATGAATCAGAATGACCGCTCCGTCCTGCGACGCCTGGCCGGCGAGTATTTCCTGCTCAGCCAGCAGGATCGTTTTCTTGAGAACCGGAAGTTGCATCGCGCAGTAAATGATCTGAAGCCCATCCGGCCCGTCGTCCTGATCGACGAACTGCCCTGGACCGAAATGGATATCCACAACGAGATGAGCCTCCAGTGCCAGGACCCTTTCCTGCAGAGCGTCGAATGGAACTTGCGCGCCACCCTCTACAAGGCACGGTACCTGCCGGCGGATATGATCATCCCACCCTATGCGTCCGTACACAAGGTGGTCCACTTCTCGGGAATCGGTATCCATGTGGATGAACGAACCCTTGCCATTCAAGGCCGTGACACCATCCAGTCACACGAGTATCACGATCAACTCGCCACGGAAGCGGATCTGGAGAAAATCCACGCGGAAGTCGTAACCTATGACGAGACCGAAACCCTCCGACGCTACCACTTGCTGGGCGAAGCCGTCGGGGATATCCTCCCCGTCCGGCTCAAGGGCTGGGAATATGTTTCCATGGGCACCTGGGACAAAATCGCCATGTACCGCGGCGTCTCCAACCTGCTCATGGACCTCGCCGAACGACCGGACTTCATGCATAAGACCGTACGCAAGTTGCATGACGTCTCATGGGATACCCAGAAACAGATCGAGAAACTCGGGCTGCTGGATAATGACCCGTCCTGCCTGCACTGCACACCCATCCTGGCCAGCGACCTGCCCGGACCGGGGTTCGACGGCGAGCCTGTGAAATTCAGGAATGTCTGGGGCCGTGCCGTGGCCCAGATCTTCGCCTCCGTCTCGGGCGCCATGCACGAGGAATTCGACATCAACTACATCAAGGAGCCTATGTCTCAGTGCGGCCTCGTCTATTACGGATGCTGCGAACCGCTGGACAGAAAGATGGATATCGTGGAGAAGATCCCCAACCTCCGGAAGATCTCCATCACGCCCTGGGCCGACGTGAACGTCGCCGCGGAAGCCATCGGACGGAAGTATGTCCTCTCCGCAAAACCCAATCCCGCCTCGGTCGCAGTCGACCGCCTGGATCCTGCGGCGGTGCGGAAAGAACTGGGCGTCATCCTCGACGCCTGCAAACGCAACCATTGCTCCTGCGATATTGTCCTTAAGGATATCAGCACCTGCAACGGGCGGCCCGGGAACATATTCGAGTGGGCAAAGATCGCAATGGAAATGGTCAGGAACTACTGACACGGCCATCGCGGAAACAAAAACAGGGGACGCCACGGGCATCCGCTCGAACCCGCAGTCCCCTCCTCTCCTGCCTCGAAATGCCGCCGACTCGAAGGACTTACTTCTTGGCCGCCTTCTTGGCGGCATCCTTCTTGCGCTGCATCTGCCGGATCCGGCGTTTCCGCTTCACTCTCGCTCGTAGTTGCTGTCCCATAATGGCCCGTCCTGTTAGCAAAACATCCCACACCCTGTCAACCGCAGACCCCTGCGGCTGCACCCGGGCGAAAAACCCAACGAAAATCAACTGGTCAGAATCTCCATGACCTCACCGGTACTCTGCGCCTGAAGCAACCGCTCCCGCCGTTCGGAATCGTTCAAGACCTGGCTGATCTCGGAAAGGAACTGTATATGCGGGCCGGTGCGGCTGATGGAGGAAAGGGTCATCACGAATATGGTGGAGGGCTTGCCGTCCATGGAACCAAAATCCACGCCGGTCTTCTTGAACGCCATGGCCGTAACCAGCTTTTCCACGGAATCCGTCTTCCCGTGAGGAATAGCTATCCCATGCTGCATGCCGGTGGACATCTTCTGTTCCCGGTCCATCACAGCCTTCAATGCCGCTTCACGATCCCGGATCCGCCCTTTGGCAACCAGAAGATCCACCATTTCCTGGATGATGTCGCTCTTGGAGCTCCCCTTCAACTCCAGGATAATCGTGTCTTCAGAAAGGAGTTTTCGTAAATTCATCGTCAGTCCCTTGAAAAGGTGTGTTAAGCTACCATAACCCTCTGCTGAATCGAACTCTTTTTTCATGACCGCCCGATCCTGACCGCATTCAAAAAAAACCGCTTGAAACTCGGGTCATGCCCTGACTACTATGCAGAGCATGAAAACCTATTTACTTGCTTTGTCATGCGTTAGCGCCCTCCTTGTCGCCACAACGGCCTCGGCCATGAGCGGAACCTCCCTCCAGCAGGGTTCCCTTTTCAATGGCGACAGCGACATGGCCCACGAAAGCCTCTTCGATGGCGGCCCCCGCTTGCTGAGTGTGGGCGTATACATGGGCAACCAGCAGCGCGGAATGCTGGAAGACGGAATGACCTATGACTGGGAAATCCGCCATGCCATCGCCTATGTCGGGATTGACCTGACCCCCTGGTTGACCATCGTCGGCGGCGCGGGCCAAAGTGATCTGAGCATCCAGGAAATGGAACGCGATTCCGGCTTCGAATGGCTCGGCGCCATCCAATGGCGGATCCTCAACTACCTGGCTCTGGACCCTCTTTTGACGGAAGGCGCCTGCCGGGTTGCCGTTGACTCCGAGTTTCGCGGCATCGGCTCGAACTCCGACGGCATGGACGGCGAAATCTCCTGGCTGGAACTCTTCGGCTCGCTGACCATGAACTTCAGCGTGAATACGGAGCGCGGAGAACTCCTGGACAGCATATCCGTGTTCGCAGGGCCCGCGTTTTCGACCATTACCGCCACACGGGATAACGGGCTGGAAGCAGACCTGAACGAGGATGAATCCCTCGGATTTATCGCTGGAATCCAGGCAAATCCAAGCGAGAATGTAACCCTCCGCCTGGAACTCCAGAAGTTTGACTCCAACACGTTTGGCGGAAGTTGCACGTTCCACTTCTAATCGCCATCCGTTCAACCTGGAACACAGAAGCAGCCGCCGTTTCCGGCGGCCGCTTTTTTTCGCAGGACTTGATTGAGGGTGTCCTTCTCCGGCATCCGATCTACCGCAGCGCAAGGGAAGCCATGGCGGTCGCATACACCCGCCCCCCCGCCTCGCTCCACTGATCATCCGCCGGCCAACTCCCTTGGTTCGACCCTCCCGCTTCCTGACGGGCAATCAACCGTTCGCGGAGTCCCAGCAACTGACGGGCGACCAGAGGTTCCTCCCCCATCTTCTTTAATGCCGCCGCAAGGAAATAGCGCCGATAATAATCCATGTCGGGACCCGGATCGTCCGCCAGCCGGGACACTTCCTTGCGAATGGCTCGCGAGACCTCCGGATTCAGCAGGGATCCGGCCACGTCATCCGAAAGGCTCATTGCACCCATGGCCGTCAATGTCTGGGCCTTCCCCTCGACATCCCCGGGCTGCCGATATCCGAACGAGCCATTCCGGGAAACCATGCGCGTCATCCAACGCAGGCCGCGCAGGATCTGGCCCTGCCCGGACTCCCGTCCCAGTTTCCCGCCCAACCGCAACGCTTCCACCTGCCACAAGGTGATGGAAAGATTCGACGCCCTATCCACGGTGTTCTGGTACCCCCACCCGCCATCCGCGTTCTGAAGCGATCCGATCCGGTTCAACGACCTGTCAAGGGCCACCCGCAATGATTCCGTCTTCCTCTCCTGGCAGGCCCGCGCAAGGGCCAGCGTGGCAATCCCCTGATTGTACAACTCCGCATCAAAGGCCGGCCCGATCCGGCCTGTCTCATCCTGCTTCGAGACCAGATACCCCACTGCCCGGTCAATCGCAGACTGGACCGGACCGGACGCGGTATCGCCCTCCAGCATCGCCATGAGAGCCAGACCGGTGAGGGCCACTTCAAACTGCGGGCGGCCGCCCCACCGCGCCGTGCTCCAGGACCCATCCGCTTCCTGGGTTTCACACATCCAGGCCATGGCAGAAGCCAGTGGATCTTCCGCGGCAGGCCCCTTCGGTCCGCCCATCCTCATCCACAACAACCCGCCCAGAAGCAGGACCAATCCGGCCGCTGCCGCCAGCCCCCGCATCCATGCGGCACGTATCCGATCCGGCCCCGCCGCCAGGCGGCCCAGCACGAGGGGAACCTGGTCCCGGCGTACCGCCACATCCGGATCGGAACGTAACCGATTGATCACATCACGGGCATCCGCCGCCGCTTCGCGGCAAATGCCGCACTCCGGAATGTGCGCATCCAGGACGGAACGGATCGCAGGATCCAACCCGCCCCGGACATATTCCACCACCTGGTCCGCATACCGGCATTCATCTGTCTGCATCGAAGAACTCCTTCAACTCCCGAATGGCCAGGTTCATCCGCGACTTGACCGTCCCGCGCGGAATCCCCAACACTTCCGCAATCTCTTCCTGCTTCAATCCCTGATAGATACTCAGCACCACCACGCTCCGCAGTTTCGGCGACAGCCGCGCCAGAGCCGCCTCCACGTCAATACGCCACCCCTGCGTCGGCCCACCTGCCACAGCCACCTCCGCTTCAACACGGAGACCCTTGCGGAGCCGCTCCCGCCTGAACCATTTCCTACCGTGGTCCGCAAGGACATGGCGTGCAATCACATAAAGATACGTCGTGAATTTTGCCGAAGACCGATACCGCAGGCGCGCCTTGTATAACCGAACAAACGTCTCCTGAACCAGATCCTCGGCATCGGTATAAACGCCCATGCGGCGGAAAAAGTTCACCAGGGGATCCTGATGCCGACGCATGAGGCTCGAAAAGGCGTCCAGCGATCCGCCCGCCGCCTCCCGCATCAGGACCACATCGGGATCCTGCTCCTCGCACCCTGTCCATTGGCTATCCATGAATCAACCTGCCTGAATCCATCGCACTCCGGAATTGCTTATAGGCTGAACTTTTCCGGCGTTCCAGACGTTAATAGGTTCAGAGGACTCAAATCTCAAGAAAGTTAATCCGGGGCAAAAGGCTTTGCCCCTGGATAAGGGATCGGATAATATGAAATTTGAAAGGGAATGGATCATGAAAACAGTACGTTTGCTTGCAGTTGCTTCTTTTGTTTCCCTCGTCATCGGGATGCTGCCCGCCCCGGCGGTGCAACCTCCCATGCCACCACCTCCCGACGGCGGCACCCTTCGCTCCAGTCAGGCAATCACCAGCGAAATCGATATCTCCCTCTGGAACGAGGCGCTCCTCGTCCAGCAGCGCGGTCTCACCTGGCTCGCAAACCGCCAGAAACCCGATGGCTCGTGGTCGATGCCGAACCTGCCCGCCCTGACAGCCCTGCCGCTCTGGGCATTCGCCGTCAGCGACCACCCCGACAAGGCCCGCATCGTTTCGAACGCCGTCCAGTTCATTCTTTCCAACGTCCAGCCGGACGGCAGCATCTACAGGAAATCGGACGGGCCCGGCGGTGGACTCGTGAACTACAACACCGCCCTCTGCATGACGGCCCTCCACATGACCGGCGATCCTGCCCTCGTTCCCGTGGTGCAGAAGGCACGCCGTTTCATGGCTTCCGCCCAGCATCTGGAAGGCGACGACGTCTACAAGGGCGGCTTCGGCTATGACAAGGCCAGCGGGCGCCTCTACACCGACCTCAGCGACTCCGTGATCGCCTACGAGGCCATGCGCCTGACGCAGGGCGTGGAAGACCTCCGCCCGGCCGGCGAAAAGCGCGTGGATCTGGACTGGAAAGCCGCCACCCAGTACCTGGGCCAGGTGCAGAACACCGAAAAGGCGGGCCCCGGCGATGCGGGCGGGTTCGCCTACCGCCCGGATGAAAGCAAGGCCGGCACCAAGACCAATGAAGCCGGCATCGTCGTGCTTCGCTCCTACGGCAGCATGACCTACGCCGGACTGCTCAGCCTGATCTATGCCGACGTTTCCCGCGACGACCCCCGCGTCACATCCGCCTTCGACTGGGCGTCAAGACACTGGTCTTTGGACGAGAACCCCGGCATGGGCCCGCAAGGGTTGTACTATTTCTACAACATCATGGCGAAATCCCTGGCCACGTTCGGCCGGGAATCCATTCCGGTGAAAGAGACGGGAAAACCCGTGGCATGGAGGGCCGCCATGTTGCGCAAGCTGATCAGCCTCCAGAATGTGGAGAAGGACGGCAGCGGCGAAGGCTACTGGGTGAACGCCAACAACCGCTGGCTGGAAAACGACCCCGTCCTGGTCACCGCCTATACCCTCATCGCCATGGATATCGCTCTGGGCGAGGCGCCCAAGGCACCCTGAGGCATCAGGTCGAGGCCGGCGGCGTTTCGGGTGAGGTCGGTTGCGCCTCCGGTTGATCCACCGCGGCATCATCGTCGGGCTCAACCGTCGTGGCCGCCACCAGCTTGTCGCCCGCATCGAGATTGATCAGCCGCACTCCTTGCGTCACCCGGCTGATCACCCGCACATCGGCAACCGGCATGCGGATCATCTGGCCCTGGGCCGTAATGAGCATCAGCGCGTCGTTCTCCTGCACGGCATGCGCCCCCACAATCGCACCGTTCCGCTCGGACGTCCGAATGGTCATCAGCCCCTTGCCGCCACGCTTCTGGACCCGGTATTCATCAAAACCCGTCCGCTTGCCGTAGCCGTTCTCGGTGCAGACCAGGAACGTCGCACGTGTATCCACAATCTCCAGGCTCTCAACCCGGTCATCGTCAGTCAGCGTAATCCCGCAAACCCCGCGAGTATCGCGCCCCTGGTCGCGTAGCTCCGCCTCGTTGAAGCGGATACTCATGCCATTGTGCGTGGTCAACACCACCTCGTTGTGGCCATCCGTCTGCTTGACCCCGATCAAACGGTCACCCTCATCAATCGCAATCGCGATAATCCCCGCTGCGCGGGGATTGCTGAAGGCGCCGAGGTTGGTCTTCTTGACCACGCCCTTCTCGGTCGCGAAGATCACAAACTGGTTCTCGGCGAACTCCCGCACCTTGATCATCGCGGCAATCGTATCCCCGGACTGCACGTTGAGGAGGTTGACTATCGCCTTGCCCTTGGACTGCCGTGACGCCTCGGGAATCTCGTAGACCTTCTCCCAGTAGACGCGCCCCTGCGGCGTGAAGAACAGGATGTAGTCGTGGGTATTCGCCACAAAGAGGCGCTCAACGTAGTCCTCCTCCTTGGTCTCCATGCCCGCCACACCTTTGCCCCCGCGCCGCTGCGCCTTGTACGTGCTCACCGCCGTGCGCTTGATGTACCCCGTGTGGCTGATGGTGATCACATACCCGCGATCGGCAATCAGGTCCTCGATGTTCACCTCGCCCTCGTCGGGGACAATGGCCGTCCGGCGTTCGTCGGTATACCCCTTCTTGACCTCGAGCAGGTCCTCCCGGATCACCCCCATGAGCTTGGACCGGCTGGCCAGCAGATCGCGCAGGTAGGAGATCAGCTTGATGAGCTCAAGATATTCCGCCTCCAGCTTGTCGCGCTCAAGACCCGTGAGCTGGTACAACCGCATATCCAGGATCGCGTTGGATTGGATCTCGCTCAAGCCGAACTTGGACATCAACTGGACCCTCGCATGATCGCGGTCCTTGGATTCGCGGATGATCTTCACCACGGCATCCAGGTGATCCAGGGCGATCTTGAGCCCTTCCAGGATGTGGGCGCGCGCCTCGGCCTTATCCAGCTCAAACTGGGTCCGGCGCCGCACCACGTCATAACGGTGATCCAGGAACGCCTGCAGCATTTCCCTCAGGTTCATCACCTTCGGCCGGCCCTGGTCGATGGCGAGCATGATGGCCCCGAACGTGGTCTGAAGCTGGGTATGCTTGTAGAGGTTGTTGAGGACAACCTTCGCCACAGCCCCGCGCTTCAACTCCACCACGATCCGGATCCCATCCTTGTTGGACTCGTCCCGCAGGTCGGCAATACCCTCGATCTTCTTCTCCTGCACCAGTTCCGCAATCCCCGTCAACAGGTTGGCCTTGTTGACCGCATACGGGATCTCGGTGATGATGATGCTTTCCTTGCCCTGCTTGCCTTCCTCCACCCCGGCCCGCCCCCTCACCTTGAGCTGCCCGCGACCGGTCCGGTACATGTCGGAAATCGGCTTGAGCCCGCAAATCACACCTCCCGTCGGGAAATCCGGCCCCTTGATGTGCTTCATCAGGTCGTCGACCGTGGCGTTCTCGCGGTCGATCAGGCAAACCAGGGCGTCCACCAGCTCGCCGAGGTTATGCGGCGGAATGTTGGTGGCCATCCCGACCGCAATACCCGTACTGCCGTTCAGCAGGAGGTTCGGCACGCGGGAAGGCAGCACCGCCGGCTCGGTCAGTTCCCCGTTGTAGTTGGGAACCATGTCCACCGTATCCTTGTCGATATCCGCCAGCAGTTCCTCCGCCATGCGCGTCAGGCGCGACTCGGTGTACCGGTAGGCCGCCGCATTGTCGCCGTCGATCGAACCGAAGTTCCCCTGCCCGTCGACCAGCATATACCGCATGGCAAAGTCCTGCGCCATGCGCACCAGGGTGTCGTACACCGCCGAATCCCCGTGCGGATGGTACTTGCCCAGCACCTCACCGACCACGTAGGCGCACTTCTTGTAGGGACGGTTGTGCAGGAGGCCAAGACTGCGCATGGCGTACAGGATGCGCCGCGCACCGGGCTTCATCCCGTCCCGCACATCCGGCAACGCCCGCCCGATGATGACACTCATGGAGTAGTCAATATACGAGCGCTGCATCTCGTCTTCGATGTTGATATTGCCGACCAGCTCGTTGCGTGTATACATGGCTTAGATATCCAGATTGGTCACGTTGAGGGCATTGTCCTCGATGAATTTGCGCCGGGGCTCGACTTCGTCCCCCATCAGGATCGTGAAAATCTCGTCCGCACGGACCGCATCTTCCTGAACCACCTTGAGAAGTTTCCGCTTCTCGGGGTTCATGGTGGTCTCATACAACTGCTCGGGATTCATCTCGCCCAACCCCTTGTACCGCTGGATGCTGAGCCCCTTGCGCCCGAAATCACGGACTACTTCCAGGACCTGCGGCAGACTCGAAATCGGGGTCTCGCCATCGTCGGCATCCTTGAGCTGAAACACCGGCTCCTCGCGCAGGTTGAGATGATCCAAGGTGAAGCCTTTCTTTTCCAGTGCCTCGACTACCTTGGCAAGGGCGCTGGCGACATATAATTCCTGCCAGCGGAAATCCGCCTCGCCATGGCCGTTGGCCTGCCCGTTTTCGGTGAAGATCTCCAGCTGCAGACCCCGCTCCTTCTCGGCTTTCTCCCTCAACTTCTTGAGTTCCTCATCGCCGGTCACAAAATGATGCTCCGCGTCCTCGCCTCGCCCGATCGTGACGTAGTAACGGGGGAACACGCCCGCCTTGTTGCGCTTCTGCAGATATTCCTGCAGATTGACCCCTTTGCGGGCGAGGCTTTTCGAGGCCTGCTCAAGCTGGAGAAGCAATTCCAGCACCGCCATGAGTTCCTTGCCCTCGAACGTCCGGCCGCGCCCCGCTTTAAGAGTCAGGTCCTCCGCGCCCAGCTCCAGCAGTTTGCGGGTCAGGGTCTCCTCGGTGTCGATGTATTCCTCGCGCTTCTTGCGGCTCACCTTGTACAACGGCGGCTGGGCCAGATACACATAGCCGCTTTCAATCAGTTGCGGCATCTGGCGGTAGAAGAACGTCAGAAGCAGGGTGCGGATGTGCGACCCATCGACATCGGCATCCGTCATGATGATGATCTTGTGGTAACGCACCTTGCCGACATCAAACTCATCCTGGCCGATTCCCGCGCCGATGGCCGTGACCATGGTGCGGATTTCATTATTGTTCAGGATCTTGTCCAGCCGCGCCTTCTCCACATTCAGCACCTTGCCGCGAAGCGGCAGGATCGCCTGGAACTCGCGGTTGCGCCCCTGCTTGGCGGAACCGCCGGCACTGTCGCCCTCGACCAGGTACAGCTCGCACAACGCCGGATCCCGCTCGGAACAATCCGCCAGCTTCCCGGGCAGGGCCGCCGAGTCCAGCGCACCCTTGCGCCGCGTCAGGTCACGCGCCTTCCGGGCCGCATCCCGCGCACGGGCCGATAACAGCGCCTTGTCGATGATGCGCCTCGCAACCGAGGGATGCTCCTCCAGGTAGGTCGACAACTCGTCGTTCACCACCGAAGCCACAATCCCCTCGACCTCGCTGTTCCCGAGCTTGGTCTTCGTCTGCCCCTCGAACTGCGGGCGGGGCAGTTTGACGCTGATCACAGCCGTCATCCCTTCCCGGACATCGTCCCCGGAGAGGCTTTCCTTGTCCTCCTTGATCAGCTTGTTGTTTTTCGCGTAGGCATTGATCGTGCGGGTCAAGGCCGACCGGAACCCGCTCAAATGTGTTCCGCCCTCGATGGTGTTGATGTTGTTCGCGAAGCACAAAAGGGTCTCGGTATAGGTGTCGGTGTACTGGAAGGCGATTTCAACCACGATCCCGTCCCGCTCCTTGGTAAAGGCAATGACCTTGGGATGCAGGGGATTCTTGTTGCGGTTGAGATGCTCTACGAACTCCACCACGCCGCCCTTGAACTTGAACGTCTCCTCGCGGGCCGGCTCCTCCTGGGAAAAATGCACCTCGATTCCGCCATTGAGGAAGGCCAGTTCACGCAGCCGATTCGCCAGGATATCCCACTCGAATTTCGTCGTACTGAAGATCTGGCTGTCCGGCAGAAAGGTAATCTTGGTCCCGGTGCCGCGGGTCTTGCCGATCGTCTCCAGCTTGGACACCGCCTTGCCGCGCTCGTAGCGCTGATGATAAATCTGGTTGTCCCGCCGGACCTCCACCTCGAGCCACTCGCTGAGCGCATTGACACAGGATACGCCCACACCATGCAATCCGCCGGATACCTTGTAGCTGTCGTTGTCGAACTTCCCGCCTGCATGCAGAACCGTCAGCGCCACCTCCACGGCAGGCCGCTTCTCGGTGGGATGCATATCCACCGGAATACCCCGGCCGTTGTCGTTCACCGTCACCGAACCGTCACCGTTCAGGCGCACCTGTATGGTAGTGCAATACCCGGCCAACGCCTCATCAATCGAATTGTCCACCACCTCGTAGACCAGATGGTGCAGCCCCCGGACAGATGTGTCTCCAATATACATGGCAGGGCGCTTGCGCACTGCCTCGATGCCCTCCAGCACCGTGATGTGGGTTGCATCGTACGCACCGCTCTTTTTTTGCTGCTCTGCCATGGCGAGACGTCATTCTCCTTGCGGCATTCCGGCCGCTTCCGGGGCCCCTTTCCCCCCTCCTTGAAACAGGGGGAAACCCTCGTTTTCCGCCTGCAGTTTTCCTGCATCGGACAGTCCTCTCCCTAGGGGGGACTAGTATGCGTTGAAGGTATCGAAAAACGGGTTTTCCAGCAAGCGCTATATGCAGGAAAAACCACAAAATATTGTGGTGGTCGAAGAGGGGGCAACGCTATATGTCGCGATTCCGGAGGAACGGCAAAAAACGGCTTATAAAGGGGATTTTTCGCCCGCCGCACGCCATCCTCATCCGGCCCGGAACATCTGCCCGATCCGCTTGCCCATCAGGCTGGTGGCCAGCAGGATTCCCGCTCCCAATAAAGCCATCGCCCATACCCCCATGGCAGACGCCACATTGAGCCCGTTCTCCAATCCATCCTGAAGCACATAGATCGCCTTCGTGATGGGAAAAAATTCCTCCGCCTGCGCAAGAATCAGGCTGTCGGAAACCTCGAGCATGGAGAAGGAGAAGCACAGGATCCCCCCGGCCAACAGGTTGGCCAGGATCAGCGGCAACGTCACCCGCCACACCACCCGCAGGGGCGTCGCACCCAGATTGGCCGCCGCTTCCTCGTACGACACACTGACCTGCTCAAGCCCGGCATGCGCGGCGCGCACCATGTAGGGAAGACGGCGGATCGCGTAACTGACGGACAACAGGATCACCGGATTGAAGCGCGGATCCATGATCGTGTTGGGAAACGCACCCGAGAAACACCCGATATACCCGAAGGCAATCACCAGCCCCGGCACCGCCAGGGGAAGCATGGCCAGCGCATCCAGCCAGTCCGCTCCACGGATACGGCCCCGGACGCACAGCCACGCGATCCCGAAACCAATAAGAACGTCCAGCACCGTCGCGCAGAGCGATAAACCCAGACTGTTGAGCAGTGCGTTCCGGGTCAGCTCATCATTCAGGGCCCGTCCGAAGAACTCCAGCGTCCACCCTTGCGGGAGTACCGTGAGGAACCATCTCCGGCTGACGGCCAGCAATGTGACGCTGAGATGAGGAAGGACAGCCAACCCCAGCAGTACCAGCAATGCCACCGTCACCAGCAGGGTCCCGCGCCGCGACAGGGGAACCTCGCGACGCCCCAGGCTCAGTCGGCCCAGGGTCGCAACCGACCGCTGCCGCGCAAGAATCTGCTTGCTGATCCAGAAGCCTGCCATGGAAACAACCAGCACAAACGCCACCTGCGCATAGCCCGCCGGATTCGTGCCGATCTCGGCAACGCTGTCGTAGATCATCACAGGCAGAACCCGCCGCACCCCGAACACCAGCGGAGTCCCCAGTTCCGTGAAGGACCAGATGAATACCAGCACCATACCCGCGAAAACACCGGGCATCGCCAACGGAAGCGTCACCCGGCGGAACACCCGTCCAGGCGTCGCGCCGAGATTGACCGCGGCCTCCTCCAGACTGGGATCGATGTTGGCGAAGGCCGCAACCAGGTTGAGGTAAAGGATCGGGAAAAGGTGCAAGGTCTCAAGCAGGACAATCCCCGCGAAGGGGAACCGGCCGAACCAGTCCACAGGCCCGTCCACCCAACCCATCTGCATGAGAAGCGTACTCAATGCGCCCGCCCGCGAGAAGATCATCCGCATCCCCACCGCACTGACAAACGGCGGCAGGATCATCGGCAAAAGCAGCAGGGCGGACCAAACCGCCTTTCCGGCAAAGGACCGCCTCGCAAACAGCCAGGCCAGCGGAAGCGCCACCAGCAGGCAGGACGCCGTAACGCAAACTGCGATCAGGAAACTGGCCCCAACCGCCTCCATCTGGGCCGGATTGGTGAAGAGCCCTTTCACGTAGTGCAGGGTGAACCCGCCCTCATCCTGGATGGACCGGACAAAAACATGCCCGACCGGCCACACCAGAAACACGCCCAAAACCAGCAGGATCAGGAGGGTGGAAAGGTGCCGTGGCTTCATGGGCGGGACCCCGATCCGCCTCCGGGTTCCGCGGGAATCGGAATCGTATTGTCCACCGCAATGCCCCACGGGATCTGGATGCCCTTGCGCAGCCCGAAGCTGTCCTGCGTCAGCACCGTCGCCTTGAGCACCAACCCGCCGGCATCCAGGGCGACCGTAACCGTTGCGCCATTCATCCGCAACCCGCGGATCTCGGCTGTGAATACGTTCTCCCCTGAGCGCGACGCCGTGACAGGAAACAGGCTCTCGGGCCGCACCATGCAATGCCCGCTCTTCCCGCCTTCCAGGCCCGGCGCCGCAACCCGCCAGCGTCCAAGCGGCGTATTCACGGCTGAAGACCCAATCCCTTCCGCGGGAATCAGATTCGCCTCACCCAGGAATTCCGCGCAAAACGGCGTCGGCGGCCGGGTGTAGAGATCCAACGGGGTCCCGACCGCATTGACTCGGCCCGCGCTCATCACCACCATCCTGTCCGCAAGGGATAGGGCATCCGCCTGGTCATGAGTGACGTACACAAAGGTGATATCCGTGGCCTCACGAAGCTTTTCAATTTCCTCCCTCATCTCTACCCTCAGTTTGGCGTCCAGGTTGGAAAGAGGTTCATCCAGGAGGATCAGGAACGGATTGAGAACCAGGGCGCGCGCCAGCACTACCCGCTGCTGCTGCCCGCCCGACAACTGGCCGGGCATGCGCCCACCCATCGTCTCAAGCCCCACACGGCGGAGTACGTCGTCGACCCTGGCCTTCTGCTCGTTGCGGGATACACTCCGTTCGACCAGCCCGAAAGCCACGTTCTCACGGACATTCAGGTGCGGCCAGAGGGCGTAGTTCTGGAACACCATCGGCGCCCCCCGCTCATGCGGCGGAAGGGAGGCCACATCCTCACCCCGGAAAAACACCTGGCCGGCATCCGGCGTCTCCAGTCCGGCCAGGATGCGCAGCAAGGTCGTCTTGCCGCACCCGGACGGCCCGAGCAGGAAAAACATTTCTCCCGACTGGATGGAAAACGAGACCTGATCCAGGGCGGTAACCGTCCCGAACCGTTTTGTCACCCCACGCACCTCGATGGCCGGTGTTGCGGAAATCGTCATGCTGTCCTCCCGGATTCCAGACGTCCGCAGTGTGAGGGAAACTCCCGCATGGAGTCAACACGGAGCTTGCCCGGAAGCGGCAATTCTGGAACCATCCTGAAGCCATGAGATCTTCCGCCAGGAATCCGCGCTCAACGGCGGCCGCCATCATTACCGGCGGAGCACAGGGCATCGGAAAGGCCATCGCACGGCGATTCCTCGCCGACGGCATCCCCGTGGTCATCGCCGACCGTGATGCGGAGGCAGGCCGCGAAACAGCAAAGGAACTCCGCACGCTGGGACGTGTCGCCTTTGTCCATTGTGATGTGTCCAGGGAAAACGATGTGCGGCGCCTGTGCCGGACCAGCCTGAAGGCCTTCAGCGGCATCCGCATTCTCGTGAACAACGCCGCCATCGGACGCGGCAGTCCTGTCGACCGGCTCCTCCTCAAGGACTGGAACCGGGTCCTGGCCGTGAACCTGACCGCCCCGTTTCTTTGCGCCAAGCACCTGAGCCCTTCCCTGAAGGCGGCCAAAGGGGTCATCCTCAACATCGCCTCGACAAGGGCCCTGATGTCGGAACGCGACACCGAGGCCTATTCCGCATCCAAAGGCGGTCTGGTCGCCCTCACACACGCCCTGGCGGCAAGCCTGGCTCCCGACGTCCGCGTCAACTGCATCAGCCCCGGCTGGATCGAAACGGAATCCTCGCGCAAGAAGAGTGCCCGCAGAATACCGGAGTTGTCCCGGGCCGATCATGACCAGCACTGGGCCGGCCGCGTGGGGAGACCGGAGGACATTGCCGACCTGGCCGCTTTCCTGGTTTCCCCGGCCGCCGGTTTCATCACCGGCGCCAATTACGTGGTCGATGGAGGCATGACCCGGAAAATGATCTACGTGTGAGCGGACGCAAGGCCAACCGCGGCTTGTGCGACACCGGCTCGCGTGGTATCTTGCCTGTGGCTTGACGGAAAGAATATCATGGAAACACCAAATTCTGATCCCAATCCCTCCCCCGCTTCCGTGCCGGGAGGAATGTCGCGCACCATGCGCATCGACATCACGAGCGACATGCTCACCGAAACCGGAGCCGGAAAGAAGACCCATGTTCCCCACCGGCCAACCATACGAATCACCCGTCCGAAGTCTGCCGCGGAACGCATCGGGGACTCCGATTTCCAGCAGTTGCTCCAGAACGTGTATGACGGCGCCGTGATCACGGATTATTCCGGGCGCATCGTGGATACGAACGTCCGGGTCTGCCAGTTCCTCGGATACGAAGCCGAGGAGCTCGCCCGCATGGAACTTTTCGATTTGCTTTTCGGAGCGGATGAAACCCTCCTGCCGATGATCCGCGAGAATCTGGCAAACACCCGGTTCATCCTGCTGCAGGCCTACTTTGTGCGCAAGGACGGCAGCGTCTTCCCGGCGGAGACCGCCATCAACCGCCTGTACCTTTCCGGCCAGGATTACCTTTGCTTCTTTGTGCGCGACATTACCCTGCGCCGGATGGAGCAGGAGCAACTCCGCACGGAGCATACCGCCATCCAGACAGCCGGCAGCGGCATCGCCATCGCCGATATTGAAACCCGCCTGACCTACATCAATCCCGCTGTACAGAAGTTGTGGGGCCTGGAACAGCTTTCGGATGACAAGCCCATCACACTGCACAACCTTTTCAACGATCCCGAAATCGGCGGCGCCATCATGAAGGCCGTCGCCGAAGGCCAGGGCTGGAACGGCGAAGTGGAAGCCCGCCGCTTCGACGGAACCCTCTTCCATGTGCAGGCCGCCGCCACGCCGAACCTGAGCTCAGAAGAGGAACTCATCGGCGTCGTGCTTTCCTTCACCGATGTCACCGCCCGGAAATACGCCGAAGCCCAGCGGGAACAGTACGCCGAACAATTGCGCATACGGAATTCCGAGATGGAAGCCGACCTGGTCATGGCCCGCGAAGTGCAACTGGCCCTTCTGCCGCGGCAGTTCCCCGTGTTCCCCAACAGCGCGCTCCCGGAGGATTCCCTCCTGCGCTTCAGCCACCTCTACCGACCCAGCACAACCCTGGGTGGCGATTTCTTCCATGTTCTTCCCGTGTCGGACCATGTGGCCGGGATTTTCACCTGCGATGTCATGGGCCACGGGTTGCGCGCCGCCCTGATCACAGCCATCATGCGCGGCCTGGTGGAGGAGTTGAAACCCATTGCGCACGATCCCGGCCTTTTCATGACCCATATGAACCGCGAATTCATGACCATCCTCCGCGATGCCGAGGAATTCATGTTCGTTTCCGCCTCCTACCTTCTGATGGATCTGGAGCAACGCCGGATCACTTTCACCGAGGCCGGGCACCCGAGCCCGATCCTCATCCGGCCCTCCACCCGGCAGGTCGTACCGATCCGCCGGACACCCGAACCCGCAGGCCCGGCGCTGGGCATCATGGAGAACGCCACCTTCGAAACCCAGTACCAGGGACTCGAGGCCGGGGATACCGTGCTGGTCTATACGGACGGCATCTCGGAAGTGGAAGGCCCGAACCGGGAAGAATTCGGAAGCGATCGAATCCTGCAGAGCCTGTCCCGGCAAATGCAACTGCCCGTCGAGGATATCCTCCCCGCCCTCATGAATGAAGCGGAAACCTTCTCGGAGGGCCGCGGATTCGAGGATGATGTCTGCCTCGTGGCCGTGCAAGCCACGAAATTACCCTAGCCGCCGAATCAGCCCCACAACCGCTCGGGATAAACACCCTGTCCGACCAGACGGCGGATTCCCTCGACAACCACAGCCTTGTCCTGGGGATAGGTCACACCAAACCAGAGCTCAGGTGTGCCAAGCACCTTGACCCTGGCCCTGCCCCCCGCAACCAGACCATCCACCACCGTCGGCAGGAAAAACTCCGCCTTGGGATCTCCACCCCGGGCATCCAGGAAGCTCCGGAACCCGCGCTGAAGGGACTCGAACAAGGCGGGGGTCAGCCCCCACATGTTCATCGAGACAATCTCTGCACCCGTCAAGACATGCCAGGCGCCAGCCTCATCGGCATATTGCGCGCCTTGACCGGTCTTCTCAATCCTTGTGCGCTCCACAACGCCCCGCAGGAAACCATCGGCTCCCACATCACAAATGCCTCGCGCCACATGCCCATGCTCGGAAAGCGTATTGCACAGGGTGAAGCCCACCATGGCATACTCGTTGGCGGCGGCTCCCACCCCGCCCAGGAAATGGCCAAGGGATTCAAACGAGCGCCTTCCGTAGAAATCATCGGCATTGATCACCGCAAACGGCGTCCGGACCACATCGCGGCAGGCCAGCACCGCATGGGCCGTACCCCAGGGTTTCTTCCGGTCCCCCGGCACAGCAAACCCGGGCGGCAAACCCCCGTCCATCTCCTGGAACACGTAGTCTACAGGAATCTGCCGCTCAAAACGGGATGCCACAATGGCGCGGAAATCCCTCTCGATGTCACGGCGGATCACGCAAACAACGCGGTCGAATCCGGACCGGATGGCATCAAAGACGGAATACTCTATGACAATGGCGCCATTCGGGCCCACCGCCTCGATCTGCTTGAGCCCGCCATACCGGCTGCCGATCCCCGCTGCCAAAACCACCAGCGTCTTGCCCATTGCCCCGCTCCCTTCCCGCTCGCCCTTCCTATCGCTGGGGAATAAACAGCTTCTGTCCGACCCGCACCGTGTCAGACGAAAGATTGTTCGCCCGCTTGATCGCACTGACACTGCACTTGTAGGCTGCCGCAATGGCGGAGAGGGACTCGCCGGATTTCACAACGTGCTCATACCCGGTCTCCGCCGATGAGGCCGACGAGCCGCCCCGCGGGGAACCGCCCACAAGCGCAGAAACCTTCCGGCTCAAGTCCGATACAATTTCCCGCCGATCCGATTCACGCGCCGCATTGAGCGCCTGCATCTGCCGCTCAATCGTGTCCAACCGGTTCCGTACCACCAGATCCTCGCGCGGGGCCTTCCGCAACTCATCCAGTTCCCTGGCCAGCTGCTGCTGCTCCAACTGCAGCCCGTTGATCCGCTCGTTGAGCTTCTGTACATCCCCGACCAGACTGTCCCAGTCCGCCTGCTGACGCGCAAAGGATGCCTGATCCACCAACGTCACGCAGCCGCCCGCCGCCAGAAGGAAGAACGAGGCCAACCACACACACAATGCTTTGATCATATACCTTTCCTTATGAACCGAAATGAACCTGTGTTACCGGCGCTTCGACAACCGGATAGCCTTTGAACGTAGCAGGAAGCCAAATCCTGCGCCAGTCAATAATAGCCCTTTCACACAAGACGCAAAACGCTTGCGGCATCCTTTCGGAATTATTCACGAAAACAGCTGCCCGGGCGCTGAAGGGCGGGGCACCGTCGTCGCCGCAGGAAGGCCCTCCAAGAGCCTCGGGGCGTTGACAAAATCCTGTACCCGGAAAAGCAGATGGGCTATATATCCCTGATTCGGCAGTACCTTGCAGGGGCCCGGTACCGACGCCGATGGGCATCCTATGAAATCGACCCATACTACGGACAACCCTTTGTGGCAGAAGCTGGCAGGATGGATCCTGCTTGTGGTATGCATCCTGAGTCTTGCCGAGGTTGCCGCCATCCTGATCCATGGCGGGCCGTGGAATTGGCATGGCCTTCATGCCACCAAACCCATCCCGCGCCTGCTGGTTGCATCCCTTGCCTGGCTGGGATGGTTCCTCCTCCGGCATGCAGGGCAGTATCGTCGTGCGGAATGGGGACGCTTCTCGGGACGTCTCATCCTGGCCATGCTCAGCACGACGCTCGGCTTGTTGACCGCTGAAGTCGCCTTGCGGACTTTCCTGGAACGCACACAAAAAGCCCAGTCCCTGGATCAGTTGGGAACATTGTCCAACCGGCTTACCAAGGAAAAAATCCGGACTTCACACCCGTTGGCCGCCATTATACAGAAGAGCCGATACGGCAGCGTCGTGTATGAATTAAAACCCAACCTCTCCAGGGAATTCGGACACTGCCGCCTGCATATCAATGCCGCCGGCATGCGGAAAACCCGTGAGTATCCCGTGGAAAAACCCGCAAAAACCATCCGCATCGCGGGGATCGGCGATTCCGGCATGTTCGGATGGGGAGTTCACCAGGAAGAGAACTATATGGATGTCCTGGAATCGAACCTGAACGCACGGGCGGATGGCAGGACCTATGAAACCCTGAACTTCGGAGTCCCGGGTTATAATACCCAGTTGGAAGTCGAAACACTGAAAGCAAAAGGGTTAGCCTATAAGCCCGACATCGTAATCGTGGGCTGGTGCGATAATGATTTCGGTCTCCCCTTCTTCATCCCGCAGCAGGGCCAGTGGAACCGCAAGGATGTTTCGTTCCTGTACAACCTTCTTTTCGACAGGAAAGCCTTTGCCGATCTCGCCCTGAACCAGATTGGCGATGAGCGTCAATATGACGCCAACAGGATCCCGGAACATTTCCGGGCAGGCATCGACGTGTCGGGCGTGCGCAACCAGTTCGCTATACTGAAGGAATTGGGAAAGACACACGGGTTCAAACTCCTCGTGATCGGTCCCATGCAAAAAGAGGCTGTCCAGATTTTCAAGGAACTGGAGATCGCTCATTTCAACACCCTGGAAAGAATCAACGCGAACGCGTACCCTGCGGAATTCTATGTTCATTCCTTCCATCCCCGGGCAGGAGGACACCGCGTCCTTGCCGAATGCCTGGAACGCGAGATGCACGAAAAAAACTGGCTTTAAGAGATATCAGGGAAAGACGAAAGAGGCAAAGTCATGAATGAGGCAAAATCCCCGAATCTGGGGAAGATGATCCTGCAAGCGGCGATTCCGGCGCTTGTCGGCACGTTCCTGCTGCGCAAGAACCGGCTGGCAGCCGGCCTGATCCTCAACAGCATTGGAGCCTTGATCCTGCTGTCCGGCATATTCCTGCCGTCGTTCTACCATCGAATCGACCGGTTCGGGCAGGCTCTCGGCAAGGTTGCAGCCACAGCCCTGACATGGGCCCTGCTGGTGCCCATGTTCTTCCTTGTCTTCCTGCCCGGCCGCATCATCCTGATCCTGCGCGGGCTCGACCCCATGTGCCGCCGCCTGCGCGGGCCGGAATCCACCTATTGGGTTGCACGGAAACCTGTGGCAGACTCCGCCGAATACCGGAGGCAGTTCTAATGAATATCCTCGGCATCAGCGCTTTCTATCACGACTCCGCGGCCGCTCTGGTCAGTGACGGCAAGATCATCGCCGCAGCCCAGGAGGAGCGGTTCTCACGCAAGAAGCATGATTCGCGCTTCCCGACCCTGGCGGTGAAGTACTGCCTGCGCGAGTTGGAGCAGCGGAACGGCAAGCTGGACGCCGTGGCATTCTATGACAAACCGATCCGCAAGTTCGAACGGATCCTGAAGACGTATTTCAGCGTGGCCCCCCACGGCCTGCAGTCGTTTATGATGGCACTCCCTCTCTGGCTGAAGGAGAAACTCTGGATCCCGATGCAGATCGAGGAGGCGCTGGAACATTGCGGCGTCTCCCCCATGCCCACGCTGTATTTCCCGGAGCACCACGAATCGCACGCGGCCAGCGCCTTCTTCCCCTCCCCATTCAAGTCCGCCGCCATCCTGACGCTGGACGGCGTGGGAGAATGGGCCACCTCCGCCATCGGCCGCGGTCAGGATCACCGCATCGAGATCCTGCAGGACCTGCACTTCCCCCATTCGCTCGGCCTGTTGTATTCGGCATTCACATACTTCACGGGCTTCAAGGTGAACTCCGGCGAGTACAAGCTCATGGGCCTGGCGCCGTACGGCGAACCGAAGTATGTCGACCTCATCAGGGATAACCTGCTGGACCTGCGCCCAGACGGGTCCTTCCGGCTGAACCTTTCGTACTTCGGCTACCTCGACGGACTCACCATGACCAACGACAAGTTCGCGCGCCTGTTCGGCGGTCCGGCCCGCAAGTCGGAAAGCGAGATCACCCAGCGGGAAATGGACATCGCGCGCTCCATCCAGGTCGTCACGGAGGAAATCGTACTCGCCATGGCCCGTCATGCCCGCGAGCTGACCGGAGAGGATTCGCTATGCCTGGCAGGCG
This sequence comes from uncultured bacterium, assembly GCA_903908715.1. Taxonomy (GTDB): domain Bacteria; phylum Verrucomicrobiota; class Kiritimatiellia; order CAIKKV01; family CAITUY01; genus CAIVSY01. The sequence continues at coordinate 46,853 of CAIVSY010000003.1, forward strand.
GTGTGGCCCTGAATTGCGTCGCCAACGGGCGGCTGCTGCGGGAGGGAATCTTCCGGAATATCTGGATCCAGCCGGCGGCGGGCGATGCGGGCGGTGCACTCGGCGCAGCCCTTCTGGCCAGCCACCAGATCCATCACGCCCCCCGCCAGACGGATGGCACGAGGGATGCCATGCAGGGATCCTTGCTGGGCCCCGATATCGAGGACCCTGCGGTCGAGGCCTTCCTGAAGTCCCACGGCTATCCCGCCCGCAAGCTCGGTCCGGATGAATGGCCCCGGGAAATCGCCGCCCTCATCGCCTCGGAGAATGTGATCGGACTGGTGCAGGGAAGAATGGAATTCGGCCCAAGGGCCCTCGGGGCACGATCGATCATCGGAGACGCGCGTTCCCCGAAAATGCAGTCGGTCATGAACCTCAAGATCAAGTACCGCGAGTCGTTCCGCCCCTTTGCGCCGTCCTGCCTGGCTGAACGGGTGTCGGATTATTTCGAGCTCGATCGCCCATCCCCCTATATGCTGCTCGTCGCACCTGTCCGCAGGGATCGGTGCAAGGGACTCGAGGATGCGGCCCGGCTTTCAATCCGTGAACGGATCAACCAGGTCCGGTCGGACATCCCGGCCATCACCCACGTGGACTATTCCGCACGCGTGCAAACCGTTTCCCCGGCCGACAATCCCCGCTACTATGCCCTGATCAAGGCCTTCGAGGCCCTGACCGGTTATGGTGTAATCATCAACACCTCCTTCAATGTCCGGGGTGAACCGATCGTCTGCTCGCCGGAGGACGCCTACCGCTGTTTTATGCGGACCGAAATGGATTACCTGGTGCTGGGCTCCTTTGTACTCAGCAAGAAGGATCAGCCGCCCTGGCAGGACAAGGCTGACTGGCGGCAGGAGTATGCCTTGGATTGATGCGCAAGAGAAGGAGTGGTTATGCGTTTCCTCAAACATCTGGGTCGTCTACTGAAGGAATTCGGCGTGTTTGCCTGGCACAACAAGGCCTGGTGGATCATTCCGGTCATCCTGGTCCTGTTACTTCTCGGGCTGTTCATCGTTACCGGTCAGACCGTGGCCCCGTTCATCTACACCCTGTTCTAGGAACAGGCGGGAACACCGGCCTGACTTCACCTTAGGGAATGAAAGGCGGGAGAATCATGCAACAGCCGGAAACAAACGGTTTCCTGCAGTGGCTTCTGGCGCCGTGGAAGGATTCGCGCCCTTTCCGCATCGCCTTGTTGCTGATCCTGTTCGTTTCCGTGGGTTTCCGGATATTCCTCATATCCCAAAGCACCTGGCAACGGGTCTCCGACTCACGAGACTACCATGAGTTTGCCGAGAGCCTGATACGCGGGGAAGGCTACAGGCAAGTATACACGGGTGAAACATCTATATATCACGGCCTGACGTTCTATGCATACCGCATGCCGGGCTACCCGATTTTCCTGGCAACGGTCTATTGCCTGTTCGGACCCTATCCTCAAGTGGCCATGGCAGCCAATCTGGCCGCTGAAGTCCTCAGCCACCTTTTCCTCCTGGCCATCGCCTATCATCTCTTCGGCCGTGCCACGGCTCTGTGGAGCCAGGCGCTCTGGGCCATTCACATCTTCTGGACAACCAGCCTGATGACGGAATCCCTCTTCACTGCCGGCTTCCTGTTCCTGACCGCCCTGCTGGTATACGGGGCACCATTCCGGTCAAAAGCTGCCATGCTTGCCTATGGATCCGTCGCCTGCGCCATCACGTTCCTCCGTCCCATCGGCGTGGTGGTTTACCTGCCCCTCGGGGTCCTCATGTTGGCTACCCGCATCCCTTTCCCGAGGAAAGTACTGCTGATGCTGATTGCGGTCCTGCCGACAGCCTTCTGCCTCTTCCTCTGGACACACCGGAATCACCGCATCCTCGGAAAGAACGTCTACCTGACCAGCCAGTCGGGGCGTGTCAACGCCAAGGAATTCGGCGTTCACTTTGAACTCGTCTACCGGGTGATGAAGAAACAGGGTGCCAATGAAGCCCAGATCGACCAGGTCCTCAAGGAAATGATCACGAGAAGGATCCGGGCGAACCCATACCTGTATCCGCGCGTCTATCTGGACCGCCTCCATAAGCTTCTGGTACCCCAGGGACCCCAGGACCTGCGCCTGCTGCATTTGGAAACCCTCTTCTCGGGCCCCCGGAATTCCCCATGGGTCCTGCCCCTGGCGCGCAAACTCTACTATCAGTATCACGCGGTCTACCTGCTGGCGGCTGTCGGCCTGCTGGTCATGATTGGACGGAGGACCCGCTACCGCGAAATCCTGGCTGTCCTGGCCTGTTTTATCCTGTTCCATCCGGCGGTCTCGAAGACCTACATCCGCTATGCCGCACCCATCTTTCCTATACTGATCCTGTGTGCCGCCTATGCTCTCGCCTCTTTCGGCATCCTGGCAGGCAGGCTCCGGCCAGGCAAAAAGGAGTTGACCCATCACCGTGCAGACTGATTGAGTACTGTGTTTCGAAGCAAGGAAGGTGTACGTGAATCTCTTTTATGGCCCCATTGTTCTTGGTTATATCGACCCTGGGTCCGGCGCCATGCTGCTCCAGTGGGTCATCGCGGGAATCGCCGGCATCGGATTCTATTTCCGACGCGTCATCGGCAAATTGGTCCGCCGCCTCTTCGGCAAGGGGGATAAACCCGATGATGACCAGGACTCCTCCGGAGAATAACCGGCATGACAACCCAACCCCTGCCCTGTACCACTGATCCCGGATCGTTCAGGGACCCGTCCGGCGCGGTCTTCTTTCTCGATGGCGAAGTGTTCCGCGGCGTATCACGGGAAACCTGGAGCACCATGCTGGAACTCAGGAATTCCGGCCTTCTGGAGGACCTGATCAACAGGGGCCTTGTCGTCCGGACCGAATTGATCGACGAAACCGGCGAACAGCATCGTGCGCTACAGGCGGCCCAACCGGCTTTCCCGCATTTCATGAAGCATGAGAGGGTTCCTTTCATCAGCTACCCGCACGAATGGCCGCGTCGCATGATCGCCGATGCCGCCCTGTCCCAACTCGCCCTCCAGCGCAGATTGATCGCCAAGGGCTTTTCGCTGAAGGACGCCTCGATTTACAACACCCAGTTCATCAAGGGGCGACCTGTTTTCATCGATCTGCCATCCATTGAACATCCAGCCCGGATGGACCTGTGGATCGCCTATGGCCAGTTCTGCCGCCATTTCCTGTTCCCCTTGATCCTTGCCCATCACCGCTCCATTGACCTCGGCGGCTATTACCTCGGCAACATGGATGGAATGAGCGTCGAAAGTGTCTACAAAATCCTTGGCGGTTGGCGCTCAGCCACCCCCTCTCTCCTGGTGGATGTCTTCCTTCAGCGGCACCTGCAGTCGTACGGCCAGAAACATATGGACGTCACCCGCCGCAGAACCACCACACCAGGCCACCAGCAACCCGGCGATACCTCGGCCCAACGGATCAACCTGGATCGCCTGAACCGCAAGGTGCGCAAGCTGCGCAACAAGCGGGATGCGACCGGACACTGGGTCGGCTATGCCACGAACAACACCTACTCGGATGAGGCGGATACCGCGAAGAAGATGTTTATCCAGCGATTCGCGGAGGCAAACAAGCCGCGGCAGGTCCTCGATCTCGGATGCAACACCGGAACCTACAGCCGGATTGCCGCAACGGCCGGAGCCTTCGTGGTGGCCGCCGATATTGACCCGGAATGCGCCGACCACCTGTATGAACAGGTCAACCGCGAATCCCTGAATATCCTGCCCATCTGCCTGGACTGCGCAAACCCCAGTCCGGGCATCGGATTCATGAACCGGGAACGGGCCTCCTTCCTCGACCGCGCACGTTTTGATGCGGTTTTCGGGCTCGCACTCCTGCATCACCTGCTGATCACATCACGAATCCCCTTGCCGGCAACCCGGGACTTCTTTGCCGCTCTGACAAAACGATGGCTGGTCCTGGAATTTGTTGGACGGTCAGACTCGATGTTCCAGCATCTGCTGGCCTTGCGGGAAGATATCTACGGGAATATCAGCCGCCAGAATTTCGAGGCGGTCTATTCCGAACGCTTCAACATTCTGGAGCGGCAGGAACTTCCCGGATCAGACCGCTGCCTTTACCTGCTGGAAAGAAAATCGGACTGACCTTCATGGATCGGCTGCGGCGTCCGCCGGGCCCCTGACTGCCCCGTCCTCCAGGATCTTCCGTACGGCTCCGGCATCCAGTTCCGCCCGCCGCAGAATATCCCCAACTTCCTGGAACCGGTCTCGCCGACTGCCAAGATAGTGGCGATCGGGAAGAATCTCCAACCCCTCATCAAACATGGCATTCAGCACGAACCTGAAAAGGTTCACAGGCGTCACCGGTTCCGGCAACTGCATCGGTCTATTGCCGGGCGCCAGCACGGCCGTGAAGTTGCCGAAGCGTTCCCGGATGAACGCATCCGTCGCAGGTTCACCCGGCACACCTTTACCGTAGGCTTGCAATGCAGCTGTCCCGTGGTCCGATTGCAGGATAATCCATGGCCTCGACCGCGATCCGGCCAAAATCCCGTCGATCGACTTGAGGATCTGGTCATTCACAAAACGCAACTGCTCAACATACGCCTGGCGATTCTGCCAGCCTCCGTCATTGTCCTTCCACTGCAGGGCCAGCGGCACATCCTTGCGCACATTCCCGAACCGATCGAACACGTAGGGCTTGTGCGGCACGAGGAAATGAGCAAACACGAACTTGGGGCCGCGAAGCGATGGAAGTTCCCGCAATTTGCGGAACTCAAACCGATGGATGTCGGCCACATTGGGTTCCAGAAAGCGCAAAGCCGTGGAACGGATCAGCACCTCCATGAACTCCTGCTGCAACCACTTGGGCCTTTCGCGCAACACCATGTCCGCCGCATCACTGTCTTCCGTACCGCCCCAGTTCGTGGCGAAATGCAGGAACCGGTATCCACGCGCCTGGAACCGGCGCCCGACCCTCGGGTTGCGGATCGCCCGATAGGAAGGGCCGCGCCCGGACTCCCTCCCGGATGCCGGGGAGAAAACATTCTCCACGTAATCCATGTTCAGGGAGGAAGCCAGCGAAAAATGGGTGTACGCATAATTGGAGTAACTCTTCTCCGCAACCTGGAACCCGCGTGACCTGAGTTGATTCAGGAACTCCGTGTTGTCAAACCCATGGACCGCCCGCAAAACATCCGCCCTGGCATAGCCGTCCAGCAAAAGGTAATAGACATCCGGCCGGGCTGGATCGTCGTCAGGAAGAGGCGGAACCGGCCGGGCCGCCGTAGCCTCCGCTTGCGCCGCAGGCGCACGGATCGCAGCCCGCTTTGATCTTTCCGACCGGACTTCACCGCCCGCAAGGGAACCGCGCACCACGTTGAACACGGCCATGACAACCAGCACGCAGGATACAACAGTCAACCCGCGCGAGACGGGCACCAGATCACGCCGGGTGCGGCAAACCCAAATAATCCATACCAGCAGCAAACCAATCGCCACCCCTCCCACCCATCCATGTATTCCGGTATGGGTCTTGACCCAGCCTGCGCTACGGATCCAATCGAAAGCATGGCCGTAGAGGAAAAAAAGGACAACCAGCATGGAGGTCACCATCGCCCCGCGCACGGCCCCGCGGCACACCCAGCTGGAAAAGGCCTGCAACAGCAGTGCGGCAACCGCTGCAACCCCAAGAACCCAGCCCGCCTGGGACAGACGCACATCCCCTGTGTTGTGCGCAACGAGGGCAAGGATAGGCGCAAGACTGAAAAGAAGCGGGTGAATCCGATCGACGTAGAACCCTCGCATCATGGCAACCCTCAAACAATCCAGCGGAACCTGATGACTATCCGCTATGAGGCGCGAGGTTGCCAGAGTACCCGTATCCCGTCAAGCGGCAGGCACTCCCCGCCACATCGCATCCGCCTCTTGATCCGGCAAGGACCACAGCGTAATATCACCATCCATGAATGCTTCGGCCACTCGCCCCTGGATCAGCCGGATGGTGATTCTCCTGCTGGCGGCGCTGACCCTCGCCACCATGACCGGGCTTGTCATCGCCCAATACCGCCAGTTCACCTGGGGCAAGATGGCCCTGCGGGATTACGGCATCTACTTCAATATGCTCTGGAACACGGCCCACGGCGACTGGTTCCGCTATCTCACAAATCAGAACTACCTTTCCACCCACCTTTCCTTTTCACTGACCCTGATCGCACCCTTGTTCCTCCTTTGGGATGACCCGATCACCCTGACGGTCATCCAGTGGGTCTGCCTGGCTGTCGGCGCCCTGCTCTTCTGGCGGATCCTCGCACTCTCCAGGATCCCACCACTGCCTGCCTCGGCCTTGCTTCTCCTGTTCGTGGGGTATCCCTATGTCCAGCGGTCCATGCTTTCCGAATTCCACGGCGTTCACCTGTACTACGTGCTGATCCCATGGCTCTACCTCTGTCTCGCCTTCCGGAAATCATGGGTCTGGATTCCCCTCCTCCTGACCGCCGGCCTCCGCGAGGACGCGGTGTTCACCATCCTGCCCATGCTGTTGTACTTCGCTGCAGCTGACCAATGGAAAGTCGGCTACCTGTGGAGCGCAGCGGCGGCAGCCTACGGCATACTGGCGCTCACCATGCTTTTCCCATGGATCAACGGCATCACCATAGACCAGCGCCGCGATATCCTGTTGAACCCGGAAGCAATCCGGAATTCCCTGAGCCATCAGATCCTAAAGCGCCTTCTAAGCTCCTTCAGGCTCTTTCTCCCCGCGCTACCCCTCCTTTTCCGCAAACACGGCTGGATCCCTGTCATTACCTTCCCATTGCTGATCCTGATTATCCTGCTGGCCAGCCCGGAACGGCACCACTACTGCATTGACCGCCATTACTCGGCCGGCATCTTCACCTGTGTGCTGCTCGGAATGGTCGAGGCCCTGCGAAGAACAGAATTTTACACGGAACCCCGTACGGCCTCGCGACGCGCCTGGCTGTTCTCCGGATTTCTCGTCTCCGTTATCATGATCTCCCATCTTTCCTGGGGCTGCCTGCCATGGGCCAACGCAAGCGCACGGGAGGTCTTCAGGAAAACTTCGCCCTATGTTCCCCTTATGCTCCATACCGCACGTCATCTGCCCAGGGATGGCGTGCTTATGACTGATGGACAAATGGCCGGCTACCTCGCGAACCGGCGTTCGCTGACCACATTCAAGAACCACAAGACCGACCCCATTCCTCCGGATTATGTCTTTTTTGACGCCAAGGCGATCAAACCCCCGCAAATGGAGGTTCTGCGTTCGCTCATCACCGCCCATTCATTGGGCGTCGTCACCGTGGAACCGCCGTTTGTAATCATGAAAGCGGGTGCCGATCCAGGCCGGAATGCCGAGGTGCTCGGGATGAGCGCATACCCGGCCGGGGAAACGCAGGACACAAGCCCATGACCTCAGCCTCCAAGTTTTCGAAATGGGCCGTTCCGACTGTCTTTCTGATCATCGCCGCCGCGTGCTTTGTCGGACTCGGAACCCAGTCCCTTTATGAAACAGACGAAGGCTTTGCCGCCACACGTGCGGACAGTTTTTTCCGGCACCAGACCTGGCGCCTGTCGTTTGACGATGTCGGCGAGGATGGCCCCCAATTCCGGAAGCCCCCCCTCCTCTATTGGGCAGTGGCTGTCCTTTTCAAACTGATCGGGCCGAACCTGTGGGCCGTACGCCTGCCAACCGCTCTGGCAGGATTCCTGTGCGCCTGGCTGACCTGGAGGCTGGCGCGGCGTTTTACGGACGATATCACAGGGCTCGCAGCGGCCGTCATGCTGGTGTCCACACCGTTTGTTCTCCTGCACATACGCACGGCCATGCTGGAAATGCCTCTTGTGTTCCTCACGCTGGCCGGAACCTGCGGCTTTGCCTTCCTTGCGCAACGCTGGCAACGGGTCACCGTTGCCGGACTTGCCGCCGGTGCCGCCGTTCTCCTGAAAGGGGGTGCCGGCGCCTATGTCCTTGCGGTCCCGCTGGCCTTCGGACTCTGCTACCGCCGCTTCAAGTGGAAGGCCCTGGCCGAAGCACCGATGGTCATCGCAATTGCCATACTGGTCCCCCTGTCCTATTTTGCCATCGTACCGGCTGAATTCAGGACCACCATGATGCACCGCCTGTTTGTGGATGAGGCCAGCCAGCGCATCCGGGTGTTTCACGCCGTGTTCCGCCGGATGCCTGCGGCCATCGAGGTTCTGTTGAACACGCTTGCCTGGCAGGTGCCCGCAGCTGTCGGCGGATTCATATTGCTCGCAGCCGGAATCCGCCGCCATAACGCCGGGGATCGGATCGCCTTCCTGCTGCTGGTGATTCTCTGCACTTTACCGCTCTTGTGGGTCTATGCATCGATGGTCCACCCGTTCCCGCGCTATCTCCTTCCGGCATTCCCCTTGCTGTTGATCCTATCCGTCACATTCGCCCGCTGCGCCGTGCATGCGCGGGGAGCGGCCCTCTGGCTTCTCGCCTTTGCCTGTGCGGCTGCCTGCATGGGCCCCTCTGCGCTCCGATGGATCCCCGCAGGAGTTGCCACCGGTTGCGCCCTGCTCGTGTCCCTGCCCGCCACATCCTCGCCCGTCTGGCGCAGTACGCTTTCATGGGTCTTACTGGCCTCGATAGCCATAACGTCTGCATGGGCGCCTTCCTCCAGGTTCTACCACCCGGACGCAGACCGGGGCCCGCGGCCCGAGCTGGTTCCCCTGGCTCAACGCCTCCAAAACCTGGTTGCCCCTGCGGAAAAAGTCGTGGTGGAAGAACGGATCAAGTGTCATACCATCCTCTTCTACGGCCGCAGGGCGATCCTGTTCTTCGGGGACTGGCTGCTCAACACGGCTGCTCCGGGTGAATCCCGCTACGGGATCTTTCAGCATCTGCCCCCGGAAGTCCCGGGAGTCTCGGCGGAGATCCTCCAGACCTCCGGTTCATGGCATCTTCTCAAGCTTACCGTCCTGCCATCCGATCTCCCGTGGGCCGGGATCCTCCTGGCCAGGACGGATGAACAGCAAGGACTCTCAATCCTGCTGAGCCAGATGGGAGTCGAAACCGAACCCTTTGCAAAGGGCTTTGTTCTTCGCCGGATTCCCGTATCCCGACTCCTGCCAATCCAACCGGCGATTCGTATATCCAATCCGGACACGCCGCTCACAACAGCCGTGAAAATCCCTGACCCGTTTGTGGTGCCATCGAACGGAAACCTCGTCCTTGATTTTGAATCACCCACCCCCTGCTCCGGAGTGGACCTCATTCCCGACAACCGGCGTCAACCCATGGAAGGCTGGAAATTCGAATACCGGCAGGGCGAAACCAATAACTGGATATTGCTGCGAGCCGTAGACAGCCCGTTCCCCGGCAACTATGCAATCACCGGGCGACGTCTTGAAAGAACAATGGAACGGGGTCTGCGGCTTCGCTTCCAGGCCATTCCCGCAAAGCAATGGCGGATCACTCGTACCGCCTCAACCCCTGTCAAGATCTCCACAATACGCTGCTATGGCGAACCTTGACGCCTAGAAGACATACTTCAAGCCTGCGCCGTACGCCATGTTACTCAGCGGTATTTCCTTCGGCGCCTTTTCTTCCCCGGCCGTCCGGTACCCCATCTTCGTATCCAGGTCCATATAGCGCCAGTACAAGCTGGCCGACAGGTGACGGAAAAGACGGATATCCGCGCCCGCCGCTACAATGAAGCCTTCTCCAGAATCCTCCGGTAGCATTTCCCGAGTCTTGCCTCGCGCTACCGCCGGGCGCCCCAGTCTCTCGTAGTCCTCCGGGTTACCATACCCCAGAGCCCACCAGGGCTCCTCATCGAAAGCAATCGACAGGAACGCCACACCCACCCCGGCAAACGGGGTAATCCGGCTCTGGTTCGCATAACGACCCAACAGAGAAACAGCAAAGCCCTCCGCCAACAGGTTCCCGTCGCTGATACCTTCCGGATCGTCGTTGTGCGTCCGGGCTTCAACGCGCTCCAAGCTCACTTCCGCACCCACATAACGGTGAAACCACCAGTCGGCATACAATTTATCCGGCGTTCCATCCTGGATCGCCTCCAGTTCGTCAATATGCCCGAGAAACGTGTTCTTGCGGGTCGTCTCCAGCTCAAACCAAGTGATGCGGGTACCGATACTGAATCTCTCCATCGTCCCTTCAGCCTTGGCCGGAACCGATTCAGCCGGAACCGATTCCGGGGCCTGCACAACCGGAGTCTCCGGCGCCATCGGCCGGCTTGCATCCGTCTCAGGGACTGCATTGGTTTCCGCATACACGGACAGGGCGCCCGCCATCATTAAAACAACCAGCATTCCTGTTTTCATGCCAAACCCCTTGCTTGATTACGATTCTTGATCTGTGTATCAAGAACCACCCTTGCCTTCAATGCCGTTTTCGGCTCACTCCTGCCGTTCACTCACGCCCGAACTTTCGGGCCAGTTCCTTGAAAGACATATGAATCAGCGTCGGCCGGCCATGAGGACAGGTATAGGGCATCTCGGCCGAGGCAAGAGCCACAACCAACTGCTCGATTTCCGCCAGGGTCAGACGATCGCGGGCCTTGACTGCCGCCTTGCAGGCCGCCTGCGCAATGGCCTCTTCTCGCCAGCGGCTCCCGCTTCCACGCTCACCCAACAATTCCAGGTGCCGCGCAACGTCAACCAGCATGTCCCGCACCGCCAACCCGCCAAACCCCGCCGGAAGGGCATCCACCACAAATGTGTCACCCCCGAATTCCGCCACGCCAATCCCGATCTTGCGCATGACTTCCATATGCCTCCGAACATGCAGCGCATCACGCGGTGGTAACTCCGCCGTCTCGGGCGTCAGAAGCCCCTGACTCTCCACTGTCCCGGCTTCCATGGCATTCAGTATCTTCTCGAACAACACCCGCTCGTGAGCCGCATGCGGATCCATAAGGACCAATCCGTCTTCTGTTTCCAGCAGTACATACAACCCGCCCACCTGCCCCACCACTCGACACCAGGCCCAGGGACTTCGGGCCCCATCCGCCGACCCCGATCCATCCCCCTGCGCCGGCTTTCCCACAGGTCGAGAATCCGGCAGACCCGCCAGAACCGCCGGCCGGGACAATGGATGAGCCGGGGCTCCTTCCGCAGGCGGAAGCTTGGGATACGCGAAGGCGCGCGCCGCAGGCAGATCGTCAATCTTCAGGAGCCCTTCCTTGGACCCCGGCGGCAGGACGATCGCTCCAGTCTTGTTCCCCGCATCCGCCAGAGCCCCTGCCTGCCCAGCCACAAACCGGGCACCACCCTCCTGCAAGGTCGTCCGAATGGCCCGTATCAACGCATCCCGCACATCGGATGGCTGACGGAACCGAACCTCGCGTTTAGTGGGATGCACATTCACATCCACCTGCTCCACAGGCAGTTCGAGGAAAAGAAAAACGTAGGGATGCCTCCCGTCGGCAATCAGCGCGTGATAGGCCTCGCTGATCGAGTACCCGACAACTGGCGCCGTCGCAGGCCGCCGGTTGATGAATACATATTGCTCCGAGCGGTCCCCCCTGTGAAGGGTCGGGCGACTCACATAGCCGGAAATGCGCAGCCCCCCCGCCTCAAGCCGTACCTCGCGCAAGGCACCGACCACTTCTGCGCCGAAAATCTCACGGATGCGCTCGGACAGACTGGATCCACCGGCAAACATCCAGACGACCCGCCCGTCCACCGTCAGCTTCATGCCGATCCCCGGCCACGCCAATGCATGAACCAGGAACATCTGGCGTAAATGGGTAATCTCCGTCTGCGGGGAGCGAAGGAATTTACGGCGAGCCGGCATATTGAAGAACAGGTCCCGCACTTCAACCTGAGTCCCCGCCGGGCAACCGCAGTCCCGCACATCCACAAGTTTCCCACCGCTCATCGCCAATTCCGTGCCGGCAAGATCCGTCGCACGCCGTGTGCGCAGGCAAAATCGCGAAACGCTGGAAATGGCCGCCAAGGCCTCCCCGCGGAAACCCAGCGTGCGGATGTTCTCGATGTCCGGCGCGTTCCGGATCTTGCTGGTCGCATGCCGCTCGACGCTCAAGAGCGCATCATCGCGATCCATCCCGGTCCCATTATCCGAAACGGAAAGTAAACGGGCCCCGCCGGCGACAACCTCCACTTCAATCTGCGTGGCCCCGGCATCAATGGAGTTTTCAACCAGTTCCTTGAGAATCGAGGCGGGCCGTTCGACCACCTCGCCGGCGGCAATACGGTTTGCCACTTCCGGCGGCAGGATGCGTATAGGCCCGCCGTCTGTCATGAAACGTCACCGTACGTCCACGACAATATCGTCCGACCGGGTGGCTGCGGGTTTCGTTTCGGCAACGGCTTCCACCTGCTTGTAGGTCGGCAGATAGCGGTAATACACTTCCAGCATCAGACAGCAGAGGGTTGTCGTGTACACCTTCCCTCCATGATCACCGCCGGCCCAGTGCCCATCCTTCTCCTGGGCCTTGACCAGCATCGGAAGGAAGGACTTGTTCCACTCATCCCAATCCTTACCCCCGCGCTGGAACTTGACCTGGGTGATGTAGTACCACGCATAAACCGGATTCTTCCCGGACCCGTGCCCCTTATTATCCGCCTTGTCCGGCTCCACCGGCGTCCACACGGCCGCCGGCGAACCGGTCCTCAAATACTCAACACCCGCCTTGACCTCCGGAACATTGGCCTGTCCCAGCAACTGCAGGCACAACGTCCCGGCGCCGGTCATGGACGAACTTGCCGATGTTCCCGGCCTGCCGGGGTTGCCGCTGTATCCGAACCCACCGTGCTGCACCGAGAACGCCTCTTTCTTCAAATAACTGATCCCCAGTTCAATCGCCTTTTCAAGATCCTCATGCGAACATCCTGCCATCTTGGCCGCCTTCATCGCCTGGAACTGCCAACCGGCCACCGACAGATCCCAGCGGTCGCCCTTGCCATAGCCGTAGTTGTACCCGCCCGTTGGCTGCTGTCCCTTGGTGATCACATCGATCCCCTTATCCATCGCATCCTTGAGGGCCATGATCTTGGTCAGGGCGAATCCCTCCCCGATTGCATACGTACAAATCCCATGCCGGTAATCTCCCCCGAAACTCCCGCCGGCATTCTGCTTGGAAACAATGTATTTCATGGCCTTCTCGACCGTCGCGCCAAACTCCGCCGAGGAAGGCGTCTCCCCGTGCGCCAGGAAACACAAAAGCGCAAGACCCGCCATTGCCGGCGCATCCGTGGGATCCACCTTCGACCATGAGCCATCCTCATCCTGGTTCTTCTTGAGCCACCGCAACGCCCGCAATACCGCGTCCTCACCCGCTCCTGTTCCGCCGTAGGCCTTCAGCGCACCCGCGCGGCCGCCTGCCGAACGCCCCGACAGGGTCCCCGGTAACCCCTTGATGATCAGCGGGCTCTTCGTCATGATCGGCGTGGTCACCGGCGCCGCATCCGTCTTCGGCGCGGGGACATCCACCGGCGTATCCGAGACAACCGGCGAATCCACTGAAATATCCGATGAGATTTCCACATCCGAGTCCATCCGCTCCTGGACAATCTCCTCCTTGATCTCATCCAGTTTGACGGTCTCGGGTGTCATCATCACCACTTCCACCGTGGAATCCTTCTGCATCGCCTGGCCAACCGCGAAAATCGCCAGCAACAGCACAACCAGCACACAGATCCCGACCGAAAGACCCCATGAACTCATCATCCGCGTCGCTTCAAATTTCGCGAAACGATACTCCCCAGAATCCTTCGGCGCCCGCAAACCCTTGACAACCCTTCGGAAACGCCTGTAGGCGCTTTCATCCATCATCAGCAGGGTAGCGTCTCTGTCCATTTCGCTCATGAGATCACCACTTTCCTTACATGCTCATCACAGAGAGGTTCTTCAACCCCAGCTTGCTGCATAAATCCAGCACTTCCACCAGCATACGATGCGGCGACTCCAACGCACACTTGATCACCACCGTCTGCGTCTTGCTCACATCCGCCAACCTCGCCATCATCTTCTCAAGCGAACCGTAGCTGACCTGCCGGTCATTCAAGGTGTACCCGTTTTCATACACCCCGATCTGCAAAAGGTCGGTCTTCTGATTCTGAGGCGCGGCCGCATCCGACTGAGGACGGTTGACATCCAGATGCGCAATGACATCCTCCGGCTTCAGCGAGATGATGAAGAAAATCAGCAGCTGAAACACACAGTCAATCATCGGCGTCATATCAAGTTTCGGTTCTTCTCCCTTGGCTCTAGCCATGACGCACCTCCCTTATCCGCCCTTTTTCTTCAATGCCGCAAACTGGATCCGCCAGACCCCCGCCCGCGTACAGGCATCCATCGCCCGCTTGACATACACATGCTTCGCTCTGCGGTCGGCGCGCAGCAGGATCTGCACGTTGTTGTTCCCGATGCGACCAACCGCCTGCTTGACGATACCGAAAAGGGTTTCCTCGTTCATCGGCACCCGGCCAATGCTCAACAACCCCCGGTCATCCACCTCGACGATCATCGTGCCGGGAACCTTCTCCTCGATCTTCGGACCATTGGGGGACTTCGCCAGTTCGATCTTCTCGTTGATCTGGTCGTTGTCCAACTTGAAAGTCACGATAAAGAAGATCATCAGCTGGAAGACGCAATCAATCATCGGCGTCATATCCATGTTGATCCCATATTCCTTATTTCGCGCCATGGGTACCTCCCCGGAAGCTTGCCTGCCGCGTCACCGGCGCGGCAGGAACAACAGGCGTATGGTTTAGTCCGCTACCACTTCGACATTACGCAGATCCTTGATCAGATCCATCGTGATCGCCTGCATCCGCAGGGTCATCCGATTGGCCACATTACGATACACGGTGTAGGACGTGATCGCGGGAATCGCCACACACAGTCCCGCCGCCGTTGTCCAGAGCGCCTGCGAAATCGCAAGAGCCAGCACACCCACGTTGCCGGCACCCATCGTGGCCAGTCCGGCAAAGGCCGCAATCATGCCTTGCACCGTACCCAGCAGCCCAAGCATCGGCGCGAGCGACGCCGTCACAGAAAGCCATGCGATATGCTGCATCAGCCGCTCGCTCTCGAAGTCCGCCGCCACCTGCACCGCCTCCTGAATCGTGTCAAAACCTTCCTCCACATGCCCGAAAGCCGCGCTCAGGATGTTGGCCATCGGACCCGGCTCCTCCTTGCATTCCTGCAAAGCCTTGACCACATCCCCCTGCGCCATCGCCTCGGTGACCTTCTGCACCAATGCCGGCGGAATGATCCGCTTCGCCTTCACTGTCATCGAGCAGTCAATCGTGAAGTAAATACAGGAGAGAAGCGATCCCAACAGCCCGATCCAGATGAGCACACCAAGGAATCCACTGCCGGCTACAACCGCCCAGAAACCCGTGTCGACTTCCTTCTTCGCCCCTTCCTGCGCTGACTTGTCGAGTTCCAACTGCCCCGCCCCGCCGGCAGGCGCCGGATTCTGAGCTAAACAGTCCGAAACCATCGCCAACCCCAGGATCACCACCAGCGCCAACCCAATCCACCTGCTCATAACAATCTGCCTCCTCATTTTGTATTACTCCTTACTAACTGAATATTACATGAATCTTCAGATTTTCCCGCTCACCTTGGCGGCATATTCACTATCCTTGTATTCCTGCACCAGTTTCTTGCGCAGTTCGTCCGCCCTCGGGTCCCGCAATTCGTCCAGAATCTCCGCCGCCTTGAAGAGGGCCTCCGGCTGCAACTCACGAATGTTTTCAAACAGAATGACCACGCGCAGGTAATCGAGCAATGCCGGCTCCTTCTGCCCGCCTTCGCGGTTCATGTTCCCCCGCATCATCATCGCGGCCGCCACCATGGGCCTCGGTCCCGACGCGATCACTTCATCCAGGTCCTTCTTGAGCATCGCCCCCCGACCCGCCTGCAACAGGACATTCCAGTAGGTTTGCGTCACTTCCACGGGAATCTCCGCCTTGGGCATGGATTCCATATAGCTCTCCAAGGCATCGGCCGCCTTCTTCGGCTCCTTCATTCCCAGATACGCATTCGCCAGAAGGCGACGAGCCTCCCCGTCCCAACCCAGCATCCGGTAACTGGTCGCAATCCCGTCCAGCAGCGGAATGGCCGCCGCATACTGCTTGGCCGCCATCATGGCCGTCGCCTTATCCCAGTCGGCGGGCTTCTTGACATCCACTCTCTGGACCTGCGCCTTGGGAATGGTCGAAATCGCGCCTTCCGGAGTCTCGACCCGGTACGCCTTTTCCCCCTCGCGCCACTGGATACTGCGCGCCGCCAGTTTTCTTCCGTTCGTCAGCAATATCGAATCCTGGGCCGCAACCGTCATCGCCGCACCCGCCACCAGGACGGATAGAACCGCCATCTTCACGATCATTCCGCTGTTCATGCCTGTCTCCTTACTTCTTGACCTCTGGCGCAGCCGCCGGAGCCGGCTGCGCTGTGATAAGCTTGACCTTGGCCTGGTCACGCCACTGCCGCACCTGATCCATCAACCTGCCCTGCGGGAAAACCTTGAGATAGGCCTCCGCACCATCCAAGGCGTCACTGTAACGTTCCAGGGAAATCATCAGGGGCACTCCATCCTCAACCGCCCGCTCATACCACGGGGCCACCTTGGCATCCCCGGCATCCGCAAGCAGAACAATCCGCAGGTAGGACGCCATGGCATCGGTTTTCTTGCCCTCCAGCAATTGAAGCCGGGCCGTCTCATAATCCGCCCTTGCCCGCAGCCCCGCATCGCGGATGAACTTACGAGCCTGATTGATCGCCGCCACTGCCTTGTTGAAGGCAATCTCGCGCTTGCCGGCATCCTGCTCCTTCGCCGCCACCTCGGCATGCGCCCGGCTCAACAGGAAGTTGCATTCAACCGTGAAACCGGAATTGGGATACTTGGCCATCAGTTCATCAATCGTCTTGACCACACCCGGCCAATCCCCGGCCCCCGCCTGCGAATTCGCAAGACCAACCATCGCCGGCTCCCAGATCGCCCGCTGGCCCACCGCCTTTGTCGCCTGCCGGTAGAACTTTGCCGCCGTTTCATACTGTTTCGATTCATAGATCGCCACAGCCGCCTGCAAAAACTGGCCCGGCGTATATTTTGCCGCGTCCGTCAACATCTTCTCCACCACCACCACGGCCTTGTCCATCTGCCCGATCTCCTTCAGACTGAGGAACATCGCAAAGGTAACATTGCTGGCTTGCGGGGAATCCGGAAACTCCCGCGCGAGCCTGGAATAGGCCTTCTCTGCCTCCTCGGGCTTGCCCTGCAGGAAGTACAGCGTTCCCACGCCGCTGAGCGCAGGCGCAGACAATTCCGACTTGGGGAAATCCTTGAGCAGCTGATTAAAACCCTCGATGGCCTTGGTCTGATACAGCGGAACCTGCTCCGCAGGCTCCTTGATCCGGGAAAAACAGAAAGCACGCCAGAACTGCGCCAGTTCCATGCTCTTGCTGTTCTTGGCCTTGTCGTCCGGACTTGATCCATACTTGTCCGGCTCCTCGGTCAACTGCTTGACGATCCGGCTGTATTCGTTCAACGCCGGAATGGTCTGGCCGGTCTGACGCAATGCATCGGCAAGCCTGAGCCGGGAGGATACCTGCGAGGGCGAAGGCGACAGGAT
This sequence comes from uncultured bacterium, assembly GCA_903908715.1. Taxonomy (GTDB): domain Bacteria; phylum Verrucomicrobiota; class Kiritimatiellia; order CAIKKV01; family CAITUY01; genus CAIVSY01. The sequence continues at coordinate 64,479 of CAIVSY010000003.1, forward strand.
CTCCACATGCTTGGCCAGCAGGGGCACCGCATTGCTGTGCGTCCCGAGTTGCGTGTGGCACTGCGCCGCACGGCTGAGCGCATCAACAAAGATCCTCTCCTTGGGGAACTTCTCCATGACCTGCTCGTAATACTTGAGGGCTGTCGCGTAGTTCTCCGCGCGGAACTGGGTCTCACCCTGCCGGAAAACCACAATAGCCGCCCTCTTGTGCGTCGGGAAACTCTCGAAGAATCCCTCGTTCAAGGCCGCCGCACGCACCTTGTCGCCCACACTCTCATACTCAGCCGCCGCGGCCAGCACCATGTTGCCCGCCTCCTCGGCCAGATCGGGAGAAGCCTTCTTGTACCGCTCGCACAGGTAACCGGCGATCGCGTCGGCGGCATAGAAATTCTGCAGCTGGATATACGAGCGAACCATGTCGCCCAGGGCCGGAATCGCCCCCTTGATGTCCGGGAACGTGTTAATCACCGCACTGTACTTGCCCAGCGCGCCCTTGTAGTCCTGCTGCTGGAACAGGACCTTCGCCTCCTTGAGCAGCACATCCACCACTTCCGCCAGCTTCTCCTTCGGAAGCTTGCCCACGCTGAACCCCTTGTCCGTCAGCCAGGTCGCCAGGGAATCGCCCTTCTGCCCGGCGGAAGACGCCCAGGAATTGGCCGGATACTTGAGGAGCACCGTGTAGTAGTGACTCAGCGTCTGCTTGGCCAAATCAATGATCCGGTCCCGGTTGGCCTGCGCATTGGTCTCCACCATTTCGCGGATTTCCTCATCACCCATTTGCGCCAGCATATACCGGCACTGGGCCATCGGGCTGAACCGCAAACCATCCGGAACATCCCGGAGCATGTTGTCGATCTCCTGGAGGATCGTCATGTAGTCGTTGATGATTTTCCGCGCTTCAGCCTTCTTTCCGTTGATCAGCTCGATATGCGCCAGCATGACCACCGTCTTGCCGAACGCCACATCCACACCGCCCCACTGGATCTTGGTGGCAATGGCCTTGCACTCCTCGAAGCATTTCTTCCTCTGTTCGCCGGAACTCTTTTCCCCGAGCTTGAGCAGCAATTCCGCCAGCTCGGTCATGAGCGTGCGCTCCACATCGGGTTCCGGCTTGCTCAGAAGCACATACCGGTAGGCCTGCACCGCACCAGGAAGATCCTGCGCAAACAACAGCATCTGCGCGAACTTGTAGGCCGCCTCCCCGTAGAACTTCTGCATCGCGGGCGGCGGGCCGCCGGGATACTTGGAGAAGAATGCGTTGTAATGCATCTTCGCCCGCTGCATCTGGCCTACCGCATAACAGGCGTCGGCAAACGCCAGCCGCATCGCCAAACCCTCCTCCGTGTCAATCGAGACGGACTGGATGACCTTCTCCGCCTCATCAAACTTGCCGCCCGCCGTCAACAGCCGGATCTTGACGGACGCCACATGCATCTTGGCATCCGGGAACTTGAGCAGTAAACGCTCCATCACCTTGTTGGCATAGTCCGGAAATCCAGCGTCAATAAGCCCCGCCATGAACTGAACTTCCTGCTCAACTTCCTGCGGAACTTCCTGAGGGGCTTGCGCCACAGCCGTGAAGGCCATGAACACCACAACAATCCCCATGCCGAAAAGGCCGGGAATCCCTTTTCTTGCAGATCGTTTCATCCGGTATTTAATATCCCGTATCCCGGACGGAATCAATTGATTATTGTCCATCAGGTGTGGCTCCCTTGCTTGTCTGTTCTCCTGCGCTCCCGACGGGAATGCCCGTGCCGCGGACAAGCAGGCTGGACACGCGCCACCGTCTCACGCGGCGCCGCCAGCCGGCCATCCGAAAACTCGATGACATGCCCTTTCTCCACCAGCCACCTCAACTGCGTGGAAAGCTCTTGAACCTCCGGCGACGTCGAGGCATCAGCCAGCGCCGCCGCATCCAACCCCGGACGTAGACCGGCCAGCATCTCCTGCCGCATGCATCCCGGATGTGCCGTAATGTAGTCAATGATCTCCCGGATGACCGGCACAGCCGTCGTCGCATCAATGGCGCTGGGCTGCACCGCCGTGAGGAAGGTATGCCCGTCACCCGTCTTGAAGGTGTGCAGGCCCAGATGCCGAAAGGCCAGCCGGACCGCAACGGATAGACGGAGAGGGAAACGGGACTCCCTCTGCACCGCCTCCTGGAGAAAGGCGCGAAGTCCCGCATCCTCAAGGCCGGGAATGTCCGAACCCGGCATGACAAAGTGATCCCCATCCTGGATCGCTTCAGTCAGGCAATGCTCGCGGAACCAGGCCTCCGCCTCTCCAAAACGGGCAAAGGAAACCGCCCCCTCCCCCTCGCCAAAATGATACGTCACCTGGCGCCGCATCTCGTTCTTCCATTGCTCCACCACAGCGGCATCATGCACCGTCTCGACCTTGGCCCGGTATGTGTCAAGCGAGAGGTGAGCATAGCGGCTCTTGTACACCTCAAGAAGGCGGTCCCCGTAGCCATGGTAGTTGGGCGGACCCAGCAATTGGCCGGACATTCCGCAGCGTGCCACGCAGACAAAGTTCCCCTTCGGCGGCTCGGTCTCCTTCTCCTCCTTGCGGCAGTACCGCTCGAAATGCCGCGAAAACACATGCGACGCAACCGCTTCCCGATCCAGGAATACCGCCTTGCACGCGGCACACTGATATAGCCTGCAAGCCTGGCCCCCCCCCTCCCGTACGGCGATCCGCACAGCAAAAAACTCGGGCTTGCTCAGGAAAAGGGCCGAAACCTCGAAAAGGGAATAGGCCCGGAAGGACCGCGCCAGCCGATGGGCCAGCGGGGCAAGACCGCGCCGTTCAGGCAGGAACGTGATTTCTAGATTCGCCAGCCTCTCGTCCAGCTTCTGTTCCACCGGCGCACCACGGGCGGTCCCTTCGACCTTCCCCTCGCGCCGGTCACGTCCTTCCCGGCGGGGCCCCCTCGGCGAACGACCCTCCTCGCGCCGACCCCGATCCCCGCGCTCACGCCACCCGCCACGATTTACTTCCTCAAAACCAGAACCGGATACGGCGGGGCCCGATGGCGGTCGCCGAGCCCAACTGGGTACAAAACTGAGATCAATGACCAATTGCTCTTTGTTTTCGGGAGTCTCAGCCATAGCTGCGCATTATAGGGACCTGCCTTTTGAAAGGAAACGGTTTTTTACCCCAAACCGCATCTTTTTGTTCAAACCGCCTCGAGTTCCCGCCAGACAAACGGCATTGCACGGCCCTCTCTTCGGAAAACTCGGCAAGCTGCTCCTGCCGGGAGTGCGAACACCCGGTGAGCGAGCGGATACCCGCCCCGCACATTTTCCATGCAAGAACCCCTGGAAACCTGTATTTTCCCGGACTCGGAAGGAGTCGCCATGTCAAACACACAACCCGCTCCGGATAAACTGCCACCCGTCGTCAAGGCCACTGGTTTTGTCAGCTTTTTCACCGACATGGGTAGCGAGATCATCTATCCCATCATGCCGGTCTTCCTGACCCAGCTCGGAGTGTCGCGGGCCATGATCGGATCGATCGAGGGACTCGCGGAAGGATTACCGGCCCTGATCAAGCTGTTTGCAGGGGCATTGGCCGACCGTGTCCGTAACCGCAAGTGGCTGGTCCTGTCCGGCTACGCCCTTTCAACTCTCTTTAAACCCCTGATCGCCTTTGCCCGGACCGGCGGCTTTGTCCTCGCCATGCGCCTGCTGGACCGCGTGGGCAAGGGACTGCGCACCGCCCCGCGCGACGCCCTCGTGGCAGACTATACCCACCCCTCCATGCGCGGACATGCGTTCGGTTTTCAACGGGGCATGGATCACGCCGGCGCCCTGTTGGGCGGACTGATTGGATTCGCGCTCCTGTGGTGGCTGGGCTCCGACCTGCCCGCCATGCGGAAGGCCATTGCATGGTCCTTCATCCCCGGAATCCTTTCGGTATTCACCATCCTGTTTTTTATCAAGGAGAAACCCGATCGCCACACCGGCACCGCCAAGGTCCGCAACCCCTTCGCCGGCATCCGGTCCCTGCCTAAGCCGTATTTCACCTACATCATTGCCGCCTCGGCCTTCGCACTGGCCAATTCCAGCGACGCATTCCTCCTGCTCCGCGCAAAGGACATGGGCGTGGCCGTGCCGTTCCTGCCGCTCCTGTGGTCCATGCTGCACCTGGTTAAGTCCTCCACCGCCGTCTGGGGCGGCAAACTGTCCGACCGGATCGGCCGCCGCCCCGTCCTGATCACCGGCTGGCTCGTCTATGCCGCCGTCTATGCTGGTTTCGCTCTCTTCGCCAACGGCTGGCAGGCCTGGGCATTGTTCCTGGCCTACGGACTGTTCTACGGACTGACCGAGGGCGCTTCGCGCGCCGTGATCGCCGATCTCATTCCCGAAGGCCAGCGCGGCGTGGCCTTCGGATTCTGGGGAATGCTGGAAGGAATCCTGCTCGTCGCCGCCAGTATCCTCACCGGCTGGCTCTGGGACCGTACCGGCAGCGCCGCCATTCCCTTCCTTTTCTGCGGCGCCATGAGTTTCCTCGGCGCAATCCTCCTGCTCGCAACCCGGACAACCCGCGGCGACTCCCGCTGAACCATCCGGGGCCCGTTCAATCACGGAAGGAGGCCAGCCCTACCACTTCTCCTGATGCACCTTGTCCGCCGCATAGCGCGTGCGGAGAGGTTTCTCCTCACCCGGCAGGCCCAGCGCAATAACGGCGACCGGCAGGATGGATTCCGGGATGCCCAGCACCTGCCGCAGGTGGACCAGACGATCCTCGCGCGGATGCACACCCAGCCAGCAGGCACCCAGCCCCAGCGCCGAAGCGGCAACCAACAGGTTCTCAATGGCCGCACTGCAGTCCTGCAACAGGTACGATAACTGCCCGTCATGCGCACGGGCGGGATCCCCGCACACTGCGATGCCCGCCGCCGCCTCCCGCAACATCTGCCCGTTGGGCAGGCCGTCCGCGATGCGCTGGAGCGTCGCGGGAGTGCGGATGACCACAAAATGCCACGGATCCTTGGCACAGGCGGAGGGTGCCGCCATGGCCGCCTCCAGCAAATCGTTAACGACCGCGTCGGAAAGGCCGCCGCTCTTGAATCGGCGTACGCTCCGCCGCTGGAAAACCATCTTGAGTTTCGAGTTCATGAAGCTCTCCCCTCCTTCGTATAAGATCCAGCGCTGTGTTCCTGTATTCCCGAAGTTGATGTAGCATCCAGCCGCCCGTCTTTCAAGCGCGCAGCCGGAGAATGAAACAGCCATTCAGGCAGCACACAACCATGATGGTCCGTGTGTGCGGCACTTGTCATCGACCGGGACGCGGTGTACTCTTGCGTCATGACGGACAACGCCACTGCCTCTGCCGAAGGGATGCCTGACAGGTCGGTCCGGGTGGATTTGCATTGCCATTCGCTGGCCAGCGA
>CAIVSY010000004.1 GCA_903908715.1 uncultured bacterium
GAGCAGAAGCGTCTGGCGGCGGAGGCAGAGAAGAAACGCCTGGCGGAGGAGGCGGAGCGCAAGAGGAAGGCATACGAGGAGGCGGAGAGGAAACGCCTGGCCGAGGAGGCTGAGCGCAAGCGTCTGGCCGAGGAGGCGGAGCAGAGGCGTTTGGCACAGGAACTGGAGCGGCGGCGGATGGAGGGTGAGGTTGAGCGGAGGCGCCTTGCAGAGGAAGCTGAACGGAGTCGGATGGAGGGGGAAGCCGAGCGTAAGCGACTGGCAGAGGGATCGGCTCGAAGACGTTCAGTGGGCGGGGCCAGGATAGTAACGGGAATGGGCCGTGAACAACCGACGATGAATTCCGCCAGTGAGGCAGGTGCTGCAACGCAGGGGAACTCCGGGGTTCCAACACCCGATTCTGCCCTCACGGTTCTTGGGGAATGGCGGGAACACTGGGGGACCCCAGGGCAGACGACTGTCACCTATCACGATCTTTATAGGGTCTACCAGGCAAGCGATGGGAGCATTAAGGTGCAGATTATCAACAGGAATCAGAAAATCTCCAGCGAAAACCTTAACGGATCCTTGCTGGCATTTACGCAGCAAACAGACGCATATACCGTCCGGTACTTACTGAATCTCCAGCAGGATGGCAAATGGCTGGCGGGTACCGCGACGACCCCGAACGGGACCTACAACGTAAAATGGGAGAGGACGAGGTTCGGCAGGAATTAGCTGCCCGATGCCAGGAGGAGGCGCTCGGGAAACGGGATGATTTTAAGATGAGATTGGGTGCATCTTGGTTACGGGTTGGAGTTGATGTGGAAGATCCATGCAAAGTAAAAGGAGATGAAGAATGAAGGGAATCAGGATATCCATGCTCATGTTGTTGGCCGCAGGGTGGATTCTTGCAGGCATCGGCTGTGTGACGAACAGCGGGGGTTCCGGCACAGGGAGTGGTAGACAAGGCGAAGGTTCCAAGGATGTGAGTGCGGCTGACTTTAATGCTGTCCGGAATGATTACGGTACTATTGGAATGACTGTTCCCCCGCCGTATCGCATTGACGGCAAGGTTGGCGGCAAGCAGTACACCCCGGCTACGCTTGGCGAGGTGACTACCTTCCTGTCGCGGCTCGGGGCGCTGACAACGTTTTCGTGGAACAATGCGGAATTCGAGATCCTCAATAAGGGCGGGGTGGAGGCAGAGCCGGTGTTGACGCTGATTGTTCACGCTGCCGGGAAGATGGATCTTTCGAAAGATGAGAACGTAGAGCCCTTCATTGTGAATCTCAGGCAATTATTTGCAGAACACCCGGAAACGTGGCGATTTCATGTAAGGTTGGATGGACGCATTCTGGCTCTGCGGGGACCGGTGAGCGCAGAAAGTCATGCGCCGCGCATGGTTATCACAGGGGGTGTGCCTGGGAAAGATATGGTGGTCGACATGGGGGGTGGTGTTAAGATGGAGTTTGTCTGGATCACTCCGGGCAACTTCATGATGGGCAGTCCGGAGGAGGAAGGTTCATACAACCAGGGACCACAGCACCACGTGACGATCGGCAAAGGTTTCTGGATGGGGAAGTATGAGGTGACTCAGGAGCAATGGGAACGCGTGATGGGTCGGAATCCCAGTGAATTTACTGGGGTAGGTGGGAAGGCCCCTGTGGAACATGTCAGCTGGGAAGACTGTCTAAAGTTTATTTCACGGATGAACACTGCGCTGGGGGCGACGAATCGGCCTGTAACAGTAAGGTTACCTACGGAATCCCAGTGGGAATACGCCTGTCGGGCGGGCGCTACTACACTTTACAGCGAAGGGAATACTGAACAAGATTTAGATCGGGTGGGGTGGCACGCCGGGAATAGCGGTGGTTCAACGCATCCTGTGGGGCAGAAGAAGGCGAACGCATGGGGTTTACATGACATGCACGGCAATGTCTGGGAGTGGTGTGTCTCCAAGAATAGGAGTTATTCGATCGATCCTCAGGTTGATCCGGATGAAGCGCCGGGCCGTGAGTGGAAGTTTTTCCGCGGTGGAAGCCACAGTACCTATCCTTCGTCCTGTACCTCCGCGGAGCGATGGGACGCATCGCCCCCGTTGGACCAGAGGCCGTTCACGATTGGTTTCAGAGTGGTGGCGATCCAATAGTTCAATCAGGCTTGCGCGCCTTCCGGTGGCGGTCCAGTATGCTCGTGTAAGGACGGTCCTGCAGGACGATGAAGGATTTCAAGAGCAACGAGGAGTTTTTCGCGGCGTTCCGTGATCTTGTGAGTCGGATGGAGCGCGGAGGGGCGCGGGATGCGGCGAGTCTTCTGCGGGAGGGTTTCGCCTGCCTGAACGGGTTGACGGATGGCTGGGTCGTGCTGATGGAGGCCATGGAAAAGGTGATCCCAGCCTGTCAGGGACAGATCACGGGTGAAGAGTTGCGCGATCTCAAGGAAATGCTTCGCGTCGTTAGGAAGACGGTGTACAGGTGATGGTGTGGCGGCAGACTTCATGAATATCCGGGTGGCCTTATGAGCTTTATCAGGCCAGTACAGAAAGTTGTCACCGGGAATCAGCAGGTGGACGGCGCGGGTGTTCGTCTTGTGCGTGTGCTTGGGCCGTCTACCACCAAGGCCTTCGATCCATTTCTTATGCTGGATGCCATCGATTCGCGCAATCCGGACGATTATATCCGTGGATTCCCCTGGCATCCGCACAGGGGAATTGAAACCGTGACCTATCTGATCGAAGGGAATGTGGAACATGGCGACAGTCTGGGCAACAAGGGCAATATCCGCGATGGAGGGTGCCAATGGATGACCGCAGGCAGCGGCATCATCCACCAGGAAATGCCGCAGCCGTGCCCTCGGATGCTCGGATTGCAGCTTTGGGTGAACCTGCCGCAAAAGGATAAATGGGCTCCTCCGCAGTACCGTGACATCACGGCCGAACGCATCCCGAAGGTGCAGGAGGCATCTGGAACGGTAAGCGTTATTTCCGGGGTATATGGCGACGCCAGGGGGGCAACGGCGGGGGATTATGTGGCTGTGACACTGCTGGACGTTGCATTGCGGCCGGGCGCGCTGTGGCGATGGGCGGCGCATCCTGCCGACACGGTCTTTGCCTATCTGGTGGAGGGCTACGGTCAATTTGGGGCTCCGTCATCTGCGCATTTGGAAAGTCACAGGGCCTTGTTGCTGGGCGCGGGGGATGAATGCCGTGTTCAGGCTGGTAACGAAGGGTTGCGTTTTGTGATCGCGGCGGGTCGGCCTTTGAATGAGCCGATTGCCTGGGGTGGTCCCATTGTGATGAATACCCAGGAGGAACTGGATCATGCCTTTGAGGAAATCCGGAGGGGAACGTTCATCCGTTCCGGTTGATTTCGGCCGATGGTCTTGAGATCCGTCCTGTCAGCCTGTACAATGATGACGGTCTGGAAACGGGATGAGGGGCATGATCAAGGCATTCCTTTTTGATTTGGACGGTACGCTGATTGATTCGGAGCCGCTTTGGTGCAAGGCCATGCAGCGGTATGTTCAATCCCGCGGCATGGTCATGACCGAGGAGTACTCGCGCGCCATGGTTCTCGGGAAGGCCTGGTGCGACATCGCCGCCCAGATGCGCAGGGATTATCCGGATTTGGGGGATGATGGCGCCAAAATTGAGAGGGAGAGCCTGCGTCACTATGAGGCGCTTCGGGGGATCCAGGATATCCGCATCCCCAGTTCCATCCGTTTGCTGGAGAAATTGGCGGCGCTGGGGCCGGTGGCCATTGTGTCCGGTTCCACCCGGCAGCAGATCGCGGAAGCAATTGACATGATGGGAATAGGCGGCCATGTCCGGTTTTTCATCGGGAGTGAGGACTATTCATCCGGTAAGCCGGATCCCACGTGCTTCCTGATGGCTGCACGGAAACTGGCTGTCCAACCATCCGATTGCCTGGTGTTCGAGGATTCCTCCGCGGGGGTCAGGGCCGCATTGGCAGCCGGGATGCGCTGTGTTGCTCTCCGGCGTGCGGGCCATGCCGGGCAGGATCTCAGCGGCGCACATGAGGTATTGAGCGACCTGGCAGACTTCCGGCTTGCCGCGCACCAGGGATTGTGAGGGGCCGGTCCGGCGTCCCGCCATACGGCGTATATCCAGGGTGTATGGGTGATGTCCGCCGGCTCCTATGCCGGCAGTGTGAAACGAAATTCCGTCCACTGATCCTGCACGGACTCCACCTCGATATGCCCGCCGTGGGCCTCCACGATGGTCTTGGTGATGAACAGCCCGAGCCCTGTGCCCTTGGGGTGGCTGGCGTGGGTCTGAAGGCGGGAGAACTTGGTGAACAAGGTTCCGAGCTTATCCTGCGGGATCCCTTCGCCCTCGTTCCGCACGGCAAACTGAACAAACTTGTCGAGCGCATGGCTTTGCAGGGTTATGGGGGTGCCGCGGCGGCCGTACTTAACGGCGTTGCTCACCAGATTCTCGAACACCTCACGGATCATATTCGTATCGCCACGGATCTTCATCGCCGGGATCTGATTGTCCACACGCATTCCATGCGCCTCGATATCCGGCTCCATGGTCAGAAGCAGCGGTTGGATGACATCCTCCAGCAGGTTGATATCCGTGATCATGGGCTGGAGATTGCCGTTCTCGATCCGGGAGAGGTTCAGGTAATGACGGACCATTTCCACGAGCCTCTTGATGTTGGCTTCGATCACCGAGACCGCCTTCTGTTGTTTTTCGTTCACGGGGCCGATGAGGGATCCCTTCAGCAGATAAGTGTAATTCAGCATGGTGGAAAGCGGGTTCTTCAACTCGTGCGAGACGAATCCCAGGGTTTCCATGTAGGCACGGTTGGTGGCCGAAAGAGTGTCATTGGTTCTGGCCAGCTGGTCGTTGGCTTCCTTGAGGCTGTCTTCCCGTTCCGCAAGGGTCTTCATCATGTTGTTGAACGAGTCGACCAGGTTTTCCACCTCGAGGCAGGAGGCATGTACGGGAACGGGGGGCGGACGCCTGCCGTTCCGCATCACGGTGGAGGCTTCCACAAGTTTATGGATCGGTGCGGAAAGCCGGGTGGCCATGACGTACGCCAGCCAGAGGGCGAACACAAGGCCGACGGCCAGAAGGCCCGCAAAGCGGAAGATCAGGCTGCGTCCGATATCGGTGAAGGGCTTCTCCAGCAGGCCGACGTACAACATGCCCACCACATTGTTGTTGATATCTCGGATCGGATCGTAGGCGGTCAACGACCAGTCGCTCACCACGAAGGCGCGTCCGATCCATGGCTTGTTGTTGTCGAGGACGCGGTCGCTGACTTCCTTTGAGGCGCGGGTCCCGATCGCCCGGTTGCCGTTGTCGAGGCGGACTGTGGTGGAAATCCGGCAATCATCCAGGAAGAGGGTGGCGGTTCCCGTGGGTTGCCCCTTGTATTCCTCGTTGCGGAAAACGGTATCCTTGACCCGATCCACGAGTTCATAGTTCCTGTTCAGGAGAATACCGCCGTAGATCACGCCGACGATCTGGGTCCCGTCAATGACTGGTGCGGCGCAGATTACGGTCAACCCGCGGCTTTCCACATCCTTCGCCCTGGGACGGGCATAGCGGGTGTCTTCCAAGTTCAGGAGGGCGCGTTCAGCGAGGCCATCTCCCTCCAGCGTGAGTTCATTCTGGCTGAAAATCTTGAATCCCTTCACAATCTCGCCCTTCAGGGCGCGTGCAACGGCAGGATCGGCCGCAAGAAAGTCCCCCTTGTGGAAGGGTGGGGCGGCTCGCAGGACGACCTTCCCCTCGGGGTCCACGAGGGTGAGGAAATCCAGTTTGAACATTGTGCGGACAATCTGCAGGCGGTTGCGGACCTCTTCGTTTTCCCAGGCATGGGTACTGCAGGCGTCGGACAGGAGTTTCTTCCCAGCCGTCATGCGGAGGATTGTTTCGATTTCCGCCTGCTTGTAGCGGCAGACTTCCCACGCACTGCCCAGATCCAGGTGCACCCGCGTCTGGGCCTCGTGCAGGACGCGGCTGCGAATTATGCGGACACCGAAAAATGCGGACAGGCTGCCGATGATCAGCACCACGATGGCAAATGCCAGAAACAGTTTTGTGCGCAACATCGCCTTGCTCCTGTGTGGAACCTATCCCAGCCAATCGAAGGAATAAGGCGATCATCCTTCAGGGTTGCCGCAAGGTCAAGAACAAGCGTTAATTGTTTGGCGAATTAACGGTTGGCTTTCCGGTAAGTTCCTGTGCGCGGAAGCAGGCGACAGAGTGGAGGCCCTCTTGCGGCCCGACGGGGGATAGTGGAGGATGTGAGGCAGCGCAGCGGTCTTGTGCGAAAGGGCAGCGGGTATGGAAGCGGCAACCGACCGGCGGGCGGGCTGCGGAGGGGACATCGCCGGAAAGCGCGATGCGATTGCGTGCCTCGCGATAGGGGGCGGGAATCGCTGAGATGAGGGCGCGGGTGTATGGGTGAACCGGGGCCTTGAGCAGGTCAGCAGCGGGTCCGGTTTCCACGACGACACCTAGGTACATCACAGCCACGCGGTGGGCGATGTGTCGGATTACGCCGAGGTCATGGGCGATGAAAAGATACGCCAGGTTGTGTGAAGCCCGGAGGTCCAGGAGCAGGTTCAGGACTTGTGCGCGAACCGAAACATCAAGGGCGCTGACGGCTTCATCGCAAATGACTAGTTCCGGGCGCAGCGCCATGGCGCGGGCGATGCTGATGCGTTGGCGCTGTCCGCCGGAGAACTCATGGGGGTAGCGGTGCAGGACGCTGGGCTCCATGCCAACCTCGGCCAGCAGTCGAACGGCGTTCGACTGCCGTTCCCGCGGGCGAATCAGACCATGATCGAGGAGTCCTTCGGTGAGGATGTCGAGGATGGTCATGCGGGGATTCAGGGAGGAGTAGGGGTCCTGGAAGACCATTTGCATGCGCCGGCGCAATGGGAGTGTATCGCGGTGGCGTTGAGGCCAGAGGCGGGTCCCGCCAAGATGCACCTCTCCGGCGGTTGGGTGTTCCAGTCCCATGATGGTGCGTACCAGGGTGGTTTTGCCGCATCCGGACTCCCCGACGATTCCCAGGGTTTCGCCTGGATGGACTTCCAGGGATACGCCATCCACGGCGTGCACATGACCGACGGTGCGTGAAAGGACCCCGCGCCGGATGGGATACCATGTCTTGAGGTTCTTGACTTGGAGGAGCGGCGTGGTCATGGGCTTGTGTTCCTCCGTTGCAGGGGTGTGGCTCGGAGGGTTTTCGCGAAGAAGCACGCGGAGTCATGTCCGTGGCCGACGCCCAGGGCTGCGGGAGATTCCGTGCGGCAACGGTCGGCCGCCATTGAACAGCGCGCCGCAAAGCGGCATCCGGCCGGATAGGCGAGGGGCGAGGGGACCTGTCCCTCGATCACTGTGAGCCGGCCGCCGGCTTCATTCATGCTGAGCAGGGAATCCAGGAGTGCCCGGGTGTAAGGATGGCAGGGACTATGGAAAAGATCGTCGCGCGGCGCCTGTTCCACGATGCGCGAGGCATACATGACAATGACGCGGTCGCACATTTCCCAGACCACGCCCATGTCGTGCGTGATCAGGATCAGGGCGGTATCGCGTTTCTTCATGGCGCGCAGCAGGTCCAAAATTTGCGCCTGGATGGTCACGTCGAGCGCTGTGGTGGGCTCATCGGCAATGACCAGGTCGGGTTCCAGCATAAGGGCCATGGCGATCATGACCCGTTGGATCATGCCTCCTGACAGTTGGAATGGATAGGCCATCATCCGTTCCTGCGGGGCCGGGATTCCAACCTTGGACAACCAGTCCACAGCGATTCTGCCGGCGTCGTCGCGGGAGACGTTGAGATGGGTAGTCAGCACCTCGACCATCTGGTCGCCCACGCGCAGCAGGGGGGAGAGTGCGGCGGACGGTTCCTGGAAGATCATGGCGATTTTCCGGCCGCGGACCTGCCGCAGGCGCTCGGAAGGAAGAGCGAGAAGGTCCTGACCGGCAAACATTGCGGAGCCTGAGGTAATCCGTCCCGGCGGCGATGGTATCAGGCGGAGGAGGCTCATAGCGGTGACGGATTTCCCGCAGCCGGATTCACCCACGATGCCGAGGGTCTCGCCGCGCCGGACATCCAGCGAGACATCTTCCACGGCCGAAACGGTTCCGTCGTCGGTGTGGAACTCCACGCACAGATTCCGGAGGGAGAGGATGGGTGTATCCGGTTGCGGGGTTGGATCCGTTTGCTGTGGCGGGTTTGATGGTTTCATGGATTACTCAAAGCGGCTGAAGGGACGGGGGTCATAGGCATTTCGGATGCCTTCGCCGATGAAGACTCCCAGCAGCATGACTGAAAAGAGAGCCAGCGATGGATAGAGGATGAGCCACCAGGCCCAGCGGAACTGGTGGGCCTGCTGGAGCAACTCACCCCAGCTTGCGGTGGGCGGGGGGAGCCCGAATCCGAGGAAGTCCAGGGCCGCCAGGGCGCCAATGGCGCCCACGAGCTGGAACGGGAAGAATGTGATCAGGGGAGTGAGCGCGTTAGGCAGGATGTGGCGGAAGATGATTTTCCGGTGCGGGAGCCCTATGGTCCGGGCGGCCTCCACGAAGGGCAGATGGCGCAGGCGCAGAAATTCGGCGCGCATGTAGTATGAGATGCCGATCCAGTTGAAGATCGCGTAGCAGAGCAGGAGCAGGGTGAACCCGCGGCCGTAGACGGCACCCAGAAGAATCATGACGTAGAAAAAGGGCAGGGCGCTCCAGAGTTCGGTCAGCCGCTGCCCGACGATGTCCGTGCCGCCGCCGAAATAGCCCTGTACGGCGCCAAGCACCGTTCCCAATGTCATGGAAAGGAGGACGAGCAACAGGCCGAAAGTCATGGAAGTGCGGAGCCCGTACAGGATGCGCGCGAGGACGTCCCTTCCTGCGGTATCGATACCGAGCCAGTGGCCGGCGGCGGGTTGGAATGGCCATCGGACCTGGGGTTTCCCGGCGCGGACTTCCCACTGATTCCCATTCAGTGAAAGGGTGGTCCTGTCGGTGCGTCCGGCCAGGGCGTCCGCGGTGAAGGCGTTGAGGTTCGAGCGTACGGGGGCGTCGAGGGTATCCCATGCGGGGAAGGTTGATTGGACCACCTGCAGGCGGCTATCCAGTTCCACCGTCCCGGCTCCGGGGGAATCCGGCATACGTTCGCGCAGGGTAATGCGGATGGAGGACGGGGGTGCGGACCGAGGTTCATAGGCAGAAAGGGAGAGTTCTGCGGTTCGCGCAGGAGGCAGGATGGAGGCGGCCTTTATCGTTAAGGCAGGGCTGGCTTCATTCCGGAAGCGCTTGGCCGCGGCTTCGGAGAGGGCCCCGCCGGCCGGCCAGAAGTTTGTCAGGACGAGCCCGCGCACATCGGCTTCCGATCCCTGCAGGAAGAAGCCGGCCTGGATTCCACGGTCAATCGTCCAGTCCTGCCGGATGTTGACGGATCCGACACGGGGCTGGGGTTCGAACGAAAGCCGCAGGGATTCCGGGAGCTGGATGGATGCGGGGTCGATGATCTCGAAGGGGCCATAGGGGATGAGGGGAAAGAGCATCCAGTTTCCGCTGCCTGGGGTGAAGGCCGGCGACTGGTCCAGTTTCTTGTAATCCGGGCGGGTCTCCTTTCCGCCGGGGAGGAAGGTTGATTCAGGATAATAGCGGAGGAGTGGGAAGAAGGATTTTTCCTGGAACCGGACATAGAGCGGGGTGCCGCCGCAGACCCATTCGGCGGCCAGGCTGATGGCATACAGGCACAGGAGGATGCGCAGCGACCAGTAGGCGCGCTTCATCTGCCGGAAGCGCAGCCATCGTTTCCGTGTTACTGGATTCCACTCGAATTGCCATCGCATGAGAGCCTCAGGTTGATTTGCCGCAGGGCTTCGTATAGCACGATCGCGACGGAGTCGGCAAGGTTCAGGGATCGGACGTGCTGGGTTTGCATGGGAATGGTCAGGACCGTGTCGGGGTGCCGCGCAAGCAGGTCAGGCGGAAGGCCGCGTGTTTCCGAGCCGAAGACGAGGGTGTCGCCGGGTTCGAAGGTGGCCGAGGCATACGGGATCCGGCCCTTGGTGCTCAGGAAAAAAGCCCGCCGGGTACCCAGTGCGGACTCGAAGGCGGCCAGCGAATCATGGCGCAGGATCTGGACGGATTTCCAGTAATCCAGTCCGGCGCGCCTCACGCGTGCATCGGTCAGTCGGAATCCGAGGTTTCCGACCAGATGAAGCGGCGACTGTGTGGCGGCGCAGAGTCTGGCGATGTTCCCTGTGTTGGGTGGGATTTCCGGTTCAACCAGGGCCACGTGCAATGGTGGATCCGGCCATTGGAACGCGGGAGGTTGAAGGCGGTTGCCCGTCATGCGTGGCTGCCGTGGGCCTGCCCGTAATAGGCGCCTGTCCCGTGTTTGCGCAGGAAGTGCTTATCCATAAGCGCGTTCGGGATGGGTTCCTGCCTGGGGTTCAGGCTAAGGGTTCCCAGAGCCATGCGGGCGACTTCCTCCAGTGCGACGCTGTTGACAACCGAGTCGGCGGCGGAGGCGCCCCAGGTGAACGGCCCGTGGTGCATGACCAGGACGGCCGGCATTTCCTTTGGGCTCAAGCGGGAGAACCGTTCCAGGATTACCAGGCCGGTGCTATGCTCGTAGTTTCCTTCCAGTTCCGGTTTACGCAGGGCGCGGGTAACGGGGATTTCCCCCCGGAAATGATCCGCGTGGGTGGTCCCGAAACAGGGGATCGGCTTTCCCGCCTGGGCGAACATGGTGGCATGACGGCTATGGGTATGGGTGATTCCCCCGATGTCCTTGAAGGCGTTATACAGCGCCAGATGGGTTGGCGCATCGGAGGATGGGCGCAGTTTCCCTTCCACCACCCTGCCGGAAAGATCCATGACCACCATTTGTTCCGGCGTCAGTTCCGGGTAGGGGACGCCACTGGGCTTGATGACCATCAGCCCTTTCCCCCGGTCGATGCCGCTGACGTTACCCCAGGTCATCAGCACAAGCCGGTGCCGTTCCAGATCGCAATTGGCCGCACACACTTCGCAGCGGAGTGTTTCCAGAAGCATAAGGTTCCTTCCTCAGGAGCGCTGTTTCTCGCGGATGGCGATCAGCGCCTTCATCACATGGGCCAGTTTGCCGGACCATGCGGACGTGCCGAAGGCATCGTGCAGTTCGCGGTAGAGTTTGTAGAGGTCCTGATAGATCGTGTGGTTCTTCGCGATCGGCTTGAACACGGTTTTCCGTGTTCCGCACATGGCCTTCTGGGCCTCGGCGACGGAATGGAATCCGCCGTTTTTCCGACCCGCGGCGATGGCGCCGAAGATTGCGGCGCCGAGTGCGCATGTCTGGTCGCTCCGGGCGATCTTCATCGGCCGCCCGGTCACATCCGCATAAATCTGCATCAGCATCGGGTTTTTCACCGCGAGGCCGCCGCAGTTGACGACTTCCTTGACGGGCACGCCGTATTCCTCGATGCGGTTGATGATGGTCAGCGCGCCAAAGGCGGTGGCTTCGATCGTTGCCCGGTAGATGTCGTGCGGGGTGGTGTGGAGGGTCTGGCCCATCAGGATGCCGCTCAGGCGCGGGTCCACCAGGATGGTCCGGTTCCCGTTATTCCAATCCAGGGCCAGGAGTCCGTGTTCCCCTGGCTTCTGCTGGGCGGCCAGGCGGTTCAGGCTGGTGAATTTCTCATCCTGTGTCTTGCCATAGCTGTCCGGGACGAGGTGGTTGACCAGCCAGAGGAAGATATCGCCGACGGCTGACTGGCCGGCCTCAATGCCGTGGAAACCGGGGATGATGGAGCCATCCACGATGCCGCAGACGCCGGGGATATCGGCGAGTTTGCGGTTCTGGGGCCAGACCATGGTGTCGCACGTGCTGGTTCCGAGGATCTTTACGAGGGTTCCGACCTTGATGCCGGCGCCCACGGCGCCCATGTGCGCGTCGAACGCGCCGGTGGCGATGGCGATCCCTTCCTTCAGTCCGAGCTTATCGGCCCAGTACTTCGAAAGCTTGCCGGCCGGGCGGTCGGAAGGGACGGCCTTGTCGAAGAGCCGGTCGCGCAGGCTGGCCAGCGCGGGATCGAGGGCGGCGAGGAATTTCTTATCCGGCAGTCCTTTCCAGGAGTCGGAATACATGGCCTTATGCCCTGCGGCGCAGACGCTGCGAGAGATGCGTTCCGGGCAGGTATCCCCTGTGAGGACGGCGGGGATGAAATCGCAGCATTCAACCCAGCTGTATGCGGCCTGGAAAACCTTGGGATCGACGCGGCGGCAGTGGAGGATCTTGCTCCAGAACCATTCCGAGGAATAGGTGCCTCCGCACTTGGCCAGGTATTGCGGGCGGATACGGGCCGCAGTTGCGGTGATCTGCGCGGCTTCGGCGTGCCCGGTATGGTCCTTCCAGAGCCAGGCCATGGCGTTCAGGTTCTTCCGGAATGCCGGCTGGAACGAAAGCGGGTTGCCGTTCCGGTCCACCGGGATGGGCGTACTGCCCGTGGTGTCCACTCCGATGCCGATGATCTGGTCCGGGTTGAATCCACGGCGTGCACGGCGAGCCTTCCGGACGGCCTCCTTGATCGCGGAGAATCCGTCGATATAGTCCTGCGGATTCTGCCGGGCGCAATTCGGATCCTTCGGGTCCAGCAGGATGCCCTGCTTTCCGCTCGGGTACGGGAAGACATGGCTGGCGACTTCCGATCCGTCATCCAGATCGGCGATCAGCGAGCGGCACGAATTGGTTCCATAGTCCAGGCCCAGTGCATATCTTTTCATGCGATCACACCTCGAATGGGTTTTCCGTGGGGTAGAGCGCGCCTGCGGGCCGCGGGGCGGCGACGTCCGGAACGCCCAGCAGGGTGACCGCGTCGAACAGTGTCTTTCCGCAGGGGCGGAAGGCGATGGCGGCGTGGTGCGGGTACTGTTTGGCAATCAGGACATGCCGGTAGAACCGCGCGAAGTTCGGGATGGCGAACACGCCGATACCGCCGAACGAGGCCGGATCGGCATTCAGGATATGGCCGTCGGCGATGTAGCTCTGCAGGCGGCAATCGGCTGTGCCCTGGATGCGGAAGACCGAGCAGGGGCCGGGCCGCAGGGTGCCTTCAAGGGTGCCGCAGGTGATGTCCGGGGCCTTGTCGGGTTCCATCAGCCGGTGCATGATCAGCTGGTACTTCATCGAGCAGCCCTCGCACAGGCAGCACGAAGGGGTGTTGCCGCAATGGAAGCCCATGAACAGGTCGGTTCGCGAGGCGCCCTTCAGGTCCGTGATGGGCAGGTCGTCCGGCACGGTGTTGTTGATATCCAGCAGGGTGGCGGGATGGAGCGATGCCAGCTGGCACATGTATTCCGACACGGCGCCGTAGATATCCACTTCGCAGGCGGCGGGGATCCCGCGCGCGGCCAGGCGGCTGTTGATGAAGCAGGGCACGAAGCCGAACGCCTTTTCAAACGCCGGCCAGCACTTGTTTGCAAAGACGCCGAACTGGCGGGAGCCGAGGTTGGCCTCGAAGAAGGTGGTCAGGGCCAGTTCGAACTGGGCCAGTTGGACCAGTTTTTTCGGGTAGCGGTTGCCTGCGCCCAGTTCCTTCGCCATGTCACGGGCAATGGCGTGGATTTCCTGGGTGCGCTTGGCGACGGACTGGAACAGGACATACATATCCAGTTCGGAGTTCTCCATGACCTCGATGCCGAGGTCATACAGCGGCTGGATGGGTGCGTTGCAGGCATAGAAATCCTGCGGGCGCGGTCCGAACGAGAAAGTTTTCAGGTTTCGGATCCCGATGGCGATGCGAGCCACATCCGTGAAGTGGGCGATCATTCCGGCCACTTCGGCCGGCAATCCGACGGGCATCTGCGGAATATAGGGCCGCAGGTTCCGCAGTTTGCAGTTGATGGAGGCGTTCAGCATTCCGCAGTAGGCGTCACCACGCCCGTTGATGAGGTCCTTGCGGGATTCCTCGGCTGCGGCGCACAGCATAAACGGCTGGCCGAAGCGTTGTGCGAAGATTGTCAGGGGCCCTTCGGGACCGAAATTGCCAAGGTAGACGACGGCGGCATTGGCGCCCTTGCGGGTCAGATCGGCCACAGCCTTCACGGCATCCGACTCTGTTTCGATGATTACAGAGGAAGCGATGACAGGAAGTTTCAGTTTCTTGCATTCCGCCACGACGTTCTGCAGGCGGGCACGTGTGAGTTCAATGGGAAAGCAATCGCGGCTGACGCCGACGATCCCGAGTTTGACTTCTGGTGTGTTGATCAGCTTCATGGTTATGCTCCTCGCAGGGTTTGTGGATCCCGTACAACAAAAATGACATGATAGTGCGTGGCAACTGGATATCAAGACGAATGTGCCCTGGATAAGAAAATGGAAAAATGGATAAAAAAATACACAAAGGTGTTGACACATTTTGTGCATGTGATATTTTTCGCGTTCGATCATGGGCGTTTGAGTCCGTTGAAGTAGAGGAAAATTTTAGGCGAAAAGCGGTTCCGACTGTCTTCCTCAGGTAGAGGAAAGTACAGGAGGGGAGCTTTTTGTTGTCTTGTTTTTTTAGGGATGGAATCGATGCCCATGTAGCTCAGTAGGAAGAGCACGTCCTTGGTAAGGACGAGGTCAGCGGTTCGATCCCGCTCATGGGCTCCAAAGTATGGTGGGTGACAGGATCAATTGAGATACAGGAAAGCAGCAAAGGAGTACGGAGATGGCAAAGGAACAGTTTAATCGGACAAAGCCGCATGTGAACGTGGGTACGATTGGGCACGTGGATCATGGCAAGACGACATTGACCGCAGCGTTGACCTATGTGCAGTCATTGCGCGGGTTGAGCACCTACGTGAAGTATGATGAAGTGGCGAAGGCTTCGGAATCGCAGGGTCGTCGTGATGCGACCAAGATCCTTACGATCGCCACCTCGCATGTGGAATACGCGAGCGAATCGCGTCATTATGCCCATGTGGACTGCCCGGGGCACGCCGACTACGTCAAGAACATGATCACGGGTGCGGCGCAGATGGATGGCGCGATTCTGGTGGTGAGCGCTTCCGACGGGCCGATGCCGCAGACGCGTGAGCACATCCTGCTGGCTCGCCAGGTTGGTGTGCCGGCGATCGTGGTCTTCCTGAACAAGGTTGACACGGTGGATGATCCCGAGTTGCTGGACCTTGTGGA
>CAIVSY010000005.1 GCA_903908715.1 uncultured bacterium
GATCCCCGGTCTTTCGCTGCCGGAACCACCGCGCTCCTGCAAGTGGCGCACGATGTTCTCGCTGACCACAATGGAGGCATCCACCACCATCCCGAGGGCAATGGCCAGACCGCCCAGGCTCATCAGGTTGGCCGTCATGCCATTCCATCCCATCAGGAGAAACGCGATGAACCCTGTCAACGGCAACGAAAGAGCCACCATCAAGGCCGCCCTGAGATTCCCGAGAAAGACAAACAGCACCGCGATGACGAAAATCCCCCCCTGCAAGAGCGACCCCGACACCGTGCCGATGCAGGCTTCGATCAACCCCGTCCGATCATAGAACGGCCGGATGCGCACATCCTTCGGCAGCGTCGCCTGGATTGCAGGAATGGCCTTCTTCACACGATCCACCACCACCTTGGAGTTTTCTCCTCGTAGCATGATAACCATTCCCGCCACGGCCTCCCCCCGGGCATCGCGGCTCACCGCTCCCTGCCGCGTCTGGGGGCCAATGCGCACTTCGGCCACATCCCTGATGTGCAACGCCGTGCCGCCATCGGTCTTTAGAACAATGTTCTCGATGTCGGTGACATCCCCGATCATGCCGGATGTGCGCACGTAGGCCTGTTCCCATCCCCTCTCAATGAAGTTGCCGCCGGCATTGGCGTTGTTGCGATCCAGCGCCGCCGTCACATCGGCCAGCGTCACATCGAACTTCCGCAGCGCCTCCGGATGGACCACCACATGATACTGCTTCACGAACCCGCCGAAACTGTTGACCTCGTTGACCCCCGCCAGACAACGGAGTTGGGGGGCGATCGCCCAGTCCTGGATCGTCCGCAATTCCATCGCCGACCGTTCGGCGCTTTCAACCGTGTATTGATAGATCTCGCCAAGGCCCGTGCTGATAGGCCCCATTTCCGGATCAGCCCACTCGGGAAGGTCGGAGCGCGCCTCCTGCAGCCGCTCGAACACCAGTTGCCGGGCGAAATACGTGTCCATCCGGTCGTCGAAAATCACGATCACCTGGGACAGGCCGGATTTCGAGAGCGACCGTACCTCCTGGACACGCGGAAGCCCCTGCATGGCCGATTCAATCGGCGTGGTGATCCGCTGCTCGACGTCCACCGGCGCCAGCCCTGAAGCTTCGGTCAGGACCATCACCTGCACGTTGGTGACATCCGGAAAGGCATCCACGGGCAGTGCCTGCCACGCCATGACGCCGGCCACGATCAACACCAGCGTGCCCAGCAGGACCACAAGGCGCTGGCGGATGACAAATTGAATCAGGGTATTCATGATGGCGCTCTCCCTTCAGTCAGCGCAGCCCGCGCCCATTTTTTCCCGCAAGATGTCCGATTTGAGCAGGAACGCTCCGCGCCCGACGATGCGATCCCCGGCCGCAAGCCCGTCGAGAATCTCGACGGAACCGGTGAACTGGCGTCCGGCCTTCACGTACTGGCGGACGAAGTATGGCCCGCGCGCGTGCTGGAACACGAAGCTCTGCCCCTCATCCACCAGAATGGATTCCCTTGGCACCACCAGGGTTTCCTGTCCATCGCCAAGCGAGATCGCGGCACGGCAGAACATTCCCGGCCGCAGCGCCTCGCCGGGATTATCCAGCACGGCCCGCGCCTTGACCGTGCGGGTCTTTTCGTCCATGACAGACCCGATACGATCCACACGGCCCGCGAACTCCCGGCCCGGGAAAGCACGAGTCGTGACAACCACCGGGGCGGCGCCGGACGCGAGGCGTTCCAGCACGGCGGCCAGATCCGGTTCATAGATATCCATCCAGACCCACACCGAGGAAAGATCCGCCAGCAGCATGACGTCCCTACCGGGTTCCGCCATCTCGCCAAGCGCAATATGCTTCTCCACGATCCGGCCATCCATCGGGGCCCGGTACGGCAGTCGGCCCGACGTTCTGGAATGACCATTGGAACCGATATCCTTCACAAAATCCTCATCCACTCCCATGACATGAAGCTGATGCTCGGCGGCTTCCTGGTCGGCGCAATGCTGTTCATACTCCATACGGGCGCCGATCAGATCCGCCTCGGACCCGACCTTCTGGGAAAACAACCGTGTCTCGCGGTCGAGATTCCTTCCCGATAATCCGGCCAGCGCCCGGCTCTTCCGGTAGTCGCCTATGGCGCGCCCCAGCTCCGTGCTTTCGATTTCGAACAGCACATCGCCCTTCTTCACGGCATCCCCCGCGTCCACAAACACCTCCCGCACCACGCCGGCAATCCGCGGCGCCACATGCACCTCGCAATTGGCGTTCAACTGGATCACGCCGGCGACATCCAGCATGACCTCCGCCTTCTGGCGCTTCACCTCCACAATTCCGACCAGGCCGGTGGACGCGCCGGCGCCGCGCAACAATTCGTCCGCCACCTTGACCATGCCAAGCTCATACCTGCATTCGTCGCAGGTGTATTGGGCAATGTTGTGTTCGCATTCCACCGTGAACCGCTGCTCCCCCGACACCGGCGCCTGACCATGCCCCGCATGACTCTCCTTCCCGGCGGCGGCGCCGCAACCATCGTCCTTTCCGCATCCGTCGCCCGCGGCGGCAACAGCGATGCTCCACAACAAGGAAACAACAAACGCCACAACGACCATCACCACTTGTTTTCTCATGATTGTCTTCCTCCAAAGGTTCGATTCACTTGGCTTCCAGACTCATTACCGGCGTCATAAACCGCTGCACGTCGGCCAGCGCCGCCAGGAGTCCCGCGACAGCCTCCACGGATTCCACCCGCAGTTCCGTGTAGACCCGTTGGGCATCCAGAACTTCCAGATAGCCGGTCTTTCCTTCCCTGTACCCCGCTTGCGCCGCCACCCATGCCCGCTCGACGGCGGGCAAGCCGATGCTCTTGAGAACGGCGACCCGCTTCTGCTGGTTCAGGATCCGCCCGTACAGATCGCACAATTCCAACCGCAGGGCGGAGCCGCCAGCCGCTTCGTCCAATGTTGCCGCCTCCAGTTCGGCGGCCGCCGCGCGGACTCCTCCGGCATTCCGGTCGAACAGCGGCAACGGCGCCGCGATGCCCGCGACGAGCGCCGTATCGGGGCTATCCTCGAACCGGCGGACTCCCAGCGAGAGTTCGACATTGGGAACACGCGCCGCCTTGCCGGACTGGAGCCTGGCCTGCGCGGCGCGGATGGCAGCCCGCCATCCCGCGGCATCCGGCGTGCGGTCAAGGCCGGCCAGCAGTTCCGCCAGCGGCGGTATGTCGACGGGGCAATCCGGAAAGGCCTCACGGGACAGGTCAACCCCGGGTTCGTCCGCCCCCCATAGCGCCGCCAGACGCCGCCGCGCGGATTCGAGTTCCGATGCGGCATCGTCCCGCGCCAACTCCGCCCTGGCGCCGTCCACACGAACCCGGCCGGATTCCAACGGAGTCGTCTTGCCGGCGGCGACACGCGCGGCCGTGGTCGCCTCAACCTCGGCGGCCAGGCGGACCGCATCCCCGGCCAGCCGCCATTTCTCCTCCGCCAGCACCACGGCGAGAAACGCCTTGCGGGTGTCACGGACAAGATCCAGTTTCAGGGATTCGTACGCCGCCCGGGCCGCATCGGCCTCCGCAACGGCCTCCGCCATGCGGCTGCTTCGCCTGCCGCCAAGTTCGATTTCCTGGGAAAGCCCGAAGGTGCTTTCCGCCGCGTCCCACCCCCGGTATTCCCCGCTCCCGCCAAAGCTCTCCACTTCAGCCGAGAATTGGGGATTGGAGACAACCCGGGCCTGGGAGACTTGCGCCTTCGCCGCCTCCCACCGGCAGGCCGCAGCCTGCAAGGCCGGATTTCCCGCCAGCGCCTTCCCGACACAGTCGTTCACCGACATCACCTGGTTCGTGGATGCCGCCACAGTTCCAGCGTCCGCCATCAGACCCGCGCAAAGGCAAACGACGGCAACAACACCCCGCCACGGGGCCATATGATTCATCCGCATGAGCATTCTCCTCCCGGTTCAGAAATCACGGATCAACGCGGGCATAAGCCACGGGATCCATTTGAGCAGTGGACAGACACACCTTGCCGGCCGTCAAGGCCGCGATGCGTCACGCGATGGGAGGGCGGAAGATATCGGACATCGGCAGGACAGGGTTGACCGACGGGGAATGCCAGCAGCGCCCGATAATGGAAGCGCCCGGCACCAGACGGCACTCGGGGGGAATATCGGCGGTCACGGCGCAACACGCGCAATAACCCATTCCATCCGGTACTGCGGAACAATGATCATCGTCACATCCCGTCGCGGCCCAGGCGCAGGCAAACCCGCCCGTGAGCACAAGTGCCGCCAGCAAAACCGTCAGAACCCTGTTGCCATGAACAACCATGGCGTAACTGTACCATTCTTTCACCCTCACCGGCAACCGGTGAAACTGGTCTTGTCCGGATGTTTTCCCGATCGTTCGCATCCCTCCGTGAGTGGGGGCCACGGGCAGCGTCCGGCGGGTGGCCGCCCTTTTTCGGACGGAAGTCACGGCCGCCAGGATCGTTGCCTCCTCGCCGAACGTGGTAATCCAGACAGAGCGCGAGCCGGACCAGATTTTCCATGGCATCCACCGAAATCGTCGCGCCGGTGATGCCGTCGATCTTCCGGTCCAGTTCGCGGTTCTCCCGCAGGGCCACGCCATTGAACTGCCGCAGAAAACTCCGCGACCGGATCTCCCTGCCGCGATCGCCCGCGTAAACCAGCACGTCGCTCGCGGCAATCCGGCCTCCGTCCAGCACGAACCCGGCCGTGAACCGGCCGGATCTACCCCGGCCCTCCAGAATCCACACCGTCTTCCCGCCCGCGAGCCAGTAGTCCACACGGGGATGCGGGTAGACATGCCCAAGGATCGAGGCAACATTCGTGGCCAGCGGCCCCCGGATTTCCAACACGGATGGCTCCGGCGGATCTTCGAACGCCGCCGACACGAACGGCGGAGGGGCGGCGGCCGGGGCATGGACCGCCGCGACCGCCCACACGGCCACAAACAGCATCGCCCTAGAACTCATAGCCGATGCCGAGGTTGATGCCGTTCTGGTTCTTGCCGCTTTCATGATCCTGCCACTGGTAATCCGCCTTGACGACCACCTGCTCATGCGGCCACCAGTGGACACCGGCATCCCACTGCTTCTTGCCGCTTGCGGAAGCCGGGTCCCCCGCCTGGTTGTCCCATTCGCTGTACCGCGCAAAGATCCCCACCTGTTCGGTGAAACGGTACGACGGCTCCACATACCAGCCATACTGGCGGTCCGCGCCGGCCGATTCCGGCCCTTCCCCCTCCAAGGCCCATTCCGCATACAGCGCCCGCAGCCCCACCGGACCGCGGCGGACATCGGCGTGCACCTCTCCCAGCCATGCGTCGCCGGCTGCCGGATCGTTGCCCTGGGTAATGTCGGCCTGATAATGCACCGCGCCGCCCACCGTCACACCGGGCCTGCTCCACTTCAATGCCAGCGTGGCGGCGGGATCGGAGGCCTCCGCCTTGGCCACTTTCTGCCGGCCGCCCCGCACCGCATATAGCGTCCCGGTGGGCACGTTCAATCCGCTGTGAACATAGGCCTCGTACCATACACCGCTTCCCAAGTCCCCATGTGCGCCCGCACCCGCCTCCCACCATGTGGTCGGCAGAATCGCATTCTCCACCGGGTTCCGCTCCACTCCATAGAAACGCGGCGGCTCATGTGTGGTGTTCAAGAAACCGACAGGCACAAGGAACAAACCAGCCCGGGCCGTGTGTCCGTCCGCCACATCGTAGTCCAAATACGCCTGCTCGAGTTCCACTTCGCCGGGCTCATCACCGCCGCTGACAGCATGCTCCACCTCCAACTCCGAGTTAAAACGCACACGGGGGCTGAATTCATGCCCGAGGAACAGGACAAAACGGTGGAAGTCAACTTCATCCTTGTCCGCCGCGCCACCTTCACCTTTCAGTGCGTTATAGTGCAGTTCACCGTATCCATGGATCTGGACGGTACTCTCCGCTGGCTCTGCGGCCTTTGCCTTCCATTCAGCCACTTGGGCCTCCAGCGCTTCCAGCCGGGCATTCACGTCCCCGGCATATCCCCACCTAGCGGCAAGAACTCCAGTCAACAACGCAACCATTCCCCCCATATGTATCGTCCTCATTCTGTTCCTTTCTTCAGTATTATTTCCCTGCAAATTAGGCCTCCCTAACTTACAAGTCCAAAAATCAGATCCCTGCGCCCTGCGCGGCTCCAGCGGCACGCTCTGAATGCTTTTCCCGTACATGGTCTGCAATCCCTTTCAGAGTCCATGGATATTCACGTTCGAGAAACCCAGCCAGATCCGTCAATCGCACGGCAAAATCCCGGTCCACGCAATGCTCCACGTGGCAAGCCACATCATCCGCACGCTCCGGAGTCATCGCCATGACCTCCACCATGAAGCGTTTCAGCGCCTGGTGGCGTTCCTCCAACTGCTCCGCCATCTCGCGCCCGGCCGCCCTAAGCGCAATGCCATGCCGCGCATCACGGCCGACGACCCCCATTTCCACAAGCCGCTTCACAGCCTCGCTGACCGATGGCAGGCTGACCCCCAGTCGCTCCGCCACATCCTTCACACGGGCGATACCCCGTTCCCGCAACAAACCCGAAACCACCTCCAAATACCGCTGCTGCGGCAGGGATAAGGCTTTTTCGACGACGTTTTCCGGCTTCATTTCCACCTAAGTTAGGCCAACCTAATCTCCATGTCAACAGGATCTTTTCCGGACGACGGCACTGCGAACATCCATACCAGACCTGGTTGGGTCCTGCGGTTCACTGACCCACCAGCATTGCGGCCATGGACTCATCGGCTGCCGAGAGGAAACGGTCCACATCTGCTTCCGTGTGGGCCGCGGAGAGGAAGCATACCTCGAACTGGGAAGAGGGGAGGTAAATGCCCCGCTGCAGCATACCATGAAAGAAACTGGCGTACGCGCGCGTGTCGCACCGTTTGACATCGGCCAGAATGCGCAGCGGCGGATCCCCGAAGAACAACGTAAACACGCCCCCGCGCCGGACACAGTGCGCGGACAAGACTCCGGGCACCAAGCATCGCGCGATCCCTTCCTGCAGTAATCGACCCAGACGCTCCAGTGCGGGATACGGATTCTCCCGAGCTAACATCGTCAGCGTTGCCAACCCCGCCGCCACGGCAACCGGGTTCCCGCTCAAGGTCCCCGCTTGGTATACGGTCCCTTCCGGAGCCAGTTGCTTCATGACATCCGCCCGGCCGCCGACAGCCCCGATCGGCATGCCGCCGCCAATGATCTTCCCGAGACACGTCAAATCCGGGGTGACGCCGCACAGCGCCCCGTAGCTCGTGGGACCGAACCGAAAGCCAGAGATGACTTCATCGAAAATAAGCAGCGCGCCCCTCTCCGCGGTCACACGCCGCAACCCCTCCAGGAATCCCGGTTCCGGAAGCACCAGACCCATGTTGGCGGCGACGGGTTCGACAATAATGGCCGCCACTTCCCCGCCCCAGTCCGCCATAACGGTCCCGACCGCCGCCAGATCGTTGTAGGGAACCACCAGCGTATCCGTCACAACACCCGGCGGAATCCCGGCCGAGGAGGCCATCCCGCCGGTCAGGAGGCCGCTTCCGGCGGAAACCAGCAGCGCATCCGCATGCCCATGGTAGCAGCCGTCGAACTTGAGAATCTTGTTCCGGCGTGTGAATCCCCTCGCCAGCCGGATCGCCGTCATGCACGCTTCCGTTCCGGAACTGACCAGACGCACCCGCTCCAGGTACGGAATCCGCGCGCACAGGAGTTCCGCCAGTTCCACTTCGCGTTCCGTACACGCGCCAAAGGAGGTACCGTCAGCCGCCGCCCGTTGAACGGCTTCGACAACGGCGGGATGGGCATGTCCAAGGATCAACGGGCCCCAAGAACCGCAGAAATCCACGAACTCGCACCCATCGGCCGAAAACAGGCGGGAGCCCTGGCCGCGCCGGATGAACAACGGATCGCCACCCACCGCGCCAAACGCGCGCACCGGGCTGTTGACGCCTCCGGGAATCACGCGGCACGCCCGTTCAAAAAGCGTTGCATTCATGACGTCATTCACGAAAGCAACTCCCCGTAGCGGTTGGCCCAATAACTGATGAGCAGATCCGCCCCGGCGCGCCGGATCGCGAAGATGGATTCCCGCGCCATGGCTCTCAAATCGCCCATGCCCCGCTCCGCCGCCGCGATCAGCATGGAGTATTCGCCGCTTACATTATACGCCGCGATGGGCAGTTTCGTCGTTCCGCGCAGCCGCGAAATCACATCGAGGTAGAAAAGCGCCGGCTTGACCATCAGGATGTCCGCGCCTTCCTGTTCGTCCAGTTCCGACTCGCGCAGGGCCGTCGCGACGTCACGGCAAGAGGCTTGGTATCCTTGCCGGTCGCCATGCCTCGGCGCGGATCGTTCGGCCTCGCGGAAGGGGCCATACAGGGATGACGCGAACTTCGTGGAATAACTCATGAGCAGCGTATCGTCACATCCCGCCTGGGCCAGTGCGCGGCGGATGGCGGCGACCTGGCCATCCATCATGGCGCTCGGCGCCACGCCGTCGGCCCCGGCTTCGGCGTGGGACACCGCCACTTTCGCAAGGCGGGCGCACGCGGCATCGTTATCCACCTGCCCGTCGCGCCGCAGAGTCCCGCAATGCCCGTGACTCGTATAGGCGCAGAGACAGACATCCGTGAACACCGCGAGATCCGGATAGTGTTTCTTGACGGCCTTCACCGCTTTCTGAACCGGACCGCCCGCCCGCCAGGCGCCGGACCCCTGCGGATCCTTACGGCGGTTGTCTTCCAATCCAAACAGCAGGATTCCACCGATTCCGGTCTTTGCCGGATTCTCCAGATCCCGCAGCAGTCCATCCACACCATACCGGAACTGGCCGGGCATGGCCTCGATGGGATCCCTGCCGTCCCGCCCGGCCCGCACGAATACCGGCCAGAGGAATTTCTCCGGGCCCGGCATGGGTTCATCGAACAGTTTACGCCGCGCCGCTGTCCAGCGCAACCGCCGCAACCGGATATCCGGATATCCATTCATGACAAAGCCTCCCATTCCTTCCGCAGCCAAACCGCCGCCAACCCCTCGATCGCGGCGTCCACCGTGGCCCGCGCCGCCACACTATCCACCCTGATGCCATTCCTGTCCAATGCCGCCAGGGTCGGCGCCCCCATGGCCGCCACGATTTTTCCCGCCAGCGCCTTCGCCGGCTGGAGATCGAGAAATGCCTCCACCGCCGAGGCGCTGGCGAAGAACACGGCATCAAACGGCGGGATACGGCCGGGGCAAAGACGCTCGTTCCGGTAGAGGATACCGTCCGTCACCCGGAACCCGCACCGCATCAATTCCTCCGACAGGCGCGTTCCCGCCCGATCGGACCGCAACCGCAGCACGGTGGCGCAGGCAGGCAAAGCCCGCCGCGCCGCCGCCAAGATGCCTTCCACGCCAAAGTCGCGATCCGGAATCGCATCCGGAAACACACCGCACTCCCGGAACACATCCGCCGTGCCAGGCCCAGCCACCAACAATTTTGGAAGGGACCGGAGATCCAAGCCGGCATTGCGGAGTCCGTGCAACAGCATGCGCGCCGAGGATGGCGAAGAGACCACCACCCAGTCGAATTCCCGCAGTTTCCGCAACAATGGAACGCATTCGGGTTCCGGAACCATACGGATCAATGGCAACGGCAGTGGAAACCCGCCAAGATCGCGAACCGCATCCGCCGCCTTTTTCCCGTGCATTTCTGTCCCCGGCAGAAGCACGCAACGTCCGCGCAAAGCCCCCCATTCGGAGGAGTATCCCCCGGCGGCGCACGACCCCACGATGACGATACCGGGCCGCTCGGCGGCGGGCACCCGGCCGGCGATGTCGGCCAGTGTGCCGCGAATCACGGTTTCCTCCGCCGACCCCGCATCCAGCACGACGGCCACCGGGGTCTCTTCGTCCAATCCATCCGCCACCAGCGATTGCGCCACGCTTTCGAGAACACCAACAGCCATGAACAGGGCCAGCGGAAGGTCCCGGCGCCCCTCACGCCCGACCGGGCCGACCCCGCCGCCTTCCAGACGCGGCGTCATCACGATGAACCCGCGCGACACACCGCGCCGCGTCAACAGTATGCCCGTTCCCGTGGTGGCGGCATTCAGGCTACTGACGCCTGGAACAACCCGATAGGGAAGACTCAGTGCGTCCAGCGCTTCAATCTCCTCCGCCAGACGCCCGAAAATACCGGGATCCCCCCCTTTGAGTCGTACAACCCGCCAGCCACGGCGGGCGGCATTCGTAATCCACTCATTGATTTCTTCCTGGGGAACCGGTTGCCGACCGCACCGTTTTCCCACGTCCACCCATCTCGCCGCCCGCGGCAATCCACCCAGGAGCTCCGGCGCCACCAGGCTGTCATAAAGACAAATGTCACACCGCGCCAGGGCATCCGCGGCTCCGATCGTACATGACTCCACGGAACCGCTGCCGGCGCCAGCGAAGACAACCGGTTTCACAAAACAACTGCGCAAACGAAGGAAACGCGCATCACCCGCCCGGAAAGTCAGCGCCAGATGCCCCTGACCTTCCGGAGGTTCCAGTTCCTCCAGGGGAATCCACCGCGTGATCCGCTCCTCCATCCCCAGCCGCAGAAGCGCGGCGGCCGCCATGACCAGCAGGTCATAACCGCCCTCATCCAGTTGCGCCAGCCGCTCCTCGATGGTCCCCCGGATGCCGTGTATCCGCAGGTGTGGATAACGCTTCCGGCAATACGTTTCCCGCCGTTCGCTGCTCACGCCTGCCATCCCGCCAGCCTTCAAATCCGCTTCCGTATCGCCCCGGCGCAGCACCACCACATCCCGCGGATCCGCGCCCCCGGACAGCCAGAACCAGTCCAATCCCCGCGGTGGCCGCTCCTCCAGATCCTTGGCGCTGTGGATGGCGCAATCCACCACGCCGTCCCGCACCGCATCGTGCAAGTCCCGCGTGAAAAAGTCGGAGGCGCTCCCGCGCAAGTCCCGGGCCTTGTCCCGGTCGCCGGGAGTCGTGAAGACGACAGGGCTGACCGTCGCGGACGGCAGGACGCGGCGGATTTCCGCGGCCGCCTCCTCCGTCTGGACCATGGCCAGCCGGCTACCCCTGGTGCCAACCCTGAATCCCTGCCCTGATTTCATCGTACTCCCGCCCATGTTCCAGAATGATCCTCCCGCCCAATGCCAGCGCCCTCTGCACGGCGTCGCCACCGCCGCGGGCACGTTCGATCTCCTCCAGGGCCGCCACGCGAATTCCGGCGCATCCACTCGCGAATCCCGGCACCACATTCCTCGGGACCCCGAGATCCACAACCACCGCCTGCCGCCCGGATGGAATCCGCCGCGCAAGGTCGGCCGTGAGGACCGGTTCGCCGCCGCCAACCGCGCACACGATAACCTCCGCTTCCCCAATCGCGACGGGCAGGGATTCCCAGGGAACCAGCGCCACAGACGCCGGAACGTCCGGGACCCGGACGTGATAACAACACGAGACGACGGCCCCGCGTCTCACCGCCTCCTCCACCACGCCCCTGCCGATCATGCCGCTCCCCACCACCAGGACACGCCGTCCGCGGAGGCCATGTCCTTGCGCTTCCAGGAAATCAGCGCACACCGCCTCCACATCGCGCCGCCCGAGAATGTCCTCTGTGTCCCGCCGGATGGTCTTCGAAACATGCAACGCCCGGCCGACCCAATCGTGCAGCACCCCTCCCGACCATCCCGCCCTCCGGCTGTCGTCGAGAGCGGCTTTCACCTGCGAACAGATGTGGGTCTCTCCCGCCATCCGGGAGAGCAACCCGGCGGCCACCAGCGCCAGATGGCCGAAAGCGTCCCGTCCCTGCCGCACATAGAACCGGTTTTCGAGGCGGTCGAAGCCGAGCACCCGTTCCACGATTTCCCGCACCGCCGGCGTGGCGGCCGCCACACCAACGAATTCCACGCGATTGCATGTGCGGAGCAGCATGAACTCATGCACACCCAGAATCTGCTTCAGCATCGCGGCCGCCACGTCCTGACGGTCGCCGTACAGAGGCAGTGATTCCCGCTGCTCCAAACCGGAAACGCGATGGTCCGTTCCGATGACCAGAAGATCGGCGATCCCCAGCCCTTCGGCATGCCGGGCCAGACTCTCCTTGACCATCCGTGAGCGCCGGCAGGAGAGCCCTCCTGTGGAAACACTGACCGTAAGATCGCCGTGGCGGAAACTGGCGGGAGAGATGAAATCGCCATTCTGCCAGCCTGTATCCGGACAGGCACAGAGGATCCCCCTTGACCGGCAATCATCCAGTATCCGGCGGTTCCCGGCGTGGTCATCCGTGGCGGTCACAACCAGGAACAGCCGGCTGTCCAGATCCCCCGGGGTGTATTTTCGGCGGACCAGCGTCATCCCGGGCCTTTCGCGCAGCTTTCCGGCAGGCCCGCCAATGTCCGGCGCCACAAGAACCACCTCGGCGCCGGCATCGAGAAGGGACTCCGCCTTGCGTGCGGCCACAGGCCCCCCGCCGACAACCAAACACCGGCGCCCCTCCACAAGGAGGGCCACAGGCAGCGTCTTGCGGGCGGGCCCGCGCGCCTGGCGCGAGGCCGCTCCGGCGGATGGCGATGGGGCGTCAGGTATCATGGCAGTGGCATCGAACGGGTCCAGTGCCGGCGTTATCTTCTGTTGTTGCCCGGACCCGGAGCATGTTGTTCTTCACGGATGCTTCGAAAATGCCCAATGGCGGAACGTCTGGATTGTCGCAAACCCCCGTGACCACATCAAACGAATAGCTGTGCAGCGGACACACCAGCCGCCCGTTTCCATAAATGCTGTCCACGACCGGCCCCCCTTTGTGGGGACATACGCCGTGCACGGCAATCCAGCGTCCGTCCCGGCCATGGAACACAGCGATCGGCGTGTCGGCGAGATGATAAAGCCGCGATGTCCCCGGCGGAACTTCGTCCGCCGGACCGAGGACCGCAAATCCCTCCCTGTCAAGATCGGGTCGGTTCGGGGATTCGTTATCCAAATTGGCGCCCGGCGCAAGCCAGGGATCACGGTAGTTGGCGATCGTCTCCTGGATGCTGTCTTCCAACTCCCGCAAAGCTTCCGGAGGAGCGTTCAAGACTGCATCCGTAACGGGTTTGATTCCCAGGCGTTCCACGAACAGCGCGGTGCGCTCGCCGTAGTTGGCGTGCCGGCGATAATACTCGTAAAAGCGGTCTGCAAGCTGCACCACCTCGTCGCCGGTTTCCACGCAGGCGATCTTGTGGGCCCCATAGACATGCGCCCCGCCGTTTCCGCCAATGTACACATCCCATCCGCCTTCGACAGCCACAACGCCGAAGTCCTTTATGGTGGCCTCCGAGCAGTTGCGCGGACAACCCGACACCCCCATCTTGAATTTCGCCGGCCCCATCATGCCGCGGTAGCGGTCGCCAAGTCGTTGGCCGAGGGCCAGGGAATCCAGCAGGCCGAACCGGCAATGGGTCGATCCCACGCAGGACTTGCACGCCCGGAAGCTCTTGGTGAAGGCATGGCCCGACCCCATCTGCAAACGCCGCCACGCATCCTTCAGGTCCTTCTTGGCGACGGAGAACAAAGCGATCCGATCCGCGCCCGTAATCTTGATCGTCGCGCCATAGGTATCCGCCACATCCGCTATGGCACGCAACTGCCGACTGGTGGCCAATCCTCCGGGAATATTGGGGATGACACTGAAACGACCGTCGTTCTGGATGTTACCCGAGAACCGGTCGTTAGCGCACCGGGCATCTTCCTCCACGTCGTAATCCGATTTCCAGATGTAGTTGAGGAGAAAATCCAACCCCATGCGGGTCTTGGAATCATCCACGGATCCGGGGATGGCGGACAAGACCTGCGACACGGATCGCAGGTTCCGGCCGCGAACGAAATCAGTCAGCGCAGGCCGGTCGAACGGAACGCCCGCCACGAAATACCGGTCGGCCGGATCAGCACGAAGCTCGCCGACCTCGGCGATGAGAAGTGCCTTGATCTTGCTCTTGCAGGTGCCGCAACCGGTTCCCGCCTTCGTGTTCAGCATCACCTTGTGAAGGGTGTCGTTCCCGCCCCGGATCGAACGGCGTATCGCCCCGGCGGAAACCCCGTTGCAGTCGCAGATGCGGGCGTCGTCCGGTATCAGCTTGCCATCCACGATCACATCCCCTGCCCGGGCACCGGGGAACAACAGGTCGGCCCGGCGCCGGGGCGCGGGCAACCTGGCCGTGTAGTGCAGGGAGATGAGATCCGCGTTCAGGTCTTCGCCCACCAGCACAGCGCCGGTGAGCGTGTCGCCGGCAAAAACCAGTTGCTTGTACGCGGCCGATCCCGGATCGGCAAACGTGGTCACCTCATCGCCTGCACCAGGCTTGAATTTCCCCATGCTTAGGACCGGGATATCCGATTTCAACCGCGTGGGAACGGGAGGTGATGGCTTGTATTCAACATCCTCCCCGCACAATACGGCGGCCAGGGTGCGCGCCTGCTCATAAACGGGGGCAACCAGACCCCATGTTTCGCCCCGGAACTCGATGCACTCGCCGCAACCGTAGATGGCCGGATCGCTGGTCTGCAGGCGCTCATTCACCGCGATGCCGCGGTTGAATACGAGACCGGAATGCCTGGCCAGATCGGTGTTGGGCCGGATGCCGCAGTTGAAGAATACAGCCTCTGTCTCGATCGTACGCCCGTCCTTGAATCGGGCTTCCTCCACCCCGGCGGTCGATCCGAGCAAGTCCGTGATGTAGGTTCCGACAATGAACTCAATACCCAGCCCTTCCAAGTGGCGCTGGAGATAACGCCCGGCTTCCTCCGGAAGCTGCATTTCCATGAGCGTCGGCATCAGGTGCGAGACCGTGACCTTCTTGCCCAACAGGCGCAACATCAGCGCCAGTTCCAGCCCCAGCAATCCGCCGCCCACCACCGTCGCAAGACTCCTGTCGCGGAGGAACTCCCGGATCCGTCCGACGTCATCCAAACGGCGGAGTGAAAATACGCCCGGCAGATCCAGCCCGTTCATGGGTGGAATGATGGGGCGCGATCCTGTGGCGAGAACCAGTATGTCATACGGTTCCGACCCGCCGCCATCCAGTCTGACCCGGCGGTTGTCCCGGTCAATACCCAGAACCGTGCGCCCCAGCAGCGCACGGATGCCATTGGCCGGATACCATTCAGGCGGATTGAGGTACAGATCCGGCGGATTCTCCTCCTTCAGCTTGACCACCAGCTTGATACGGTTGTAGTTGCCGTGCGGCTCGTCTCCAATCATGGTGATGGCATACCTGCCGCGGTCCCGCGCCAGGACTTCCTCCACCAGCTTGCCGCCCGCCATACCGTTGCCGACAATCACCAGACGTTGCTGTGTACTCATGACGGTTGCTCCTCCGGCAGGCGTGTTGCATCACGAGTGGCCAGATGGTACGCCCCGGCCAACAGAAGACCACCTGCAGTGTTTCCAATCGTAACCCATAACACATTGTACCAGAACCCTCCCCATCCCACAGCCGAACCGGACTGCCCCAACACGCCCAGCCCCAGCAGGGTCATATTTGCGATGCTGTGCTCATAGCCGGAGCCGATGAATCCGAACAGGCACCATCCAATCAACAGAATCTTCGCCGTATCCGATTTCGTCCGGCTCGAAGTCCACAACGCCAGACAGACCAGCAGATTGCACAACAGCCCGCGCCCGATCAGGGCCCATGGGCCGACGGCCATTTTCGAGCCCGCCACTTTGGCAATGAACGGCATTGCCCCGGCTATGCTCCCGGCCGAGACCGCAACCCATGCCAACACCAGCGACCCCGCCAGATTGCCAAACCAGGATACCGTCCAAACCCCCGCCACGTCCTGCCAGGAGCACGTTCCATGCAGGCGGCCCAGCCCGAGAAACAGGACGTTGCCCGTATACAGTTCGGACCCGGCAAACACCACCAGGGTGAGAGCAAGCCCGAAGGAGGCTCCCATGATAAGCTTGATCGCCGGATGCTCGGCCTGGGCAAAAGGAGCGCCAATGGCGAAGATGAGAATGATTCCCAGGCCCACATACACACCGGCCAGCATCGAGGCAATAAAATAGCCGACCGGATTCCGTTTAAGAAACACCGCCTTGCGCGCGCCTGTCGCGGCGCCATCCCGGACACTCTGCTCGTACATGGATTTCCTTTCTTTCCCGGCGCCTGAAGCGCCGTCTTTATTCGAACAACATCGTCGAAAGATACCGTTCCCCGGAATCCGGCAGGATGACCACGATGGTCTTGCCCTCGAACTCCGGTTTCGCGGCCAACCGCGCCGCGACCGCAACGGCGGCCCCGCATGACACACCCGCGAGAATACCCTCCTCGCCCGCCAGCCGGCGCGCGTATTCCATGGCTTCCTCGTTCCCGACCTGCTCCATCCGGTCAACCAGCGCCAAGTCGAGAACGCGGGGAATGAAACCGGCGCCAATGCCCTGGATCATGTGCGGACCGGGAGTCAGCGCCTGCCCCGCCAGATGCTGCGAAATCACCGCGCTCGTCCCGGGTTCGACCCCCACCACCAGAATGGATTTGCCTTTCTGCCGCTTGATGTAGCGGGAAATTCCCGTGATCGTCCCCCCTGTGCCGATTCCAGCCACCAGCACATCGATCTTCCCGTCCGTCGCCGCCCAGATTTCCGGCCCCGTCGTCTTCTCATGGATCGCAGGGTTCTCCGGATTATTGAATTGATGGGGCATATAGTAGCGGCTCGGGTCCCGCGCCGCCATCTGCTCCGCCCGTTGAATCGCCTCTTCCATCCCCTTGACAGCGCTCGTCAACACAATCCCCGCCCCATATGCCTTCAATATCTTCCGCCGTTCGACGCTCATAGTCTCCGGCATCACCAGCGTGACCTTGTACCCTCTTGCGGCGCCCACCGCCGCCAAGGCAATTCCGGTATTGCCGCTTGTCGGCTCGATGATCTCCATGCCGGGACGGAGCACCCCGCGCGCCTCGGCGTCCCAGATCATGGCGGCGCCGATCCGGCACTTGACCGAATACGACGGGTTGCGCCCTTCCACCTTGCCCAGCACCAGCGCCCTGTCCCCCGCCACACGCCTGAGTTGCACCAGCGGCGTGTTGCCGATCGAAACCGAATTGTCCTTGAAGTAGTTCATCCGCTCTCTCCCCGTGCCGGTCGCCGGTCTATCGCGCCTTGCGGACCATGACCACCCAGCGCCCGTCCGGACGGCCGATGATCTCACCCACCTCCTGGCCCTCCGCCTTGAAACTCGCCGGCACATTCCGGATTGGATCGCCATCATCGAGAACAATGGCCAGCGTGTCGCCAGGGTTCATCGTCTCCAGCCTGAGCTTGGCCTTGACGAAGTTCATCGGGCACGGAACACCGCTGAGATCCTGCGTGGCGGTCGCCTTCTCCATCTTCGCATCCGGCTTGCCGCCCGCCGGAAACGCGGCACCGCCCGTGGCAGGCTTCCCGGACTCTTTTTCCGGCGGGTGAAACTCCAGATTGGCGTCAAGGGTCGAATACAGCAGTTCCACCCTGCCGCGGAGCGCGCCAATCGCCTGCTCCTGCCCCTCGAAAGCCGTCTTCCAGCCCTGCGTGTATCCCCGCGCGCGGTCGAGGAGCGCCCGGAATTCCCCGGACACCAGCCCTGTGTCAATGAAATGCCGCTCAAATTCGCGCCACACGGCGTCGGGATCGCGGGCGTCCACACCCCGCGTGATCAGCAACGCGCGCACCGCTGGAATCAGGATTTCAAACGGCTGAACCGCTTTACGGGCCGCTTCCAGATCCTGCTGGATCACCTCGAATACCCCGGCGCCGCACTCGCCGGCGCCGCGTCCGGCCAGCGAGAACCATTCCGCGGCGCCCAGATCGCGATAGTACTCGGGAGAGCCCTCGAAAGCGGGAATCCCCGCATGCTTCGCCACCAGGGCGCGGAAGTGCGGCAACCCCAGCCGGTCGGCATACGACAGGAAGGACTCCCCCTGCCTGCGCCCGGCTTGGAAGTCCAGGGCCAACTCCCGCGCCAGTGCCGGCAAAGCCGCCGCCGGAACCTTGCCCGCCGGCGCACCAAACCGCGCTCCGGCCACCCCGCACCGCCCGCCGATGGTTGCACCATAGGACGGAACCAAGCGCTCCCCCGTCCGCTGCGCAGCCCCGAAGAACCCGATGGCCCCCACAGGCTGCTGCCCGCACGAATTGGTGCAGCCGTTGACCAGGAACTCCATGTCATCCAGCGTTTCGCGGGCGATACCGCTATCCGCCAGGACGCCGGCACAGGCGCGTGCGGCGTTCCGCGCCAGGCAGATTCCCAGTCTGCACGTCGCGGCGCCGGCGCAGGCCACAAACCGGTCCAGCGGCGTGGGAGTCAGCACATCCGTCTCCAATCCTCGCAACCCGGCAACCAGATCCGGCAGGTCGTCGCAGGGAACGCTTCGCAGCATCAAGTGCTGCCCACGCGTGGCCCGCACGCCGGATTCGCGGCTGTAACGCGCCGCCAACTCCCCGATGCGCGCCAGATCCCCCGCCGGAATGAAGCCGAGCGGCAAACGCAAGGGCACGGACACACAACCCGCCTGCTGCTGGGCAACCACACGCACACCGTTCCACGCCACTTCCGACGGCCGACCCGCCTCTTCGCATCCGTCCCGCATCACCAGCGACTGTGCACTTTTCCACGCCGGAACGCCTTCGGCCGCCGCTTGCGCGAACGCCTCCGCGTACAAGCGGCGGAATTCAACGATCCCGACGCGCTCCACCACGAACCGCAGGCGCGCACGGTGCTTGTTGGCCCGGTCCCCGTGCCGGTCGAACAACCGGCGCACGGTCTCGGCAATGCGGATAATCTCCTCCGCCGGCGCCCAGTCAACCAGCGTATCCGCTACGCGGGACTGCGCGCCCATTCCTCCTCCGGCCAGAACCCGGAAGCCCGGCTTGCCGTCGCGGACTTCCGCGATGAAACCGAGGTCCGCGACCTGCGCCAGGGCACAGTCGGCGCCGCAGCCGCTGAAGGCAATCTTGTACTTGCGCGGAAGATTGTAACTGCCCACAAGCGGGATCAGCCATTCCGTCACCGCCTGGGCGCAGGGCGTGATATCAAACCGCTCCGCCGGACAAACACCGGCATACGGGCAGGCCGCGATATTTCGAACCGTGTTGCCGCCACCGCCCTTGCTGGTCAATCCGACGGCCATCAGCCGCCGCATGATCGCCGGGGTGTCCCGGATCGACACGTCATGGAACTGGACGTCCTGTCGTGTCGTGACATGCAGGATTCCGTTGCTGAACTCGCGGCTGACCGCGGCCAGTTCCCGAACCTGCCCGTGGGTCATTGCCCCGCCGGCCACGCGGACACGCACCATGTAGGTTCCGTCCCGCCGCTGTTCGTACACGCCGCGCGGCACCCGCCGCGCCTTGAAGACCGCCGGCGGCATTTCGCCCGCCAAAAAACGCGCCACCTCGCGTTCGTAGGCATCAATGTCCGCCGCAAGGTCGGCGGGAAGGCTGTAGTAGCCCGATGTCGTCATGATTCCCCTGTTCCTTCCGTTTCAACGATCTCGACCGGCACCACCTCCACACACCCCTCGAGGACCCGGAACCCCTTGACGTCGGGTGCATCCGGCGCCGCCAGGGACGTGATCACATAGACAGTATCCGTCGTATACGCCAGCCGCAAGTCCTCTTCAGACATGCGGGCAGGCGTTTCGGGATGGCTGTGCCAGATGGCCAGCAACCCGAGGCCGCGCGCGCGCATATCCTTGACGGCAGCGAATTGCTCCGCCGGAAGCATGCGGTAGTGTTCCCGGGATGCGTCGGCATTGGCCAGTTCATAAAACCGGCTCACACGCCCATCCCTCCCGCCGCACAAACCGCAAGCCTCCAGCGGCGCCGCTTTCCGCGCCGCCGCCAGCATCGCCTCAATTACATGTCTTTCTATGTTCACCCTTCACGCGCCTCACGCCTCACGTCTCACGTCCCACGCCACCTACACAGGACAAACCTCCCCGGGCTTGCAGGCGCACACCGGGGCAGCTTCGGCCCGCAATTCCGTGATCGCAGGCGCTTCGCCGCACAACGGGCACTTCGGATTCCTGCGCAGCGGGACCTTCCGGAAATTCGCGCCCAAGGCATCATAGACCAGCAGTTTGTCCGTCAGGAGTTCGCCTTTGCCGAGCAGGAACTTGAT
Organism: uncultured bacterium; assembly: GCA_903908715.1. Lineage (GTDB taxonomy): Bacteria > Verrucomicrobiota > Kiritimatiellia > CAIKKV01 > CAITUY01 > CAIVSY01. Next base: position 20,188 of record CAIVSY010000005.1, read on the forward strand.
CGCTTCCGTGGCCTGCAAGGTCCCGACCACCCCCGCCAGCACGCCCAGCACGCCCGCCTGCGAACAGGAGGGGACGGCCCCCGTGGGCGGCGGCGCCTTGAACACGCAGCGATAGCAGGCCGTGCGGCCCGGCAACACCGTCAGCAACTGGCCGTCGAACTTGAGAATTCCCGCGTGGGAATACGGCTTGCCCGCGAAATGACACGCGTCGGCCACCAGGAACTTCGCGGCGAAATTGTCGGTTCCGTCGATCACAAAGTCGTAGTCTCTCAGAATATCCAGGGCATTGTCCGCCGTCAGGCGCTCGCGATACGTCCGAACCGACACATCCGGATTGATCGCCCTGAATTTCTCCGCCGCCGACTCCACCTTGGGCCGTCCGACATCGGGCGTGGCATGCGCCACCTGCCGTTGCAGGTTGCTGAGGTCCACCACATCGGCATCCATGATCCCGATCGTTCCGACCCCGGCCGCCGCCAGGTATAGTCCCGCCGGACTGCCGAGCCCGCCGGCGCCGACCAGCAGCACCTTGCCCGCCAGCAGCCGCTCCTGCCCCTTGCCACCCACCTCGGGCAAAATGATGTGCCGCGAATACCGCTCAATCTGTTGTTCCGATAAATTCATTTCACACCCTATTCACCATTCACGATTCACCATTCACGATTCACCATTCACGATTCACGATTCACTATTCACCATTCACGATTCACTATTCACGCCCCCCTCCCATGAAATAGAGGAACTCCACCCGGTCTCCGTCCTGGAGAACCGTCGTCCCGAAGTCGCCCCGCTCCAGGATCACGCCGTTGAGTTCCACTGTCACCATATCGGGCATCTTCACCTGCCGGTGCTCCAGCAGGCCCGTCACCGAAAGCGCGTCCGGCGCTTCTTTTACCGCTCCGTTGATTGTCAGTTTCATGTTTCTTCCTTTCCCAATGCCGCAAGGCTTTGTTCCATATCCGCGATAATGTCATCCGCATGCTCGATTCCAACCGAAACCCGCACCAGATCGTCCGATACACCCATGGCCCGGCATTCGTCTCCGGACAGATCCCGGCAGAATGTCGAGGCCGGGTGAATCACCAGCGTCCGCAAATCGCCCAGATTGGCGAGGTCCCGGGCCAGCGCGAGGCCGTTGATGAACTGGTAGCATTCGGCCTTGTCCGCCAGACGCAGCGTCAGCAGCGCGCCGTATCCCCCGGTGAACTGCCGCCGGGCCACCGCGTGGCCGGGATGGCCGGCCAACCCCGGATAGCGCACGCCGCGCACCCGCGGGTGCGCGGCCAGAAACTCCGCCAAGCGGGCGGCGTTCGCGCAGTGCCGCTCCATCCGGACCGCGAGCGTCTCCACGCCGGTGGACATCAGGAACGCGTTGAACGGCGAAAGGCACCCGCCGAGATCGCGGCAGATCTGGTTGCGAAGATAAACAAGGAAGGCCAGGCGTCCGGCGCGCTTGTGGTGCGCCGCCAGGTGGCCGTAACGCGGGCCGGACCAATCGAAGGATCCGCAGTCCGTGACGACGCCGCCGATCGCATTGCCATGCCCATTGAGGAACTTGGACGTGGAATGGATGACGAGATCGGCACCTGCCGTGCGGGGTTGGAACAGGAACGGTGTTGCCACCGTGTTGTCCACCCCGAGCACGACCCCTTTTTCACGGGCCACCGCCGCAATGGCGGCGATATCCGGGATGTCCAGTTTCGGATTCCCGACAGTCTCCACGAAGATCAGTTTCGTCCGGTCCGTGATGGCCCGGCGATAGGCGTCCACATCCGTCGCCTCGACGAACCTGGTTGTGATCCCGTAGCGGACCAGCGTCTGCCGGAACAGCGAGTAGGTCCCGCCGAAAATGCTGTTTCCGGAGACAATCTCGTCGCCCGCCCCCGCCAGCCCCAGCACCGCGGCTGTGATGGCCGCCATGCCCGACGCGCAGGCGACGGATCCGATCCCGCCTTCGAGCGCCGCAATGCGACGCTCGAACCCGGCGACGGTCGGATTGGCGATACGTGAATACACGTAGCCCGGCTCGCGTCCGGCAAAAACCGCCTCCAGCCCCTCGGCGGTCTCGTAGGCGAACGAGGAACTCAGGGCGATCGGAGAAACCGTCCCGCCGTCCCGGGACTCCTGGGCCGGAGCCGCGTGAAGGAGCATCGTTTCCCTGTGCCATGCCCGCGTGTTCATCAGATCCCTCCTCCTTGTCCGTCGGCCGATTCCCCGGCGGCCAGCCCCCAAGTCACACCATGCCAGAAACGCTCATGCAGGTAGAAGCCCAGGATCTTCACCGCCGAATCCACCAGGCTGATGCCCAGCCCCATCTTCAACGAACCGGTGACCCACCACCCGACAAGGCATGTCCCCAGCGTGCCGAACAAACGCCACGTCACAGCCTTGAGAATGCTGCGCCGGTGCAGTTCCGATTTCCGCTGCCCCTGGCTCTTCATATGTTGTACTCCACAATCACGTTCTTCTTTTTCAGTAGGTCGCAAACGGTTTCCACGCCGCGCCCGGCGTCGAGTGTCGCGTCGAGCCGGAGATCCGGTGTGAACGACGTAAAGATGTTTTCCCCCAAATGGACCGTCACAATCTCGTTGGGGCTGTTCAGTTGAGCCAGCATCCCGAGATCATAGTCATCCACATTGGAAACGGACGTGACGAAGATCAGACCCGCATCGGTGAAGATTCGCGCCAGTTCCCCCAGCCGGCGGATATGATCGTCGCGGATTTCGCCCTCGACCCGCAGGTCGGCATCCAGTCCGTGCGTGACGTTCTCCATGCCCAGGTAATAGACCTTGTAGTTCAGGGAAAACAGCTTCCGTTCGAGCGCCCGGGCAAACGCCTCGCCCGCGGCGGCGTCCGCGCTGGTAAACACCACGAATTTCGCGCCGTGCCCGTAAACCACGGACCGCTCGATCCGGGGGATGGCGCTGCTCTTCCACGCCACCTCTCGCTCCCGGATGTGCTCCTGGAGCGTGGACTCCCGAGCCGCCACGCCGGCCAGGATGATGCCCGCCCCGGCGATCTCGTGGTTGTCCACGATCACCAGCCGTCCGGTCTGTTCGATCTCGCCCACGGTATCGAAGGCCGCCGGCTTGGGGGTCTCCAGGATGACTTCCGCCACGTCGTGGCGGTCCACCTGCTGTTTGTTGGCCACCGTGCTGAGTTCCGTGGCGTCGAGCACCGAGATCACCTCCACCAGCTTGACGGGGGTCCGCGCCGCGCCCAGCTTGAGCTTGTACACCTTTTCGCGAATCATCGGCGCCCGGCCCATCCAGAACAGGTTCACGCGGAACCGTGTGCCGGTCTGCATGGCCGGCTCGCCGGCCTTAACCATCCATTCGCCCGGCTTGATGTAAATCTGGGTGTCGAGTGTGAAACCCGGCGCTTCTCCCGCCGCGGCCGTCTGCCTGACCGGCCCGTTGAAGTATTCGATGGACCTGATCCGAGAGGTCTTGCCCGACGGCTGGAAAACCACCGCGTCTCCCGCGGCGATCGTTCCCGTTTCGATCGTTCCCGTCACAATCCGGCGATCGTCGCCCTGCTCCGTGAACTTGTAGATATCCTGCACCGGCAGACGGAACGGCAGTGTGTGCGGAATTTCCTTGTGGCCAAAACCGTCAATCTGTTCCAGTACCGTCGGCCCCGCATACCACGCCGTCTCCGCCGCCCGTTCCGCAATGTTCACCCCCTGCATGCCGCTCACCGGAATAAAACTCGCGGGCGTCACTCCCAAGCGGCCAAGGAAGGCGGCATATTCGTCGCGAAGCGACTCGAACACCTCGCGGCTGTATCCCACCAAATCCATCTTGTTCACCAGAACCGAAACCTGGCGCAGTCCCAGCATGGAGAGCATATACCCATGGCGCTTGGTGTTCTCGCGGACCCCCTCCTTCGCGTCGATCACCAGCAGAGCGGCTTCCGCGCGGGAAGCCCCGGTGATCATGTTCTTGAGGAATTCGATATGGCCCGGCGCATCAATCAGCAGATAGCGGCGCCTGGCCGTGCGAAAGAAACACCGCGCCGCATCAATGGTGATGCCCTGCGCCTGCTCATCCTTGAGCGCGTCCAGTAGAAACGCGTATTCAAAGGGCCGCGCATTCCGACGGCACATGGCCTGCACCTGCTCCAGTTTGCCCTGCGGCAGTGCATGGGTTTCCGCCAGCAGGCGGCCAATGACCGTGCTCTTGCCGTGATCCACATGGCCCGCCATCACAATACTAATCTGTTCGCTCTGTTCCGCCGCCATAATCTGCTCCTCGCTGACACCTGAAACCCGACACCGAGCACCTGGAAATTACATGTACCCGCCGCGCCGCAACGTTTCCAGCCCACCGCCGTCCTCCTTATCCTGCTCACGTCCGGACCGTTCTGCGATATTGGAAAACTTGCCGCTACGCAGCTCTTCAACGATTTCTTTCACGTTTCCGGCGGAGGATTCCACCGGGCTCGTGCAGGGATAACACCCCAGCGACCGGTACCGCTTGCCATTGCCCCGGTCGAAGTAGAGCGGGATGATGGGAATGTTCTCCCGCTCAATGTATTCCCAGATGTTCAATTCCGTCCAGTCGAGCAAGGGGTGTATCCGCACGTGGGTTCCCGGAGCGAAGTCCGTCTTGTACTGCTTCCATAATTCCGGCGGCTGGTCGCCCACATCCCATTCGCTCTGCTGGTCCCTTGCAGAAAAGTACCGCTCCTTCGAACGGCTGCCTTCCTCGTCCGCCCGCGCGCCCACAATCACGCCCGTGAAGGCTTCGGGCTTTTCCTCCCGGACCAGCCGGCCCGCGGCATGATCCATCCGCCGCCGCGGCCACTCGCCCGAAAGCGTGTGCTTCAGCGCCTCGCTCTTCAGCGCCCTGCAGCATTCCACCCGCGTCAGTTTCCCTTGCGGAAACGTCTGCCCTGCGTCGAGCGCGCGGCGGTTTTCGCCCACGATCAGGTCGAGATGCCATTCAAACGCCACGCGGTCGCGATAGGCGATCATCTCGGGAATCTTGTAACTTGTGTCAATGTGCATCAGCGGGAAAGGTACATGCCCGAAGAACGCCTTGCGGGCCAGCCACAGCAGCACCGTGCTGTCCTTGCCAATGGACCAGAGCATCACCAGGCTCTTGAACTCCCGGTATGCCTCCCGCAGGATGTGAACACTCGTCGCTTCCAGTCTGTCCAACGCTGTCATGTCTGCTCCCCGTTCCGACACCGCGTCACACGCGGCTTACGATTTCCGTGAGCCGGCGCCCGTCGTTCGCCGACCAGTAATCCTCCAGCAAGGCGCCGCAGGCCCGGCATCTGACCGTCCCTCTTGCCACCGCGACATCCCCCTGCCCATCCAGATCCTCGATCCGTTCCCCCAGCGCTTCAAGACGCCAGCCGCCACGACGGCGGCAACGGGGGCATCGAACCAGCACGACGGTGGCAAGCAACGACCAAACCAATGCGCCCGCAAGAACCAGGATAATGGCCGCTATGATCAAGATCATGTTCGTTCCCTGTTGAAAAGTCCGTATACCTAACTGTGTAGCCCGCATTCCTTGTGCTCAGGCCCTTCCCACCACCAACGCCCTGAACGGGGATCCCCCCCAGGCTCCACCGCCCTCGTACAACACTCACAGCCAATGGACGGATAACCCCGTTCCAGCAGGCGGTTGTACGGCAACCGATGCTTCCGGAGATAGGCCCGGATGTCCTCCTCTGTCCAATCCGCCAGAGGATTGATCTTCCAAATGCCACCATGCGCGTCATCCTTTTCGATCTTTTCCAGAGCACCCCGGGTTGGGCTCTCCTCCCGGCGCAATCCGGTAATCCATCCTTCCAACCCCGAGAGCGCCCGGCCCAGAGGTTCCACCTTTCGAATGGCGCAGCACTCCCGCCGGGCCTCAAGACTCGTCTTGAAGGAATACAACCCCTTTTCCGTCTCCAACCTCTCCACCATTTCGTGCCGCGGAAAGTACCATTCGATCCGGACACCCAATTGACGCCGGATCTCCTCGGCACACGTGTACGACTCCTCCGGCAATCGCCCGGTGTCCAGCGAAAACACCCTCACATCAGGCTGGATCTTCACAGCCATGTGGATCAGCACCGAATCCTGCAGACTGGTCGCAATGGCGATCCGGGGATGAAATTCACGAAGAGCCCACCGCAGGATATCTTCGCCTCTTCCGTCACCGTCATAGACTTGAATTGCCTGACCACTCATGCTCGACCACCTCCTAATAGCTCACAAGATCAACTCAACGAGAGATAAAGCACATACATGTGAAAAACGATCACAACACTGGACATTCTCTGTAAAGAGTATCTCTATAGAGTTACTAGTGTTTTCTGAATCTACTCGATCACCAGAATAGTTGCAAGAGAATTTTTCTCTTTTTCAATCGAGAGATCTTTATTCGTATCACCGCTTCAGCAGCAGGAAAACCCCGGCGAGGATAATGGCCAGCGCCATGGCCTTCCGGCGCTTGTTCTGTTCGCGGTAAAGCAGGCCGCCGACGGAAAACGCCACGACCACCCCGCTCCGCCGCAAGGGCGAAACAAGGGCGATCAACGCCTCCGGATCCGTCAACGCCATGAAGTAAAGGAAATCCGCCACCGCCAGAAGCACCCCCACCACAGGGAGGGTCCACCGCCATACAAAGGGCGTGGTCTGCCTGCGTGACGGCCACCAGGTCAGGGCTACCACCGCTCCCACAACCGCCACCAGGTAGATCGTGAACCAGACCTGCAGGGTCATCGGCTTGAAACCCAGGTGGTGGATCAACGTCCGGTCATAGAGCGCGCTGGCCGCACCGAGCAAGGTCCCGCCGAAGAGAAAGAATCCCCAGCGATCCCGATGCAGGTGTATGCCTTCCCTGCGGCCGGAACGGCCCAGCAGGAAGAACCCGGTCACCGCCAGGGCAACCCCCGCCGTCTGCCAGATCCCGGGCCGCTCCCCGAGCACGACCACCGCGCCGAGAAACGTCCAGACCGGCGCCGAAGCCCGCACGGGGGAGACCACGGTCAGAGGCAGGTGCTTCATGGCGAAGTACACCAGCACCCAGGAGCCGGCCACCAGCACGGACTTGGCGGCCACCAGCAAATGCGCCCGCCCGGTCATGGGCGCCACCCCATACCAGCAACCCGTCACCCGGTCAGGCATCACCCACGAAAGCACAAGAAACGGCAGGGTTACCAGCGCGCAGGCCGTGGTGGACACCAGCAAGGTGGGCAAAACGGCATTGCCGCGCACCGCATGCTTCTTGCACACGTCATACAACCCCAGCATCACCGCCGATAGAACCGTCAATTCAATCCACATACCATCCCGTTTCCTTTCCGACCTCGTTTCCCGTCCTGTTCCCTCGTAGATGCATTCGTTAGAATTCCGCCTTGCCACGCCAACCTATCACCCGCCGCCGACCGCAAGCAAGCCAGAGAAAGACACCGCAACAAAGTAGTCAACGTAATGGAAATGAACGTAATTACGGAGTCTCTATTATTATATCACAATTCTTATCCATCCGCTTAACTGTCAAATGTATACATCATCATTGTTCTTGAACTTGACTTGGAATTGAATAGCAGTATCATTGTGTCATGATCAGGTATGGAATACCACAGAATTGGATTCGATACGATTGGAACAAGGTGGCAAGCGAACTCATGCATGCGAAGGCCGCTATCCTTTCGCTCACGAATATCCCCTACCAACGCAGTTGGACGGATCAACTGCAGGTTGTTCAATTGAAGCGCGAAGTGGCAGGAACATCCCGCATTGAAGGCGCGGACTTCACGGATAAGGAATTGGACGCCGCCATGAAGGAGTCTCCCGAACAACTTCACACCCGATCCCAACGACAAGCGGCCGCCGCCGTGAAAACGTATCGCTGGATCGCAGGATTGCCGGCCGACCGTCCGATCGATGCAGCACTAATCAAAGAGACGCATCGGCATATTGTCACGGATGCAGATGATGACCACTGCCCTCCCGGCCAGTTGCGACCAAGGGATGTCAATGTGACTTTCGGAGTCCCTCCACACAGAGGCGCCGAAGGCGGCGAGGAATGCGAATCCGCGTTCGATGGCCTATGCAAGGCCATTCAACGGGAGTTTCCCCAGCACGACCCCCTGATCCAGGCGCTGGCATTGCACTATCATTTCGCCGCCATGCATCCTTTCCTGGACGGGAATGGCCGTACAGCCCGCGCCTTGGAGGCGTTGATGCTGCAACGCGTGAACCTGAAGGACACTCTGTTTATCGCCATGTCCAATTACTATTACGAAGAGAAGAATTCGTACCTGAAGACGCTGGCATCAGTCCGCGCGGCCAATCATGACCTTTCGGACTTCCTGGCCTTTGGACTGAAAGGCATCACCGTTCAATGCGGCCGTCTGTTTGAAGAAATCAGGAAGAACGTCGCCAAGGCATTGTTCCACAATGTCATGTATGACCTATTCAACCGGCTCCGCACAACCCGGAAGCGGGTCATTGCGGAACGTCATATTGACATTCTCAAGCGCCTCCTTGCGGTTGACGTGTTGACGCTACAGGCCTTGTCCGAGCAGACACTGGGAATATACAAACCCCTCAAGAATCCCGGAAAGGCGCTGATGCGCGACATCAACTACCTCTTGCGGCTGAAGGCCATCGGCTACAAGAAGCTGCCGGACAATGGCTATGAGTTGTTCGCCCGCCTGGAGTGGCCGACAGAAATCACCGAAACCGACTTCTTCAGAAGCGTCAAGGAAATGCCCAGAGCCAAGACGCACGGATTCCTGTCATAGTCACAAGCGGATCAAGAACAACAAGGATATCGTTCCATGTTCCCTCGCGCCCGTCTCTCCCCGGCTACGAAATCATTCCTCGCCTGCGCCATCGCCTTCGCAACCTGCGCATGGAAACAGCCCGCCAGGGAATCGAAAGCGCCACCGCCCCCCGCCCCCTCCCCGTTTGTCCTGGGTCAGGCGACGCCATTGCCCATCGCCAAGCTGTCCCTTGTGGAATTGAAAGGATACTTTCCCGCTTTCGCGCCCGTCCCCGCCACGAACGAATACAATCACCTTGTCCTGCCGTTCAGTGGCGGCCCGACCGAGGCGGATCAGAACAAGGCCTACGCCTTTTCCTTCCTGCTCTCCAACGCGTTGGACTGGGGACCCGGCTGCTATTGTTCGCGCCATGCCTATTTCACCTTCAAGCGATCCGGTCTCGCGGCCATCGAGGCCGGGAAAACCCTGCGCCCGACAGCCATACGGGCGCTGGCCGGGCGTTGGGAGTCCACCCACGCCATCGGCGGGGAAATTCAGGCAACGCCCGCCGGATTCACTGGGGTGTTGAAGATATTCGCTGCCGATGGATCCCTGTTGAACACCATCCGATACGACACCCCGCGCCCCTACTTCACGCTTCTCGGCGACATGAGCGTGGACTCCCTCACGACGCTCGGATGGCGACCGCCGCCCTCCCTGGGGGACCATCTCCGCCTCCCGCGCTGCAAGAACGAGGCCCTTCTTGCGGATCTCGGCCGGGCGGCGTTCGCCGGGGAACGTTCCGAGGAGGAATTCGGCATCTATCGGAAAATCCTCGAAGAGGAACCCGGTTTTGCCGAAGTCCGGTACTGGTGGGCCAACCAATCCCTGTGGGCTGGCGGCAATTCGCAAACCTACAGCGCCGAGACGGCCCGTTCCGTTCGCAGTTACCTCACCCGGACCGCATTGGAAGACGCGGACTGTCAATCCATCTCCCGCGATGCCGGACTCGACCTGCCCGCCCTGGAGGAGAAGATCGCCAGTTTCTGCGGTCCGGATTCCCCTGTGACGTGGCGGCTCCGGTTGCGGAACAGGGTTCCCCCGCAAGCGCCCCCGTCGCTTGAGGAGGCGCGGGCCGCCACGGCGGCCGCCGCGCGCTATCCCAACAACTTCAAACTGCTCCTGGTCCTCTCGGCGCCCGACGAAAATGGCCCGTGGCGCGAGGACGCCTCGATGGTGGCCGGCATAGCGCTGGCCGTGATGGAATGCCGGAAGTTGCCCAGCTCCCATACCTGGGATGCCGCCGCCTACGATCTTGCCAATGCGGCCAAGCGCCTGGGCTACGACCACATCGCGGCCGAATTGCTGACCCCGCTCGCCGCCATGGCAATGCGGCAACAAAACACATCCGATTTCTGCATCTACGGAGACCGGCTGGCCAAGATCCTCCAGGACATGGGGCAATACGAGGACAGTTTCGCATTGGAGAAACAGGTCATCGAGGCCGGCGACGAGGGAAACCGTCCCTACTATCTCCTGGAAGCCGCCATCTCCGGCCTGATCCTTGGGAAGACCAACGAAGTCGAACGACTGGCAAAGAAGTGGGGTTCGTGCCTGTCCTCGAAGCCCGGGACGGAGAAACTGCTACACGCCTACCTGGCGCTCGCCCGGGGCGACAGTGGACCGGCGCTGGCCGTGATTCGCGAGGAAGGCTTCGGCCGAGAGGACATGCGTTTCCGGCTGGGTTTACAGAGGCTGATCCTGTATACGCAGGTGGATTTCCTTCGCGGCACATCGGAGTTCCGGGAGACAACCCGCGCCGCCCACTGCCTGTTTCCCGAAATCCGCCCGTTGTGGATTCTGCTGGATGCCTACGACCGGCGCGATCCGCGGCCGGAGGACGAGGGGTTCTACGAGGCCCTTGGCCATGGGCGCACATACGACCCCTGGGTCCGGGAAGCCATGAACGAGCGCGCCCGCCGGGTCTCCAAACCCCGCCTTTTCAACCTGGAGCGCACATTGTCGTCGCTGGACACCTACAAGATCCCCGCATGGCCGGTCCAGCAATGCGCTCGTTACGGGAGCGGCCCCGAGGACCCGTTCGTCAGCACCCCACGCTGGGAATACACGTATGCGATCTACAAACTCCTGGATATGCGCGAATACGATCGTGCCGACGAGTTCGCCCGCCAATGCCTGGCCATGAACATAGGCCCCCACTGCCTGACGGGGCACTTCAACCATCTCTATCATCTTGTGCAAGGCGCGCGCCGTGCGGATCCGGCCCCCCCGGCCCGGACGATGCCCCCTCCAACCCCGCCCAAGGCCACACGCCAATGGGGTTGGCCCGCCGGTATGACCAACCTGACCCCCGAACTGGCCCGCATGTTCGCCGGTATGTCCAACCTGCCTCCCGACCTGGCCAGCATGCTCGCGGGCATGACCAACCCACCCCCGGGCGTGTCCAATTGTCCACCCGTAAAGCCGGCCATACCCGGCAAGAAGGAAAGCGTGGCGCCGCTCATACCGCGGCCGCGCCCATAGGATCAACCTGCAGGTTTCCGTTGCCAGGTTAATACGTCACCACAGGCAGGCTGGAAGAATAATCAAGCTGTCTGGGCAAACCGGGCGATGCCGGATTCATCCTCCTGGGGCAGGAGAAGGGCATTCGCCTGTTCCAGTTCCTTGCACATTTGAAGGCAAATATCCAAACGCTTGCCTTCCGCCGGCTTCCTAACCACCAAGAGAACCTTCTCGGGACGCTCAGACACAGTGTTCAGACGCTGCAACCGGTTCCTCCATTGATCCGCATGCTCGACGATCTTGGGAGTTTCGGTTTTATCCAGATCAAGGGGATGAATGGCCAGAACAAAGCGATTATCCACCTTCCGGACAAAGGGGAAATGCGCATGGCACAAATCGTTGGCAAACGTATACTCATCCAAACCGATAATTTGTTTGGCGGCAAAGACCGTTCTCAGTCTCTTCGTCATTTGTCTTTCCTGGTACTCCTGACGCTGGGCGAAACCCCGTTCGACGTAGAAGTTGAAAAGCCTGCCAAGTTCCGCCCTGGGGTTGTCAGTAAGACAAGTCTTGGGCTGGCTGAAACAGAACTCCTCCTCACGCGGGCGGACGAGGTTCAGAAAAGTCTGGTTGAACAGTTTGGCATCGTCCTTGAACCTGTACTGTCCATCTCTTGTCCCGTCATTCAGCAGCGTGGCGATGCGATCCAGTTCAGCCTTGAACAGTTTGCGGCCCTCCGTAAATGCAACCTTGGACTGCTTGAGTTCCGGGAAGAAATCGGTAACACGGTCCAAACGGCGAGTCTCCAGGCGATAGCCAAACCAGTGAATATCAGGGCAAGCCAATACAATCCCCAAATTGACGAATTCCCCGGGTTCCGCGTAGGGCAGGAACCGGAGAACGGCAAAATTACATGCAACCTTGTTATTCATGTGACCCAGCTCCGAAGACGGTCAGCATTCTATCAAAACGGGCAAGACCCTCAAATATTGATTCAGGCACAAAATCACCGGGCAACATCTCCCGCGTCGTCTATTCCTCCGGAAAATCTGCGACAAGTTCTCGAAGGCGGCCGTTCAATGATCTCAACCACTTGCTTCATAATCTTCGCTGACTATTCCACGCCGCCGCATCCCCCGCGACGGCGCGGTAGTTCCCGTCCAGTACCGGATGGAGGGAAATCAGCGCCGGATAAAACGAGGTCTCGGCCACATTGGCGCCGGTGCCGCGTGTTTCGGCTATCGTGGTCAGGTATTACTCGATCAGGTTTGCCGCCATTGCATCCTATCCTACCCGTATTCAGGGAAGCTTCACTTCTCGTGCAAAGTGTCAGCAAGACGGGCGCGGGTCAAGCCACCGGCAAACAAGGACATTCCCTTGCGGCTTTCCGATGGATTCCGTATATAATGACCGGCATGAAAACCTTGCTCTTCCTCTTCACCCTCGTTGTGCTTGCAGCGGGTTTCTGCACACCGGCCCCCGCCGATACCAATGCCCCCACCAGCGGCACGGTCTATGTCATTCCGATCAAGGACGTGATTGACCAAGCCCTGATCTACGTCATCCGCCGCGGCCTGAACGAGGCCGAGACGGAAAACGCCGACGCCATCATCTTTGATATGGACACCCCCGGCGGCCGCGTGGATTCCGCCGAGGAAATCCTCGCCATGCTGCGCGGCCTGAAGGTGCCCACCTATACCTTCGTCAACCCCAACGCCATTTCCGCCGGCGCCATTATCGCCCTGAGCACCGACCATATCTGGATGTCGCCCGGCAGCAAGATCGGCGACGCCATGCCGATCATGATCTCCATTTTCGGCGGGGTTCAGGAAATGCCCGAAGCCATCCAGGAGAAATCCACCTCCTACGTCGCCGCCCTGATCCGCTCCGCCGCACAACACAAGGGGCACGACCCCCAACTGGCCGAAGCCATGGTCCGCCGCGACTCGGAGTACAAGATCGGCGACGAAGTCATCGCCAGGAAAGGCCAGCTCCTGACCCTCACCAACAAGGACGCCGAGCGGCTCGTGGGCACCAACCAGGTCCCCCTCCTCTCCCGCGGCACCGTTGCCGGCATCGACGAACTGCTGGTGAAAATCGGCAAGGACAAGTGCCGCGTGGTGGAACTGGAAGTCACCCGGGCCGAGAAGATCGCACGCCTGATCGAGTCGTTTTCGGTCATCCTTCTCGGCCTCGGCCTGCTGGGAATCTATATCGAGTTCAAGACCCCCGGCTTCGGCCTGCCGGGCATCCTGGGCATCACCCTTCTGGCCATCTGGTTCTGGGGCTACAACATTGCCGGCCTCGCCGGCATGGAGGAAGTGGTGATCTTCGCGCTCGGCCTCATCCTGCTCCTGGTGGAAATCTTCCTCATCCCGGGATTCGGGGTCACCGGTATCCTGGGCATCACCCTGATCCTCATCTCCATCCTCATGGCCATGGTGGAATACTATCCCGGCGAACCGTGGTACCCCACCTTCCCCAAGTTCCGCCTGCCGCTTACCAACCTTGGAATGGCCGCCATCCTGTCCGTGGTCGGCCTGCTGATCGCCGGCCGTTTCCTTCCCAGGACCTCAACCTTCAGCAAACTGGTTCTGCAGTCCGCAACAGACCGCAAGGAGGGGTTTTCCGCTTCGACCGATACCAGCCACCTGGTGGGTCGCACCGGCACCGCGCTGACCCGCCTGCGCCCGGCGGGAACCGCCATGTTTGACGGCGACCGCATGAACGTGGTAACACGTGGGGAATACATTGAATCCGGTGAAGCCGTCCGGATTGCGGAAGCACACGGCAACCGGATTGTTGTTGAAAGAACCACATGAGAAGGCGTCCATGAACTCTTCCTTTTTCCTGCCGATGATGATCCTGCTGATCGCGGGCATTGTCCTGCTCGGAGCCGAGGTGTTTGTCCCCGGCGCCATCCTGGGCATCATGGGTGTGCTCGCCATCCTGGGCGCCGTCGTGATGGCCTTCAGCATCAGCGCAACCTTCGGCTTCTACATCGCCGGCGGCGTGATTATTCTTTCCGGTATCGGCGTGGCACTCTGGATCAAGCTCTTCCCCCGTTGTCCCATCGGACGCAAGATGACCCTGAGCAAGGACGGAAAAGACTTCAAGGCGGCGGATACCCGGCCGGACCTGGTGGGACGCAAAGGGGTGGCCCAGTCGGACCTGCGCCCCGCGGGTTTTGCCATGATCGACGGGCGCCGCGTGGATGTCGTGACCGACGGCGGGATGATCTCTAAGGGCGAGACTGTCGTGGTCGTCAAGGCCGCGGGAAGTCATGTGGTTGTCCGGAAGGCGGATGCATGAAACGCCTTTGCCTGCTTGCCTGTGGTTTTCTTTTCCTTTCGCTGGGCCTTCCGGTACAAGCCACCGACTTCCGTTCCCTGCCGGGGCCGTTCCATCCCGGTCCGGCGGAAGTCCTGACCAATGAATTATGGGTCATCGCCTCGACCATCGAAATTCAAGGTCAGGCGCAGGATGATCTTTTCCTGCTTTCGGCGGCCTCCCACGGCACGGCGAGCAACAGTCCCGCCAGCATCCAGTTGTCCGGGACCGCGCAGGGTGACATATGGGCCGCTGGTGACGGCATTGAGACCTCCGGCCGGATCGAGCGCCATGCCCGCCTGCTGGGGTATCGGTTCATTCAGGCGGGCGGAAACATCGGGCGGAACCTGATGGCCGTCGGCGGAACCTTCAGCCTCCCACGGACCGCATCCGTCGCGGGTGATGTGTGGCTGGCAGGACGGGATGTCATCCTTGAGGGCACCGTTGGCGGGAGAACCCGGATCTACGCCGAAAGCGTGACCCTTTCCGGCTCATTTGGCGGGCCCGTAACCGTGGTGTCACCTAAGATCACCCTCCTGCCGGGCACCCGCATCGAAGGCGACCTGCTTTATCGCTCCAAAGAGGATCTGGTGCTGGACTCCAATATCCAGCTGGCCGGCAAGCTGATCCGGATGGAAGATCCGGCTCCTGTCCGCCACAGCAGCCTTTCCGACGGATTGCCCCTGCAACTGGGGCTCTTTTCTGCCGCCCTCCTGACCGGTCTCATCTTGACCGCCCTCTTTCCTGCCATCATGGTTTCGAGCCTCCAGCGCCTGACCACGGAATTCTGGAAATCACTCCTCCTTGGACTCGTGGCTTTCTGCCTGATCCCGATGACGGCCTTCTTCCTGATCTTCACGCTGATTGGCATACCGTTGAGTCTTCTGGCCCTTTGCGCCTACGGGATCCTGGTCTATACAGGGAAGATTGCCGGTGCGTTGTGGATGGGGCATTGGCTGATCTACCGCGGAACCAGACCCGCGATCGTCCGCCTGTTTCCCCTGCTGGCCCTGGGCCTGCTGTTCCTCTACGCGGCAACCCTCCTGCCTTTCCCCATTGACATCCTTGTTTGGTTTGGGTTTACCTTGCCGGGTATGGGCGCTTTGGCGGGCGCGATCATGGACCGTCGCTCAACGGTTTTCATGACCCTCCCCCGAAACCCGGCGTCGGAACCGCCCCCGTTGCCGGGCAACACACCCGGAGCGGTCTGAGTCGTTGTCAGGTTGTGAGTGCATAAAGAAAGGAAGTAGCCATGTTTGAGAATATCTTCTCCGTTTTCGTCATTCTGCTCGCGATTGCCGCTTTCATCCTGCTGGGGATCTTCTTCTATTTCCTGAAGGTATGGGTGCGTGCCCTCATGTCCGGCGCCCGGGTCTCCATCACCTCGCTTGTAGGGATGAAGCTCCGCCGCGTTCCGCCGTCGCTGATCGTGGACGCCCGCATCCGCCTGATCAAGGCCGGCCTGGACCTGTCGACCGACATCATTGAGGCGCATTATCTCGCCGGCGGCAACGTGATCAACGTGGTCCAGGGCCTGATCGCGGCCGACAAGGCGAATATCGACCTGAGCTTCCAGAAGGCCGCGGCGATCGATCTCGCCGGCCGCGATGTCTACGAAGCCGTCCGCACCAGCGTCATCCCGAAGGTCATCGACTGCCCCGATCCCCAGAAGAGCGCGGTGACCATGCTCGACGCCGTGGCGAAGGACGGTATCCGCCTGCTGGTCAAGGCCCGCGTGACCGTCCGTACAAACCTCGAACAGCTCGTCGGCGGCGCAGGCGAGGACACCATCATTGCCCGCGTCGGCCAGGGCATCGTCAGCGCCATAGGCTCCTCCGCCACCTACAAAGATGTACTCGAGAATCCCGACCACATCAGTCGGCGCGTGCTGGAGAGCGGACTCGACTCGCAGACGGCTTTCGAAATCGTTTCGATTGACATCGCCGACATCAGCGTCGCGGGCACGGGCGCCAAGGACGTCGCCAACGTGGGCGCCATGCTGGAAACCGAGCGCGCCGAAGCCGACAAGAAACTGCGCCAGGCGGAAGCCGAGGGTCGTCGCGTCATGGCCGTGGCCCGCGAGCAGGAAATGCGCGCGCTCGTCCAGGAAATGCAGGCCCGCGTCGTGGAAGCCCAGGCCGAGGTTCCCAAGGCCATGGCGGAAGCATTCCGCAAGGGCAACCTGGGAGTCATGGATTTCTACCGGATGCAGAACATCCAGTCGGACACGGAAATGCGGAAATCGATCGCTGACGAATCACAGCCGAAGCATCAGTAATCCATAACCGTCGGGACGGACACGCCAGTGTGTCCGTCCCCATACAGGCCACAGGAGGCGGGTGATCGGTAACGTATGTTCATAGGCCCCATAGCTGTGACAGATTTCGACACCATCATCGGCATCATTGCCGTCGTGGCCTGGTTGATCATCCAGGCGGTGGCCAAGAGCCGCAAGTCCGATCCTTCCGCCCCACCACCACCGCCGCCGCCGGGTCGCGCGGGTGAACCCGTCAGCCCGCAGGACGACTTGCGCCGTTTTTTTGAGGAACTGGAAAAAAATCTCAACCAGCAATCCCAGTCCCCCGCGCCCTCACAACCTGCGGCCCCGCCGCCAGTGCCGCCATCCATCCCCAGACCGGTCAAGGTCCAGTCGGCCGTCCGTCCGCACAGGCCAGCCCGGCCGGCCCCGCAGGTTCGCGCGCCGCAGCCGGAGGCGGAGCCCGTGCCCGTCCAGTCGCCAATCACGTCCAACATCGCCGAACCCCGCGAATTCAATTGGGAAATGCCACATGAACCGGCGGCCATTCCATCATTTGCGATTGCGGGAGTACCCGGCATCTCAGGGGCAATTCCTGCCGCCCAACCGCGCCGCCCGCGGCATTTTCGCTCCAGGGAAACCCTGCGGCAATGGGTGGTCGGTTCGGAAATCCTCGGTAAACCCGTTGGCTTGCGGTAACCCTTACAGGGACTCCATCTCCTTCAGGAAGGCAAGGTTGTCCTTAACCTTGGCCTCCTGGCTCTGGACCTTTGAGAAATCCTCAAGCGCCATCCACTTGTCATAGCCGGCGCTCTTCAGAGCCTTGAACAGCGCGGCGACATTCACCATGCCGGTCCGGAGCGGAGATGCAACCGCCGACCAATTCAGCCGCTGCGGTCCCGCCGCGGTCTCATACACCCAGACCGCGCTCTTGACGTGCACATGCGCCAGATAGGCGCCCAGCATCTCCAACCCCATCTGGTAGTTCTCAAAGCCCTCATAGACCATGTTCCCCGCGTCGTGAATGACCCCGATCTCCTCCGGCTTCCAGCGGGATACATAACGCAAGGCCGTGCTGGCCGAAGGAACGATTGTGCCCATGTGGATCTCGATGAGCGGGCGGACCTTCCGCTGCCGGGCATACTCCACCACCCGTCCGTAGCATTCCTGATCGCGCTGGAGGATATCCTGATATGTCCCGTCCCCGGGGTAGGCGGCAGGACCGATTCGCAGGGAAGAAATCCCCATCAGGGCCGCCACGTCGATCATCCGCTGGGCCAGGTCCCATTGCGACGCCCGCGCATAAGCGCCAAGATTGGGCATCGCCAACCCCTCGCTGCGGGTCATGTCCGCCACCGCCTTGAACCGGCTGTCCGGCCAATCCGCCTGCAAGGTGGAACGGTTGCCGCTCCAGAACCCGGGATTGGCCGTATCCCCCGTATCCGCCACGGCACGCCACTCGATCCCGTCATACCCATGCTTCTTGAGAAGTCTCACCGCTTCTTCCGGAGTGGACTCCGGCAGGCCAACCGCAAACCATGCATATTTCATTGCTTGTTCTCCCAATATCAGACGCACATCCGCCCTTCCTCTACCGGCTAACCGTCTATCGGGCCGGCGGCAGGCGCAACTCCCGTACGCGACTCAGATAGGTCAGGATCCCGCGAGCAATTCCCTCGGCCAACTGATCACGGTACGCCTCCTTCAGGATACGGTCGGCCTCCCTCCTGTTGGAGAGAAAACCGCACTCAACCAGCACGGCGGGACACTCCGCGTTCCGGATGACAAAAAAACGCGCCCGCCGAATGCCGCGGTCCTCCGCCTGGCTATGGGCCACCAAGCCCTTGTGTATGAAACTGGCCAGGACCATGTTGGCCCCGTCAAATCGGTTGCCCGGGCACCCGCTGCCACGCCGGGGCTGGCGCCGTTCCTCCTCGGCGGTGGCCGGATAGCCGGCCGCAGGCACAACATACGTCTCCACTCCCGACGTCCCCGTATTCCTGGATGCATTGAAATGGATGCTGACAAAAACATCCCCGCCGAGTTTGCCCATCCGCCAACAGCGTTCATCCAGGGTCATGGCGGAATCCCCTTCCCGCGTCAGCCAGACCCGCACCCCGCATTGCTGAAGCCTGGCCCGGATCCGGTGAACCACATCCAGGGTCAGTTGCTTCTCCTGCACGCCGGCCCCCGTCCGTGCACCGGGATCCCCGCCCCCATGCCCCGCATCCAGGATCACCGTCGCCGCCCCCACTTTCTTCAGGGCCCGCATGGGAAACAAGACGGCCCCCAGCGTGTCGACCGCGTCCACCGGCGAAATCATCCAGCCGCCCGGATACTTTTCCACCGCACGGTTCAAATACAACGCCAGGCCATCCACCACGACCTGGCGGCTTCCCGAGGTGAACACCACGGTTGACGTGCGGCTCCGATACACCGCCGAACGCCCATACTCACTGGGTAAACCGAACCCGTGGGCCGCCATCACATCATTCAGGGCCAACCCCTTCAACGAAACCGCACCGGCGGGCACCGATAGGAAAAACAGGAACAGCAGAAGCACCGCCATTCCCGCCCCGCGTGAAATATATTTCCCTATTCCGCCCATCATGGCCCGCTTCTTCTGATTTTTTGTGGATGACAAGCAGGCACTTTGATATAGCTTGTCAATCGATGTCAAGCGATGAAGCCATTCTGCGCTTCCCGTACACAAGGATACACATATGGCCGAAGTGACTCTGGAACAAGCGCCGCCCAAAGTCAGGGACATGTTTAACCGCGGGTTTTCCGCGATGGAACGGGGCAACCTGGAATATGCCATCGATATGTTTGCCGCCTGTATCCATATGGAACCCAACTTCCACCGGGCGCGGCGTTTTCTCCGGGCCGCCGAGATCAAGCAGTTCAAGAACAAGCCTGCAAGCCAGATCACCAGCGCCGTCAATATGTTGACCTCCATTCCGGCGACAGTGGCCGCCCAGGCATTCCTCAGTTCCGGCAAAGCGATGCAGGCGCTCGAGAACATCGAGAAGCTGTTGCGAAAAGAACCGCTGAACATGTCGCACATCAAGCTGCTCGTCAGGGCGGCGGAAGTCGCCGGCGAGCCCGAAATCGCCATCCAGACCCTGGCGTTGACGCGGGAACATTTCGGTGCGGATACCGCCCTGCTTGAATCCCTCGGCAAGCTCTACATGGAGACCGACCAGCCGCGCCTGGGCCGGGAGTGTTTCGAGAGGCTCGTGGAACTCAAGCCGAATGATCCGGCCGCCCTCAAGCTCCTCAAGGACGCCATGGCGATCGACAGCATGACCAAGGATGGATGGGCGGAGGCCGCCGCCGCC
Organism: uncultured bacterium; assembly: GCA_903908715.1. GTDB lineage: Bacteria > Verrucomicrobiota > Kiritimatiellia > CAIKKV01 > CAITUY01 > CAIVSY01. Next base: position 40,357 of record CAIVSY010000005.1, read on the forward strand.
GGTACCTCCTTCCGCAAGATGATTCGCGACGAGAAGCAGGCCGAAATGCTCGAGCGGGAAGGCAAGGCCGTGAAGGGCAAGGACGATATCGAGGCCCTCATCACCGAGAACAAGGCCCGAATCCAGCGCGAACCTGCCAACATCAACTACCGCCGGGCGCTCGCCACCCTGTATGCCAACAACAAGATGTATGAGGCGGCCATCTCAACCCTTCAGGATGCCCAGGTTGTCGCCGGCGGGCGTGATCCTTCGATTGACCAGACCATCACCGCCACCCGACTGATGGCCTTTGAACAGGAGATCGCCCGGCTGAGGGAAAGCAATATGCTGGCCGCGGTCGAAAGCAAGGAGCAGGAACGCGACAGCTTTATCTTCAACGATTTCCGCGAACGCGTGAACCGGTACCCGAACGATCTGGGCATCAAGCACGACTTCGGCATCCTCCTGTTCAAGAACGGCCAGATCAACGAGGCCATCCAGCAATTCCAGGCCGCCCAGCGCCATCCGCAACGCCGCGTCAGCGCAATGTATCACCTCGGCCTGTGCTTCCGTTCAAAGAACCAGTTCGACATGGCCCTCGAACAGTTGCAGAAAGCCTCTGCTGAACTGCCTGTAATGGACGAGGAAAAGAAGGATGTCCTGTTCGATCTCGGCAAGACCCTGGAACAGGTCGGCCGCCTGCCGGAAGCCATGGAATGCTTCAAGCAGATCTACCAGGTGGATATCGGCTACAAGGATGTTGCCACCCGCGTGGAACAGGGCTACCAGAACAAGTCGGGCTGATCCGCGCTCGAATCGGATCAAGGTCGACTGACCGCCGCCCGGCAGAAATTAGAAAACCCGGACCCCAGGAGAAACAACAACCATGACCCCCTCGATCGGCATTCAGCTCTGGACCGTGCGCGACGCCCTGCAGGAGGACTTCAAGGGCACACTCAAGGCATTGGCCGGCATGGGCTACCACGGCATCGAGTTTGCCGGGAACTATGGCGGCATGAAGCCGCGCGAACTCGCTGTCTTCCTGCAGGGCATCGGCCTGCAAACCGCGGGAATGCACACCTCCCTCGACGAGATCCTTAACCCGTGCAGCGACACCTATGCCTACGCCCGCGCCCTCAACGGCTCCTTCCTCACCACCAGCCTGTGCGGCGAAGTGGAGAAGGACTGGACGGCCACCGTGGATCACATGGTGGCAGCCGGGGCCGCCGCCTTCGCCCAGGGCTTTACCTTCACCTACCACAACCACGCCGAGGAACTGGCGGAGGTCAACGGCATCATCGCCCTGGACCAGGTGCTGGCACGCCCCGGCGCCCTCGTACAGTTCGAGATCGACACCTACTGGATCAAGAAGGGCGGCAAGGACCCGGTGTCCTTCATCCGCCGCTACTCCGGTCGCGTGCCACAGGTGCACCTGAAGGACATGGATAGGGCCGACGGCACCTTCACGGAAGTCGGCTACGGCCTCATGGACCTGCCAGCCATCTTCAAGGCCATCGAGACCTCCGGCACGCGCTGGCTGATCGTCGAACAGGATACCTGCAAGCGCCCGGCGCTGGACAGCGCCAGGATGAGCATGGACACACTGATGAAGGCAGGCATCGCGGGTTGATCCCGACCGCCCCGCGAACTCCGGCACCTTTCTGTCCAGGCAGACAGGCAGCTTGAGCCTTGCGTTCAGCCTGTTGTGCACGTAATTTGTGTTCCGATGGACTATGGCAAAAGGATCATGAAGAAGGAGCGCATCATGAAAGCCGCGGTGCTGAACGAGAAAGGGTTTCATATCATCGAGAAGGAGATCCCCGTCCCCGGCCCGGGGCAGGTCCTCGTGAAGACGGCAGGCTGCGGCGTCTGCGAAGGCGATCTCTTCCGCTACATCCACCGGCACGAGCTGGCCAGCATGAACTTCAAAGGCATCCAAATCGGCCATGAGGGCTCCGGGGTGGTCACGGCCGTCGGCCCCTATGTCGAACATTTTTCGGTCGGTGACCGCGTGACTTCACTGTACGGCGACTACGCAGAGTACTTCCTGGCAGAGGCCAGCCACCTGGTCCACATACCCGATGGCATCAAAACCCATATGGCTCTCGGCGAACCGGTTGCCTGCTGCATGGCCGGCGCGGAGCATTTCGGCATCGCACTGGGCGATCGTGTCGCTGTTTTCGGGATCGGGTTCATGGGTTTGGTCACCCTGCAACTCGCCAGGCTGCAAGGTGCCAGCGAGGTCGTGGTCTTTGACATCATCGACTGGCGCCTGGATAAAGCCCTGGCCATGGGCGCGGATCGTGCGGTGAACAACCGGGAACGCGACGCGGCGGCGCTGCTGGCCGAATATGGAGAGTTCGATGTCTTCATCGAAGCCGCCGGTGTGCAGGCCGCTATCGACGTCGGCACCGCTCTGACCCGCAAGCACGGCACGCTCAATCTCGTCGGCTACCATCAGTCCGAGGGCGGCAAGCGCAGTGTCGACATGAAGACCTGGAACTACAAGGCGCTGACGGTGGTGAACAGCCACATCCGCGATGACGTGCACAAGCGCAAGCTGATGGCGGATTGCCTGCGGCTCATGGCGGCGGGCCGGCTCAACATCGACGCACTCATCGCCAACTATGACTTCGCCAATATCAGCCGGGCCTTCGAAGACCTGGCCGCCCGCAAGAAAGGCCTTCTCAAGGCGAACCTCGTTTTTTGATGGAGAGGCTCCCTTGCAGTTGGAGGAAACGGCCGGCCTGGAAACCGGCCCTTCAGATTGCTCATCCGGGCCCATGAAGGGTCGGGTTCCACCCCGACCTGTCCCCTCGCGGAGCCCCGGCGTAACCCGGCTTGAATCGATGGCTGATGCCGACGACCGGGATCCGTCATGACCTGGGCGCCGGCCAGTTGTCGGTGGCTTGACCGGCCGGCAATACCGCTCCGTTGCTGGCAATCACCTTCCCATACCAGCGGCCACTGTCCTTGATTGTCCGCTTCTGAGTCCGGTAATCCACGTGGACCAGCCCGAAACGCTTGCGGTAGCCGGAACTCCATTCAAAATTATCCATGATCGACCACTGGAAATAGCCCCGGATATCCACACCGTCGGCCAGGGCGCGGCGAACTCCCATGAGATGACGAGTCAGGAAATCAATGCGGGCGTTATCGTGCACGCAACCGTCCAGCCCGACCCAGTCATGACTGGCCATGCCATTCTCAGTGATGAGGATCGGCTTGCCATAGCGCTCCTGCAGGAACCGTGACGTCCAATACAGGCAATCCGGCGTAATCGACCAGTTAAAGTCGGTGTGGGGATAGTCATTGCCGTAGGCGACCACCTCGGGGGTGCCGGCCGGCCCCGCCTGCACCGTCTCTGAATAGTAGCAATTGAAGCCAAAGAAATCGATGGGGGCGGAAATGATGGCCATGTCCCCCTCCCGGACTTGCGGAGCGGCGGCCCCGAAGAGCGCCAGCCCATCGGCCGGGTACTCTCCCTTGAGTATGGGATCCATGCCCCAGGTGACATTCCACATGTCTGCAGCCGAACAGGCGAAAAGGTGGTTCTTCGCCGCCGCCACATCGCGGGGCGTCGGGCTGGCCGGCCGAAAAGTGCGGAAACAGGGTGCCGCACCGATCCGGGCCGGCTGCCGGCTGCGCGCCCGAATCGTCTGGACCGCCCGCCCATGGGCCAGCAGCACATGATGCCAAACGCGATTCACCTGGCGCAACTCCAGCTTGATGCCGGGGGCCTGAATCCCATCCTGATGCCCCATGCCTACGAAGCAGGTCGGCTCGTTGAGGGTAAACCAGTGCTTCACCCGGTCGGAAAAGCGGTCCACCAGCAGTGCCGTGTAATCAGCAAACCAGTGGGGCGAATCCGGGTTGAGCCAGCCGCCGCGATGGAAGAGAGCCAGCGGATAGTCCCAATGGAACAGCGTGACCCAAGGCTCAATGCCGGCCGCCAACAATGTGTCGATCAGCCGGTCATAGAAGGCCAATCCCGCCTCGTTGACTGCGCCCGTACCCTCGGGAATAACTCGCGGCCACATCACCGAAAACCGATAGGCCTTGAGCCCGATCTCGGCCATAATCCGCACATCCTCGGCCGAGCGGTGGTAATGGTCGCAGGCGGTAAAACCGGTGTCATTGCCGAGGATGAAATCCCCCCGGCGGCAGACCATGTCCCAAATGGAATCGCCGCAACCGTCCACACCCTGGGTATTGCCTTCGATCTGATAGCTGGCCGCCGCCGCACCCCACACAAAATCCTTGGAAAAACTCATCATACCTCTCCCGTTACCATCGCCGGCCCGATTTATCACGGAGCTATTTTGTTTACAACCTATTGATTATTGAAAAGTTGCCAGCAAATCAACCCGGCATGACAGAAAGCAACCCTCCAGCGGCAGGTTCGTATAATGAACGCCAGTCCTGCCATCATCTCATCTGCCTTTCATTTGGTTCTGCCAATCGTTGCCGTTCAGAATGCCCAGTTGGCGAGGCTATTCTGCGACGGCGTGTTGGGCGTCCTTTGGGTGGGCCTATTTCAGGTCTTCCAAAGGCAGGATTTGTTTCGTATGTCGGACCGTTAAAATCGAACGGGAGGCGTCAGCGGCGCGGCTTGCCGCGTACGCCGGGTGCCTTGGTTCGGGCTGTTCTGTACTCGACTCCGGGCAGACCTGCGAAGTGTTCATCCTGTGTCCAAAGCGTGGCCGGCTCCGACCATGCCGTCGACAGTATCAGGCTGTCCGCCATGGGGAGACGATGTTTGAGGCTGATCAGAGCCGCACGTAGTGCTATCGGTTCAGAGACTTCCGTCACCCGGCCTTGCTTCATCTGGCCAATGGCTTGCAACGCTTTCGCTTCATCCGCAACCGCGTTCACCTTCTTGAACACCTCGTACAGGCATATCACGGGAACAAGGAGGTTATCGACATCTTCAATCAGGGGCGCAAACACACCGGCATTGCGGCCCTCAAACAGGAACTCGATCCAGCCTGATGTGTCCACAACATTCATACCCGATCCTCCTCGTCACGCTCGAATCGGGCGTCATACTCCTTGAGAAAACCCCGCATGCTCCGCATGGGGCGCACCGGAATCAGCTCGATACGATCATCGAAACAAACGACCTGCAAGCGCTCGCCTGCCCGAATACGGGCGCGCTCCCTGACCGCAAGCGGAATTACAACCTGGTATTTCGGGGATACGGTTACAGTATCCATGGCATCGATCTCCTTATAGTGCTACGTATAATAGATCGAATGGCTCGCAGTCGATACATTTCTTGTCCCGAACGCTGATCAGCAAGCTGAATGAGCCGGCAGGGCGAATTCTAGCCTGACTGATCTTGTCAGAACCTCTGTGTCTTGTAGTTTGGAATCACTCTTTGGATCAAATTCCTGAATCGATCAACCTCATCTCCGTCCTTGAAGGCTTTCTTGGAAATGACCGTGTACATGCACTTCCCATACAAGAGCAGGAAAATCAAAGAGTCTTCTATCACTCCATCGTAATGTGAC
>CAIVSY010000006.1 GCA_903908715.1 uncultured bacterium
ATTGTTGCGTTTGGCGACTCCATTACGCAGGCGGCCGAGCAGGCTGTTGAGGACCGCTGGCCCGAGATTCTCAGGCGGTCACTGCAGGAAAGGCTTCCCGAACCGGAGATCCGGATGGTGAATGCCGGGGTCGGGGGTAATACGTCACGGGAGGGCCTGGCGCGCATCGAGCAGGACGTCTTGAGGCATACCCCCCGGATCGTCACGGTGGAATTCGGGAATGATGCCACGACCGATCCGCAGCGGCATGTTTCCCTGGAGGAGTTCGCCGGGAATCTTGGCGCCATCCGGAGGAAACTGGCCGCACATTGCGGTGCCCGGCTTGTCCTGATGACCTTTCCGCCGGTGGTCGATGAATGGCACAGCGAATACACGAACGAGTTTTATCGGCAGCAGGGCGGACAGGATGCCTATCAGGACAGGTACCGGCAGTGCACAAGGGAAACGGCCAGGGAACTCGGCTGCCCGCTGGTCGACGTGTATGCCGTCCTGCGAGAGGCGATGAGCGTGGAGGGCCCGGCGGCGTACATCCTGCCGGATGGAGTCCACCTCACGGCACGGGCGAATCAGCGGATTGCACGGTTGATGACGGACTTCCTGGCGGCTGACCTGGCCGCCAGTCCAATGCTTGTTTAACAGGTCTCTGAAAAGGATGGAACGGATGGAATTCAAGATCGAGACATATCTGGAGGATCTGGAGAAGCGGATCGACCCTGATGTCGAGAGCGAACTTGGTGCGCAGTGGAAGACTTTCCTGGATGGGGGGCTGAAGGAGGGATTCTTCTCGCCGCGGCGCCAGCGGGCCGTACCGTCGTCCGTCCCGTGGCCCCGTGTTACGGTCAATGAAGCGCTCGACGATCCCGGCAAGATGGTCCTGCAGCAATTGTACGGCTGCCATATCGCGCTGGCGGAGGGTTCCGGAACGATCCTGAATGTGCGGCCAAATTTTGGCGCAGGGCTCTTGCCATCCATCTATGGCGCCGGGATCTTCCGCATGGAGGATGCGATGGATACTCTTCCCACATCCATGTCGATCGAGGGCGGCAGGGATGCCATCCTGCGCCTGCTGGATCAAGGTCTGCCGGCTCTCGAAACGGGGTACGGGAAACCCTGTCTTGAAATGGGGAAGCGTTTCATGCGCCTTTTCGGGAACTATCCCCGTGTGTCGGAACATGTCCGGCTCTATCACCCCGACTTGCAGGGGCCGATGGATGTCTGCGAACTGCTGTGGGGATCGAGCCTGTTCCTCGACCTGATCGATTGCCCCGACCTTGTCCATACGTTTCTTCACAACATCACGGGAACGTACATCCGGTTCCTGCGCGAATGGGAGCGGATCGTTCCCCGGCGGGATGAGTACACGGCGCACTGGGGTATGTTGCAGAGGGGGCAGATCATGATCCGGGACGATTCGGCGATGAATCTTTCGCCGGAGATGTTTGATGAATTTATCGGGCCGTACGACCGGCGGTTACTGGCCGAATGCGGCGGCGGAGCGATTCATTTCTGCGGCAGGGGCGATCACTACATTGATCGCCTGGCACGGCTGGAGGGCTTGTATGCCGTGAACCTTTCCCAGCCGGAATACAACGACATGGAGGTTATTTTCCGGCACACCATCGACAAGGGGATTACGCTGCTGGGTATGCGCAGGGAGACAGCGGAGGAATCCCTGCGGCGGGGCCGCGCGCTGCGCGGGAAGGTGCATTGCTGGTAAAGCCGTCCGGAGATCGACTGCCTTGGCGAGGCCTGCCTGCCGCCGTTTTTGATTGAGTTATACCGAGGATGCGGGTAATGCAGTCAGCCTTTACACGCGGGGAGGAATCCGATGATTTACCGAACACTGGGTCGCACAGGGCTGAAGGTCTCACAACTCGGGTTTGGCGCCATGCGCCTTCCTATGGTCGGGGAGGGTGAGGCGGCGCGGGTGAACCTGGACCTTGCGGTGCCCATGATTCATCGCGCGTTCGAAGGCGGCGTGAACTATATCGACACGGCTGTGTTTTACTGCAACCAGGACAGCCAGCGGGCGGTCGGGGCGGCCTTGAAGGGCTGGCGCGACAAGATCATCGTATCGACCAAGAACCATTACTTCGGCGAGTCGGAGAAGGAATGGTGGCAGAACCTGGAGGACAGCCTCGAGCGGCTGCAGGTTTCGTGGATCGATATCTACAACCATCACGGGATCGGATGGTCGACCTATACCGACGCGATTGAGCCGCGGGTCCGCTCCTGGATGGAGAAGGCCAAGGGGCAGGGCCTGATCCGGCATATCTGCACGTCGTTCCATGACAACAACGCGGCCTTGCGCAAGATCGTCGAGACGGGATATCCGGACGTCATCACACTCCAGTACAACCTGCTTGACCGGAGTCTGGGGGATGGGATCGCCTTTACCCATGAGCGGGGGATCGGGATTGTGGTGATGGGTCCCTTTGGCGGCGGGCGGCTCGGGGTGCCGCTGGCGGCCTTTGCCGGGGTGGCGCCGGGTGTGAGCCGTGTGCCGGAACTGGCGTTGCGGTTCGTGCTGAACAATCCCGCTGTCAGTGTGGCTTTATCCGGCATGAGCACGCTGGAGCAGGTGGTGGAGAATGTGGGGATCGCCGGGGATCCGGTGGCCCTCAAGCCCGACGATGAGAAGGCGGTGGGCGAGCACTTGCTGCGGTTAAGGAAAATGGCTGACCTGTATTGTACCGGATGCCGCTATTGCCTGCCCTGTCCGAATGGGGTCGACATTCCGGGCATCTTCGAGCAGTACAACGTGGGGCGGGTGTATGAACTTTGGGATTCCGCGCGCGGCTCCTATGACTGGTTTGTGAAGGAAAAGAAATCCGCCGAGCATTGTGTGGACTGCGGCGAGTGCGAGGCGCGCTGTCCCCAGAAGATCCCGATCCGCCGTCAGCTCAAGGAAGCCCACGCGAAACTTTCCCGCTGAAGGGCTACACAGGCAGGAAGAGGCGCGGGGTTTTCAGACGCTGGCGTGCTGTTTCGCCCGGGAGAAGCCTGGTTTTCCGGATGGGTTGATCATCCCGGTCTGTTTTTCCGTGGTGGCCCAGGAACAATCCTGTGGCGAGGCTCAGGGTGTGTTTCCCGTAGCGGCTGTTGATGGCGTCGACGGCCAGGTTCAGTGTTTCCAGCCGGTGTGCGCGGACCGGATCCTCGAAGAGTTCGTACTGCAGGGAGGTTTCCGGAACCAGGCGGCAGAGGATGACCATGGTGCTGCGGTATGCAGCGCCGGTTTCCATCAGTTCCTGGAAGAGGAGGCGGACCACAGGCAGGATCTCGTGGGAGGCGGACGTGGCCCGTGACAGCCGGGTCTCCAGGCCCGACTGGCGGTAGTCCGCCCGCCGCAGCATGACCGCGGCGCCGCCGGCCATGAGGTGGTGGCGCCGTGCCTTGATGAGGGCGGACTCGACATTGCGGACCAGCTTGGCCCAGATGAACTCCGGATCGGAGGATACGGCGGTAAAGGTCTTGCACTTGCTGATGGTGCAGGAGGGCGGTTTCTCCTCCGTGGAGACGGGGTAGAGGGATTCGCCGCGCAGTTCACCCCAAAGTTCGCGCCCCACTTTCCCCAGGAGGCGTTCCGCCCAGGCTTCCGGGCGCCCGATAAAGTCAGCGGCTGTTGCCAGCCCATGCTTGGTCAGCAGCCCGACGGTATTGGGTCCGAAGCCCCAGACTTTTTCCAGCGGGATTTGCCGCAGGAATTCCCCGATGGCCGCCCCGCCCTGGATGGCGGTGAATCCTTTGGGTTTGCGGTATTTGGATGCCAGTTTGGCGAGGCTCTTGCTGAGGCTCAATCCGATCGAGACCGTGATATCCAGTTCCGCCTGGATTTCCGACTGGATCCGCCGGGCGATTTCCTCATAGGAGGCATGGAAGACCCGGCGCAGTCCGGTGAGGTCGGCGAACCCCTCGTCGATGGAGTATTCCTCCACCATGGGGGTATACCGGCGGGCGATATGGAACATACGTTTAGAGTAAAGGCTGTAGGTCTCGTAATCGCTGGGGAGAACGACCAGTTGCGGGCACTGCCGCCGGGCCTCGTGCAGGGCGAGCCCGCGGCTGATGCCGAGCGCCTTGGCCTCGTAACTGGCGCATGCGATGATGCCGCGCTCCTTCCCGGTGACGACGGGGCGTCCCTTCAGGGTTGGGTGGACCGCCTGTTCCACGGAGGTGAAGAAGGCATCCCCGTCGAAATGCAGGATGGCGCGTGGCCAGGATTGTGGGTTGAGGAACGACATGGCGGACTCATGCGTATTTCCGGATGACGGCCTTGACGATTCCGCCGATGTTCAGGGAGCGCCTGGGGCGGATGGAGGGGTAGCGTGGATTGGCGGCATCGAGCCGGACACCATTCTTATCCTTGATGTAGTATTTCAGGGTCCATTCGTCATCCACCTGTGCGACGACGATATCGCGGGAAACCGGTGTGCCGCCTTTTTCCACCAGGATCATATCGCCGGGCATGATGCCCGCACCGGTCATGGAATCGCCCTGGACGGTCAGGATAAAGGTGGCATCCGGGCGCCGGATGAGCATTTCGTCCAGGCTGAGGGTATCGGCCAGTTCCTCCTCTGCCGGGGACGGGAATCCGGCCTGGACACTGCCGAGTCGGCGGATACAGCCGGAGAGGAGGGGTGTGGCCCGGATCCGCCCGTACCGGTTTTTTGTGATGAACCCGTGTTCCTCGAGTTTCCGCAGTGCGCCGAAGACGGCATTGCGGGAGCGGTATCCGAAAAGCGGCAGCAGCTCCCCGTACAGGGGCATGCGCCGTTCGCGCTGCAGGAACTCCCGCATCTTGGCGACGTGGCTGTGGATATTCATGGTTCGCGGCATGGTGTGCCTCCTGTTTTCATGGAAACAGGATAACTGAACGATCGTTCACAAACAAGAGGATTTTGCGGTCCGGCGGCAGAATATTCAGCGGGGTTGCATCGGGCGGCGTCCTGGAGTACGGTGTGCGCGGTATGACACAGGAATCCACCAGTCTGTTTCGGCGTGCCGGGTTCGGGGGGTGGGCATTCGGGTGCCTGCTGGGAACCGTCGGGGCCATTCCTTTCTCCATTGCCCTGGGACAATGTCTGGCGGGGCTGTGCTTCCTGCTGTTTCTTGCGGCTCTGCTTCGGCGTGAGGTTCGCTGGCGGATGCCGGTATCGGCCTGGCTGGGTCTGGTGTTTGTCGTCGTGGCGGCGGCCGGTTCCTGGCGGATGGGTGGCGTGGCGGGCCTCTGGGTGCGTAGCGGGAAACTGCTCTGGTTTCTGCTCCTGCCGGTGACGGCGTCGCTGGTGACTTCGCCCCGGCGGGTGATGCAGTTGATCTGGGCTTTCCTGGGCGGCGGCACGCTGCTGGCGATCAAGGACCTGGTGATGCATCCGGTCCGGGCGGCGCGTAACCCCATGCCGGATTTCCTCACGGCCCTGATCGACAAGGGTTCCATGACGGACGGGCAGATGCTGATGCTGGCGGTGGTGGCCTGCACGGTGGTGGCCTTGGTTTTCATGCGAAACGGGCGGAATGTACCCCGGTGGGTTTGGTGGATGCTGCTTTTTCAGATCCTGGGTCTATTGATCAACTTCAAGCGCGGCTCGTGGTTCTGCGCGGTGCTGCTGGTCGGTCTGGTACTGGCGACGCATCTGCGGTGGCGCGGGGTGATTCTTGCGGCGGTGGTGGTGGCGGGGGTTGCGGCGTTACCGCCGGTCTGGCACAGGCTGGGCGGGCTCAAGGATGAGTTGTCGCGCCCTGACGGGCGGCTGGCCATGTGGACCCGTGTTACGCCCGCGCTGGTTCGGGAGCATCCGGCAGGGATCGGTTATGGCCGGCTGGACAACCGGATGATGAAGGAGGCGTGGCCCGGAATTGAGCCGGACAGGAATCATCTGCACGCCAACTGGGCGCAGGTCCTGGTCGAGACGGGTTGGGCCGGTCTTGCCGTATATCTGGCCTGGATGGCCTGGGGTTTGGTCCGTGCGGCCTGGCGGACGGTCGGGGTATCCCGATCGGGCGGTTCCCTGGACAAGGTTGTGGCGCCGGTGCTGCTGCTGTTGCTGGCCGGGTTGAACCTCAACGGGCTGGTGGAATACAACTTCGGGGATACCGAGTTGATGTTCATCTATGCCGTCTGGCTTGGAGTCGGCGGTGCGGGCAAGGCGCCGCCGGACGGCGCGGCGGTTTAACTCCGGTCCTTTTTTTTCCGCTTGGCCTTGAAAAAACTCTGCAGCATCTCGCGGCATTCGGCTTCGAGGATTCCCGAGATCACGGTTGGCCGGTGGTTCAGGTTCGGATGGTTCAGGATGGTGAAGACGGATACGGCGCCGCCGCGCAGGGGGTCTATAACGCCGAAGACCACGGTCGGGATGCGCGCCAGGATGATGGCTCCGGCGCACATTGGGCAGGGTTCCTTGGTGACGTACAGCGTTGTGTCCTCAAGGCGCCAATCGCCGAGCGCGGCCGCGGCCTGGGTGATGGCGATCATTTCCGCATGGGCAGTGGGATCCTTGAGCAGTTCCGTCTGGTTGTGCGCCTTGCCGATCACCTGCCCGCCGTGCACGATAATGGCGCCGACGGGCACCTCATCCTGATCCGCCGACTTCTGCGCCTCGCGCAGGGCAAGCTGCATGTAGTGGGGGTGGCCGGGTTCGATCATGGGTCTGGCGGTTATTCCTCTTCGCACATATTGTCGTAGAAGCGGACGATGTCGTCGCTCTTGCCGCTTTCCATGAACTTGATGGCGTCGCGCGGGTGCTGGTTGAGCATGCCGCTGATCATGTAGGGAATGCTGTAGCCCCAGAAGAACTGTTTGTGTAGCGGTTCGATGTG
>CAIVSY010000007.1 GCA_903908715.1 uncultured bacterium
CGCCGGTTCTTCGACGAGGCGGCACGGCGCGCCTGCGCGGAGGCGCTGGGCACCAACTCGCCGTTCCATGCGGATATCCGGAAGTCGCAGGATGCGTGCCTGGCCGCGATGGCGGGTCCGAAGTTCAAGGAGATGGCCGACTGGCTGGACACATGGGACCTCACCGGCGCGCAGGTCTGGGGTCCATGGAACGATCGGGATCTGATTGTGGCCGCGCTTTATGCCAAGGACGAAACCCTGGCCCCTTTGTTCCGGGCAGGGGCCATCGCCAGTGCGCGGAAGTTCACGCATCATTTCCTTGCGCCCATACAGTCCGACAGGACATGGGTAAGCACATGGTTTGCCGGGGAACTCGGGATCAGTGTGGTGGACAGCGGCAGCCGGTACCTGACACCGGAAGAGTTCAGGCGGGTTCGTGCCCGCGTGCTTTTCATGGCCTACAAGCTGGCTTCCGACCTCTTCGAGTATTCACGCTCGGGACGCGGCGCACCCCTGAACATGTGCCGGACCCATGTCAACGGCTTTCTGGGAAGCATCGCCCTCCTTTATCCCCACCACCCCAAGGCGCGGGAATGGGTGGAAACGGCCAAGAAGGAAATGGTCTACGAGCTCACCGAGTGCAACGGGCCGAACGGCGGATGGGTCGAGGCTCCGCATTACATGACGGTTTCCATGGATTACCTGTTGGCCTTTGCGCTCGGCCTCGCCCGGGCGGGTGATGCGGAACTCCTCTATCACCCGCGGCTCAAGCAGACCGTTCAGTGGCTCGCCAGGATCTGCACGCCGCGCGACCCGCGTTATGGCAATCGCCGGCATTTCCCCGAAATCGGCAACACCTACCGCAACGAGGGAACTGTGCTCTTCTCGCTGATGGCCCGGATCTATCGGGAGCGCGATCCGGTGTATGCCGACACCCTTCAGTGGATGTGGCACGAGATGGGCCGCCCGATGTGGTTCCACATCGGTGGAACCGTCCCCCTGACAGAGGGATATCGGGAGGCGCTGGTGGATCCTGCGCCCGCTCCCAAGGATGCACCAGCCTGGAAGAGCGAGTGGTTCAGGGACAGCGGTGTGGTCCTTCGTTCCCATTTCGCCACAGACCGCGAGAACTACCTCTACCTGATCCAGGGCAACATGCACGAGCACTACGACAAGGACAACGGCAGCATCATTGTTTGGGGCAAGGGCCGTCCGCTGTGCGAGGATTGGGGCTACAACTGCGGCCCGGGCGGACCGATCCAGGAACACAGCCGGATGGACATCGGCGGGGAAGGGAAGGTGACAGAGTTCGGCGCGCTGGATGCCATCGACTATGTTCACAGCCTGCAAGGTCCGTGGGACCGCCAGATCCTGTTCATGAAGGACGCCGATCCGCTGGGGCCCAACTACTATCTGATCCGCGACTCCACCGCTGTCAGCGGGACCAACACATGGGGCTCGGGAGTCACCCCGTTCCGGCTCTGGCCCACCTCGCCGTACGTTGCGGGCACCGGCACGAACGAATGGCGGCTGTGGGTCAACATCGACACGAATACCTCGCTTGCCGCGGACACCCGCCTGATTACCGCGCGGGGCCGGGACGATGTGGACATGGATATCTGGTTTGATGACGCCAGTCTGAAGCGTTTGAAACGCATACAGAACCCGGCGGCCACGGCGAAGGGCGGGCCGGACACATCCGCACCATGGCTCTACGATGCCAGGCGCCATACCGTCTGGGTTATCACGGGCGACAACAGGGGCTACTGGGGTTCGACCCCGCTCGAGCAACGCGAAATCCTCATGAGGGTTCCCCGCGGCGAGAACGTTGTGACAGTCCTTTATCCCCGGCTGCGGGAGGAGCGCACCCCGGAAGTGCGGAGTTTCGAGGGGGACCGCGTCTTGAGGATCACAACACCGTCCGGAACGGACTGGGTGTTCCTGTCGCTGGCCCCGATGGAGGTTGAGGTGGACGGGCTCCGGTTCAAAGGGACTGCGGGTTCGGTTCAGCAGAGGCGGGGAAGCCAGGTGCTTTCGCTGGGGGCGGCAGGCGAGATTACTGGCAAGGGTTTCGGGCTGAGCGCCGGCGCGGCTGCAAGCCTGTGTGTCGGCAAGGACGAACTGATCATTCAACTGGGATCTGAATTCCCCGGAGGGCAGGTTTGCATTGTTGCCCCTGCCGGCTATGAGATCGGGCAAGGAGCCCAGGACGTCAGGAGTCAACGCAGGGAAAAGGGCCGGTATGTTTGCGACGTCCCGGCCGGTCTTGCCGGCTTCTCCATGAGAAAGTAGGCATGAAGCCCGCAGCAAGATCGGAAGGGGTCAGCCCAGGCGGTGGCGGGTGAGGGTCTTGCCGGACCAGGAGAGAATCTTCCGGGCCTTGAGGCGATGCAGGAGACGGGAGAGAGTTTCGGGTGTGGTGCCGATGGCGGCGGCCACGTCCTTCTTGCTGATCGCAATTTCCACCAGCTTGCGGTCCCCGAATTGTTCCTTGAAGAACCAGAGCAGGCGGCCTTCGACGTCCTGCGCCGTCTGCTGGACCAGGCGGTCGGCCAGATAGCGTTGCTTGCGCATGAGCATGGCGATGAAATCATTCCGGAAGCCCGGGGTCGCCAGCAGATTGTGCACATCCTCGCGCGGGAAGACAATCAGCTCGCTGGCCGCCAGTGCCGTGGCGGTCACCGGATAGTTGGCGCGCTCGAACAGGACGACCTCGGCGAACACTTCGCTGGGCTGGACGACCTTGATGACAACCTCCCCGCCGTCGGGCGTGGTTTTGTGCAACTGGATGGCGCCGCGACGGAGGAGATAGATGGCGCGGCCGGTCTCGCCCTCGCGGAACAAAGTGGCGCGCTTCTTCAAGTCCTTCAGGCTGCTGATGGCTGCGAGAGCCTTGAGGCTCTCGGAGGAGAGATCTTTGAAGAAATTGCATTCCGCCAGCAGATGATAGTTCAGCATCGGGACTCCACAGAAAAAGGTCACAGACGATGGACCACAGACGACAGACCGAAGACTGAAGACTGCGGAACAAGGTGAAATATAGGGCAAGGCGGGCGGGGAAGACAAGGCGCGAGGAGGTCAGCCATCACAAGAGGACTACTCCTGCTTCCGCTGAAAAACCGCCATCCTCCCGGCGGCAAAGGATTGCCGGCCTGCAGATTCCAAAATTCACTGGAGGGCGCGAATCCCTTCGCGCCGTGGTTTTTCGGCGGAATCTACTCTTAGTCGGAGTGATGCAGTTGCCGAAAGCATACCCCTCACCTCAATCCTCTCCCGCAAGGGGAGAGGAGGCGTTAGAGACTCCACTTATGCTTTCACCGGAAGGTGTTTCTATGCAGTTGCCGAAAGCATACCCCTCACCTCAATCCTCTCCCGCAAGGGGAGAGGAGGCGTTAAAGACTCCACTTATGCTATCAGCGGAAG
>CAIVSY010000008.1 GCA_903908715.1 uncultured bacterium
CCGTAGGCGTTGGCGCTCGTCGGCACTCATGTCGCGGCCTTCGGCTTCGTTGGTATACAGCACACCGATCCGCTGCAAGGCTTCTTGCGCCACGGGGCTTTGGTTGGCCTGAAACAGGTCGAAGAATTTCCGGCGCGCATGTGCCCAACTTGCGTCCGGGTAAGTCCGGAAAAGGAGGAAGTGAATAACTGAAACCTTTATTGAAGTCCAGAGGGTTCGACTCCCTCCCGGCAAAGGTTAGCCAGCCAGCCGGAAATGAGTCTTGCATGGGGTCTGGTAACAGGCTTCGTGAAGCCTAGACAGTGGGTATTGAAGCTGTGTGATTGAGTCTCGAAATCATGTGATCGTTGACGTCTTCATTGTGTTGGGCCATGGGGACAGCACTGATAATTGCGTTTAGGCGAGCAGGTATCGGGTCGACCGGGATCTAAGAGCAGAGCAAAGATACAGGATGGATTTCCCGGAAACCGGAGAGATCCTGCATTTGACCCGTCAAATTAGCCTGATGGGCGCCTTGGCTGAAAGGGGCCTGGCTGTTCGATCTGCTCGGGTCGAACAGAGCGAACGCCGAGCAGGGGCGGGAAGCCGTAAGCGAATCCATAAGCAAGCGGCCATTCAATGCAGGAAGTCGTAGCTTCTCATAGTACCGGTGACAGTGGGGAACCTGGCTCGCGGGGACCCAAACGAGGGAAGGAGAAGTCGTGTTATGAAATCGCTTTAATGAAACATGAGAGGGTGCATTGGAACCTTTAAGCGTGTCAACAAAACGAAAGCGAATAGCCGAATTGGCCAGAATACATCCTGGCTTGGTGTTCACATCGTTAAACCATTATTTGGATTACGAATGGCTGCTCTATGCCTATCAGCTGACCCGCAAGGATGGCGCAGTAGGAATTGACGGCCAAACCGCCGCTGACTATGCCGCCAATCTGGAAGGAAATCTGCGTGATCTTCTGGAAAGGTTGAAGTCCGGTCGCTATCAAGCGCCGGCCGTGAGACGGCATTATATTCCGAAAGGTGATGGGGGGCAGCGTCCGCTGGGTATCCCGACGTTTGAGGATAAAGTGGCGCAACGGGCAGTAGTTCTGCTACTGGAACCGATTTACGAACAAGATTTTCATGATTGTTCTTATGGTTTCAGGCCGCAGCGCAATGCCCATCAGGCATTAAGAAGCCTACGTAATCACATCATGGATGAATCGGGTAAATGGATACTGGATGTGGATTTGCGGAAGTACTTCGATTCTATCGAACACACCAAGCTCAGAGCAGTTCTGGACAAACGAGTCGTAGATGGTGTGATCAGGAAGCTGATCGATAAGTGGCTCAAGGCCGGTATCATGGAACAGGGGCGGCTGTATTATGCGGCCTCGGGCACGCCGCAAGGAGGTGTTATTTCGCCTTTGCTGGCAAATGTGTTCCTGCATTATGCCTTGGACGAATGGTTTGTGAAAGCGGTGCAGCCGCGACTAGTTGGGAGCGCCAGTCTTACCCGCTACGCGGACGACTTCGTGATGGTCTTTCAAACCATCAGCGATGCTAGTCGAGTCTGGAAGGCTTTGGAAGGAAGAATGCAACGCTTTGGCTTGCAGCTCCATCCGGAGAAAACCCAACTGATCGACTTCCGCTTTCGCAGGCTGCAGCAGCAAGGTTGGCACAGCGATAGGGCGACAACGTTCAATTTTCTAGGGTTTACGCATGTCTGGAGTAAGTCCCGGCGCGGCAAATGGATTGTGCTGCAGCGGACGGCGAAGGATAGATTGGCAAGGACTCTGAAAGCAATCAATGAACGTTGCCGATTGATGCGCCATGATCCGATACGGGAACAACAGCGTCGATTGAGCGCGATGCTGAAGGGGCATTACAGCTATTTTGGTATTACCGGTAACGGTCGCGCACTGCGCCTAGTTCATCATCAAGTGGAACGTTACTGGCACAAATGGCTGTGCCGCCGGTCTCGCAAGAGCCATATTCCGTGGCGGAATTTTCGGTCGCTGCTGAACTTGCTGCCGTTGCCACGGCCTCAAATCGTACACAGTTACACCCGTGCGAGCTAATGCATAACATGAGGAACCGGATGCGGTAATCCCGCACGTCCGGGTCTGTGAGGGGCAGGGGTGGCAACGCCCCTGTCTACTCGGCACGCCAGTTCGATACATGGCTCAAGCAAAAGCTGGGTTTCCGGATGCGCGCGGGCAG
>CAIVSY010000009.1 GCA_903908715.1 uncultured bacterium
ATAAATGCGCGGTCCGTATTGTCCTTGACCCAGTCCCGATTCAGGGGTAGGTTAAGCCCGTAATTAAGGGCAGGAATGCGGCGAAAGAGGAGTCGTGTCTCTTTCATCCGGGATGGAGCCCTGCCTTATGAAATGTTGGGGTTTTCCGGAAAAAGGAACTGGCGCCCCATTATATGTTGGGCATGGAACCAAGACATGAACATGCGACTTAACGCGAAGCAGAAGGGCGAAATCACGAAGCTTATCAAGAAGGCTCGTTTCGACGTCGACCAGTTTGCGTTCACTACCCGCGAGAGTGAGTGCGTCTTCGTCTTCGTTCAGCATGCATACCGGGCGCTTGATGGCGAGGAACCGACCACGGCGGAAGCCCTGAGCTATCGCGCAAATCCGGACTACTTCTTCACATTTGAGCGCAATGCCAAGGGCGTCTTCTACGCGACAGTCTTTCCTGAACTTGACCTCGGCAGGAGCATTCAAGCTCGGCAGTGGAACGGGTTGCTCAACGGTTTCTCAGAATGGCTGGACATACTCAAGGCACAGATTGAGCTCGATGACACACGGCCCGCAAGGAGCCGCACTTTCATCGACTTGATTCACGCGCACGACTATGCGCAGATACGAAACGAGTTCTCACGCGCCGAACAGAACTGCACCTCTGATCCACCAGCCGCCATCGCCGCCGCTTCCTCCATGGTCGAGGCCGCCTGCAAACTGTTCATAGCCGACCACAGACTTGAGGTGCCCTCCAATCAGACGATCAAGCCCCTGTGGGGCGCGGTTGCGAAGCGCCTCCTGCCTGACCCCGCTACGGTTGCCGATGATGACACGAGGAAGATCATCTCCGGCCTCGCCTCAGTTGTTGATGGGATCGGTTCACTTCGGACCCACGCCAGTTCGGCACACGGGAGGGGTCGAACTGACCCCGAGGTCGGATCTGCTGAGGCCCTGCTTGCAATCCATGGAGCGCAAGCGGTGGTGCTGTACATGATGCAGAAATGGGAGAGACAATAGGAGCCCAACAACGCGTCGCACTTTACGTCGCGTTCCGCGCCGAAAGTGAACGCGGGCGTTGGGTTTGAGAAGAGATGGATACAGACGTTCAACCTGAAGCGGTGAGGCGAGCATTCCGTGCAGCAACACTGATCAATCGTAGCGGTGTCCGTGCTGCGGTGGTGGTCCTCGTCCTCGCGATAGTTGGTTGTGCAGCCCATGCTGCACTCGGAATGCTTGTCATCTTTCTCAGCCTACTTTGCATGGTGGCTGCTTTCATAGTTCTTTCCGTGCAAGCCAAGTGCCCACGGTGCAAGACCAAGTGGTGGGATAACACATTCCTTGCAGCCACCACCGGCAAGACCCTTCGCACAATGCTTGATCCAGACTGCACGGGAAATGAGACTGAAGACCTCAAGTGTCGGCATTGTGGCTTGGAGATCGGACCACACTTGAACGAGAGGAAACCCAACCAAGAAATCCACGGTACCCAGTAAGGCGCGCGGACGCGCCTCACTGGTCCCGTGATTTCGGTCGTTGGCTGAATGGATGAAAACGAAACGCAAATGGATTGCCGCAATAGCAGTCATCCTGCTTTTGCCCATCCTCTTCGTGGTCGTCATGCACCGGGAAGTTGCTGGCAGCATGGCCATCTTCACGGTTCGAGCAACGCCCCTGCGGATCTACTACAGCAATTCCGGCAACCTGGGTTTCGCGGTTCGCTCTGAGAAAGATCGGTTGAGGGACTGTGATTGGATCGTGACCAGAAAGAACAAGGTGGCGTGGACGCTGGTGAATGTGGGAGCGGTGTATATCGCATTTCCCTATTTTGTGGCCGATGCATTGGATTCAAACGGTTGAACAGGAAGCAGCCAACAATCGGAGGCATGCGACGCTTTGCAGCGCGCCTGCTCCGTAACGTTGGGGCTGAGAAGATGACATACCGGAAGATAATCGGAAGATCGGTAATCATGGCTGTCGCCATTGCGTTGGGATGGACGGCTCTGGCCGCCTTCTGCTGGACGACCCACTCCTGTGCCGGCCAGGACTACGGGCCAGGGACTTCATACGTCCTCCACATGCTGAGTCACCACGCGCCAGCTGTCATTGCCGAAGCATTTCGCAACGTCTTCGGTCCGGTCTTCCTTGCGACACTGCTCGGTGGGCTTGGCGTCGGATTGTGGGCAAGGCTGAGGAAGGACGAGAGGAGCCCCAACCAGCCGTCCCAGCCTATCGCCGGGAAGCCCGGCTCAGGCTGAACGGCACCGTTCTGCCAGAGAATAATGATGAAGACATTTAATGCATACTGGAATGATCCGATTGCGCGGTATTGCGCAATCGGTGGCGCGCTGGTAGCGCCTGCTGCCTTAACATTGGCTCAGATGTATCCCAGTAAGTCAGCATGTCCCGATGGTCCATTTATTCTGGTATTTCTTTTGGCAACACTTCCCGGGCAATTAGTCGGCGCGTTGCTTGACCCAATGATTGGCTACGGATATCGGCAGTCAATGGTGACTTTTGCGGCTTTCGTTGCTGTTTCCATGATATCAGACGGCTTGATTCTTGGAGCAGTGCCACTGTTAATTCGGAGATGGAAACAGAAACGGCAGCAGAACCAAGCGGCCCAGGCTACGGCTCGCAAGCTCGCCGATCCTGGCCGCTAACGTTCGCATAAGAAGATGATCATGAGATTCAAGGAATTCCTGGCGACCGTCACCGAGGAGGAACGGGACTTCGTTGCCCGCCTTGATTACCGACAGGATCATGCCGCTCATCGCAAGGCGCTTGACCAGGCCATCACCAACGGTGGCTTCGTGGACACGGTAAGCCAAGGAGTCTGGTTCCCGCTCGAAGTGCTGGAACTGGGGAAGAACGCACTTCAATCCGGGCACGAACGCGAGTTCGTCCTCTGTGCAGGCATCGTCCTTCAGACTGCCCAAACTGGGGATGAGGCCGAAGATCTGGTGGAGAACCATGCGGACGAGATCAGACGGTTGCCGGAAGATCTCAGGTCGATGCTTGAGGCAATGATCACGGAGAAGATTGATGGATGCGAACAACACGCTCCTGCCTACTCGCCACCCCGCGACGGGGTGTCTCGTGGCAGAGCGTGAACGTTGTGAATGAGATGAAGATAGAGACACCAAAAGACCTCGTCGCCGCCCTCATCGACTTATTCCCAGGTTTTCGAGACGAATGGGATGAAGGCGAAGGTTACGGCGGGATCGGACAGTACAACTTCCACACGGTGTTTATGGAGTTGGCACCCTTCTGTTCGGGCTACCTTGCGGAGGCGTCACCTCGGACAGTCGAGGCTTTTTGTACTCTCATCAACAACTTTGTCGCCAGCGGTGGCGACATGGAGAACGCCGTGTCCACCTGCCTTCTGGAGCATTCGTCCCAAGTTGGTATTGCGAAGACGATCAGGCCACACCTCTCGCAGGCGGCAAAGACGGAACTAAGATGACAGAATTCACAACCAGAAAATTCACGGTACGGCTTCGCCTCCCGTGATTTTCGCCGTTCTGCAAGACATGAAGAAAATGATTATACCGGTGCTGCTGGTGTGCGTTGCGGTTGGGATCTCCATGGGCATTCAATCGTCGCGTGGCCACGGGCAATTCTTGGTGTCCGACGTGACGCAATCCATGCAACAGACGGTCAAGGCCCCCTTCATGCCTTTCAGAAACGGGGCCCTATTCGTCACCGTGGACGGACAACTGGATGGTGATGCGACGTTGCAGATTGTCTCAAATCATGGCCGGGATCGTAGAACGGAAACCTTGTCGGGAACCATTCAGGACAAGACCATTGGCGGTCCCGAGGAATGGGTGGATGACCTTGTTGTTCAGTTTGAGCCAGGCTCAGCAAAGCAAGGTCACCTCACGATACTAATGGCTTGCGGAAAGAACCCGAAGCGGATGAGATGAGACGCCGAACACGCCGTCGCAGACTAGCCTCGCAAGCTCGGCAGTCTGAACGGCAACGTTCGATCTCAATGAATGGAATTGACAATAATGATGTCATAGCATACATTGTATTACACAAGAATACACCAGGAGATGACATGAGTATTGCTGTATCAATTCGATTGCCTGAGGGTCTGGCTAATGAACTGACCCATATTGCAGATGAAACGGAAAGGTCCCGCTCCTTCCATATTCAAAAAGCATTGGAATCCTACATTGCGGATTTTGCCGATGTCCAAATTGCCCTTGACCGGCTGCGAGATCAAAAGGATGCGGTTGTGTCCGGCCATGAATTGAGGAAATCCCTTGGCCTTTGAAATCGCCTACAAGAAGAGCGTGTCGAAAGACCTCGCAAGCCTCGGCAAAACCGAAGCCAGGCGGATACTCGACAAGATTGACAAGGATCTCGCCACGCGCGCAGATTCATATCCTGTTTTGAAAGGCCAGTTTGCCGGATTGAGGAAATTCCGCGTCGGTGACTACCGTGTCATTTATGCCATCTTGGGATCACAAGTCCTTGTCCTGCGCATTGGCCACCGTCGGGAAATCTATGACAAATGATCGAACCAGAAAGTTCAGGTTACCTCGCGTTCCGCTCGGAACCTGACTTTCGACGTTCGCAGGGATATATGATTTCCTAAGACAGATTGATGAAATCCCGGGGTATGTGATACGATTTAGCCAAATCGAGGGAGATCTATACATGACAGCCCAAGCTACACAGGTTCTTGAGGGAGCGCTTCATCTCTCGCCGCTGGAGCGTGCGGAGTTAATTGAGCAGATTTTCGCGAGTTTCAGCTTTCCGTCCCGCCAGGCAAATGATGCAAAATGGGCTAGTGAGGCGGAAGAACGGATTGATGCCTATGACGCCGGACATCTCGCCTCCGTTTCTGCGCGGGATGTTTTCGCGCGCGTCGAGGGTATGCGCCCATGACGGTGGAGTTCCTTCAAACTGCCGACCGAGAATTCTTCGACGCCATAGACTATTACAACACGCAGTCTGAAGGACTTGGGTTTGAATTTGCGGCGGAAATCAGTCGCACACTTGGGCGAATCATGGAATTTCCGGATGCATGGACATTACTTTCGGCGCGTAGTCGTCGGTGCCGGACAAGCCGTTTTCCCTATGGCGTCATTTATCAGATTCGAGGATCAGTAATTCTCGTCGTGGCCATCCAAAACCTGCATCGCCATCCTGATTCCTGGAAAGATCGTCTTGGGTCTGACGAAAGATGATGCGAACCAGCCCTTTGACCGCGACGGCTCGCACGCTCGCCGCAGGGTCAAGGGCGACGTTGAGACTGTCGAAAAACTAAAACTGGGGTTCAAGGAAGGCCCTGTTCCGAGCAAATCGGCTGTCCATTTTTGAAGAAGAAGGCATTCTTGGGGTGCTGATTTGAGTTTTTCGACAGTCTCGTTCGCAAAAAGATACTTTGACAAATCGAATGATGAGGCGTACGGTATTGCGTACGAAGGGAATTCAAGATGACAACACTAACAGCTACCGAGGCGCGGAAGTCTCTTTACTCTCTTTTGGATGATGTTGCCGAGTCCCATCAGACAATCCAGATAACCGGGAAAAGGCATTCTGCCGTCCTGGTTTCGGGGGAGGATTGGAATGCGATTCAGGAGACGCTGTTTTTGACCTCAATTCCGGGAATGCGGGAGTCCATTCGCGAGGGCATGAGGACACCCGCCGGAAAGTGCAGCAAGGAGCTTAAGTGGTGAGCTGGACGCTTGTCTTCACCAAACAGGCTCAAAAGGACGCTAAAAAGCTCAAGGCGTCTGGGTTGAAGCCAAAAGCCGAGCGATTGCTTGAGATCCTGGAATTGAATCCTTATCAGAATCCACCTCCTTTCGAGAAACTGGTCGGCGATCTGGCTGGTGTATGTTCCCGTCGCATCAACATACAGCATCGACTGGTGTATCAGGTTCTGGAAGACGTCAAGACGGTTAAAATCATTCGACTCTGGACGCATTACGAATAATGGGGCGAACCACTTTACGTCGCGTTCCGCGCCGAAAGTGAAGGAGAACGTTCGGCTTACAGGATGAACTGGATCATGCAGGCCGTGGTTGCGCTCGGCGTTGCCGCAGTCATTCCCTCAAAGGCGCCATTCTGTTGATTGCCGGACCAATCATCGCGGTTGTCTTGGCCGCGTTTATGGCCGTGGCAACGCTGCTCCAGCTTTGCGCTTTTCACGGGATGGTCCCGTAAAGATCCTCCTTGCCTCAAAATGTGGGCGGCAATACATTAGCATTATGACTGAGATGTGCTTTGCATGGGATGAGGCCAAAGCCGAGGAGAACGGGCGCAAGCACGGCATCTCGTTTGAGGAAGCCTCGACGATCCTCGCCGACGAGAACGCCCGGTTGAAACATGGTCCTGACCGCTCCCAGGAAGAGGGCTGGTTTCTTCTACTCGGTCCCAGCGCCCGGCTGCGGCTACTGCTCGTGTGCGATGCCCGCCGCGAGAATGACGAGGTGATCCGGATCATCTCGGCGCGCAAGGCAACACCAAACGGAAGCGGACAATACGGGAGTTACTCGTGAGAAGAGAATACGACTTCACCGACTCGGTTCGGAACCCCTACGCCAAGCGCCTCCGCAAGCAGGTGACCATGCGCTTGGGCACGGATGTGATCGCGTACTTCAAGGCCCTGGCTCGCGAAACCGGATTGCCCTACCAGAACTTGATTAACCTCTACCTGAGCGAGTGCGCGCATTCTGGCAAGAAACTGGCTCTCAAGTGGGCATCATGATGGCGCAGGACCACCGCTCTTCTCTGGTTCGGCCTGACTGGGATCACTATTTCATGGAGATCGCGACCGTGGTGGCCCGGCGTGGCAACTGTTCCCGCCGGCAGGTGGCGGCGGTGATTGTCAAGGACCAGCGGATCATCTCCACCGGCTACAACGGAACGCCCCGCGGCGTGCCGAACTGTTGCGAGGGCGGATGTGCGCGCTGCGCCTCGGATGTGCCGTCCGGTTCCGATCTGGGTGAATGCATTTGTTCTCATGCGGAGGAGAATGCCATCACACAGGCGGCGTATCACGGGATCGCGTTGCGTGGCGCCACGTTGTATTCGACCCTGAGCCCGTGCCTGATCTGTGCCAAGATGATCATCAATGCCGGGATCACGGAAGTGGTCTATGAGAAGGAGTACGAGTTCAACGAGCAGACCCGCTCGCTTCTGCACCAGGCCGGAGTGCGGTACCGTAAACTGTAGGGGTTTCCTGAAGACGACCGGCGGTCAGGCCGTTCCTGCCAGCTTCTTCCTGAAGTATTCGATGGTAGAGACCAGTCCCTTTTCCAGCGTGATCGTCGGCTGCCATCCGAGTTTTTCCCTGGCCAGTGTGATGTCCGGCTGCCGTTGCCGGGGGTCATCCGGAGGCAGAGGCTTGTGGACGATCGCGGAAGAGGAGCCGGAGAGGGTAATGATCTTGTCCGCCAGTTCCCTCATGGTGAACTCACCCGGATTTCCGAGGTTCACGGGACCCGTGAAATCCCCGGGGGTGTTCATCAGGCGGAGGAATCCCTCGATCAGGTCATCGACATAGCAAAACGACCGCGTCTGCGTTCCGTCGCCATAGAGTGTGATCGGCTCATTTTTCAGTGCCTGAACGATGAAATTCGACACCACGCGACCGTCGTTCGGGTGCATCCGGGGGCCGTAGGTATTGAAGATGCGTGCGACCTTGATGCTGACATGGTGCTGTCGGTAATAATCGAAGAAGAGCGTCTCAGCGCAACGCTTGCCCTCATCATAGCAGGCCCTGAAACCGATTGGATTGACATGGCCCCAGTAGTCTTCCCGCTGGGGGTGGACCTTCGGGTCGCCATAGACCTCGCTGGTGGAGGCCTGGAAGATTCTCGCGCGGACGCGCTTGGCGAGACCGAGCATATTGATCGCGCCGTGCACGCTGGTCTTGGTTGTCTGCACGGGGTCGTACTGGTAATGGATTGGCGAGGCCGGGCAGGCGAGGTTGTAGATTTCGTCGACCTCGACATAGAGGGGGAAGGTGACGTCATGGCGCATGAATTCGAAATAGGGGTTTGCAAGCAGATGGCGGATATTATCCTTGGACCCGGTGAATAGATTATCGGCGCAGATGACCTCATTTCCCTCCCGAAGCAATCGTTCGCAGAGATGGGAGCCCAGGAATCCGGCGCCGCCGGTGACGAGAATCCGCTTGGTATGGCACGAACGCATGAGAGCTCTCCTGTTGATTGCTTTCAGGCCCGGATCATAGGGATGGTCCACAAAGGAGTAAAGAAAATGTCTAGGACAGCCGCTGCCGGGCGGTTGTCGCTTGCACAGGAGTCTCCGGTGTATGCGGAACGGCGGGCAGTCGCCGGACATGGGCGAGGAGTTCCTTCAGGGCGGGATCGGGTCCGGAGGCACGGATGCGCGGGAACCGGCCGTCGCGCATCAGGTATTCCCCGCCGCGTTTCAGCATGATCTTGCCTTGCTCGATTTGGACCGAGGTGATCCCCCGGGCGGCCGCCAGGATACGCAGTTCCGTGAGGTGGAGAAGCCGCTCGCATTCCGGCGGGACTGGTCCGAAGCGATCCCGGAATGTCGCCCGGAGTGTCTTGACTTCGTCCACGAATCCGGCTTCGGCGATGCGCCGGTACATTCCGACCCGGAGGCGCTCATCCTCGATGTACGTCGGCGGGATGATCGCGACATGGGGGGCACCGGAATCGGAAGGGGACAGGCTGATGAAATCGAGCGTGACATCCAGATCGATCAACGGCGGCAGGGGATCGCCGCGTTTCCGGGCAATGGTCCGGCGCAGGAGCTGGCAGTAGAGGCCGAATCCGACGGCGGCGATATGGCCGCTTTGTTCGGAACCCAGCATATTGCCCGCCCCGCGGATCTCGAGATCCCGCATGGCCAGCCGGAAGCCCGCGCCGGCGCCCGAATACTGCGTGATAGCCTGGATCCGCCTGCGCGCGAGCGGGTCCATCCGGGACTGGGCCGGCAGAAGCATGTAGGCGTAGGCCTTGTGCTTCGATCGTCCGACCCTGCCCCGGAGCTGGTACAGGTCGGCCAGGCCGAACCGGTCGGCGCGGTCGATAAGGATGGTGTTTGCATTGGGGACATCCAGTCCGCTCTCGATGATGGTTGTACTCAGCAGGACATCGAATTCCCCGTTGGCAAAACGGCGCATCACGTCGGACAGTGCGCCGGGAGGCATGCGCCCGTGAGCGATTTCAAAGGAAGCCTCCGGCACCAGCCGCTGGAGCCGGTCCAGCAGCCGGCCGATGGACTGGATCCGATTATGGAGGAAGAAGACCTGGCCTTCGCGGTTCAATTCCCGCAGGATTGCTTCGCGGACAAGGGCATCCGAGAAGGGTGCCACGAGGGTGTCCACGGCCAGCCGTTCCTGCGGCGGAGTCTGGATCGTGCTGAGGTCCCGGGCACCGGTGAGGCTCATGTACAGCGTACGCGGGATGGGCGTGGCGGTGAGGGTCAGCACATCGACCATGCGGCGGATATGCTTGAAGCGCTCCTTGTGCAGGACCCCGAAGCGCTGTTCCTCGTCGATGACCACCAGGCCGAGATCGTGGAACACGATTCCCGGCTGTAACAGGGAATGGGTGCCGATGACGATATCCACTGTGCCGTCCGCCAGACCCGCAAGGATGTCGGAATTCTCCTGCCGTGTGCCGAAGCGGCTCAGCATCTCGATCCGGACCGGGAATGGGGCGATGCGCTCCATGAAGGTTTGGAAATGCTGTTGGGCCAGGACCGTCGTGGGAACCAGGACGGCGACCTGCTTGCCGGCCATCACGGACTTGAAGGCGGCGCGGACGGCGACTTCCGTCTTTCCGTATCCCGCATCCCCGCAGAGCAGGCGGTCCATGGGCCGTGTGGTTTCCATGTCGCGCTTGACCTCGACGATCGCGGATTCCTGGTCGCGGGTTTCCTCGTACAGGAAGGCGTTTTCCAGCTCATGCTGCCAGGCGGAATCGGGAGGGTGTGCGAATCCGGTCTGTGAATCGCGGGCCGCCTGCGTTTCCAGGAGGCTGCCGGCAAGATCCTCGATGGCCTTTTCCGCCGCCTGCTTCTCGCGGTCCCATCGTTTCCCGCCCAGTTGGTGGAGTGGGATGCCGCGCTTTCCGACCCCCACGTAGCGGGTCAGGAGGTGGGCCTGGGCGACGGGGACGTATAGACGGGCCTCGTCGGCGTATTCGATGGCCAGAGCCTCCTGCAACTGTCCGCCAACGGTGATCTCGCGGAGACCGAGATAGCGGCCGACCCCGTGCTGTATGTGAACCACGACGTCGCCGGGCTCCATATCGGTCCAGTCGCTGATGCGTGCGCCGGAGGGGAGCGCTGTTGCGGATGTGGTGCGCTTGCGCCGGACCTTGCGTCCGTACAAGTCAGATTCGGAGATGACGGAAAAGGGGGGATCCTGGCAGATGAAACCACAGGTGAGCGGTGCGATTTCGATCGTGGCCGATGCATCCGGCAGGAGGGGGCCATACACGTCGGTGAACCGGTCGCGGGTTCCCTGCGTGTCGAAACAGAGGAAGACGCGGGTGCCGGCCGCGGCGTGTGCGCCGAGCGACTGCAGGAACCGCGTTCTTGCCTGTTCGAGCACATCCGGGTGGAGGCCGCGGCGGCCGGCTTCGGTGACCACGGGCTGGATCGGCAGGATTCCGGGGTCAAAGGTTTCGCAGGGTTCCTCGGCGTGGGAGGAGAGGAAGACGCGGCGCGGGCGAGTGGCGGCGCGGGCCCGGATGCCCGCAAAGGAAGTGGTCCACCCGGCGGCGTTGGATTCCCTGAGTGTGGTCTCATACATTTCCGCATGGCGGCGGATGGATTCATAATCCGACCAGAAAAGGACGGTATTGGGCGGCATGTGATCCAGGATCGTGGTGCCGTTGGACGCCGAGTCCCGGAGGAGATTCCATTCGCCGGGCGGGGGAAGGCTGACCGCATCCGTATTACCGGTTGATTGCTGCTCGACCGGGTCGAAAAAGCGGATGGTCTCGACTTGCGACCCGAGGAACTCCACACGCAAAGGGAGCCTTGAAGGCAGTGGCCAGACATCCAGAATACCGCCGCGCCGGGAGGCCTCGCCCGCAGCCTGGACTTCCGGTCCGAAGGCATATCCGGCCTTTTCCAGACGCAGGGTCAACTCAGGCAGATCGGCTTCGTCGCCAGTATGGAGGACGAGGCTCCTTTCCTGCAAGACGGCTGGAGTGAGGGTGGATTCCATCAGAGCCTGACCGCAGGTGGCGATCATGCGCGGGGCCGGATCGGAAAGCGTTTGCAGTATGCCGAGGCGGAGCCCCGTAGTCTCTACGGTTGGCGGGGCGGATCGTTCGCCGGGGATCACTTCCCAGCTTGGGAAGAGCAGGGGAGGCGGTGTCTCCGGCGGGCAAAGCGTCTGCAGGTCGCGGAAGATCTCGTCGAGGCTTCGTGGGCCGTCGGTTACAAACAGGACGGTGCAGCCGGAGGATTGGAGGAGATGCCAGGCCATCCAGGCGCTCGCGGCGGGTGGGAGGTCGGGGATAAAGAGGGGCAGACCGCCTTCCTTGAGTTCCGGCAGGCGTTGCTGGAACCTTCGGAGAATCGTGGGATTCCAAAGTTGCATGGCAGTATTACGGTGCACTCCCTGTCGGCTTGCACCGGAACGTTACCCGTATTTGCGTCGCATATGGGAAGGGGCAATCTTGAGAGCAATCCGGTACTTGGCCACGGTGCGGCGGGCAATATGGATGCCTTGCCGGGTGAGGATTTCCAGCAGCTCCTGGTCGGAGAGCGGATGTGCAGGATCCTCGTTTGCAACCAGGTTTTCGATGGCGTCCTTGACTGTCTTGTTGGAAACGACGCTGCCATCGTGCGTACGCAAGCCCGGGGTGAAGAAATACTTCATGTCAAAAACCCCTTGCGGGGTCTGGATGTGCTTTCCGGCGACGGCCCGGCTGACGGTCGTCTCGTGCAGGCCCACTACATTTGCCACATCCGCCATGGTCAAGGGCTTGAGGTGCTTGATCCCATGGTCCAGGAAGTCCGTCTGGACCCGCACGATCTCGGAGGCGATCTTGTAGATGGTCTGCTGCCGCTGGTAGATGCTCTTGATCAAGAAGGCGCTTGAGCGGATCCGTTCTTCGATGTAATCCCGCACTTCCTTTCCCGTGGAGTCATCGTGCATCAGGGAGCGGTATTGCTTGCTGATGCGGAGACGCGGCAGGTCGTCGTCATTCATGATCACCACGTAGTGACCGTCCACCCGCTTGACGAGAACTTCCGGGGTGATATAGGCGGACAGTTCGTGGCTGTAAGCGCGACCTGGTTTCGGTTCGAGGGTGGCGATAAAGGTGGCGGTGGATTCGACTTCCTCGACGGAGACCTTCAGGAACTTGGCGATTTCCTGCATTTTCCGCTGGGCGAGGCGGTCCAGGTGGCTCTCCACGAGCCGTGAGGCGAGGGTGTCGTGCTTGCCGAGGCGCTCAAGCTGGATCATCAGGCATTCCCGGAGATCCCGTGCGCCGACCCCGGGCGGATCGAAATCATGGATGACATGGATCAGATCCTGCAGGTGCTGGATGTCGGCACCGGAGGAAACGGCCAAATCGTCGATGGAACTGGTGAGGTATCCGTCGTCGTTGATGTTCCCGATGATCATTTCCCCGAGTGCCCGGTCGGCTTCGTTCAACTCCGTAAGGGCCAATTGATGGATCAGGTGTTCCTGGAGGGACTCGCCCTGCGTGATTGAATCCAGCATGTAATCCCGCTTCTGGGCATCGTCGGCGGTGTAGGGCCGTCCCTCCTTCTCCTGGAAGAAATAATCGCGCCATTCATCGTCCAGGCGGGAGAGGATCTCGAATTCCTTTCGGAAATCGAGGGACTTGCCGTCTTCGGAGGGGGCGGTCTCCGTGGCTTCAATCTCGATGTTCGGTGTATCAGCGGGGGATTCCTCCAGGGTGGGATTCTGGTCCAGTTCGGCGCGGATCAGGGCCCGCAATTCCTGGACAGGGGCCTGCAACATCTCGAGGGACTGGCGCAACTGGGGAGCGAGCACCATTTGCAGGCGCTGTTCCTGTGAAAGTTGGAGGGTTTGTGCAGCCATACGGGTCGCCTGCTGGGAATATAGCGGGGGGGTGCACGGGTCTCAAGGACAAACGGCAATCAACGGGATCATTGAGTCCGATCATTGAGTCTGCGTTCGTTCATCTTGACGTTGCAATCCGCCTGCGGTACCGTCCCTTTTTGTGCAAGCAGTTTACAGCTGTTTCCCGTATAGTATTTCCCGTTTGCCGTCGCCATTTTTCGAATAGAAGAGGGACCGTATGGAAAACGAAATTCAGGGATTCAAATTCAATTGCAGCCATTGCCAGCAGCGCCTGGAGGCGCCGCTCGATATGGCAGGGGAAGCGATCAGCTGCCCGACGTGCAATCGGGAGATTGTGGTGCCCCGTCCGCCAGCATCGGCGCCACCGCCGGAACGCAAGGGTAACGGCCCGGTAATGCCCGGAGACCTGGTGCTCAAACCGCCCGTCGGTTCCAACCCGGTGCAGAAACCCAAGGCTGGTCCGACGGTCAGGAAAATGCAATTGCCCCCCCCGCAGGCTGCCAGACCTGCGGCACCCGCGAAGCCGGCAAAACGGCAGAAGCGTTTCCCGGTTGCGGCCATGGTCATCATCTTACCATTGGCGATGGCCGGCGCGCTTGGCTACCGCAGTTACGTTTCACTGACAAAGGAAGGGCGTGAGGTTTCGGCGCAGACCCTGCTGGCCAACATTCCGAACGCCGTGAAGAGCGAACAGGCATCCACGCCTGCCTCCACTCAAGGTTCGACTTTCCAGGATGAGGAGAAGTCCGCAGGTCAGTCGGTGCCCTTGACGCCGCCTTTGCGCGTGGGTGACCTTTCGGTTCGCGATTACCTTGGCCATACCTGGACCCGTGAATGCATCACGTTCCCGCTCAACGCGGCGCAATGCAAGGATGCAAGGAAAGGAATGATCCTGGTCGACGCCGACAACCGGGAGGTAGCCAGTCAGTTCACTCCCGGCAAGACTCAGGATGAAGGTTGGATTTCCGTGCAGACCGACCTTACGCCTTACCAGCGTCAATCCTATCGTTTTTCCGGAAAATCGGGTTCTGTGCCGACCGATTTGGAGGTCAGGGACACGGGGGATCAGATCCAGATTGTGAACAGCGTGACCGGGCTGCGGATCCGGAAGAGCCTGGCGGGAGATCTGGGCCCCATCGCCGGGGTTCGGCTGATGTCCGGGATCTGGACTTGCGACTCGACCTTCAAGCTGTCGGATAATGCACGTCTTGCGGGCTACACGGCCGCACTCGTGGCCAAGGGGCCTGTTTTTGCGGAAGTTGAATGCCGAGCCACTTTCGCTGACGGTGGCTGGTGGGTGATGCGGTTTCGCGTCGAGAGCGGGGAACCGGCCGTCATCGTTCATGAATCCTACGATGCGCCTCGCGCCGGTGTCTTCAACCTGGTCCTCGGAAACGAGAATTTCCGTCCCACGCATATGCTTAACCGCCACAGCGACGTGAATTGGGCCGGCGTTCAGGTTGAGGCCCTCAGCAACTTCCACCTTGAACCCTGGATCCGCTGGAACGACGGCCGCCGCGGCAACTGGCTTGCACTCTACACACCGGAGCCGGCCGGCAGTCTCAAGGACATGCTCATGATCGGCCTGTTGCGGCCCAGCCTGTGGATCAACCCTCAATGGAAAGGCAAGGCGCCCCAAGCCGGCGGGAGCGCCTCCGTCTCGATCAACAACGGCCTGGCCTCGGTCGGCCTGCCGGTGGCCGGCGGACAACGCGTCTGGATCCTTGGCGTTCTCGACAAGAGCGAGAGCATTCCATTCATCGGCAAGCGTGTCGCACCGCCGCCTCAAAAGCTCGTGATCAAGCATGGGGACATTCCTCTCAACACGGTCAAGGATTGGATCCTCGAATGGGAGGGTGATGATGACAATCACCCGGTCCTTTTTGTGAAGAAGGCCGATTTGCCCAGGCTTCGGTCGACTCTGGTCTCAGATCCCAAGGAACTGGAACGGTGGCGAAGTCAGCAGCCGGTCGACAAGTACATGCTGGATGGGCCGATCAAGGAGTTTATCGTGACCGCCGACCCGCAACTCGGCAAGCGTATGGCCGACAAGGCCGAGGAGTACCTTCAGACCTGCGTGGACTGGTACATAAAACAGGACTACCTGCTCTGTCCCGGCACGGCGCCTCATATGCAGAGCCTGATTTCGACGGTGATCAACCTAGTGGATCCGGTCTTGAGTACCCCGGCCTTTACGCCGGAACAGCGCAAGCGCTTCCTCGCCAAGCTCGCGTTCATCGGCTATATCCTGGCCCGCGACGACTACTGGTCACCCGAACGCGGTTACAGCGGTTTCGCCAACATGACGTCGGTCGTGGCGCTGTACCGCACCGGAATCGCCTGCATCCTGCCCTCCCACCCGATGGCCAAGAGCTGGGCGAAGCAAGGGCTTGGTCAGCTTGCGTGGCAGCTGACGGCGTGGTCCGACGAGGATGGCGGTTGGGTGGAGGCACCGCACTACGCGATGGTCAGTTTCGACCATATGCTCGCCGGCTTCACCATGGCGGCGAATGCAGGTCTGGGCGATTACTTCTACCATCCGCGCATGCGCAAGGTGGTCGAGTGGTTTGCCGGCATCTCCACCCCGCGCGACAGCCGCTCGGGCGGATTCCGCCACCAGCCACCCATCGGCAACACCTACCCGGGCGAACCAAACGGGGTGTACGGACTCATCGCCTACATGTGGAAGGATAGGGATCCGGAATTCGCCGCCCAGATGCAGTGGCTCTTCGAACAGCACGGATCAATCCTCGGCCTCGGGAACGGATGGAACTTCCCGGCCATGCTCGGCTACCGGTTCCAGATGGGCCAGAGCGGTGTCACACCCAAACCCGCGAAACTCGGGAGCGCCCTGTACCGCAACACCGGCGCCGTGCTCCGCAACACCATGCAGAGCGATCGCGAAACCTACCTCCACATCATCGGCGGCGGCAACCACAGCCACTATGACTGCGACTCCGGCAGTATCATCCTCTACGGCAAGGGGCGGGTGCTGTGCGACGACTGGGGCTACTTCGGCTTGGACGGCGGGCAGAACCACAGCATGCTCGGAGGCGGAGGCATGTCCCTGGACTCCTTCGGCACCTGCGCGGCCTTTGACCAGGTTTCGGGAACCGGCAGCGGCTGGATCCGCCAGATCGGCTTTGCCAAGGATGCCGATCCGCTCGGCCCCACGTTCTTCTTCCTCCGTGACATCAACTCCGGCGGCCCCCAGAACTGGCGCCTCTGGCTGACCGGCTCGGCCGTCAACACCGGCGAACACGGGGCAACCCTGATCGGCGAGGAGGATGTCGACATGGATATCCTCATCCGCGACGCCTCCCGGCTGAAGCTCTCGACCAGCAAGCAGACCCGGCGTCATAACAACGGCTTCCGCCAGGGCCGCGAACAGCCCATCGACATCACGCAGACCTGTCTGCAGGGCACCCTCCCGGGCCAGGACACCCTCTGCGCCATCCTCTACCCGCGCCTGAAGAACGAGAGCACCCCGACCGTCTCCTGGCACGCCGATGGCCGGATCGCACAGGTCACCTCGGAAGCAGGTACAGACTACGTCTTCCTTTCGCCGAAGAAGGTGTTCAAGCCGCGC
The DNA here is from genome assembly GCA_903908715.1 of uncultured bacterium. Taxonomy (GTDB): domain Bacteria; phylum Verrucomicrobiota; class Kiritimatiellia; order CAIKKV01; family CAITUY01; genus CAIVSY01. The sequence continues at coordinate 16,644 of CAIVSY010000009.1, forward strand.
GCGCTCGAGGGTCTGGCGCCTCTCCCGCGCGGAGCCGCCTTGTACGGAGGCTGCCGCGCGTATACCGCCACTGAGGGAGCCCCCTTCCTATGCGTCAATGACACAGGAAAGCCGGTCCATGGCGAGTGTCGTTGGGATAAGGAAGGCTTCACCCTGCCTGCTGGAGCCCTCCAGGTTCATCCCGGTAGCGATGACACCGCACCCGTCACTATCGTCTGGCAAAGCCCGGAATCCTTCACGGTCACGGTTGATGTTCAGATCTCTGACGATGACCGGAGCGCATACGAGGACAAGAGCGACGGCGTACGATGTGAGATCCGCAAGGGCGGGGAAAGACTGGCCGAGGGAAGCCTCGCCAATGCCGGTCTACCTGAACAGATCGTCGCCGATGGAGTTTCTGTAGCCAAGGGTGAGATCATCCGCATCGTGATCCTGCCCAACAAGTGCTCCTGGTTCGATGCCACCCGGATCACAGCGACCATCACCAGCGGGGATGGCAGGAAATGGGACCTGGCCGAGGCTGTTGGCAGCGGCAAGCTGAACAATGACCATGCCTCGGAAATGCCGCAATCCGGCTGGTGGGCCTGCATGGGGGACGGTACGACCTTCGACATGCGTTACGCCGGACTTGTCCTGGTGCCGTTACGCGATGTCTCGACGTTGAACGGACTGGTGACTTGCAAGCCGCTCGATGGCGCGCAGCCTTTCCTCAACCTGGACCGCAGTGTTTCCCCGGCGAAGGATGAGGCGCTCCAGGTTCATCCTGCAGCGTCCAGTGTGGCCACCCTGGCCTGGCGCAGCCCTGTCAGCGGCAAGGTTGCGGCGGAAATCCGCGTGAAGGATCTTTACAAGCCGGGGCAGGATAACCCCGAGGTCTGGCGAAATGACGGCATCCGCTATGAACTGCATTGCGGGAATACCATCGTTGCACAGGGCACCCGTGACGGCGGCGACTGGGAGAAGAAGACCGCAGACGGCCTTACGGTAAACAAGGGGGATGTCCTGCGCCTTGTGATCTACCCGGGTGCCAGCCACTGGTGGGATTCGACCGCTGTCGACATGACCGTCACCGATGCATCCGGGAAGAAGTGGAACGCCCGGGAGGACCTGATCACGCGGAAGATGAAGCTTGGCAACGAGATGGGGGCGGACCAGAATACCTCCATCTGGTGGGCTTGTGCCGGTGATGCGCCCCGGTTCGCACCAGAGGACTTGATCGTGGCTCCGATGGAGGAGGTTACCTCCGACGACGGGAAAGTCCGCTTCCAGGGCACAGCCGGCGCCGTCCAGATTCGTGGCGGCAAGGTGAGCCTCGCACTCGGCGCACCGGGCAGGGTCATCTACGGACGTCATGAACTCGCGGCGGATGGGCCGGAAGTCAAGACCATCGGGAAGTGAGACCGGGCGGATAGCTTGCCGGACGGATGCTGGCTTATGGGCAGCAATGAATGCCAAGCCCGCCAAGGTCATTGAAAAGTGAACCAAGCTCGTCCCGGGAAAGCGCCGGAAGCATACCGGGATCAGGGCAGAAAGCTCATCGACTGGCCTCTCTCTTTGAACTGGCTGTAGAGCCGCCATTCCCGTATTCTGATGCGCCAAGGCGATGGGCATGAAACCGAATCCCGACAGGATATGGATCGTTGGGGTCGCAGGCGTACTGGCGGCCGTTTGCAGTCTGCTGGGCGGTTATTGGCTCACACGCCCATTGGATGTGCCGGTAAATGCCCGGGTGCCTGAACTGGATGGGCGCCCGGCCTCCACAGCTCTGGTGGAAAATGTCAGGATTGGATCGCTTTTCCAGTCAGGGCCGGGACGGGCCTCCGATCTGCCCGGAGAGTGGCCCGGTTTCCGTGGGGCTGCCCGGGATAATCAGGGTGTTGCAACGGCTCCGCTGGCTGATACATGGGAGCCCACCGGTCCGCCGATTCTCTGGCGTGTGGACCTTGGCGAAGGCCATGCCGGGCCTGCCGTATGGGCGGGTCGCGTATATTTGCTGGATTATGACGAGACTCGCCGCGCGGATATCCTGCGTTGTCTATCGCTGGATGACGGACGTCTTCTGTGGGAGAGAGGTTACCCCGTTCATATCAAGCGCAACCATGGTTTTTCCCGCACCGTTCCCTGCGTAGGGGAGGGAGTGGTGGTTACCATCGGACCGCGGTGTCACGTTATGGCGTTGGATGCGGTGTCTGGCGATTTCCTGTGGGGTATGGATATGGCAAGCGAGTTCGGCGCGCGTGAGCCGGACTGGTATACGGGGCAGTGTCCGCTGATTGATCAGGGCCACGTGGTGCTGGCGCCTTGCGGCCCGCAGGTCTTTCTGGCGGGGATCAACCTGCGCGATGGACGCACGGCATGGACAACCCCGTCGCCGGGTCATTGGAAGATGTCACACGCGTCAGTTGCGGTGGGAGCGATTGCCGGGAAACGGATGTACGTATATGCCGGGATCAACGGCATGGCGGGGGTGTCGGCCGAGGCAGGGGATTGTGGCCGGTTGCTGTGGAAGACCGAGGCATGGACTCCGGCTGTGATTGTGCCGTCTCCCATGATCCTCGAGGATGGCCGCATCTTCGTGACCGCGGGATATGGTTCGGGGAGTATGGCGCTGGATGTGAAGCGGGGTGAGGGAGGGCAGTTTGCCGTGTCCGTTGTGAAACGCTACGGCCCGCGTGATGGATTCGCCAGTGAACAGCAAACTCCGGTGGAATACGGCGGGTGTCTGTTTGGAATTCTCCCCAAGGATGCCGGGCCGGGCCGGAACCAGTTCGCCTGCGCGGACGGTATGGGGACGATCCTATGGACAAGCGGTCCGGGGGATCGTTTCGGATTGGGGCCGGTTCTGCTTGCTTCCAACCGTTTCCTGGTCTTGAGCGACGAAGGGGAGCTGACGATGGCGCAAGCGTCAACGGAAGGGTGGAAACCCATGGCGAAGGCGAAGGTTCTGCAGGGGCATGATTCATGGGGACCCATGGCTCTGGCCGGGACCCGGTTACTGTTGCGGGATTCGAAGCAGATGATTTGCCTGGAGTTGAAGAGGTGAACGATCCCATGGATGAAAGGTTGGATAGCGGGACCAAGCGCAGGCAGGCAGTGGTTGCATGGCTGTCCATTGCCCTGATTGTATTGGGGGCGGGCCTGCTCGTGTGGTACCGTTCCTCCAATGAACGGCGTCAACGCGAGATAGCCCGGGCTGGTACGGTTCCATTGACGGACCCTGAGCCGACTGGGGCTGTTTGCAGGGCAGGCATGGACATTCCTTGCCCGCTGGATGCGCCGGGAGCCCTTGCGGTGGATGGAGAGGGGCGGATTTTTGTGGGAGGCAGGGGCGAAGTGGTGATTCTCGCGGCGGATGGCACCTTGGAAGGCCGCTTCCCGGTCAAAGGGGACGTAACCTGTCTGACTTTGGATGGCGCGGGCAACGTTTATGCCGCGACTCGCAGAGAAGTGCGGGTGCATGACAAGGATGGGGTGGAGAAGTCCGCATGGGATGTCTTCGATGCGAAATCCGTCCTGACTTCCATCAGCGTGGCCGGGGACAAGGTTTATGTGGCGGATGCCGGTCGCAGGGCAGTCTGGGTTCTGGATGCCGGGGGGGGTGTGGTGAGGAGGCTGGTTCGTGCGGGTATGCCGCAGGGGGCATTCCTGGTGCCGAGCCCGTACTTTGATGTTGCGGGTGTGGAGTCAGGCGGAGTCTGGGTGGCGGATCCCGGACGTCATGAACTTGTCTTGTATTCTGCTGAGGGGGTGGAGCAGGACGCGTGGGGGAAGGCCGGCGTGGAGGATGAGGCGTTTTGCGGATGCTGTAATCCCTGTCACATTGCTCTCCTGCCTGGGGGTGGGTTCGTGACGGGCGAAAAGGGGATTATGCGCGTGAAGCGTTACGGCAGGGAGGGTGAATATATTGAGCAGGTGGCGGGGCCCGCCTGTTTTTCGCGCGGAGCCCGGATGGCGGATCTTGCGGTGGATGGCGGTGGCCGCATCCTGGTTCTGGATCCGGACAGGAAGCGGATTCGTGTGTTTACGCTCGGGCAGGGAGGTCAGAATGAAGGGTGAATCACGGCGTGATTTCTTGAAGAAGGCCGCGCGGTGGAGCGTGCTGGCTCTGCTGGGCGGCGTGGCGTTTCGCATGGCGGGGAAGCCTGGAGCCGGACGGCGGAGCGGGATGGTATGGCAGATTGATCCGGCCAAATGCATTCAGTGCGGCCGGTGCGAGACCTCGTGTGTGCGGACACCCAGCGCGGTGAAGTGCGTACACAGTTATGATATTTGCGGGTTCTGTAATCTTTGTGGAGGCTATCACCAGCCCGGTGCGAAGGATACGGGTACAGGTGCGGAAAACCAGTTGTGCCCCACCGATGCCATCCGCCGCAGGTTTGTTGAGGAACCCTACTTCCAGTATGACATCGTGGAGGATCTTTGCATCGGTTGCGCAAAATGTGTCAAGGGTTGCGCGGCATTCGGGAATGGGTCCCTTTTCCTCCAGGTGCGGCATGACCGGTGTTGGAATTGCAATGAATGTTCGATCGCGCGGGTGTGCCCGTCGGGCGCCATTTCGCGGGTCCCGTCGGGACGTCCGTATCGGCTGAGAGGGCAGGGATGAAGCGGTATCTGGTTATTCTGCTCGTGATTGCCGGCCTGGCGGCAGTGGGGCTGGCCGGGGATCCTCCGGCGCGATTCCCGCGCCCGGATTTCGAGAGCGGCTACGCGCCGCCGGCAACGCAATGCCCGGCTCCGCGGCCGGGGATCCTTCTCTGGGTTGATGTGGGGGTCCTGGCCGGATCGATGGGGCTGGCATCCTGGCTGGTTCTGAAGCGTCGTTCGCGCGGCGGTCTGATAGGGCTGCTGTTGTTTTGCCTGGCCTACTTTGGTTTTTATCGCAAGGGTTGTGTTTGTCCAGTGGGGTCGCTGCAGAATATGGCATTAGCCCTTTCGGATCTGGGTTACGCGGTGCCTTGGGCTGTGGTTGCCCTGTTCGTCCTGCCGCTGGTGTTCGCATTGTTCTGCGGCAGGGTTTTTTGTGCCGCTGTCTGCCCGCTGGGAGCGATACAGGACGTTGTGATCCGCAGGCCGGTTCTCGTCCCGGCATGGCTGGCCGGCCTGCTGTCCTTCCTGCCGGTGTATTTGCTCGGCAGTTCCGTTCTGCTGGCTGCGGGCGGGGCGGGATTCATGATCTGTGCGCATGATCCATTCGTCGGTTTCTTCCGCCTGGGGGCGTCGGTGCCCATGCTGGTTGCCGGCGGACTGATGCTTGCTGCAGGGGTTTGGGTGGCGAGACCCTATTGCCGTTTCTTCTGCGCCTACGGGGTCATCCTGGGATGGCTGTCGCGCTTATCCGCGCGGCATGCCCGGATCACACCCGACAGCTGTGTGGCCTGCCGGTTGTGTGAAAGGGCCTGCCCGTTCGACTGCATCCGGGCACCGACACCGGTTGCGGACCCGGAGGAACGGGGTGTGACGCGGCGCCGCTTCCGTTGGATGATTGCGGCGCTGCCGATGATTGTCGCGGCAGGCGTCTGGTTCGGGCTGGTACTTGCACCGCTGCTCGCGGGACAACATCCGGTTGTACGGCTCGCCAACCGCCTGGCCCGTGAGGAACGAGGCATGGTTTCCGGGTTGACGCTCGAAAGCGAAGCGTTCCGCATGTCGGGTCAGTCACTGGCCGAAGTCAAGGTTCATGCGGATGCGATGAGGGAATGGTTCCGACGGGGAGCGATGATATTCGGTGGGTTCCTCGGGCTGGTGTTCGCTCTGCGGATGATTGGTTTGAGCCGTGTGCGGAGCCGGACCGAATACACGATCGACACAGCGGCCTGTTTCAGTTGCGGGCGCTGCTTTTCCTGCTGCCCGGTGGACAAAGCCTGGCGGGAGGGACGTAACACATCGGAGTTGAAGGTGTGAGCATGGATGAAGGGTTGCGGACAGTCTGCAGGCGGATGGCGATGGTGGCCGGCATGACGCTGTCGGTGGCTGCCCTGTCCATTGCCTTGATGCTCGCTGTGACGCTTGTCCACCTGCGGCGGGAGGATCCGCTCAATATGCCTGAACTGGCGGCGTTGCGCGCAGCGTACACGCTTCAGCAGGGGGACGAAGCATTAAGGGAGAAGATTCGGATGCTCGACCTGATGGGACGTCGGGCGTTTTTTGCCAGCCGGCAGCAATTGAATGATGGCGCATGGGTGCTTGCCGCCATCTTATGCGGTGCCTTGTTGATGTTCCTGGTTGCGGAGCGGTTGCAGGAAAACCAGCCGGATATCCGCCGGCTTTCGCTGGGCGGCGAAGGGTGGTCGCGATGGTACCTGGGCCGTCGGGGGCTTTGGCTGGCGGGAAGTGTGTTGCTGTTTGCGGCGTTGGGGATCCATGTGGCCTATCGTCCGCCGGTGGAGATTCCGGACCCGGAGCCGGCTGCGAAGGGGACGGCAAGCACCGGATCATCGCAGGCGCAGGTCCCGCAAGGCTTGGTCTGGGCGGGTTTCCGCGGCCCACGCGGGTCTGCCATGGCTGAAGTAAAGTCGGCGCCACTGGAATGGGACGGGGTCAAGGGACGCGGAATCCTCTGGAAGACATCGGTTCCGCTTCCCGGATTCAGTTCGCCGATCGTATGGGGGAACCGGGTGTTTGTGACCGGCGGAACCGCGCAGAAGCGAGCTGTGTTTGCGCTGGATGCAACGAGCGGGGCATTGGTATGGACTGCGGATACGGCAGGTGGCGCGGGCCCGGGTGTCGTCATCCCGTCAACGACAGAAGACACAGGCTTGGCCGCGTCCACGCCGGTCACGGACGGGAAGCGTGTATATGCGATCTTTGCAACGGGCGAACTGCTGTGCGTGGATATGGACGGAAAGCCAGTGTGGAACACGTTCCTGGGGACTCCGGAAAACCACTACGGGCATTCCTCGTCCCTGCTGGTGGATGGCGGCTTGCTCTATGTGCAGATGGATGATGCGGTGCGGCCAAGGCTCCTGGCCTTGGATGCCGCGACCGGCCGGACCCGTTGGGAGAAAAGGCGGCAGGCGATTTCGTGGGCGTCCCCGATACTGATCGAGATGGAAGCAAAGAGCATGGTGGTGCTGTGCGATAGCGCGGGAGTCGAGGCGTATGACGCGCAGAACGGCACATCCTTATGGCGCATGGATTGCCTGGGTGGCGAGGTTGCACCGTCCGCGGCCTTTTCGCAGGGAATGCTGGTGGTCGCGGGGGATAACGCCAAGGCTTGCGGGCTCAAACTCGGATCGGAAGCGCCGGTTCCCGCCTGGGAGTGGACCGACGGGTTGCCGGATGCAGCCAGTCCGCTGGCCTTCCGCGACCGGGTGCTGATGGCAACGGCACAGGGGACCGTTATCCTGCTCGACCTCCACAAGGGCGAGCGGGTCTGGCAGCAGGAGCTTACCCGGGTGTGCTATGCCTCACCGGTTCTTGCAGCCGGCCGGATTTACCTGGTGGACCTGGATGGTATGACGCGGGTGCTGGAGGCGGGTGATGTCTACAGGGAACTTGCAGTTTGTCCGCTCGGGGAAATGGTCGGGGCGACCCCGGCGTTTACCGAGGGGCGGATGTATCTGCGGGGCATCCGGCATCTTTTTTGTGTGGGAGAGTAGGCGGGCATGGGAAAGACCGACATCGATATACGGGAAGTGGACGCCATTGTGGAGTCGGCGGGCCGCAGGGAGGGCGACCTGATCCCGATTCTACAGGCGATTCAGGAGAAATACCGTTATCTGCCGGAAGAGGCCCTGCGGAGGATTTCCGAGATTACCCCGATTCGTCCGGCTACGATCCGGGGGGTTGCGACTTTCTACGACTATTTCCGCCTGCAGCCAGCGGGCAGGCATCACGTTTGCGTTTGTCATGGGACCGCGTGCCATGTCAAGGGCGCCACGCGGGTTCAGGAAGCTGTGGAGCGTCATCTGGGCCTGGCAGAGGGGCAGGACACGGATGCGGAGGGGGAATATACAGTCCAGAAGGTGGCCTGTGTCGGGTGTTGCACATTGGCCCCCGTTGTGGTGATTGGCGGCGCAACCTATGGCCATGTTACACCGCAGGGGGTGCGGGAGATCTTTGAAGAACAGCGGTGTGCAGGCCGGATTCAGGATTCCATCCCGTATGCGGCGGAGTCCGGAGTTGGGGACGGACCGGAGATCCGAGTTGGGATTGGATCCTGTTGCGCGGCCAAGGGCAGCCTGAAAGTGAGGGATGCCCTCCTTCGGGCGCTTGAGCGGAGCGGCGTGAAGGCGAGGGTTCGTCCTGTCGGTTGCATCGGTATGTGCTACGAGACGCCGCTGGTAGAAGTGGTATGGCCAGGGTCGGGTAGCGAGCCTGCCAGCGCAGTGCCTTCTGCACTGCAGGGCGGCTGGCAGTCCGGCGGGGCACGCATTGCCTTGTACCGTCAGGTCACGCCCCGGCAGGCGGAGCGGATAGTGCAGGACCTGTTCCCGCCCGCCGGCCGGCTGCACCGCGGTTTCAGGGCATTAGGAAGGGCGATCGACCGGATAGCCATCGAGGAGCGGGTGCCGGCCGGTCAGCGGTATGAACTGGACTACCGCGAAGGGCCCGTATGCGAATTCATCGGCAGGCAGGTGCATGTTGTGACCGAGCACTGCGGGTTGCTTGATCCGCTCGACTTGGAAGCGTATCGCCGGGTCGGGGGCGGGGAATCCTGGCGGAAGGTGTTGCTCGACCTGGGGGCCGATGCCACGATCACAATGGTCAAGAAGTCCGGCTTGAGGGGCCGCGGCGGAGCGGGATTCCCGACGGGTGAGAAATGGGCTGTAACGCGAGGCGCGCCCGGCATGGTGAAGTTTGCCGTTTGCAACGGCGATGAGGGGGACCCCGGCGCCTTCATGGACCGCATGATCCTGGAATCGGTTCCCTATCGCGTTCTCGAGGGGTTGGCCATTGCCGCCTATTGTGCGGGGGCGTCCGAGGGGGTGCTGTACATTCGTGCTGAGTATCCGCTCGCCGTCCGGCGTGTGCGGGAGGCGATTCTGCGCATGGAGGCCGCCGGTTGGCTCGGGGAGAATATACACGGCAGTGGCTGGTCGTTCCGTGCCCGGGTCATGGAGGGGGCGGGGGCGTTTGTATGCGGGGAAGAGACGGCCCTGCTTGCTTCCCTGGAAGGGCGGCGCGGAATGCCGAGCCTGAGGCCCCCGTACCCGGCGGAAAAGGGCCTTCATGGGTGTCCGACAACCGTGAACAATGTGGAGACCCTGGCGACGATTCCGTGGCTGGTCTGTCATGGTGCCGAGGCATTTTCCGGCATGGGGACGGAGCATAGCAAGGGAACAAAGGTCTTTGCCCTGACAGGCAAGGTTCGCCGTGGGGGGCTGATTGAGGTTCCCATGGGGATCACCATCCGGGATATCGTGGAAGGCATAGGCGGTGGAGTTGAGGCGGGGCGGGTGTTCAAGGCTGTGCAAATTGGCGGTCCGTCGGGCGGCTGCATTCCCGAATCGATGTCGGACCTGCCGGTCGACTTTGAAGCCTTGTCGCAGGCAGGTGCCATCATGGGGTCGGGCGGCCTGGTTGTGCTGGATGACCGGGATTGCATGGTGGATATCGCGCGCTTCTTTCTGGCCTTCACGCAGGACCAATCGTGCGGGCAGTGTTCCTTCTGCCGGGTGGGAACCAGGGCGATGCTGGAGATCCTGACCCGGCTTTGCGATGGGAAAGGGCGTCGCGACGATATCGATGAACTGGAGTCGCTGGCGCACCAGGTCGCATCGGGGAGTCTGTGCGCGCTGGGCCAGACGGCGCCGAATCCTGTCCTTACGACCTTGAGATATTTCCGCCGGGAATATGAGGCACATGTTGAGGGGCGATGCCCGGCCAGGCGTTGTGCGGCTCTGATACGGTACGAGATTTCGGACCGGTGCATTGGTTGTACCCGCTGTGCCCAGGCGTGCCCGGTCCAGGCGATTGAGCCGGTTCCGTACCGGAAGCATCGGATTGATCCGGAGAAGTGCACCCGTTGTGACCTTTGTCGTTCCGGTTGCCCGGCAAAGGCCATCCGGATTGAAACCGGTAGAATCGAGGGGAAGGTGGCTCAACCATGAGTGGCTCCGGTCTCAGGGTCCAGATTGACGGGCGGAATGTGCAGGTTCCAGCCGGATCGACTCTGCTCGATGCCGCGAAAAGGGCGGATGTTTCCATTCCGACGCTTTGTCACCGCGACGGGTGTCGGCCCGGAACCTCGTGCATGGTTTGCGTGGTGCAGGTGCAGGGGTTGAAGCGTCTTGTGCCCGCCTGTGCGTATCCGGTGCGCGACGGGATGGTGGTAGAGACCGGAACGGAACGGGTACTACAGGCAAGACGGACCGCGATGGAACTGCTGCTGGCCGAGCATGTGGGCGACTGCGAGGGGCCCTGCCGCAGAGGGTGCCCGGCCCGCATGAATATTCCGCTGATGCTGCGCCAGATAGCTGCTGGGAGAATCGACCGGGCGCTGGTGACGGTTCGGCGCGAGATTTCCATGCCGGCCGTGCTCGGTTGGGTGTGCCCCGCACCCTGTGAGAAGCACTGCCGCCGGACGGGCGTGGATGCGCCGGTGGCTATCTGCCTGGCAAAACGCTTTGCGGGAGAGAAGGGAGGACGGGAATCGGGTGACTGGGGTATGCCGCCGCCGCGTCCCGGAGGCAGGCGGGTTGCGGTCGTCGGCGGCGGGCCTGCCGGTTTGTCCTGCTCCTTGTATCTTCGGCTTTTGGGGCATACCGTTGAACTGTTTGAGGCAGGGGAACAGTTGGGCGGCGGATTGTGCCATTCGGTTGGGGAGGGACGCTTGCCGAAGTCCGTCCTGGTGGCGGATATCGAGGCAATCCGTTGTACCGGTGTTGTCATGAGGACGGGAGTGTGTGTGGGCGTCGACAAGACCCTGGCGGAGCTGCGGGAACGATTTGCCGCCGTGGTTCTGGCCACTGGTGTGCACGCTGAGGGCCCTTTACCCGGTCCGGAGCTTGCGAGGACGCCGAGGGGTCTGGAGGTTGAGAAGGGCGGTTTCCGCACTACCATGGATGGCGTTTTCGCCGCAGGGTCGGCTGTGCTACCCACCCGCATGGCTGTTCGCGCCTGTGCAGACGGGAAAGCTGCAGCGTTCCAATGCGACGGATTCCTCCGGCAAGAGGCGGGCGCGGTTCCGGTGCCGCGGTTCGACTCGGTTATCCGGCGGATGGAGGAACAGGAACTGCGCGAATACGCGCGGGAGGCGGACGGGCATGGGCGGATTCAGCGGGCGGTCAGCGAGGCAGAGGGGCTGAGCCCCGACGAGGCGATGCGCGAGGCGGGCCGTTGCATGCACTGTGATTGCCGCAAGGCCGGCGACTGCCGGTTGCGGGATCTGGCTGATCAGCTTGGCGCACGGGGACGCCGGTTCAAGCCCGCTGTGCGTGCGGCATATTCCATTGAACGCGACCATCCGGATCTCTTGTTTGAATCCGGTAAGTGCATCCGCTGCGGCCTTTGCATCCGGATTTCCGAATTGCGAAAAGAGCCGGCTGGACTTACGTTTGTGGGACGCGGGGCCCGGACTCAGGTTTCGCCGCCGACCGGGGTCTCCTGGTCCGGGGCGATCCTGCATGCGGCGGCGGAAATCGTCGAGGCGTGCCCGACGGGAGCGTTATCGTGGAAGAACGACAGGGTGTCCTGACGGGACGGTCTCAGGTTGTGCGGGAACAAGGAAGGATGAGGTAATGACAGGGAACCGTAGACGGGAAATGGAGATGCGGTCCTCGGCGGTAACGCTGTCCGACATGGAGATCTTTATTTTCCCCGAGCTGATCTATGCCTTGCTGCTGGCGAATATCATGTCGCCCCGCATCTGGAAATGGCTGGAGGATCCGTGGTTTGACGGATTGGCCCGGATGAAACCGTATCGGCGGATTACGCGGCTGAAGCAGTACATCATGGATCACTATGCCTTCAACCTCGATCTGGACACATGGGGGCTTACGACCAAGGACCGTGAAATGGCCCGGTTCGGGGAATTTCTGGATATCGGAGTGGTCCGTGAGTCCAATGCCCTTTTCGGATATGAGGGGGACCGGTACTACTTTGACCTGGATATCCGGACGCATTTCGGGCTCGATAAGTACACCACGGAAACGATTCCATACTGGAAGACCGAGACCGTGGAGGCGATGGATGCGTTCTGCTTCAAGCCCGGATATACGACCGGGGCCGGTGAGTGCGTGTCCTTGTCAGCCCTGTATGCCGCCGCGCTGTTCATTGTCGCCGGGATCCCCCTCGACCGGATCTATCTGCTGGCAACACCGCTCCATTCACAGAACTTTGTCGACATAGAGGAGGGAATCCTCACCAACAACCGCCGGCTGGTGACAAGGAAGATGTGGTGCAACGGGACGGCCCTTTCCGCACAGGCGCGGCGTGCGCTGGAGAATGAGCGGGTGACGCTGGTTGCTCATGAGACGGGATGCATACACACGGTGTACCCTGAAGCCACGATGGATCCTGCTGTCTATGACCGTTTCTGCGGGCAATTGCGCGGATTCCTGAACACCCCGCTCTCCGACGAGGTGCTCGGGAATTTCCTCCGGCACAAGAGAGATCTCCAGAAATGTTTCCAGATACGGCATGGCATCCACGGGGCGGAACGGTATGTGCCTGCGGAGGTCGCCTTCCATTACGAGGAAGGTTGTTCCTATCTGGTCACGGATAAGACCCGGGAGAACCTGCTTGAGGAAATCGACATGGACCAGTTCCTGCCCCAGCGAATTCCCGGCCGGATTGTCCTCAATGACCTCGAGGCGTATGTGCGGACGCAGAAGCCCGACCTGAAGCGGCCCGTGGATGTGGCGCAATTAAAGCAGCAGTTCGCCTGCGAGTGTATCAACACGGAATGGGCGATGGAGAGCCTGATCCGGTTCTGCCATGTCGAACCGCGGCTTCCCGACGCGTCCGGCAAGCGGTTTGTGCGTGAGAAAGAGCCTTTGGGACTAAGCCGGGAGATGGGCCGGGCCGGGATCATCCGGCGGTTGGAGGAGATTCGCGGAACGAATCGGATGGCGGAGATGGCCTTTTACGCTTATCGGGACCTGAAACGGGTGGAAGCGGCTCCGTTCGTCCTCGCGGCAATGGAGCGGTGTCCCGTTTCGGTGGAGGGGAGCCAGGCCTTGTCACCGGAGGCGATTATCGACCGGATCCGCTCGATGCCGGATGCCTCGATTTATGATGACGAGGGGCGGCTGGCCCAGCCGGATGAAGTGTGGAACTATGGCAGGGGGGACGGCTTGGAAAAGGCGCTTCTGCTTGGGAATATCCTCAAGCACCGCGAGCCGCAACGGCAGTTCAAGGTAGACATCCGCGGTAGTCGCGTCAGTCTTCTAGGCGGGGCGGATCCGGTTGAGTTCGCGACCGGCAAGGGATTGCCCGACCAGGTCTGGCCGTTATGAGATGAACCGGGGCTTTTCCCGTTCCGTTCCGGACAGGCGTCTGGGTCTGTCCCGGAACATGATGGCAAACATTCCGGCGGGAATCAGCAGGACAAAGGTCTCCCACGCCATCTTGCGCCGGTTCAGGGTGACCGAGGATTCCGTGATGGAGGCCTTTACGTAGGATGTATGGCGTTGACCGAGTTTCACGGCGCCTGTGCCGGTAAATTCCGACTTCGGAGGAGGCAGGGCATCCGCCTGCGGTTTCGGGCGAAGAACGATCCAATGCCGCAGCACGGCTTTGTGGTGTGCCAGCTCAAATCCCTCCTGCCAGGCCTCTTCCGACGGGGCAGTCCTGCCGGCGGGCACGTCGGCATCATAGTAGTACCGGTAATCCAGCCGGCAGGTCCATTGAAGGTTCCACTCCGGATAGAGGAGGAATCCGAGAAGGATGACCAGCATGGCTCCGGAAAGAATCTTCTGCATCTGGTTCATTTCTGCATCATACGTTTGCGGCGGACCGCGTCAAGCGCGGGCCCGTTCTGCACTGGAGGTTCCGGACGTCGTTTTGGGATGGCGTCGGTGGCATTCGCGTGATAAGGTTCAGCCCTTTCAGCGTTTCGGCCCGGATTCCGGGTTTGGCAAAGGAGGCAGGATGAAGGAGTTGGAAGAGGGTTCCCGATTGCAGTTGGATTTCGGAAAGATTGCCAAGGTGGCCAAGGTTGCGCCGGAAGTGATTCCTGTTGCCGTTCAGGACGCGGATTCCGGGGAGGTTATCCTGGTTGCCTATACCAATGAGCTGGCGATGCGGAAGACGTTCGAGGCGCGGACCCTGGTGCTCTGGAGTACGTCGCGAAACGAGTTGTGGGAGAAGGGCAAGACCAGCGGCGAGACATTTGCGCTGGTGGACGCGTTTGTCAACTGTGAGCAGAATTCCCTTGTCTACAAGGTACGACCGCGCCGCGGTCGCATCTGCCACACACGGAATGCCAAGGGCGAACCGCGCAACTGCTATTACCGGCGGATCAATCCGGCGACGATGGAACTGGAAAACCTCGACGCGTAATCCGATCCGGCGGGCCGTGTCAGGGCCGCGCCGGCAATCGTTCAGAGGAAAAGAAAAGGGCCACCCATCGGGTGGCCCTTGTTTCTTGCTCTCCGTCTTACTTGCTGGTGGGGTCCACGGGAGCTTGCACGGCCGGTGCCATCGGAGTTGACTCGAGGGCCGGTGAGGCAGGGGGCGTCACAGCCGGAGCCGCGGGAGGAGTGACGACGGGGGTAGCGGGCGCGGACGGCGGCATAGGAACAGTCTCCGTGGCGCCTTGCACGCTTGTGGCGGGCGGCATAATGACGGCGTCCACCTGCCTGGGGGTCGTCCTGGGCGGGATCACGGATGCATCGATACCGGACCGGCCCCAGCGGCCATAGCGGCGGCGGTCGGCATTGTTATCCGTAAGGGTCAGGTTGTTCTTCTCCGCAAGCCACTTCCACTGGCGCGGCGTGAGCTTCAGGATCTTGCCCATTTCATTCACGAGAGTGGCGATATCCATGGAGGCCATGCGGTGGATTGTCCTGCCCCAGGTCGGATCGGCGGTCATGAAGCCCGGGAGGTCTTTGGCGGGTCCGATCAGGAAAACGTGTTCGGCTGTCCCGGCCATGAAGGAACCGCTGGTGAAATCATCCGTGGTGATTCGGATCCACTCCTGCCCGTTCCAGACGTGGAGGAGGATTTCCGATGTATCCACCCCGCTGCCATAGGAAATGATGCCAGCATCCTTGACGGCGGCGATCTGGAAGGCGAACTGGACCATCCGTGCCCTTGCCGGGACAACCAGGATCGATGAGGGCGTTGCCGCACCCGCAAGCGCCTGGAGGGAGAGAATCGTCGCCACGAACAACACCGATACCAGTTTAATCTTCGCTTTCATTTGCAAACCTCCTGAAGACCAGAATCTACTCTGCAATTCCCGCGCTGACAAGAGCGATCCTTGTCACTTGCCCAGGACCTTCCGGAACTCGCTGGTCAGTTTCGGGACAATGGCGAAAAGGTCGCCCACGATCCCGTAGGTGGCCACCTTGAAGATCGGCGCATCGGGATCCTTGTTGATCGCGATAATGATATCCGACGACTGCATACCGGCCAGATGCTGGATCTGGCCGCTGATGCCGACGGCGATATAGATTTTTGGGCAGACGGTTTTGCCCGTCTGGCCGACCTGGTGGGAGTAGGGGATCCAGTTTGAATCCACCGCCGCGCGGGACGCGCCCACGCCGGCGCCGAGAACCTCTGCCAACTCCCGGAGCATGGCGAAGTTTTCGGGTGTCTGGAGGCCGCGGCCGCCCGACACGATGATGTTGGCCTCTGCGATATTCATGGTTGCTTCCCGCTCCACCTCGAACCGGATGCGTCGTGCTCGGCTTTGCAGGAGTGTCTCCGCGATGGCCTCCTCGATCACCTTGCCGTTGCGCGTGGGATCGATTTCGGCTTCCTTCATGACCTTGTGCCGCACGGTCGCCATTTGCGGGCGTGAGTTCGGCGTTACAATGGTGGCCATGATGTTGCCGCCAAAAGCGGGCCGGGTCTGCAGGAGATTGCCATTGGCGGGGTCGATCGCCAGTCCTGTGCAATCAGCAGTCAATCCGGCCTTGACCTTTACGGCCACGCGGGAGACCAGGCTGCGTCCGATGGTCGAGGCGCCGCAGAGGAAGATGTTCGGCTTGTGGCGGTTCACGAGTTCGATCAGGACCGCCGCATAGGATTCATCCTGGTAATGGGCCAGTTCCGCCCGGTCAACCAGGTAGACCTTATCAGCGCCGCGGGCAATCAGTTCCTGCGCCTTGCCGGTGATCTGGCTGCCAAGGAAGACTGCGCACAACTGCATTTTCATCGAATCGGCCAACTTGCGCCCCTCGCCGAGCAGTTCGTAGGCGATCGACTGGATTACGCCGTCATGCTGTTCAATGAACACCCAGACGTCCCGGAATGCCGAGAGGTCCTGGGTCGGCGCGGCCTTTTCCTGCATCCAGACGGCGTCGAACTTGCAGGCTTCCTTGCAGGCGCCGCAGAGGGTGCATTTCTGCAGGTCAATGACGGGCAGTTCCTTGCGTTCCTTCTGTTCGATGGCGCCGAAGGGGCAGGCTTTCACGCAGAGGCCGCAACGGACGCATTTTTCCACAATGATCTTGATTGGTTCGCTCATGATGGGTCTTCCTTAATTTGCGGCGCTCAAAACAGCGTCTTTCAATTTGGCCACAAGGGACGGGATGATTTCCTCCGGTTCACCCTTGAGAATCTCGCCGCCGGACCGGGGCGGTGGCGTAAAGACCTTGACGACCTTGGTCGGGGACCCCTCGAGTCCGATGCATTTCGGATCGCAGTTCAGGTCCGAGGCCTTCCACGTGGCGATCACGGCCTTTTTCGACGCCATTTTCCCCTTGAGGGAAGGCAGCCGCGGCTCATTGATTTCCTTGACCACGGTCAGCAGGCAGGGGAGTGGGGATTCAATGACTTCGGTGCCGTCCTCGAGCATCCGCTCGGCGACTATCGAGTTTTCCTTGATGTCCTCGACCTTGCGGACATAGGTGATTTGGGGAAGATCCAGGTGAGCGGCAATGCCGGGCCCGACTTGAGCCGTATCGCCATCGGAAGCCTGCTTCCCGCAGAGGATGACCTTGGCATCCCCCATCTTCCGGATGGCCATGGCCAGGGTATAACTGGTTGCCCATGTGTCGCTTCCTGCAAAGGCACGATCCGACAGCAGAATGCCTTCATCGGCGCCCATGGCAATGGCTTCGCGCAGGGCGCTGTCCGCCTGGGGTGGGCCCATGCTGATGACGGTAACCGTGCCGCCGGTACGGGCCTTGAGGCGAAGGGCCTCCTCGATGGCGTACATATCGAACGGGTTGATGATCGCCGCAACCCCTTCGCGCATGAGCGTGTGGGTCTCCGGATTGATCTTCACATCCGTTGTTTCGGGAACTTGTTTCACGCAGACAACATAGCGCATATGGCTCTCCTGGCTCTTGAAAAAAGTCTGGGCATTATAGGGAGAAAGGGGGTCAATGCAAGTCTGATATCAGCTCGGGATATCAGGTCGGGAAAGCAGGAGATCGAGACCGGACACAGCCTATTTCCTCCGGGCGAAACTGATTCGCGGGTCGACGAGTACGCAGCAGAAGTCGGATAGAATCCCGCCGAGCAGTCCCAGGATGGAGGTCAGGGCCAGGATGCCAAGGAAGACAGGGTAGTCCCGGCCGACAATGGCATCCAGACTGAGAAGGCCCATGCCCGGGATTTCAAATACCTGTTCGATCAGGACGGAGCCGGCAAAAAGGACGGTCAGAATGCCGCCAATCCCGGTGGCAATGGGGATCAGCGCATTGCGGAACGCGTGCCGCCAGACCGCCCGGCGCATGGAGCCGCCCATGGCCAGGACGGTACGGATATAGTCCTTGCCGATCTGTTCCAGCAGGGAATTCTTCATGAGGAGGGTCAGCACGGCGAAATTTCCGATCACATAACAGAGCACGGGCAGAACCATGTGCCAGGCTGTGTCGGCCACCCGGTGCCAGAGGGGGAACTGGTCGGCCTGTTCGGAATGGAATCCTGTCATCGGGAAGATATTCCAGGATCCGTCAACGGTGCCGCAGAAGAGCATTTTCAACACCATGCCGAAAGCGAACGGGGGCAGGGCGTAGCCAGTGAAGACGAGCAGGCTGGAGACGAGGTCAAATCGGGATCCGTTCCGGAGTGCCTTGGCGATCCCCAGCGGGATGCAGACCGCATAGCTCAGGAGGAATCCGGTCAGGCCGAAAACCAGCGAGACGGGGAAGCGCTCGCGGATCAGTTGCCACGCGGTTTTGTTTGGGTACTTGTAGGATTCCATCCGCATGCCCAGCCGATCATGCACGAGCCATTTCCAGTAGCGTTCATGGATCGGTCGGTCGAATCCGAAATGCCGTTCAATGGCGGCGCGCTGGTCTGCGGATATGGAGGCGGCCGCGCCTGCGGTCAGGCGGGCTTCGCCTGTGCCGATGGCTTTCATCCGCGTGATCATTTGTTCCACCGGGCCGCCGGGGACCATCTGGATCAGGGTGAAGCACAGCATCGTGATGCCCAGGAAGGTGGGGATCACCAGCAGGAGGCGGCGGATGAAATAGCTGGTCCGGTCCATGAGGGTCAGCGCTGGAATGGGGAAGCAATGACAGGCTTGCCGCAATAGATGCACGTCGGCCGGTTCTTGGCGGAGATGCGGTTGCAGTAGGCGCAGGGCACGGGTGGGGTCGCGGCCACCCGGCCATCGATCCGGCCGTCCCGGGCATCAATTTCCGCGAGCATGCGGACCAGGTCGGCATCGGTAAGGTTGTGTTCCCGCTTGATGAAGGACCAGAGCGCCTCGGTCAGCATCAGGATCCGCTCGATATCCCCCTCCATGAGCTCAAGCGAAACTGCGGAGGGACCGGACGTGCGACAGGTGCCCTCGGTCGAGGTGCCGGCGGTGACGGAGGCGAATGAGGGGATAAACATCTGTTTCTCCTTATGTGCGGGCATTGAACCCGATGGGAGCGCAAAGATCAAGCGCAAGGTGGCACCTGCGTTGCGCGCGGGCGCGAACAGTTGTCCTTCTGCGTTCTTTAGGGTATTTTGTACAAAACCGATGGCAATGGGAGAATCGTCATGACGCATCCGGAAGCCTGGAACCCCCTTACCGACTGGAAGAGTGTGGACGTCCGCTGGATCAAGGTGAATATCAGCCCCGAGGACTTACGGCGATTCACCCGGCGCAGTGACTTCAAGGGCCTTTGCCAGTCCCTGGGGTTTCTTCTTCTTCTGGCGGCCACGGGAACGGCGGCTTATTCCGCGTTCACGCATTCTCACTGGATCTGGATGATCGTCGCCTTGTATTTTCACGGGACCTTCTACATGCGGTTCGGCGATGCCCTGCACGAACTGTCCCACAACACGGTTTTTGCCAGCCGCTGGCTGAACGTGGGCATGACCGCCCTGTATGGATGGCTCTTCTGGCCGTGGAATCCGCACCTGTATCGCATCAGCCACCAGGGATATCACCACCGGTACACGCTGCACCAGGGGAGTGACGGGGAGGATACGCCCAACTACGTCGAGCTTTCGCCCCGGCTGGTCATTGATTTGTTCTTCCGGGTAATCCAGGTCAAGGAGCTTTTTCGGAACCTGGTGCGTCTTTTCACGCTGACGCCGACCAGCAAGGGCTGGCGCGGGCGGGGGATCCGGCCTGACACGTGGGAGCAGTTTATCCTTCGGAACGCGAGTGAAAAGGACCGGCGCCAGGTCCGCCGTGCCGCGGTGGCCGCACTGGTGGGGCACGTTCTCTTTGTGGCGGTGTGCCTCTACCGCGGTCTCTGGTTCCTGCCGGTACTTGTGACGCTTGCGCCTTTTTACGGCGCGGGCTTCCTCAGTTTCATTGCGGTCGTGCATCAGCACAGTGCGTGTGAGCCGAACCATCCCGATTTCCGGGTCAGTTGTGGCGACGCGATTCTGGATCCGTTCAGTTCCTTCCTCTACTGGCATATGGAATACCACATTGAGCATCATATGTTTGCCGCCATACCCTGCTATAACCTCCGGAAGTTCAGCCGCTTTGTGGCCGACCAGTTGCCTCCGAAGGAGCCTGCCCTGCCGCGTCTTCTCAAGCTGCACAAGGTTTGCCGGGAGAAGTACGGGTCATGGCAGAACTGGCGTGACCAATTCGGTCGGTACAAGGGGTTCTAGTTCCGGCTGCTACTTGGTGCTGGAAAGAACGAAAGGTTCGCCTGCTGCGAGTTCCACGGGCCGGCGTGTGCCGTTGACCAGAACCACGCAGGAAACGGGGCGGGCGCTGTGCAGGACAGCTTTGCGCAGGGATCCCTTGTCCCACTCCATATCCACAACGATTCCGCCGCGGGCTCGGAGTCCCTTGACCCGGCCGCATGGCCATTGGGGTGGCAGGGCCGGCAGCAGACGCAGGAGGGATGCGGAGGTCCCGGACGGTGTCACCGTCTGCTCATGCGATTGCAGGAGCATTTCGGCAATGGCGGCCGTGCCTCCGAAGTTGCCGTCGATCTGGAAAGGCGGATGGCAGCAGAACAGGTTGGGGTAAGAGCCGCCGCCGGCCTGGTAGTTGATCTCCCGATTTGCCACCGGATTCAGCAGGAGGGTCAGAATCTTGTAGGCCTGTCCTCCGTCAAGCAAACGGGCCCAGAGAGCGGTGCGCCAGGCGCAGGACCAGCCGGTGCCCGCATCTCCCCGGAGTTCCAGGGAGCGTTTAGCGGCCGCAAGCAGCTCGGGGGTGTCGCTTGTGATCTGGTTGGCGGGGTAGAGGCCGTAGAGATGAGAGGTGTGGCGGTGATGCGGTTCTGTTTCCTCGTAATCCTCCAGCCATTCCTGTAACTGCCCGCGCCGGCCTATCTGGTGTGGCGCCAGACGGCGGCGCACGGAATCCAGTCTTGCACGGAAATCCCGATCGGTGTCCAGAAGAGTGGCGGCGGCAATAACGTTGGTAAACAACTCGCGCAGGATCTGCATATCCACGGTGGGGCCCATGCACACATGGGCTTCGCGTCCGTCGGCTGAGAAGAAACCATTCTCGGGTGAATTGGACGGGGCTGTGACAAGCCACTTGCGGGTGGGTTCCTCGATCAACATGTCGAGGTAGAATTCCGCGGAGCCCTTGAGGACGGGGTAGATCCGGACGAGCAATGTCCGGTCCGGGCAGAACTCGTACTGTTGCCAGAGATGGGCGCAGAGCCAGGCCGAACCCGACACCGTGGAACCCCAGGATGCGCATTCACCGGGCGAGGTGAATCCCCATGGGTTGGTGATGGTATGCGCCACCCAGCCCGCGGCGTTGTAGTAGGCTCTTGCCGTCTTCTCCCCGGGTTCGACGAGGCTCTCGATCAGGCGGATCAAAGGCATGTGGCAGTCCTCCAGCCCTGTTGTGCAGGAATGCCAGTAGTTCATCTGGACATTGATATCCAGATGGAAGTCGCCGTTCCATGGCGTCTGGATCTCCTCGGCCCAGATACCCTGAAGGTTGGCGGGGAGGGGGCTGTCCGGCCGGCTGCAGGAAATCAGGAGATACCGGCCCATGTGGAAGTAAAGCGCTGCAAGGGAGGGATCGGGGTCCCCGGCCACCAGACGATCCAGGCGTTGCGGGGTGGGGAGGCTTGAATTCGGTGTCGAGGGCAGGTAAAGCCTTGTGCGGTCGAAGAAGGAGCGGTAGTCGGCGATATGCGCCTCGCGGATGTGCTTGTAGCTGCGGCGCTTCGCGGCTTGGAGTTGCCTGGCGACCGCGGCGGCGAAGTCAGGATGACGGTAGCTTGTTCCTGCGGCAACCAGCAGGGTCACCGAGTCGGCTTGGTCGACCTTCAGCGAGTCGTTTGAGACGGTTACGGTCCCGCCCTGCGCGACAAGGCCGACCCGGGCATCAAAGAGGATACCCCTTCCATCGGTGCCATTGTTCATCTGGCCTGACAGGACCAGTTCCGAGCCTTCCGTCCGTGAGTTGGCGCGTTCGGGGCGCGACATGGTGACGGAGAAGGCTATCTTCCCCGGCGAATCGGCTGTGAGGTGAAGGGCAAGCACCTGGTCCGGTGCACTGGCGAGGTATTCCCTATGGAAGTTGACCCCGTTGCAACGGTAGGAGACGGAGGCCACTGCCTGCTCGAGATCCAGTTCACGCCGATAGCGGGTGACCGGGTGATCCTGATGGGGGAAGGTCAGGTGCAGGTTCCCCAGCACCTGGTAACATCCGAATGACACATTGGCGCCTTGCCCATGGCCTGACCCGGGCCCGAGGCAGACAAACGCCTCGTTCACCAGGGCTTCTGCCTCGGAATTCCTTCCTTCCAGAAGGAGCCGGCGGATTTCCGGCAGGTGCTTGTGGGCTTCCGGCCTGTCGGAATCCTGCGGGCTGCCCGACCAGACTGTGCTTTCATTCAGGACGATCCTTTCCTCCTGAATGCCCCCGAACAGCATACCGCCCAGTCTCCCGTTCCCCAGGGGGCAGGATTCGGTAAATAAGGTTGCGGGCTTATCGAAGAGAAGATGGTATTCGCTCATTGGGTTTCAGGGGTTGTGTGGGTGAGAAGTTTTTGCCGTTGTGCCGCCGGGATCAGAAACAAGGCAGAATCAACCCGAACGGAAGGGGGAAGTCAATCCCGGATACTTGGACGGACAGTCCGAAACGTGGCACAGGTGGCGGAGGTGTTGGAGACGGAATCTTTTCCTTGGCGGGGCAAATGGGCGTGAAGTATGCTGTTGCGCGTGAAAACAAAATCCAGACACGTTATCCGAAATGCCGGCTTTACCGACGTGGAGAGCATCTACAAGTTGGTCAAGGCGTACCCGAAGGAATTGCTGGCCCGGTCTCATTCTGATATCGCCATGAATATCGACCGTTTCCTGGTATGCGACCGGGGCGGCAAGGTGGTGGGGACCGTATCGTGGTCCATCCTCCCCGAGATTGGCCATGCGCGCCACCCGTCCGTGGAAATCAAGTCGGTTTCCGTTGCGCGGGAGCTGAAGAAGCAGGGGGTAGGCCGGGCCCTGATCGAGGCGGCGATTGAACGGATCCGGTTGCTTCATCCGTCGCAGATCATTGTATTGACCTTTACGCCGGAGTTTTTTCGCAAGCTGGGCTTCCGTGAGGTTCCCAAGGCCTCCTTGATGCACAAGCTTTACATGGGGTGCATTAACTGCACGAAATACGATTCCCCCTTCACCTGTCCCGAAGTGGCCATGGCGATGGATGTGTGACCGGAACCGCCGGAGACTCGCCGCATGACGCCGTTTGTCCACCTGCACGTTCATTCAGAATACAGCATGCTCGATGGGGCCTGCCGTGTTGCGGATATGGTGTCCGCCGCGGCCGCTCAACCGGTTCCGGCGGTTGCGATCACCGATCATGGCGTGATGTACGGTGTGGTGCCTTTCTACCAGGCAGCAAAGGACAAGGGGGTCAAGCCGATCATCGGGTGCGAGGTGTATATAACCGAGGGCAGCCGGTTTGACCGGAAGACCGAGAACTCAGCGCGCTCGCACGCGAACCATCTGGTACTCCTGGCCGCCAATGAGATCGGCTACCGCAATCTTGTGCGGCTGGTCAGCGCGGCACACCTGGAGGGTTTCTACTACAAGCCCCGGATTGACAGGGAGATCCTGGCCCGGCACAGCGAGGGCCTGATCGGGATGACCGCCTGCCTCAAGGGGGAAGTTCCGTCCCGGCTGGTCGCGGACGATGAGAAGGGTGCCCTGGCCCTCGCGGGGCAGTATTCGGATATTTTCGGAAAGGACAGTTTTTTCCTGGAGGTTCAGGATCATCTGATCCCCGAACAGCGCAAGGCCAACCGCGCGCTTGCGGCGCTGGCCCGCAGGACCGGGCTGGGCCTGGTGGCGACCAACGATGTGCACTACCTCAAGCAGGCACATGCCGAGGCGCATGAAGTGTTGCTTTGCCTCCAGACGCAGACGGTGATGAGCGACCCGAAGCGGATGCGCTATGCCTCGAACGAGTTCTATTTCAAGACCGGCGATGAAATGGCTAATCTCTTCCGTGAGATCCCGGAGTCCATTACCAACACGGTCCGGATTGCCGAGCGTTGCAATGTCGAGTTCGCGTTTGGTCAGTTGCATTTTCCGCAGTTCCAGGTTCCTGCGCCCTATAAACAGAAGGATTACCTCCAGAAGCTTTGCGAGGAGGGCCTTACACGTCTTTACGCGGTCGCGGATCCCCGGCATCCGAAGACCCCCCGTGAGAAGGAACTGGTTGAACGCTACACGTTCGAGCTCGGGGTCATCGAGACCACTGGATTCATCAACTATTTCCTGGTGGTGTGGGACTTTATCCATTTTGCCAAGACGAACGGGATCCCTGTCGGGCCGGGCCGTGGATCGGGGGCGGGCAGTCTTGTGGCTTACCTGCTGGGGATCACGGGCATTGACCCGCTGCAGTACGGTCTGATTTTCGAGCGGTTTCTCAACCCCGAGCGTGTATCCCCGCCGGATTTCGACATCGATTTCTGCCAGACCCGGCGCGGTGAGGTGATTGAATACGTAAAGAAGAAATACGGACGGGACAACTGCGCGCAGATCATCACCTTCGGCTCATTGGGAGCGAAGACCGTCATCCGAGATGTCGGAAGGGCCCTGGAGTTGCCCTTTGCAGAGTGTGACCGGCTGGCCAAGATGGTTCCGGAAGATCCCAAGATCACGCTTCAGAAGGCACTGGAGGCCAATCCGGAATTCAAGAAGACCTACGAGACAAACGAGAACTGCAAGCGGATCCTGGATTACGGATTTGTCCTGGAAGGGCTCTACCGCAATGCCGGCACCCATGCGGCGGGCGTGGTGATCGGCGAGAAGCCCCTGATCGAGATCGTTCCGCTGGCGCGGGATAAGGAAGGCCAGATCATCACGCAGTATTCCATGGAGCCGATCGGCAAGATCGGCCTGCTGAAGATGGATTTCCTTGGTCTCAAGACCCTGACGGTCATTCAGGAGGCGGTGGAACTGGTCAAGGCGAACCGCGGTGAAACGGTGGATATCGAACGCATTCCCGTGGATGACCCCAAGACCTATGAGCTGTTCCAGCGGGGCGATACGGTGGGAGTGTTTCAGTTTGAAAGCGGTGGCATGCGGGACCTGATGAGCAAGTTGGGGCCCACGAAGATCGATGAGCTGATCGCCATGAACGCGCTCTACCGGCCCGGGGCGATGCAGTACATCGACAGCTACATCAACCGCAAGCACGGCCGCGAGCCGATCGAATATCCGCACCCGCTCATGGAGGGGGTGCTGAAGGAAACCTACGGCTACATGGTGTACCAGGAACAGGTGCAGCGGGTTGCCAATGTGCTTGCCGGCTTTTCCCTCGGCATGGCGGATGTACTCCGGCGCGCGATCGGGAAGAAGAAGGCCGATGAAATGGCCAAGATGCGCGCCAAGTTCGTCGAGGGTTGCGAAACCACGAACCGGATCCCGGCGAGAAAAGCCGAGGAAATCTTTGACATGATCGAGAAGTTCGCGGGCTATGGGTTCAACAAGTCCCACAGTGCGGCCTACAGCGTGGTGGCCTTCCAGACGGCGTACCTCAAGGCGCATTATCCCGAGGAGTTCATGTCGGCCCTGCTCTCGAGCGAAATGGGGAATCTGGACAAGATCCCGGTCTTCATCAATGAATGCCGAACCATGGGCCTTGACATCCTGCCGCCAAGCGTGAACGAGAGCGATGTGCGGTTTAAGCCGCTGAAGGGAGCCATCCGCTACGGGCTGGCGGGAATCAAGAACGTAGGGGAAGGTGCGGCCCGGGAACTCGTTCAGGTTCGCACCCAGAGCGGACCCTTCACGGGGCTGCTGGATTTCTGTTCCCGCGTGACCAACCAGATGGTGAACAAGAAGACGCTCGAAAGCCTGATCCGCTGCGGTGCATTCGATATCGGGACTGTGGGACGCGGGCGCCGGTTCAACGGTGTGGATTTTGCCATGAACCGGGCGGCTGCGGCACAGCGCGACAGGGATTCGGGGCAGGGAAGCCTGTTCGACATGCTGGGGGGAGGCGCGGAGCCGGCCCTGACGGATGACCAGTTGCCGGAAGCTCCGGCCTGGAGCGAGAGTGAACTGCTGATCGGAGAGCGGGAACTGCTGGGTGTCTACATGAGCGGGCATCCGCTGAGTCAGCACGAGGGGTTGCTCAAGCGGTACCAGTTGACCAACATCGAGGGGTTGGCCGCGCTGGAGGACGGCACATCGACACGCCTGGGCGGATTGATCAGCGGATTAACCCAGCGGTTCACCAAGAAGAAGGAAGCCATGGCGGTGTTCCGCCTCGAGGACCTGGATGGGGGCATCGAGGTGGTTGTATATCCCGAAATATACCAGTCTTACCGGGAGGTCCTGCTCCCTGATCGCGCTGTGCTCTTATGCGGGGAGGTCAAGCGGGAGGATTCCGGTCCAAGGCTGATTGCCAGCGAGATCTATCCGCTCGAGGAGGCGCCCCGCCTTTTCGCGGAGAATTTCAGTGTACACGTTACCGCCGGGCAGGTGGATCAGGGGATTCTGGAAAAGGTGGGGGATGTACTCCGGATGCATCCCGGCAGGACGCCGGTACGCATCTGCCTCCTGTTCCAGGCCGGAGAAAAGGTCTTTCTCGATACGGACGCGTCGTTTAAAGTGTCCTGCGATGAAGCCTTGGTCTCGGAGGTGGAGCGGATCGTCGGCGAGGGGCAGGTTTATGTGGCGGTGAACCCGGCTGCGTGCCGCAAGCCGAAGCGACAACGGCAATGGGGCGGGGACGAGGAAGGGTAAGCGGAGCCCGGGCAAACAGCCGGGGCAATGTGCAGGATGGATGGGCCAGTCTGAATGGAAACGGTTGGACAACGCTATGTGAAGACGCCCGACGGGGCCGTGTATGGTCCGGTCGATGTGGTCACCCTGTGCAGTTGGGCGGCGGATGCCCGTGTGATTCCCGGTTGCCGGGTGTCGCAGGACGGCCAGAACTGGGTTCCTGCCGAGGCGCTTTCTGAACTGCGGTTACACTGGATGGTGCGCCTTTCCGACGGGACGGAATACGGTCCGCTGAACCTGCTGGCCATCTGGACCTTGATGCTCGAGGGCAATCTTCAGCGTGGTATGGCGGTCATCGAACACAAGGGAACGCGGAAACTGCGCGTGGATGATACCCTGCTGCCGGTACTGGTTGAGGAATCGCGGATCCTTCTGGCCGGTACAGGCAAATTGGCGACGGAACTGATGGGGGTGATCCAGACCTGGCGGAAGCAGGATCAGGACGCATTGGCGGCGCGGGACTCCCTTGTGGCTGAAATGCAGGATCGCCTGCACAAGGCGGAGGAGGAACTATCGGCGCACATTCGTCTGGTGGAGACCAGCCAGCGGTATCTGGCGGAGCGCGAGAAGGTGGCCAGCCAGGCCGACGAGACGATCCGGGAGAACGAGTCGTTACGCGGGGATGTTGCGGACGCCCGCCGCATGCTCGAGGATGCGCACAGGCAGGTGCTGGAGGCCGCGCGGAATCTCGAGGAAAGCCGGGAGCGGCAGGCGCAGATGGCGGTCGAGATGGGAAAAGTCCGTGCGCAGGTTTCGGACGGGGAAAAGCGGCAGGCCGAGTGGGCGTCACGCATATCGGCGGCCGAGGCAGAGGCGCATACATTGCGTTCGGACCTTCTGCTCGCCGTGGAGCGCGAGAGGGCTGCGCGTCAACAGTACGAGGAAGTGGAGCGGGAATTGCGCGCCCGGCTGGAGTCGCTGACCCGCTCCGTGGATGCGGAGAAGGCCGCGCGCGAGAAGGCTGAATCCGAGAAGCAGGCAGGTATCGAGAAACTCCAGGCGGAGCTTGCGGACTGGGAAAAGAGGTTCAGCACGGTTCTTGAGGATGTGGGGAAATTCGACGCCCTGCTGCGCAAGCGAGATGCGGAAATGGCGGAATACCGCCAGAAGGCGGAACAACGGGAAGCGGAGATGGCCTCCCGACTGCTCGCGCTGCGCAGGGAAGCGGACAATTCCGGCCGAAAGACGCAGGAGCTGAAGGAGCATCTGGCGAATGCCCAGAAACAGACCATCGAGGCGCGCAAGCAGGCTGCTGCGGTGGAACGCCAGCTCCGGGATCAGATGGAATCCGTGCAGCGGGATTTGAACAGCATCATGATGGCGCATTCGGGCGGCCGTCATGCGTCGGCGGCTGGAGCGGATGGAGGCAGCGGGATCAACTGGCTCGAAGGGGCCGCGCCCGTGCAGAATGCCGCGCCTCGGAGTTCACCCGCGGGGCCGGAAACGGACCCCAAACTGGGCCCCCTGCAGGAAGCTTTGAAGAGTTCCACCGAGGAAAAGCAGACGCTCCGGTTTGCCCTCGACAGCCTGCGGACCAGCCACGAGGATTTCAAGAAGGATACGGAATCGCGCGTGACCCAGTTGCAGCAGGACGTCAAGACGACCGCCACGATGCTCCAGAAGGCGCTGGAAGAGGTGGAGCAGCGGGAGTCGCAGTTGCGGATGATGCGCAAGAAGGCGGAAGAACGGGAAGCCGAGTTGCTCCAGCGGATCGAGGAACTGGAGGCGGGAATGGGCCGGACGGTTGTTGTCGAGCCCGAGGTTCTGAAACCCGGCGAAAGCCACCGGCCGTCACCTCTGCCGGACAGCGGTGCATCCAAGGGCGCAAACCTCTTGAACAATGTGGAAGCCCAGTTGCGGTCGGAATTGAAGAAGTGGGAGTCTCTTGCACAGTCGGAGAGCGGGAAGCAAAAGCCGGCAAAATGGTTCCGGCGGAAGTGATTTATGACGGAACAAAATCAGCACACGGATGGCGGGACATCTCCGGATCTTAACGAAGTGCTCCGGCTTCAGGCGGTGGCGCTGGCCCGGATGTCCGAGCGGATGGACGCCCACCGGACGCCGGGCCCCAAACCGCTGCCGTCGCCGCCGGTTGAACGCCCCGCGGGCGGGAACCTTCCCGTGCTGGCTTCCGACGCCGCCCTGACCGAGGATTCGCTGCCGGTTCTGAATGCGTTCCGGGACTTCCTGGAACAGGAACGACGCAGGACCCGGGCACGGATTCTATGGGTTTCGCTGTCGTTTGCCGTCGTGTTCGGTGTGGCGGCGGCGGTTGTGATCTGGATGGGGCGGGAACGCCTGTTGGAGCTACGGAGTGACCTCGGCTCCACGACTCGCAAGGTGGATCAATCGCTTCAGGATGCCAATGCGGAGATGCGTAAAGTCAGCGAAGCGGCCGGGCGTACGGTGACGACGATCCAGCGGGATGTGAATGCCACGCTTCACAAGACTCAATCGACCATAGCCTCGAATGTGGCGGTGGAAATGCAGAGTCGTGATGCGGAGCTCGGTCTTCTCAAGGAGAAGCTGGCTGCACTGGAAATCGAGAATGCGGTCCTGATCGGGCGCTTACGCGAGGCGGATCGCGCGGCGGCGGAGGCGGCGGAGCCGGTGCAGGACTCTGAACCGGAAATTGTGCCGGATGGGGAAGAATCATGCGGAAAGCCCGACCAGGCCGCCGCGGGTACGTCTGTGCGGGAGGAAACCGGCCTTGCGATGCCTCCGCCGGATGGGGGCGCACCGATCCTGATCCAGACCCCAGCCTACAACCGGCCCGTTCGCCTGAAGGTACCGTCCCTTGCCCAGTGAAGGTGGTACAACCGTCGAAATGGCAGCGGCGGATTGAATGCAAAAAAAACGCGGATGGCCTTATGCCATCCGCGTTTTCGGGGGTTCGGTTTTACTTGGCTTCCGCGTCTTTTTCCGCCATGGCGGCCCTGCGGCTCAGCTTGATACGGCCCTTCTCATCCACGCCGATGCACTTGACCCACATCTGGTCACCGACCTTGCAAACGTCCTCCACCGTTCGGACGTGGAAGTCGGCCAGCTCGCTGATGTGAACCAGGCCGTCCCGGCCGGGGAAGATCTCGACGAAGCAGCCGAACTTGGTGATACCGGTGACGGTGCCGTTGTAAATGGCGCCTTCCTCCGGTTCAGCAGTGATCAGGCTGACTTCGCGTACGGCGATCTCCATGCCTGCTGCCTGCGTGCTGAAGATCTTGACGGTCCCGCTGTCATCGATGTCGATCTTGGTCCCGCTGATTTCGGTAATGCGGCGGATATTCTTGCCGCCCGGTCCGATCAGTTCGCCGATCTTGTCGACGGGAATCTTCAATTCCGTGATCCGCGGTGCATACGGCGACAACTCCGCCCGCGGGGCGGCGATAAGGCTTTCCATGTAATCGAGGATCTTCATGCGTGCGGCGCGGCACTTTTCGAAGGCTTCCTCGACGATATTCCATTCCAAGCCGCGGATTTTGAGATCCAGTTGGAATCCGGTGATACCGGTGCGGGTGCCGGCCACCTTGAAGTCCATATCGCCGCAGTGGTCCTCGTCGCCGAGGATATCCACGACCGTGACGGCCTTACCCGGGGCGGTGAAGAGACCGCACGAGATGCCGGCGACGGGGCGAGTAATGGGTACGCCTGCGTCCATCAGGGCGAGGGTTCCCACGCACACGCTGGCCATGGAGCTGGATCCGTTCGAACTCATGATGTCCGACACGACCCGGACGGTATAGGGGTAATCCCTGGGCATGACTTCCGCGAGGGATCGCTCGGCGAGGTTGCCATGGCCGATTTCCCGGCGCCCGGGTGAACCGAACCGACCGGTCTCGCCCACGCTGTAGGGCGGGAAGTTGTAGTGCAGCATGAACGACTTGGAAGTGGGGCCGCCGGTGATGGCGTCCATATCCTGGGCGTCGGAATTCGTGCCGAGCGTGATGGTGCCCAGCGCGTGGGTTTCACCGCGAGCGAAGAAGGCTGAGCCATGCACACGCGGGATCAGCCCGACCTTACCGCCGAGCGGACGGATATCATTGAATCCGCGGCCATCGATACGCTTGCCGCGCTCGAGGACGTTTTCGCGAACCACTGCGATGGTCAGTTCATCGAACATGGCGCGGAACTGCTCGCGGGTCATTTCCGGGAACTTCTCCTGCATTTTCGCCTTCAGGTCGGCCTCGATGGCTCCGACCTTGTTGCGACGGTCCAGTTTGCCGGCGATCAGGAATGCCTCCGACAGGGCCGTTCCTGCGATCTCGCGGGCGGCATTCAAGAGGGTCATATCCGGTGCCGGTTCCGTAATCACCTTTTCGCCGAGCCCCATCTTGCGTCGCAGTTCAAGCTGGGCGTCGATGAGCTTCACACACTGCTCGTGCGCGAATCGCATGGCGGCCACAAGGTCCGCCTCGGAAATTTCCTTGGCGTCGCCTTCAATCATGACCGGTGTGTTCCGGTTAGACGCGTAGATCAGGTCCAAATCACTGGCGGCGCGTTCCTCGACCGTGGGATTGGCGACAAAGCAACCATTCACGCGGCCGACACGAACTCCGGCGACAGGGCCGTGGTAGGGAAGGTCGGAGATAGTCAGCGCAGTGCTTGCCCCGACAATCGAGAGGATATCCGCTGCATTCACGCCATCGGCGGAGAGCAGGGTGCCGACGATCTGCACGTCATTGCGGTAGCTTTCGGCGAACAGCGGACGGATCGGACGGTCGGTAAACCGGGCGGCCAGGGTTTCGTTTTCGGAGGGGCGTCCTTCCCGCTTGAAGAATCCGCCGGGGAATTTGCCGGCCGCCGAGAATCTTTCCCGGTACTCCACCTGCAGTGGGAAATAATCGATGCCTTCCCGCGGTGAATCGGAAGCGCACGCGGTGGAAAGGATCATAGTGTCGCCCAACCGTACGGTTGCGGATCCCTTTGTCTGGGGGGCCAGGAGGCCGGATTCGATAATGATGGTCTTGTCGCCGAGGGCGACGGAAACGGATACGGGTTCCTTCATGCTTATCTTTGAATAGGGGTACGACAGCAGGGTTTCCCGCTGTATAAGAACACAACCATGTAAACAACCGCGGTTGAAAACCCGGTTAACGGCGCAACTTCAGCCGCTTGACGACTTCCTGGTAGCGCTTTTCATCCTTGCTCTTGAGGTAATTCAAGAGTCGGCGGCGTGCGCTGACCATTTTCAACAGCCCGTAGCGGGAACTGTGGTCCTTCTTGTGGAGTTTCAGGTGCTCGGTTAGTTCCTCGATGCGACGCGTCAACAGCGCAACCTGCACTTCGGACGAACCGGTGTCCTTCTTGTGACGTTGAAACTCCTTTTGAATCGTGCTCTTATCTTTGGGATCCATACGTTGTCTGAGCCCTATTCCCTTTCTTCTTTCTTTCTCTTTGTTTCTTGTAGAGCCACTATAATATCGGGGTACCACGTTTGTAAAGTCCTGTTCCAAAGTTTCTTTATGGCGTGGCTGGCGAGGATCTTGCGCGCCCGGACAACGTCACGGCGGATCTGGTCGACAAGAAGGGCGGGAGAGGCGAAATGCTTTTCCTCGCGCAGTCGGGCGAGAAAGAAGATCTCCAGATGGCGTCCGTACAATTCGCGGCGGGTATCCAGCAGGTGCAGTTCGATCAGTGGGGCGCGGGTTTCAAGGATGGTGGGGTGGTGCCCGTAATTGACGATACCGGGGAAAGCCAGGCTGTCGGTGACTGCCTGCACGGCATAAACGCCCATGGGGGGGCGGACCTCGTTATGGGGGTCGATATTTGCCGTGGGAAATCCCAGGGTGCGCCCGATGCGGTTGCCGCGGGTCACTGTGCCCAGTACGCTGAAGGGACGGTCGAGCAGGCGGGCGGCCGCCTGCAGACGCCCGCGCGCAATGGCTTCGCGGATGCGGGTGCTGGAAACCGGATCCCGCCGCCAGGTGACGGGTGGGATGCGATTGACCAGGATATTGCGCGAGGCGGCCCATTGCAGGAGCATACGGGTGTCGCCGCGTCCCCCCTTGCCGAAACGCCAGTCCTCCCCGACGAAGATCTGTCGCAGGGCGGGAAGGTTCTGCTCCAGTGCGAGGAGGAAATCCTGGGGCGGCATGGCCGCGAAGCGGCGGGTGAAGGGGATCAGGAGACAGCCATCCATTCCGATGCGCCGCATGAGGTCCATCTTGTGCCGCGTGGATGTCAGGAGCAGGGGAGCGGCACAGGGGTCAAGGACCTTCATGGGATGCGGGTCAAACGTCATGGCCCAGGCTTCCCCGCCATTCGCGCGGGCCTGTTGAAGGGTTGACTGCAGGACAAGGCGATGGCCGCGGTGGATGCCGTCGAAGAAACCGGCGGCCAGGAAAATGGGGGGCTGAATCCGCCGCAAACCCTGCATATTCCGAATGACGCGCATGGTACCTTCAGAGGGGACGCGGGCCCCCGGGAAGCGAAGTGAGCCGGTGAAGGGGAATGACGACGTCCACAAGCGCGGTGCGGTCGAGGGCGATGATGCGCTCGAGGGGAAGGGCGTCCTGGATGCGGCTGATCCCGGACTGGGTTCTCCGCAGGTTGGCCAGTATGGCTCCGCAACCCAGTGCCTGGCCGATGTCATGGCAGAGTGAGCGCACGTAGGTGCCCTTCGTGCAGCGGAGAATGAAGGAAGACTCGGGGGATTGGAAACCGGTCATCCGGAACTCATAGATGTGAATGAAGCGCGGCTTGCGCTCCACTTCCTCCTCGCCGCGGCGGGCCCGTTTATGGAGGGGGACCCCGTTAATTTTCACGGCGGAAATCATGGGCGGGGTCTGGTAGAGATCCCCCTTGAACTTTGCCATCTCGAGCTCGACCTGTTCCCGGGTTACGGCGGAAGGGTCGCTGCCGCCCACCACGGTGCCGTCGGCATCGTAGGAATCGGTAACCGTGCCCAGGCGCATGACCCCTTCATAGGTCTTGTCGGACGAGAGGAAGTATCCCGAGTAGCGGGTGGCCTTGCCGAGCAGGAGGATAAGCAGTCCGGTGGCGGACGGGTCGAGGGTTCCGCCGTGGCCGACCTTCTTGAGGTTGAAATGGCGGCGGACCTTAGCGACGACATCGTGGGAGGTGTAATCCGCGGGCTTATCCACAAGCAGGATGCCGTCAAACGGGTCGGTGGCCGGTGTGTGAACCATCAGGATTCCTCCGCATGGCTGTCCTGCGCTGCGGGTGCACCATCGGTATCATCGCCGGCGCCCAGTTCGGAAAGAAGCGAAAGGACCCTGTCGCCCTGCTCGATACTCGGGTCCAGAACGAAGTGGATCTTCGGGGTGTACTTGAGCTGTACCTTGTCGGCAATGTCTTCCTGAATGGCGGCATGCAGGCGCTGTAGCCGCGCCAGTATGGCGTTACGGTCGTGCTCATGGCCGCGGATGGAAACCAGGACGCGGGCGGAACGCAGGTCGCTGCTGGTGATGACGTGTGTGATGGTCACTGCCGAAAGGTCCAGGGACGAGCGGTCCACGAGGCGGTAAAGAACCTCGCCGATTTCACGGCGCAGCAATTCATTCACGCGGGTGAGTCGATCTACCTTCATCGGGACTCCTGCGTTGCGTTACAAGGTTTGCGCAAGGCGCTCCACCTCGAAGAACTCAAGGACATCGCCCTCGCTGAACGCGCTGAAATTGTCGAGCCGGATACCGCATTCCTGGGACTCGCGGACCTCGGCGGCATCGTTCTGGAAGCGCCGCAGCGAGTGGATGGCACCCTCGTACATTACGTTGCCCTGCCGTTTGACGCGGACCTTGACGCGGGGCGTGACATGTCCGGAGACCATAAGGCAGCCGGCGATAATTCCGCCCTTTGTGATGCTGAATACCTGCTTCACCTCGGCGCGGCCGACGACCTTTTCCTTGAGAATCGGGGTCAGCAGTCCGGTCATCGATTCGCGGATCCGGTCGGTCAACTCGTAGATGATGCTGTGGATGCTGATCTCGACGCCTTCCTTCTTCGCCAGGCGCATGGCGCCATCCTCGACGGAAACGTGGAATCCGATGACGACGGCATTCGACGCGCTTGCAAGGAGCACATCGTTGGAGGTTACGCTTCCCACACCGGTCATCAGGATATTCAGCGAAACCTTTTCGCTCTTGATCTGCCGGAGGGCGTGCTCGATGGCTTCGAGGGAACCCTGGACATCGGCCTTCAGGACCACCTTTAGCTCAGCCTTCTCGTTCTCCTTCAGCTGGTCGAAGAGGTTGGTCAGGGAGGCACGCTTGGGCGTGGTCAACTGTTCCAGCTTGTTCTGGGCCTGTCGTTCATCGGCGGCTGCGCGGGCGACCTTGTCGTTTGCACAGACCTCGAACGCGGCGCCGGCCTCGGGTACGCCGGGCAGGCCAAGGCATTTCACGGGTGTGGAAGGCCCGGCTTCCTTCAACTTGGCTCCGCGGTCATCCAGAAGGGCTCGTACGCGGCCCCAGTACTGTCCGCACAGGATGACATCGCCGACGCGCAGGGTGCCGTTGGTGATGAGGAGGTTTGCGGTGGGGCCCTTGCCGGATTCGAGTTGGGCCTCGATGACGAAGCCTGCGGCCGGCAAGCCGGGGCTGGCCTTGAGTTCCATGATTTCCGCCTGAAGCAGGATCATTTCCAGGAGTTCAGGGATGCCGGCTCCGGTGAGTGCGCTGACGGGTTTGCAGATCGTCTGGCCGCCCCAGTCTTCCGTGGTCAGGCCGATAGAAGCCAGCTGCTGCTTGACTTTGTCCGGATTGGCCGAAGGCAGGTCGATCTTGTTGATTGCCACGATGATGGGGACCTTGGCTGCCTGGGCATGCTTGATGGCCTCCTGCGTCTGGGGCATGATGCCATCCTGTGCGTCCACGACGATGATGGCGATATCCGTCATGGTGGCGCCGCGTGCGCGCATAGCGGTGAACGCCTCGTGTCCCGGCGTGTCCAGGAACGTAATGCGGTTCTGCCCGACGGTAACCGTCGAGGCGCCGATATGCTGGGTGATCCCGCCCGCCTCGCCCTTTGCGACAGAGGTGTTGCGGATGCGGTCAAGAAGGGACGTTTTCCCGTGGTCCACATGGCCCAGAACGGTTACGACCGGTGGGCGGGGGAGCAGGGCATCCTTTGGTGTTTTTGGTTCATCGCCCTTTGGTTCCAGCGGCTTGGGCTGAGGTTTGGGCGGCGGCTCGTGTTTCTTCTCGCGTTCCACGTTGTAACCGTGTTTTTCGGCTACGCGGGCGGCGTCCTTGATCTCGATCTGCTCGTTGATGCTGGCCAGTACATTCAGCCGCATCAGTTCGGCAATCAGCTGGTTCGGGCGCACGCCAAGAATGGTGGCCAGTTCACGGACCACAATCGGCCCCTTCAGGGTGATCACCTTGCTGCTGACCGACACGCTTTCGGGCACGGATGGTTCTGCTGCCGTTGGGGGAGTGACCACGGTCGCGGCTGTCTCCGGTTGGGCCGCCGCCTCAACGGGCAGGTCCTTCCGGAAGAACTCGCGCGTTTTCGTCACGGCGTCCTGGTTCAGGGCCGTCATATGGTTCTTGGCCGTAAAGCCGAGCTCCTGGAGGCGATCCATGACCTCCTTGCTGTTCAGGCCAAGTTCCCTTGCTAGTTCATGCACTCTCATGTGACGTATCCGTGCTTTCCTGTTCGTGTGGCTGGGCGGCGGCAGCGGCCTCGTAGATGGCCTTGGCCGTCTTCGCATCGAAGGCACCCGTGGCTTCGATATCGGTAACCTCGGCAGCCAGGATCCCTTCCACATTCAGGAATCCGGCCTGGACCAGTTTCTCGGCGTTTTCGGGTCCGATACCCGGCACAGCGGCAAGACATTGTACGGCGCGGGCCACCTTTTCCTCAAAGCTAAGGTTGCCCTCGTCCTTCTGGACGTCGATCTTCCAGCCCAGGAGCTTCGAGGACAGGCGCACATTCTGGCCGCGTTTGCCGATCGCCAGCGAAAGCTGGTCTGCGTCTGTGGTCACATGGATGACGTTTGTTTTTTCCGCGTCAATCTCGACCTTGGCCAGTTTGGCGGGCGAGAGCGCGTTGTGCACGAAGGTCTTGATGTCCTCGCTCCAGCGGACGATATCGATCTTCTCCCCTGAGAGTTCCCGGACGATATTCTTTACGCGAACCCCGCGCATACCCACGCAGGCGCCGACCGGGTCGACCTTCGGGTCGTGGGAGACGACGGCGATCTTGGAACGGAATCCGGCTTCCCGCGCGATGCCCTTGATTTCGACTGTACCGTCCGCGATTTCGGCCACTTCCAGCTCGAACAGGCGGCGTACGAAATTCGGGTGACTGCGGGATAGCACGATTGAGGCTCCGGCGGCATTATCCTGGACCGACAGGACCAGGGCGCGGATCTGGTCACCCACCTGGTAGATTTCGGATGAAATCCGTTCCCGCGAGGGCATGGAGGCTTCCGCCCGGCCGAGGTCGACGATGATATCGCCCCGTTCGAAACGCCGGATCGTGCCGTTGATGATATCGCCCACGCGGTCCCGGAATTCCTCGAAGATGATATTTCGTTCCGCCTGCCGGATTTTCTGGAGGATCGCCTGCTTGGCGGTCTGGGCGGCAATGCGGCCGAAGTTCTGCGGGGTTACCTCGACTTCCATCGTGTCGCCCAGCTTGGCATCCGGTTTCCGCTTCTTTGCGTCGGCAAGGCTGATTTCGTCGTGCTTGGAAAGGACATTCTCCACCACGGTCACTGTGGCGAAAGCCTTGATATCACAGGTCTTGCGATCTATGTGGATGCGGATTTCCTTGGCGGGGCCCATGCTCTTGCGGGAGGCTGAAAGCAGGGCGCTTTCCACCGTTTGGAACAATGTCTCGCGGTTGATTCCGCGTTCCTTTTCCAGATAATTCAACACAGCAGCTAATTCGCCATTCATAACGACCTCCCTGGCGGCACTCCGCCGGGTCCACTCCATACATAAACGAGTGGGAATGACCCACTCGTCACAAAACGCACTTCCGACTGAAACGTTGAATATAGTTTGTGGATTGGATGGGGTCAAGACTTTTGCCGGATTAAAGTTCGGATTTTGAACCGGAGGGGCAGGTTCCGGGATAAGCCATTGACCATCAAGAAAAAATGAGCGTATGATTCCGCGCTTCTTGTTTGGAATCGTTTGTGGAGGAATAGAATGGAAATTCAGTGTCCGAAGATCCGGATTGGCAATGACGATTCCTGGGACGATATTCGCCTGGCTTTCCAAGGGTCGGCGGAATGCAGGATGGGGCAGGCGTGGCTTCCGGCGCCGGATCCCCGGTTCCGGTCCGGAGTGGTCCGGAGCGGCTGGCGGGCAGGCGAATGGCTGGTGTATGCTGAACTGGAGGATGACGAAGCCTTTAATCCGATATCCGATTTTAACGGTCTGCTGTTTATGCACGGGGATGTGCTGGAACTCTTCCTGCGACCGGTTGACCAGGCGGCCTATTGTGAGTTGCATATTGCACCGAATAACCAGAAGTTCCAGTTGCGGATCCCTTCCGGCGAAGTGTTCCGGCGGCCGCGGGCGGAGCCGGGAGTCCCGAAGGAATGGCTCGTCCGGGACCCGGTGATTTTCAGCCGGGTCCGCGTGGAGGCAGCACAACGGCGTTGGCTGGTGTTTGCAGCAATCCCGTTCGGGATGGTGTCGGAGTGCGGTACGGCGGGGCCGGGGACGCGCTGGAAGTTCTCGTTCAGCCGGTATGATTACACACGGGGGGAGTCCGAGCCTGTCCATTCCTCTACTTCGCCGCACAAGCGGCTCAATTTTCACATTCAAGAAGACTGGGGTATCCTGGTCTTTACCTGACGAGGATGGCTTCCTGCCATTCACGGACGGAGTTCACGAGGAAGATCTTTTCGATGCGGTCCATTTCCTCCACGCGAACGACTCTCTCCCGGACCACGCCCTGAACCAGCAGTTCCTCCCGGAACGTGCCGGGAAGCAATCCGCATGTCACGGGAGGGGTGAACCGTTCGCCGTCGATCTCCACGACCACGTTGGCGATTGTTGATTCGGTCAGTTCTTCCGCGCGATTCCACAGCAGGACGTCATCGGCACCGGGGCATAGCGCCCGGGCGGACTCGTACACATCCCGGCAGGTGGTCTTGTGATACAGGAAGCGGTTGGCGGGGTCCACGGGTTGGGGAGCCAGCGCCACTCGCAGGGGTCCTGTCACCACCGGCAGGGGCGCGGATTCCAGGGTGGCGGACCCCTGCGGGCCCACCAGCAACCGTACCCGCAGGGCGGAGTCCCCGCGCAGAGAGGATTCCCATTCGCGGATTGTTCGGGCGATCGCGGCGCGCTTTACTGGAAAGCCGAAGTAGCCGGCAGAACGCATCAGCCGGTCCAGATGGCGATCCAGCAGGAAGAACCCCTCCGCGCGTGTCCAGCGCATGGTTTCCAGAAGGCTGAATTGCGGGGAGGGCTGGAGCACCGCAGCCTTCAGCAGGCACTCCTCGTATTCATCGCCTGGCACGGATTCCCAGACGATGCCGCCGCCCACGCCGTATTCCGCCGTGCCGGTCGCGGAATCCAACAGAACGGTTCGGATTGCGACATTAAACTGAGCCTGCCGGCCTGGGGCGAGATAGCCGATGGCTCCGGTATAGATCCGGCGTGGCGAGTCCTCCAGTTCGGCGATGATCGACATGGTCCGGGGTTTCGGGGCACCCGTGATCGAAGCACATGGAAAGAGTGCCGACAGGATTTCCGGGAATGCAGCCCGGGTGTGGCAGCGCACCGTCGAGGTCATCTGCCAGACCGTGGGATAGCGTTCCACGTCAAACAGGCTCACCGGTTCCACGGATCCGGGAATGGCGATCCGGCCCAGGTCGTTTCGGATCATATCCACGATCATGACATTTTCGGCGCGGTTCTTGGCCGAGTGATGCAGGGTTTGGGATCGAGCTTGATCCTCCTCGGGCGTGCGGCCGCGCGCGAGGGTGCCCTTCATGGGCCGCGAGGACAGGTTTTCGCCGTCGAGACGGAAAAAGAGTTCGGGCGACGCGGAGCAGAGCGTGAATCTTCCGGTTTGAACAAAGGCGGAGTAGTGCGGGCCCTGTGCCTGGACGAGCGGCAGGAAGAACGTGCGGGGGTCGGCTTTGAAATCCGCCCTCAACCGCCACGTGAAGTTTGCCTGGTAGGTATCGCCGTCATGGATGTATTGGTGCAGCCGAGCCACGGCGGTGTGATATTCCTCGTGGGAGATGGAAGGATGCCATTGCGGAGCGGGCGGCGACGCGGTGACAGGGAAGGGGGGCATCTGACGGTCGACGGTCGGTGCCCGGAAGAGACCAAACCAGGCGAGGGGGAAGTTCGGGTCAGCCGTGCGTACCTGCAGGGCGGGATCAAAAGCAGGGGCTGCCTCATAGGAAAGGAAACCCGCGGCAAAGAGACCCTGTTCATCCACGGCGTGCCGGATGGCCTGCAAAGCCGGCGGGATGTCGTCGAGCGAGTGGATCTCGATGAGATCAAGCGGATCCAGGAAGGAAAGCCACGCCTCGCGGGACGGGTCATGCAGAATCACTTCAACTCGTGTGGCGGGGGACGTCATGGTCGGGGGGGGCAGATGCCGCGAAGGATCTGTGCCTCTGCGGCGGTGATGGCGTGATACATTTCCGTGGCCCCGTCTGCGGTGCGGAGTTCCTCCAGGATCCGGGTTTTCTGGTAGAGGGTACAAAGGCGCGCGAGGGCATGCAGGTGCAGGTGGTCATCCTGGCAGCATAGCAGGAAGAAAAGATCCGTGGGTTGGCCATCCATGGAGCCGAAATGGATGGGTTGGACAACGCGTCCGATGACGATAAACGAGGCATCCGTCAGGTAGGGGGTGTGATGGCGCGGGTGTAGCAGGGCCACACCTCCCGGGAGGGCTGTGGAGCAGAGCTTTTCCCGCTCCTCAATTGCGTCCAGGAGTTCGGTCGGATCGGTTGGGAGCCCTGTTGCATTCGCGAGGGCCACCATGTCCCTCAGGACCGAAGCGCGTGTACGGGACGCCAGTGCCGGAGCGATGCGATCCTTTGACAGCAGGCAGGGGATGAGCGCCTCCTCGTCGCTGATAGCGCGCCGGCGGGCGGTGGACTTTGTATGGAAGCCGGGGAGCTGGTCATCCGAAAGGCTCATGATGCGCTGGGACGCCCAGGCATCGATTTCCTGACGGCGGAACACGAGTCTTTCCCCCTGGCGTTCGCAGGGGACTTCGCCCCGCTTGACCAGTCTCTCCACGTCTTCCGGGGCGAGGTGCAGGTATTGGGCGACTTCCCTGATGTTGAACACGCGGTGGGGCACGATTCCTTCTCCTACCGGACCAGCAGGATGGGCAGGGCGGAATCCGCGAGGACGCGCATGGAGGTGCACCCCACGAACCATTCCCGCACGCGGCTGTGTCCGTGGGCCCCCATGATGATCAGGTTGCAATTTTCATCCGATGCGCTGGCCAGGATGGCATCAGCCGCGTCGCCTTCGGAAAGGATGGTCTTTTCTGCGATCTTGCCGCACCGCTCGGCAAGGGCACACGCCTTCTGGAGGGTTTGCCTGCCTTCCTTGCCGTCCATTTGTTCCGTTGCGGTCAGCAGTACGATCGGGATATCAAAGCGGACGGCGAACTCAGTCGCGGTTTGCAGGACACGGTCCGCGATGGGTGAGTTATCGCATGCCACAAGGATCCGGGACATGGGTAGCGTTTTGGCGGGAGTGATCAGGCAAGGCTTGACCGCTTTGCGGACCATGCGGTCTGTGATGGAGCCGATGAGGTCGCCGGAGAGGGATTCGCTTTCCCCGCGCCGGCCCAACACGATCAGGTCGTGTTTTTCCTGGCGTTCATGGAGAACATGAAAAGGGTGACCGATTTCCTGGATGAATTCGACGGGCACGCCGTGAAGAGCTGCGTTTTCACGAAAGGCGGATTCGATGGCGTTCGCCTTGTCGCGAAGAAGGTTCTGGAACGGGGCGTAGGCTGAGAAGTAGCCTGAAGCACCGATGGAGCCGGAGATATCGGCCAGCATGGGGCCTTCGATCATCCGGGCGTCGATCACGTGGATGCCGGTCAGCGGGGCGCGGAACGCATTTGCGATACGAAAGGCGTAATCGCAGGCGACATTCGCCTGCGGGGAACCATCTGTACCGACGAGAATCGAAGAGATCATTGTGCACCTCCGCTCAAACTGTCTTGCGCTCTGATGGCAACAGTAGTACGGAATCCGGTAAAATCAAACACAAAACGGTGTTATTCGTGAAATTCGCCCTGATGGTACCCCGGGCGCGGCTCGAACGCGCGACCTACGGTTTAGGAAACCGTTGCTCTGTCCAACTGAGCTACCGGGGCATTGAAGACCGGGGGCATGATAGGGCAGGAGGATGGGCAGGGGCAAGGGATTTCAACACTGGAACGCCATTCCAGCCGGACGGGCCGTCGGAGGGAAGTGCA
>CAIVSY010000010.1 GCA_903908715.1 uncultured bacterium
CGACCTTGACCCCGGGGCGACCTCGGTCTGACCGGAACCGCCTGGCGGTGTGCCGCCGGAGCCTTTGGCGAAGGCGCATGCGGACCCGCCTCCGCCTGTGGCTCCGGCGCGGCAAGCCCGCATGCCAGGTGGTGTGGGACTCGTGGCTGGCTGAGTAACCTTCAGTCAGTCACGGGGACCCGATTGGACACCTATTTGAAGTCCTCAAGATCCGCGCCGAGTAACTCCCCGGCAATATCCTCCAACGTCACGATTCCTGCGCACTGATTCTGACTGTCCACCACTGCCAGCAGATGCTCCTCGTTCTGAAGCATCGTGTGGAGACCGGTCATAAGCGTGGCCCTGCTGTCAACCGTGCGAAGGGGTTTGGCCTGAGACATCAGATGAGCGAACTCGCCCTGAGTAACCGGAACCGTCTTCTTTGTCACAATGTAGGCGAAGATGTCCTTTGCATCCGGGCTCTTGCTCACAGGATAGCGCGTGTGTCCGCTTTCCTTCATCAGCGCAAGCAGAGATTCCGGCGTTGCGTCCTTGGGAAGGAATCGAATCCGCTCCGGCGGGATCATGGCGGTCGTAATGGCTGTGTGGCTGAGACGCACCGCATTGACGATGATGTTCTCCTGCTCGAGGTTGATCGTTTTGCCAGAACGCGCAATTGACGCCAAGGTCACAAGGTCAGCCGTCGTAATCTGTTCTGACTCCTCGTGAGCCGTAAGCCGTCGGAACATGGCTTCGCTCAATACGATGAACGGATGGAGCAAACGGGTAGTGACCTCCAGGATTGGCCCGGCCCACGGCGCGAGTTGGTTGCGAAAGGTCACGCCGATGACTTTGGGCAGTATTTCGGTCCCGAAGAGGATGATGACTGTGAACAGGACGGAGAAAATCCAGATGTTGTGCTCGCCATAGATCTCCGCGAAAGCTCCGCCCGCAACAGTGGCTCCGCCCGTGTGAGCGATGGTGTTCAGAACAAGGATTGCGGTGATCGGGCGCGCAACGTTGCTCTTGAGGCGTCTCCATGACGCCGCAGCCCGAGGACGCGTGGCCTGCAATCGATTCAGGGTTAACGGATTGAAGCTCAACAGCAGGGCCTCTGCCAGCGAGCAGAGGAACGAGACGGCAATTGCCACGGTCGAGCTTATGATCAGGATGGATGTCATCGGTGTATTCTTGTCCAACGGTCACAATCTGGCTGAGGAGCGGGGCGACGATAGCCAGAATTGTGTGGTTGGCGATTGATTTAATTCAGTTTTGAAGGATCAAACAATCTGGCGCTGTGATACACGGTGAGGATCTCCACAAAA
This sequence comes from uncultured bacterium, assembly GCA_903908715.1. Classification (GTDB taxonomy): domain Bacteria; phylum Verrucomicrobiota; class Kiritimatiellia; order CAIKKV01; family CAITUY01; genus CAIVSY01. Next base: position 1,305 of record CAIVSY010000010.1, read on the forward strand.
TATCCCTGCAGCCGGTAGACAATCCTGTAATTTCCAAGAATGACTTCACGAATGTCAGGGTTAGCCATTTCGGGCACCACTCTTCCGATCTTTGGGAAAACGGCAATCCTATCAACGACACCCATTACATCTGTGGCGAAGAGGCAAGCGTATTCCGGCGAGTCATGAGCAATGAACTCAGCGATGGCTTGCAGATCATCCGCAGCCTGCTCGGTCCACTTCACCTCAGCCATTTAGCCATCTTCTCCCTGACTTGGCCATGGGTAATGATTTTTCCAGCATCCGCCTGTTGGATGCCGCGCTCGACCTTTGCCATGAATAACAACCGCTCCATGACATCCTCTATCGAGATGTCTTCAGGGAGTTCCTGTACAGCGTGAAGCACTCTGTCTTTTGTTGTCATGATTAAATACTAGCAATCAGGTTAAATTCCGCAACAATATCTCTTGCGCCAACGGTGCCAATCAACCTGCGAGCGGGACGCGAGCTAGGCTGAATTGGCTGGTTGGCGGATTATGATTGGTGTTGTGTCACGTACAGGTCCAGAAGCCGACGGATCATCTTCTGATACTGGGTATGGTGGCGACGGGCTTCTTCCTTGAAGAAAGCCACGCTGGCCTTGCTCAAGCCGATGGTTACCTTGACCTGTTCTTCCTTGAAGACCAGGTCTGCGGGAGCTGGCAGGAAGTCACGGACAACCTGCACCTCACTAATCGGCCCTTCATCGTATCTGATTTTCTTGCTCATATATCTTCTTCCCTTTCCGCCAGTAGCCGGCTCCGAATATCCGGAGCTTGCCGTCCCGAGAAGTGAAGCGGACGGTCAGGATCCCGTCATCCACCTTCCCGAAACAGAAGAATCGCACTTCCTCTCGGCTATGGGTGACATCCTTGGCTATCACACGGGCAGGATCCGCAAAAGCGTGCTGCGCCTTTGCAAACGCCACCCCGTGCCGACGCTGATTCTCCAAATCCTTCCCAGGATCCCACTCAAATGTGGCGGCTGACATAATTGCACCGTATCAGGTAGTCGATTGCAGGGCAATATTATTATATGGCTCATGATATTGCTACGCCAACGTTCACAATCTGGCTGAGGAGCGGAGCGACGATAGCCAGAATTGTGTTGAATCTCCTCAAAGCCCCTTTTTGGGGGAGCCAAGGCTTCTCCTCAGGGCGCAATATGTAAGCGGGCTTACCCCGAGTGGGGCATCCCAATATGTAAACCGCACTCAAGAGGAGAAGCGTTATGAAGTATTACACAACGACGACGGAATTCAACTGTGGAATCGACCTGCACGCTCGGCAGATGTATGCCTGCCTGATGGACCGGCAGGGCCGGAAGTTGGTCCACACCAACATCCAGGGCAACGACTTCGGCTATTTCCTCCAGAAGGTGGAGCCCTACCGGCATGACCTTACCGTGGTCAGCGAATGCACGTTCAACTGGTACTGGCTGGCCGACGCCTGCGAGGCCGCCGGCATCCAGTTTGTCCTCGCCCACGCCCTCTATGCCGCCCACATCCACGGCGGCAAGAACAAGAACGACCGCATCGACTCGGAGAAACTGGCCCACCTGCTGCGCAGCAACCTGATCCCGCCCGCCTACATTTACCCGTCCGAACGCCGCCCGATCCGCGCCCTGTTGCGTCAGCGCATGAGCTATGTCTGGCACCGGGCGGAACTGATGACGCATCTATCCATGAACCAGACCGCCCAGAACTGCGTGCCCGCTCAGAAAGGCGGCCATAACCGGGATGTCTGGCAGGAACGCATCCTCGCCCAGACCCCCAATCCCTATCACCAACTCGCCGTCCGCTGCGACATGGACGCCATCCGCACCTATGACGACCTGATCAACAAGCTCGATGGCACCATCACGCTGCATGCCCGCCAGAATCAGTCCCGCGACTACACCCTGCTGCAGACCGTGCCCGGCATCGGCGACGTGCTGGCCATGACTATCCTCTACGAGATCGACACCATCTCCCGCTTCCCCACCGTCAAGGACTTCACCAGTTACTGCCGCCTCGTCAAAGGCTCCGTCGCCAGCGCCGGCAAGCTCAAGGGTCTGACCGGCGGCAAGATGGGCAACGCCTACCTGCGCTGGGCCTTCGGGGAGGCCGCCGTCATCTGCAAGCGGTCCCATCGCCTCCTCAGCCCCTATGCCGACCGCCTGGTCGCCAAGCATGGCACCTTCAAGGGCAACGCCATCCTGGCCAACCAGATCGCCCGCGCCGTCTACTTCATGCTCCAGTCCGGCCAGGCGTTCGACCCGGAACGGGTCATCAAGACTTCGATTTGATTCGCCCGGACGGAGATGAACCCCGGAGTGCCGAACTGGGAAGCCATGAACCAGCCCAAAACCGAGAACCCGCACCTATGGGATCCCGCC
>CAIVSY010000011.1 GCA_903908715.1 uncultured bacterium
GACATGACAGTCAGCGGCGCAATTCAATTGGCGGGTGGATTCGATACCAGCGCGAAGGATACGGCGATCCGGGTCACAAGGCGTACATCGGCGGGACAGACGGTGACCCGCGAAATCAATTTGCGGGAGGCTGGTTCGCAGGGCCGGATTGAGCAGGATATTGTGGTGCTCCCGGACGATGTGGTTTTTGTGCCGGAGTTGATCTTTTGACAGCGGTTATGATTGCGGCGTAGTTGCAAGGGAACACAGGACAGGAGGACGGGATCGTGAAAAAATGCCAGAGGGTTACGGTTGGAGGACTGTTGGTTTTGGCGGCGGTGGCGGTGGCGTCAGGGCAGCCGGGGGACGGTATTCATGTGGGGCAATGGGTATTGAGCCCATTTGTGGACTTGGGCGGGTTTTACGATTCCAACATCTGGCAGGATGCCGGCAAGACCCGGGACGATGTGTTTTTCGATTCGACCATCGGCCTTCGGGCCGGGTACACGGCCTTCAATCTGGATGGCAACGCGATGGGTTTTCTCTCTTCGCGATCCTATGCGGATGCGACGGAAAAGGATTTCGATGTCGCGGGCGAGATGCTCAGGGTGAAGTACGGGACGCGGGAACAGGTTGTCTTGGAACTAAGCCAGTCTTTCCGCCGGGTTGAGGATATTGACGTGTATGGGGCGGAAGCCGCGGTGGGGGGGGTGTCGCCGGATTCCGTCATGGATGCCGTTACCCGTAACCGCCGCGATGTGAGCCAGGCCGGGCTGTCGGCAGGCAGGAATGTGACTGACAAGATGGATGTGGATGTGGGCTATCGTTACGATGCCGTGGATTACGACGACTCCGATCTGCTGGATCTTGACAGTCACGTGGCACAGATCGAGGCCTCTCATCGAATGACGGACAAGACGGCTGGCTTTGTGACGTTGAAAGGCGGGTTGCAGGGGAGCGATGCGTTGGGCGATTCGGCCGAATACCAGGCTGCCTGGCTGGGTTGGAAGACGAGGGGAACCGACAAACTGAGTTGGAAGGCTGGCGGTGGCATCCAGCGATACGACCGGCCGGAGGATCAAGGCGAGGAGACAGGGTTTAATTTCGACGCCAGTGCCGCCTGGCTGGCGACTGAGAAAGTGACGGTGCAGGGCGGGGCAAGGAACGGCATCCAGCTTTCACCGATGTACGAGGACAATGCGGCGGAATTCGCGATCTTCTGGCTGGGGGGCGCCTACCGGATGACGCCGACGGTGGTCCTGTCCGGGAATGGGGCGTACCGGGTGGATGACTACTTGGATCCCGTGGCCTTCGGTGGCGCCAGTGTGGATCGGGAAGACAAGGGAGCAGCCGTCCGGGTTCGCGCGGACTATCTTGTGCCGGCGAGGTTCATGAAGGTGTATGCCGATGTGAGCTACGAATCGGTTGATTCGACTGTCGGTGATTACGATGAAACCCGTGCTGGATTAGGTGTCCAGTTGCGGTATTGACAGGTCAAGTTGGCCATAACTTCAGGAAAGGATGGGAGAGATGAAACGGTTCGCAGTATGGTGTGTGGTGGGGGCGATGACAATTCAGGCGGCTGTTGTGGCCCATGGTGCGTTCAGCCAGCCGACCGAAGCGCAAATAGCCGCGGCGGCGAAAGATCCGGCGGCGAACATGGCCGCCTTGCTCAAGGATGCCAGCGCCGAACAGGCGGCCCAGGTTGTCAAGGTTGTTGTGGCCAAAGTGTTGGGGTTGGGGTTGGCTTCGGACGTCCAGTCGGCCCGGATTGTCGCTGTTATCAGCGGCGCTCTGGCCGCGGTTCCCTCACAAATGCAAGTGGCCTTCTCCTCAGCCCTCGGCACCGCGGTGGCGGGAAGTGGTGTCATTGTAGCTGTCCCCGGGGCGGTTTCCACGATTCAGGGGGCGATTGCCACTGCGGGAGGGGCGCAGGGGGCGGCGCTGGCGGAGGCTTTTGGCGCGGCCTATCAGGCGACCATGCAAAATATCGGAGGGACGGGCCAGAAGACCAAGAACGATCCGCCCCCTGTGGCTTCCGGCTACGAGGGTCAGACTCTTTGACAGGCGGTTGAGCGCCGCGATCCTGCCGTACCCGGTGCGATTCTGAAGAGGATCGCTGTTTCAAGCGATGCGTGTGTTTTGCGTTGAGCGCTGGATTGTCTGGTTGGTGACCGCATTTCTGGCGGCGGCTGCCTGGTTGTTTTCCGGCCTGCGTGTCCGCGATCTACCGTGGTTTGCGGCCGGCGCTGTGGTGTTGTTGGTTCTTGCCATGGGTTGCGGTTGGGTGAAGGGGGCGGGGCGGGAGGGGGTGCGACGGGCATGGTGGACGCGGGACGCCTTCTTCTGGGGCGGATTGCTCTTTCTTGCGTACCTTGGCCTTCAAGCGTGGAACTCGGGGAGGGCGCTGTTTTTCGATGTGGAACACGGTCGCTGGGCATATTCGGCGCCCATGCATGTCGGATGGCCCTGGGCGTTCAACCGGCAGGAAGCGCTGGAAATGGTGTATTGGTTCTTCCCCGCATGGGCGATTGGATTGGCGTTGCGAGCACCCTGCATGACGAGGCAGGGACTGACCCGGTTTGCCCATGGTGTGGTATGCAGTGGTGGCTTGCTGGCGTCCTTTGGCATCGTCCAATACCTGTCTGGAAGTCGGGGTGTGTACTGGGCGGTTCCGTTGGGGTGCGATTTCTTTGCGTCCTTCACCTACTCCAATCATGCGGCCGCCTACTTTGTGATGATTGGGGCTCTCGGATCTGGCCTGCTGTTGCGTGAGGCCCTGCGGTCTGCCGGGTCGGTCAGGAAAACGCATGTGGTGGTGTTGGGAGTTGCGGTGGTGCTGTGTCTGGCAGGGGCGAATCTTTCCCTCAGCCGGGCGGGCGTGATCCTGGCCTGGGTGTTGGCGGTGTTCATCGTCGGCTACGGGCTGATCCGGGGGTGGCGAGCGTTAAGGCCGGTTGCCCGCCTGAACATGGGGATGGCGATGTTGGCGGCTGTTGCCATCCTGTATTTCGCGGTTTCGGGATTCGGCCGCGCGGAGATCCGGCGGGAATTTTCCGTCAGGCGGCCGCCCTTACATCAATTGATGCCGGCGTTGGCGGGGATCAATCTGGATTTGTCGGTTCGGCCCATGCTTTGGCGCGCGGGCTGGGAAGTGTTCAAGGCACACCCTCTGTACGGCGTGGGGGGGTGGGGATTCCGGTATCTGGCGGCGTTCCACATTCCGCCGGACAGCCAGGAGGCTTTGCGGCGCAGCCGCGGCTGGGCCAATGTCCACAACGATCCCATCCAGTTCCTTGCGGAATTCGGATTGGCGGGCATGGCATGCATGATCGTGGCGGCGGGAGCGCTGGTGGCGCCACTTGCGGGCCATGCGGTACGACGGGGCTCTGTATATACGTTGACGTGCGCGGGATTGGGGCTTGTGGTGGTGTTCAGCCTGATTGATCTTCCTTTCCGGTGTCCGGCCATCCTCTGGACGTGGGTGGCGATCCTGGCGGCCTTGCCGCGGCTGCGAATCATTCCATCCCAATCACACATGTCTCAAGGCTTATGAACACAACATCAACACCCGATCCTGGAATCCCGCAATACCACGGGACGCCGCCTTATTCGCACCCGTATGGGTATCCGGCGGGAGGCGAGGCCGATGGCATCAATCCGAAACGGCTTTGGCGGGTCCTGCGCAGGAGATGGATCACGCTCCTGCTGATGCTGCTGCTGGCCATGACCGCCGCGGTCTACTACCTCCTGACCACGGAAAGGATCTATCGGGCGGCCGGTCTGGTGGAATTGAGTGTGAGACGGCCTCGCATTCTTACCCAGCAGGCGGCGGTTATCGAGGATCCGTCGTCGGTGTCGCAATCGGAGGAAGTGTTCAACACCCGATTGGAGAAATTCAAGGGGCGCACGGTGATGCTGGCGGCATTGGCGCGGTTCCAAACGGCGTGTCCGTCAGCTTTCGCGGAAGCATCCGGAGACACCGGGAGCAAGGATGCGGATCCGGCGGCGGTCCGGGAGCAACGTCTGGCGCGTTACCAATCGGCGCTCCGGTTGACGTTACTGAGGCGATCCCGCCTGATTCGTGTCGAATTCGAACACACGGATCCGGCGGTGGCCGCGACGGCGTGCAACGCCTTTGTGGAGGCGGCGGAGGCCAGCGCCTACGATGAGAACCGCATCAGTTCCGATGCCGCCGTCGTCTGGCTGGAGGCCCAGGCGGAATCCCAGCGCAAGGAGTTGCTCACGGCTGACGATGCCCTGCTGAAGTTCCGTCAGGCAAACAAGCTGGATGTCCTGGAGAGCCAGCGCAAGACGGTGGAAGATGCCCTGCTGGAGTTCAATAAGGCGCTTGTGGATGTGGAAAGCCGCGAAGCCATGGAGCGGGACATGCTGGCGACGCTGGAAGGCATTGACCTGAATCCCGAGAAGGTCGGGCAATTGCCTTCGGCGGTTCCCCGCGCCGATGAGATCCGTGTGGCGCTGGAAAAATGGCGTGCGGCCATGGCGGAAAGGGATAGCCTGCTGACCAAGTACACACCCAAACATCCGGAGGTGCAGGGCCGGGATCGGATCGTGGAATTGTACCGGGGACAGGCGATGGAATGCCTGGCCAGAGCCAAGGCGACCACGCGGTCCAATCGCGATCTGCTGGCTCGGCAAGCGGCCAGTCTGAAGGAGAAGAAGACGCACGAATCCAAGTTGGCGTCCGATCTGGAATCCCAGATTGTGGAAGTCAAGACCCGTCTGGCGGCGTTGGAACGGGCGCGTGATGCGGCGGACAAGGGATATCGGGGCATTTTGACCCGGATACAGGATGCCCGCATGGCGGCCGACGAGAACACGGCGACCGTCAAGGTTGTCGAAAAGGCGCCGGTTCCGCGCGATCCCGTCAAGCCGCGTCCCATGCGGATCCTCGCACTGGCGCTCCTGCTTGGCGCACTGGCGGGTGTGGGGTTGGCCGTGGCCAAAGACAGGCTTGAGGACCACGTGGCCGGGCCTGATGAACTGGATGGCGGCGGGATTCCGATATTGGCGGTTGTGCCGCATGTCAGGACCGATGACCGGGCGGCAGTTGCCACCGCCAGCCTGAACCAGCGCTTCAGTCAGGTCGCGGAAGCGTTTGCCGGTTTGCGGGCGATGCTGGATTCTCCCCAGCACAAGGACCATTCCCAGGTTGTGCTGGTGGCCAGTTCGGCGCCCGGCGAGGGCAAGACCGTGACCAGTTGCAACCTGGCGGCGGCATGGGCGAAGAAAGGACGCAGGGTTTTGCTGGTTGACTTCGATCTGCGTCGCCCCCGTCTTGCCGGAATATTCCCCATGCCGCCCGGTCAGAAGGGGCTGTTGGAGGCGCTGGCGGGGGATCGTAATGGGTTATCGCCGGCTGGGCTGCGGTATCCGGTCGAGGGGTGTCCCGGTTTGGACGTGATTGCCAGCCGACCAGTCAGTGGCGCCAGTCCGGCGGAAGTGGTGGGGACGGCCGCGACGGCGGAATTGGTGCAGTGGGCAAGGGCGAACTACGATCATGTCGTGCTGGATGCCCCGCCGCTGGGACTTGTCAGTGATGCCCTATCGCTCGCGCCCCTGGCTGACTGCACGCTGGTGATGGTGCGGCCCGAAGTCAGCCGTAAGCGGCTGACCTGGCATACGTTGCAGCGCTTGAGGGAATCTGGCATCCAGAGTCTGGCAATGGTTCTGAATGACATGGATTTCTCCAAGGGCGGCCATGGTGGATATAGTCCATACTATCACTACCAGGAACACTACAAGGTCTACGCCAAGGAGGATGGGAAGGACGCATGAGCACGCTATGGAAGAACCAGGCGGAGGCTCTCCGTCGCAGTTCAGCCATCGAACTGGCCATCAGTTTCCTTTACGAGGAGGTGGCCGTCCGCCTGCCGCAGCAGGAGGTGTTCTGGGGCCATCTAGCCCGGGAGGAAGCGGAGCATGCTGTCCAACTTCGAATGCTGGCCGAACTGGCTGGGCAAGGCAGGCTTGCCGTGGACATCCGTCATTTTGATGAAGTGATGATCCGGCGGATGGATGGCTTGATTGAGGGGACCCGCCGTATGATGCAGGAGAAACCCGATATCCACCATGCCAAAGCCGCCGGATTGATGCTGGCGGTTGAGGGCGCGTTGGCGGAGCAACCGGTATTCACCAGTATTTTCTGCGACGATGAAGCGTTCCGGCAGATCACGAAGGAACTGCATGATTCCACCCGCGGGCATATCCGCCTTCTGCTGGCGGCTTCAGCGGGAGATGCGCCTGTCACGGGAGGATGAGAAAGGCGGATATGTTTCGAAACGGTGTAGATAAGGCGAAGGAGCGCAATCTGGAATTGGCCGGCAGGATTGCCGCGCAGTTCGATATGCCGGGGGAGCCGGTGGCGATGTTCGCCCTTGGGTCAGGGAATATCAACGACACGTTCATGGCGTTTTACCGGACCAGCTATTCGGAAGCACGTTGCGTGGTTCAGAGAATCAACACGCGGGTATTCCGTCATCCCGAAGCGCTGATGACGAACTATCGCCGGGTCACCGAGCACGTTCATCGGAAACTGGAGCACGAACGCGGCGCGGCTGACCGCATCTGGCAGTTGCCGCGGATGATTAACTGCAAGAATGGCGCCAATCTGCTCTGGGACAGGGATGGCACTTGCTGGCGGGCGATCACCCTGATCGACAGCGCCATTGCGTACGATGAGGCTCAGGGGCCTGACCATGCACGAGAGGCCGGGGCGGTTCTGGGGCAATTTCATCGGCTGGTCATGGATCTGGACCCCGGTAGTCTGGCCGTGACTATTCCGGGCTTCCACCACACATCAGGCTACTTGGAAGCGTTTGACCGTGTGTGTGGAACGGATATGGCGCGGACACTGATTCGCAACGATGCAAAGGCGCGGGCCTGTGTCAGCTTTGTTTCTGATAGGCGCGGGCTTTGTCAGGTTCTTGAAACTGCGAAACAGCGGGGTGAATTGACTGTGAGGATCATGCATGGTGATCCCAAGATCAGCAATATTCTGATTGACCACATCACCGGACAGGGAACCAGCATTATTGATCTCGATACGGTCGGGGCGGGGCTGGTGCACTGGGATTACGGGGATGCTGTGAGATCGCTCTGCAACCCAGCCGGTGAGGATGCCCCGGATCCGGATAAGGTGGAGTTCAGTCTGGAGTTGTGCGAAGCGTTCACGTCCGGTTATCTGGCGCAGGCGGGCGGATTCCTGTCCGGCGCCGACAAGGCGTACCTGTATGATTCTATCCGTCTGATCACATTCGAGCTGGGGTTGCGGTTCCTGCAGGATTATCTGGCGGGGAATGTCTATTTCAAGGTGCGGCATCCCCGGCACAATCTTGACCGGGCGGCGGTGCAGTTCAGCCTGTGCAGGCGGGTGGAAGCGCATGAGAAGGCCATCCGCCGTCTCTGTACCGCGGCTTGAGCCAGTTCCCGGAAGCCATCAACCATTAACCCTTTATTCCTTCCACTTCCTATGACACCTCATATTTCCATCATCGGGCTCGGCTATGTCGGGCTTCCCCTCGCCGTCGAATTCGGCAAGCGCTTCAAGACAACAGGGTTCGATATCAATACCCGGCGCCTGGATGAACTCCGCGCCGGGCATGATCGCACGCTGGAGGTGGATGACGCCGGATTGAAGGCATCCACCCTCTTGGCATTCTCAAGCGCCATCGAAGACCTGAAAACGACGGACTTTTTCATCGTCACGGTGCCGACGCCGATAGACGAGTACAACCGGCCCGACCTCACTCCCCTCGTCAAGGCCAGTGAAACGGTCGGCAAGGCGTTGAAGCCCGGGGCCGTCGTCATCTACGAAAGCACCGTCTATCCGGGATGCACAGAAGAGGATTGCGTGCCGATCCTGGAGAAGTTCAGCGGCCTGAAGTTCAACAAGGATTTCTACTGCGGCTACAGCCCGGAGCGTATCAATCCCGGCGACAAGGTCCATACGGTCACCAAGATCCGGAAAATCACCTCCGGATCCACGCCGGAGGTGGCGGACGCGGTGGATGCCCTCTACCGGACGATCATCACGGCTGGCACGCACAAGGCGCCAAGCATCAAGGTCGCCGAAGCCGCGAAGGTCATCGAGAACTCCCAACGCGACATCAACATCGCCTTCGTCAACGAGCTTTCCCTGATTTTCGAGCGCATGGGCATCGACACGCA
>CAIVSY010000012.1 GCA_903908715.1 uncultured bacterium
AGGGCGAATATGGGCGGGAGGTGACGACGGTCTGGCGCGATGCCGCGGCGGGCTCATTCGGCCTGTTCGACATGCGGCATGCCAATGCGGTCGTGTCCGTGCTTACGCTGACCAACGGTCTGGCGAGCGGAGTGGCGGGATCGGCCGTCTACATGACCGCGGGAACGGTCAGCAACTGCGTGATCACGCGCTGCTCGAAGCCGTCCACGGATGGCGGCGGCGGCATTGTGTACGCCTCCGGTGGGTTGATCACCGGGTGCGTCATTTCGAACAACTGGGCCTGGTACGGGGTTGTGTCGTTGAACGGAACGGTGGGGGTTGAGGACAGCATCGTGACGGCCTGCACCACGTACGACTACGGTGTGGTGATGCTGCAATCCGCCAGCGCTTACGTACGGCGCTGCCGGATCACCCGCAACTCATCCGGCTCCCCTGGCAACGGCCCCTCGGGCGTTAACTTCACCGGCGGCCGGCTGGAGAATTGTCTGATAGCCACCAATACATGCACCAGTGGCGGCTCCGCCGGCGGCGTCTATCTGAACAACGCGGCGGCAACGATGGTGAACTGCACCGTGGCAGGCAACGTGCGATCGGGCGGTACCTACAGCGGGGTGCGCCGTGACAACGGCACGGTCACCAACTGCATCATCTACGGCAACGGGACCGGTGCCACGGGCGAAAACTACACGGGCAGCGTGTCCGTGTGCTGGTATTCCTGCGCCCCGGAACTGGCGCACGGTTCGCAGGGGAACATCACGAATGACCCGGTGTTTGTCGCCGCCTCCAACGGGAACTTCCGGCTGAAACGTGAATCGCCGTGCCTGAATACCGGAACAAACCAGGCCTGGATGATCGGAGCCGTGGACCTGGACGGGAATCCGCGGATCAAGCAGAGCCGGGTCGACATGGGAGCCTATGAGTTGCCTCCCGCCCTCGGCACCATCCTGGAACTGCGGTAAGGCGGGCCCCTACACCGCCGGTTTTTCCAAAGGAGCGCTATGGCGTTGACCCGCAGGAACGTCTTTTCTACACTCTGCCCCCTATGAATCCGCCACTGTTGCCGGTCATTCTCTTTATCGTATGTTATGCGCTTTTTGTCATCCTGCCCAAGTTCCGGTCCCTGATTGCCTGCGGCGGGGCGGTCATCCTGGTCCTGTCCGGAGCGGTTCCCTGGCGGGAAGCCTTGACGGAACACATCTCCTGGAATGTCGTCGCCCTCTTCTTCGGAACCCTGGTGCTCGCGGAACTGTTCATGCTTTCCCGGATGCCGGCGGTGATCGCCGAGGCACTTGTGGACCGTTCCAAGACCGCGCGCGGCGCCATGCTGCTGATCTGCACATTGTCTGGCTTTATCTCCATGTTCGTAGAGAACGTGGCCGTTGTGCTTCTGGTCGCCCCCGTCGCCCTGAGCCTGGCGGAGAAACTCAATACATCCCCCGTACGCCTGATGATCCTGATTGCCCTCTCTTCCAACCTGCAGGGCACGGCTACGCTCATCGGTGACCCGCCCAGCATGATCCTGGCGGGCTATCTCAAGCTGACCTTCAATGACTTCTTCGTATACCTCGGAAAGCCCGGCATCTTCTTTGCCGTCCAGATCGGCGCCCTTGCCGCCCTCGCGGTCTCCGCCTACATCCTGCGCCGCCATCACGAGGCCATCCGCCTGATCCCCCAGGAATCGGTGCGCTCCTGGTTCCCGTCCGTCCTGCTCGCAGTCCTGGTTGCCGGACTGGCCTCCACCTCGGTGTTCGACCCGGACTTCAAGTGGCTTGCAGGCACCCTGACGATGGCCCTGGCGATTGTCGCTTTATTCTGGTATCGCCTGTTCGCTCACTGGGGCTCCACGCGTCAGTTGATCCGCACCCTGGACTGGGACACGACACTCTTTCTCGTCGGCATCTTCGTGGTGGTCGGCGCCCTGAGTTCCTCCGGTTGGCTGGACGTCGTGGCGCGGGAACTGGCGCACATCGCCGGAAACAATGTTCTTGTGTCGTTTCTGCTGATCGTCGTGGTCGCGGTTGTGGTTTCCGCCTTTGTGGACAACGTGCCGTTCCTGCTGGCCATGATCCCGGTGGCGCAAAAGATGGCCGACACCATGTCCGTGCCGGTCCCGCTGTTGATGTTCGGCCTGCTGATCGGAGCCTGCCTGGGCGGGAACATCACGCCCATTGGAGCTTCGGCCAATGTGGTGGCTATCGGCATACTGAAGAAGAAGGGACACCTTGTCTCATTTGGAGAATTCATGAGGATCGGCATCCCCTACACCATCGCCGCCGTGGCTACCGGATGCCTCTTTGTCTGGTTTACCTGGGCGCCGTGATCCTTTTCCGGTCGAACGCAATATCCCTTGCGGCATGGGCCGTCCATACCAGTCGGGTAGACTGCCCTCATAATCCCTCCCAACCGGTCTTGAGGTGCTAGCATGCCGGACTGTTGCGAACCTGTTCCTTCGTAGACTGCACCGTCAACTGAGCCGTTCCGTGAACCATGCGCACTGGTAGGGGGCCAGTGTATTCGTCCCACCGTCCGTCCATCCGCCGCCCCCGGGCGCCAGCGCATCCATCCCTCGCCCCGCCACGATTCCCGCTTCCTGCAACGCCCCGGTGGGTATCGCAACCGGTCCTGCCGTGAGATTGGCCAACGCGAGCAGCGGCGGATGCCCGCCGCCGGGGATCCTCACAACGCCAAAAAGACGGGGGTCGCCTTGCAAGACCTTCTGGGCGGCGTTCGGATGCAAAGCCGGCAAACCGCTCCGCATCGCCAGACGCCGCCGCAGTTCCTCAAACACCCGCGACGTGACGGACGTCCCTTCCGACAGGCTCGCCTCAAGCGCGGCCCGGTCCCACCGCCCGCGATTGATAGAACGCGGCCGTCCCGTCCGCCGCACCTCCTCCAGATCATTGGGTGTGGCGGTCAGGGAGTGGAAGTAGACCGCCGGAATTCCCTGGAGCGCCAGCGGAATGGTCTGGGAACAAAGAAACCGGGCCATATGAAGATCCTCGGTGTCGTTCTCGCGCCCCACGGCATCAAACCATGTGCAGTTGAGTTCGTACGGCGACTCCCCACCGTCGCGATCGCGCTTCATGGATACGGCGCCGCCCCGGCGGCGGATATGCCCGGCCAGGGCCTGGACATGTTCGGCGGGCACCAGATCCAGGAGAGGCCTCACGCCGATGCCATCGTGCGATGCCGTGAAGTTCAGAAAAGTGCAGCCCGCGGGCAGGGGCGCCAGCCGCGCCACCCATGCCGACAGCCATCGGGAGTCACCCCGCAGCAGGGCGTCGAGGAGAAGGGGGGGCAGCGGGAACTGGTAGACCAGATGGGCGGCATCCCCGTTGCCGAAGTACCGCAGATTCTCCTCATGCGGCACATTGGTCTCGGCCAGCAAGAGGCCGTCCGGCGCCACCACGCGGAGAAATTCCCGCAACAGGCGGACGATCTCGAATGTTTGCGGCAGATGAATACAAGGTGTGCCGGCCTGCTTCCACAGGTAGGCGATGGCATCCAGGCGGAACATCCGCGCCCCCATGGAGGTGTAATACAGGATCAGGTCCAGGATCTCGAAAAGCACATCAGGGTTGGCGTAGTTCAAGTCCACTTGATCGGCGCTAAAGGTAGTCCAGACATGCCGCTCCCCTCCCCTCGTGTGGACGGGCGTCAAGAGCGGGTGTGTCCTCGGGCGGACCACGCCCGACAGGTCTGCGGAAGGATCGCCCTCGATGAAATAGTCTCGGCCGGGCGCCGTGCCGGTCCGGAAGTCGTCAAACCAGTTGCTGTGGCTGGACACATGGTTGAGCACCATGTCCACCATGAGTTGGAAGTGCTCCCCCAGCGCCCTCACATCCTCCCACGTCCCCAGATCGGGATCCACCTTCCGGTAGTGAATCACGGAGAACCCGTCATCGGAGGACGACGGGAAGAACGGCAGCACATGAATCGTCGAAAATGCCCCGCGCAACCGACGGTCGGCGAAATCCTTCAAAACGCACAAGGGCAGCCGGGCAGGGTCGCGCACCATGTCGGCATATGTGATCAGGACCGCATCCCGCTGGGACCACTTCTCATGCCCTGCCCGGGGGGCCACCCCTCCCACCCCGTACCGCCCCACCATCATGGCCAACCGGTCGAGGCAACGGCCTGCCGCCTCCTCTCCATACAAGGCAACAAACCGTTCGCGCAGGTAGCGCATCGAAGGGCTGGCAAAGTAGGTTGTCATGCGGGGTACAATGCCTCCATGTTGACGATGAGGGACCGGAGACACCGGCGCAGTTCCGCGTAACTGTAATGCCGGGCGGCGACCCGGTAGTTATGCTCCACCATGTCCCGGCGATACTCCGGCTCTTCCAGAACTCGCCGCACGCGGGCAACTACCTCTTCCGTCAGGAATCCATCCATGACGGGCGTCTGGAATCCCTTCGGCTCAATATCGCGATGGAAAATCGCGTAGCGATTTACCAGAACCGGCACCTTATGGTATACCGCCTCCAGAAACGCATTCCCGAACCCCTCGTACAGGCTTGGGTATGTGACGAGGGCCGCATGGGGGTAGACATCACCGAGGGTATACATCTTCCGTCCCTCCCGGTCCCGGTACCGGACTTCGCTCACGCGGGTCGCGAAGAAACGTAGGTCGACCGAATTCCGGCGGGCATAATCCATCAACATGCGCCGGTATTCCACCCCTTCGTCTCCCGCCTCGTGCGAAATCACCAGCTTGTACCGGGGATTCCCAAGCATGCGGACCAGATCGACGGCATGTTCGATTCCCTTTCTCGGGACCACCCGCGTGGGCTGGAGGATCATCACATCGCCCGGCGCCAAACCTATTTCGCCCCTCAGGTCGGCGGCGTAGGCATCGGGCGGTTTGGGCGGATTCTCAAAATCCAGCACGTTGGGAATAATGACCGAAGACGTCCCCTTGCGCCGGGCGAGTTCCTCCTGGGCGAACTGGCTGATCACCACATGCTGCAGGTCGGCATCCCGGCTGGGAAAGGCCATGTCAAGAATATCGCTGATGGAATTGACCGAAAAACGCGTCCTTTCCCAGTAGAAGTCGTGGTGGTGCGCGATACACGGCATATGGGTTTCCGCCATGAACTGGGTTACAGCAACTCCCATCGGCACATGCATGGGGATGGACAGCACATTCTCGAACACCAGCAGGTTCAGTTTGAAGCGCTGGACAAAGTCATACAGCGTTCCTTTCAGGTATTCCGCCATGGCATTGATCCGTTGCGTAACCAGGCGGTCGCGGGCCGTCCGGCCCCAGACCCGGGCCTCGATCCACATGTTTTCCGGGTGCGTGAAGAATGCCTCGGGAACACACAGACTGCGCTCCGCCGGATGATCCAGCCGGCCCGCATACCAGAAACACTCGTGTTGGTCGGCGCCAAGGACCTGGGCCCACTTGACGCTTTCCAGGGATACGCCGTCCGTTCCCGCGAAACGGGTCGAAACGAACCCTACCCGCTGGGGTCTGATCAACCGCCCAGTGCGCCAGTTCGCGATGCCTGCCATTCTTTATCCCCTCTCTTTCACCTACATCGCCGCGTCACGGTTCCAGAATATCGTCTCTCCCTGCCGCGTCAATCGGAAAGCCCGCTCGCGTGGAAACCGGCTGCATACCTTTGCAGCGCCCACAATCCCGCGACCAGCGCCACGGAATAAAGCGCCAGCACAACCCGGTAACGCCGCCAGTCCCGCCGGTAGTCGAAAAACCGCGATTCCTCGCGGTGGTACACATACGGCCCCGACCGCTCAACAATCCCCGGTTCAGGGAACATCACGCTGACGAGATATCCCGTGACAAAGGTTATGAAGCATCCACTGAAATTCCACCACACCCAGGAAACGCCCGGCAAACACCACCATGTAAGAAGGTTCGCCGCGAAACCCGCCGGAACGGCAATCATCACCCCCCTGTCATGGGCTCTGCGTGTGAGCGTCGCCAGGAGAAACACGGCCAGGACCGGGCCGTTCGCAAGCGAGGCCAGCTTGTTCACGGACTCGATGATCGAAGTCGAAACCCCCCCGACAAGAAACGAAAACACCACGCACACCACGCCCCAGAACAGGGTCGTCAACCGCGGCCAGAGGATGGCCGGACGCCCGGTCAATTTCCGTTTCAGCCAGTACCGGCCTACAATATCCCTCATCGTCACCGCCGAAAGGGAGTTGATCGTGGAATCCAGGGAGGACATCGCCGCCGCAAAGAGGGAAACGATGATCAAGCCGATCACTCCATGCGGAAGAAAACGCAGGCAGAAGACCGGAACCGCGAGATTGTGATTCACCGCGCCTCCGCTATCGCGCATCGCTTCGACCAGTCCAGGGTCAGCCCGCATGACCGCCGCAATGGCCACCCCGACCAGGCAGTAGGCCAGCACCAGAGGGAATCGCAGGACTCCATTCAGGAACAACGACATGTTCGTATCATCCACCGAACGGGTGGATAGTTCCCTCTGAACCTGGGTCTGGTCGCAACCATAATAACTGAGATAGAGAAAGAACCCGCCGATCACCATCGGCCAGAAAGCAAAGGTCCCCCCTTCCGCGAAACCCGTTTTTCCAAAATCCAGCGTGCGCGTTTTCTCCAATGGAAAAGCGGCCCACATCCTGTCCCAGCCGCCGGCTTCCGGAATGGCATAGGTCAGACAGAGAACAATGCCGGCCGCAATGATGACCATTTGCACAGCGTCCGACCACACCACCGCGCGAATGCCTCCCATGTAGTCATAGGCCACCGTCACCGCGCCCAGGATCAGCACCGCCCCCCAGAAGGGAAGCCCTGAGATTGTTTCGATGACCAGGCCAACACCGTATACGGTGACCCCCGTGGAAAAGGCGCGGGTGAACAGGAAAAACACCGAGAGGACAATCCGGCTCCGGGGCCCGAAACGCCGCTCCAGATACTCGTAGACCGAAATGACCCCCTGCCTGCGGAAAAACGGCAACAGCCATGTCATCACCCCGATCATGGCCAGCGGCACCGCGAGTTCATACTGGAGCCACAGGAGGCCACCGACCCCGATGACAAACGCCGGAGCCCCCAAAAGGCTGTTGGTGGAACATTGTGTGGCCATGGTGGAGGACGCGATGAGCCACACGGACATCCGGTTCGACCCCAGGTAGTAATCGCGCTCGTGGGCCTGATGCCGGCCCAACCAAGCCGACATAACCAGCATGGCCGCCATATAGACCGCCACAACGATCCAATCCAGCCCGTTCATGTCGAGCCACCCTGTCTCTTGACTGCATCCCCAATTGTTCCAGACATCCTCTTCCTCTTTCCTCACCCGGCCTTGCCATTCTCCTTTTCGCACTTCTTCATACCCATGGCAAGCCTGTGTTCCTAGCTCGCATCAAAAAAAATGGGTCACGCTGGCATGGAGCCACCGGGACATCACAAAGTTTAATAATGGATTTTTTCGGAGCGACCCGTTGATGAAAAAGATTCCCACGCCTGTCTTGCCGACTTTGTCCAGCACTCCCTGCCGCCTTCGGTGCGGTCACCTTTATCTGGACAACCCGCTGGGTGTTCAAGCTTACCGCTGACTGCAATGGACAAAATCAATCCTCTCACTATACTTACGCTATTCGGAAACATCTTCTGGACGCGCGATTTTGAAGAAACACTAAAATGAACTTCACGGAAATCACCATTCTTCTTCTCCTGCTGGTGATGACTGTGCCAGACTTCTGCCGCAGAATCGGCCGTCCAGCCCTGACCTACGCCGTCTACCTGCTCTGCGGCATGTTGATCAACCCTTTCCTTGACTTGGACATCCGGCAGGCCCTGCGCACCGTCGGAGAAATCGGATTCATCCTGCTACTTTTTGAAATCGGTCTTGAGGTGGATATTCCCAGGCTGAAAACAATGATCACCCCATTCCGCCGCGCCACCGCATGGATCCTGCTTCAAGTTCCCGTCCTTTTGTTCGTTGCCATGACCTGCGGTTTTCCGCTTACAGTCAGCCTGATCGCTGTAGCCGGATTTTGCGGCTGTTCCGTGGGCATGGCGTTCCAGGGCTGGTATCACTATCCGCTCCACCCCCGACAGGCTAAGGCAGATTTCCTGTATTGGATGATCCTGCTCGAAGTCATTGCCATGATCGTTCTCAGCGCGGGAGGAGCGTTACTGGGCAACGGACTGGGATTCGGCCTGTTACTGAGCATCAGCGGAATTATCCTAACCATCGCCCTCATCGCCGTCTTTGGCGATACCCTTGCCCGCCGGGTGGCCTACTTCAGCCGCTCCACGTTGCGTTGGCGGGCGCATTTCTGGATCCTTTTCGTGCTGGCCGCTGTTTCTATTGCGCGCCGACTCGGCCTTCCGCCCCCAAAAGCCGCCTTCTTTCTCGGGCTTGCCATATCCCGGACCACACACGAAGGACTCGCCTTGGAACACCACCTCCGCCCCATCGGGCAGCACCTGTTGATCCCTGTCTTCTTTCTTTCGTTGGGCGCCTCCACGCAACCGGCGGCCTGGTTCAGCATAACGGGGTGGCACGCCCTCCTTACGGCAGCGATCATCCTCTTGCTGCGCCGCCTCATCACACGCCCCATCCTGCAAGAGGCCGGCGGGCCCTACCCACACTGGATCGCTTCGCCAAATCTGACCATTGCGGCCGTGGCAGCCGAAGTTCTCAGCCAGGCAAATGTACCTCACGGTCCTATCGCCTGGCTGTTAATGTCATCTACCCTTGTGACACTCTACGCCATTCTGGCACAGCCATCCCTTCCCGAACCCAATCCGGCAAACCATCCCCTGGAAGCCGCTTCGCCAGACACTGCCAACCCAAAGGTTCCCCGTCTCCAGGCTTGACCTGACGGCGTTGAGCCGCTAATAAGTCCACAGAGAGCAAGGGTGTGATGTCCGCTCATCACAGGATGACCGGGAAGGTCGGGCCGCCTTCCCAGGAACATAGAGGGATCTACGCACGAAAGGGCGTGCCATGGCGGCATGACCCAAGGATCCTCAAGAGGACATGCGACCATGGAGACTCTCGCACAGATTCTGGAGCATTTCCCGGCCTGGCTGAAGGCAGCGCTGGATGCGCGCAGCTTGTTCATGTCCGACCTGGTGATGCTGGGCGAGATTCCCTCCCCCACCTACGGCGAAGCCCCGCGGATTGAATTCATCCTCAACCGCTTCTTCGAAGCCGGGCTCGACCGATGCTCCACCGACACAAAAGGAAACGGCATCGGCTTTCTTCCGGGAACTCATGGACGGCAAACCATTCTGGTCGCGGCTCACGCCGATACGTTGGTTACTGATTGCAAGGACCAGTCCATCGAGATCCGGGAGAATCGCATGATCGGCCCGTTTGTCGGTGACAACTGCATCGCCCTGGCCGCCCTGACCCATCTGCCGACGCTGCTCCAAAACCTTCAGGTCCGCCTGAAATCCAACGTCATTCTCCTTGCTTCAACCCGAGCCCTCGGGCGCGGGAATCTCGAAGGAATCCGTCATTTCCTGACCCATGGGAACATCCGTTGCGATTCCGGATTGTGCCTCGAGAGCGTGCAACTGGGCCGGATGAATTACGCCTGCATGGGCATGATGCGGGCCGAGATCCACTGCCAACTTCCTGATCCGTATAACTGGGCGCAGTTCGGGGCCACCGGCACCATTATCCCGGTCGCCGATGTCGTCATGCGCATCAGCCGCATTCCTCTGCCAAAACGGCCGCTCACAACCATTATCATGGGACGCCTGAACGGGGGAATTGCCCACAACAACATCGCAAGGGAAGTCACACTCGGGTTCGAAATCCGGAGTGAATCCGGAGATATTCTCCGCGAGTTGAAGGAACGCATCGAGGACATAGCCGAGGAAACATCCGCTCAATCAGGCACCCGCATCACCCTTGATATCCTTAGCCAACGGGATCCCGGAGGCCTTGACATCGGTCACCCCCTTGTGAAAAAGGGGCGCTCCGTCCTGTCCGCCCTGGGAATCCCGCCTTTGCTCTACCCCACCACTTCTCAACTGTCCGCCTTGCGCGACGCCGGTATTCCCGGTTTAACCATCGGGATCACCACCGGAGAACGGCGAAACGACCTCGACGAGATCGACGAATCAGTGGCCATCGAACCCATGACCACGGGACTCACTCAACTGGTTGGAATCCTGGCCGCAATGGATGAAGGAGTCACCGCATGAAACAGGATTCATGGTTCCGTCGCTGGTTCCCGGCTCACTCTCCCGACGTTGCAGACGTTTCGGATACCATCCGGGCCTGGACCACCACCCACACGTTCCACCATTCTCAATTTTCCGACCTGTCGCGACTGGTGCAGGCGAAGCGCCAGCAGGACGTCACCATATCGCTCTGTCTCCCCACACTGAACGAGGAACGGACCATCGGCAAGGAAATCGTCCTGCTCAAGGCCGAACTGATGGATCGCAACCCATTGTTGGACGAAATTGCAGTTCTCGATTCCGGATCGAGCGACCGTACCCGTGAAATCGCCGCCAGTTTCGGCGCCAACGTCCATCTGGCAAGCGAAATCCTGCCGGAGGAAGGCATCAAGCGCGGCAAGGGCGAAAACCTCTGGAAAGCCCTTTACCAGATGAAGGGTGACATTATCATTTACATTGACGCAGACATCACCAACATCCGACCCCACTTCGCCTATGGCCTCGTGGGCCCCTTGCTGGAAGATCCAAACCTGAAATATGTGAAGGCTTTTTATGAACGTCCCCTTACCCTTGCGTCCGGCACCCGGGTTTCCGGCGGCGGGCGGGTAACGGAAATCCTCGTGCGCCCTCTTTTTTCGCTTTTCTTCCCCGAACTGACTGCCTTTGTGCAACCCCTTTCCGGCGAGTACGCGGCGCGCCGGGAGGCCCTGGAACGCATCCCGTTTCCGATCGGGTACGGTGTGGAAACCGCTCATCTCCTGGACATCTACAACCTTTGGGGACTGAATGCCTTCGCACAGGTGGATCTGGATCAACGCATCCACCGGAACCAGAGCACCCATGCACTCGGCAAGATGTCCTTCGGGATTCTCCAGACCTTCTTTTCCCGTTTAAAGGAGTTCAAGGACTGCTCCGGGTTTCCCGAGTGGGCTGAGGTCCTTCGTCAGCATCAGTGTCAGGACAACAACTACGAACAGATTGAGATCCTGATCACTGAAGATGAGCGTCCGCCCATTCGGAATCTCGAATCCTACCGCCGGAAGTTCGGGCAAGCATGACGGCAAATCCCGCCAGAGTTGCCATCGTACACTACCATTCCCGCCCCGGTGGCGTAACCAGTGTGATGCGGAACCAGCAGGCTGTCCTGGAACAACTGGGACTGCGCAGCATCATCCTCACTGGGAACAGTCCCCCTGGATGGGATGGCATATGCACTGTCGAGGGCCTGGACTATACGGGGAAGCAGATCCCGGCAAATCTATTGAAACGCCGGCTCCAATCCGCAGCCCGCAAAGCCTTGGGAGGCCCTCCGGAAATCTGGCATTTCCATAACCACTCTCTCGGCAAGAATCCCTCCCTCTCAAGTGCCGTCCATCAGATGGCGCTGGACGGTCAGCGAATCCTTCTGCAAATACACGATTTCGCCGAGGATGGCCGCCCGGCCAACTACCGTCACCTGTTAAACACCATTGCAAACCATGATCCCGCCGCACTTGCCGCTATTCTCTATCCGCAGGGACCGAATGTTGACTATGCTGTTCTGAGCCATCGCGATCACGCACTCTTGATCCAGGCCGGTTTTGACCCCGCTCATATTCATGTCCTCCCCAATCCCGTCCCCGAAATGCCAGATGCTGCAACGCCGTCAGCCGCAGCGGAATCAACGCTTTTCCTTTATCCGACACGTGCCCTTCGCCGGAAAAACATCGGCGAACTCCTCCTGTGGTCCGCCGCCGCAGCCCCGGGTGATTTTTTCGGCACCACACTCGCACCAACCAGTCAGGGCGACCTCCGATCATACGAGCATTGGAAGCAATTGGCGGCCCGCCTGCAGTTACCCGTGCAGTTCGAACTCGGAATCACATCCCGCATACGGTTCCCGCAACTTGTCCGGACTTCCCGTGCCATTATTACCACCAGCATCGCCGAAGGATTCGGAATGGCCTTCCTGGAACCCTGGATCATGGGCCGCCCCCTTGTGGGTCGTAATCTGCCGGAATTAACCCGGGAATTCGAAACGACGGGCCTGAACCTGTCTTCCCTCTATGAGCACTTGTGGACTCCGATTTCCTGGATGAGAAAAGGGGCCCTGGAACGTGCACTCAGCCTTCATCTCCCTGCTTTCTGGCATGCCTACGGGAGACCTTTGCCCCCCGATGCCGCAGCCCGCGCCCTCGACAGCATGACTCAGGATGATCTGGTGGATTTCGGCAAGATTGGAGAACCCCTGCAGGAAAGCATCATCTGCAAGGTCAAAGGCTCACGCGAGCTCCGGCAGCGGCTCTCGCCCCATCAACCCTGGAATACCTTTCCGGAACCGGAAGTCGTCCGCCACAACCGGAGAATTATCCGCCGGCAATACGGCATCGCATCGCACGGCAAACGCCTCGGCATCCTGTATGACAGACTCCTGCGCTGCCTCCCTGGCCGCCTCTCAGCACCGTCACATGAGGCCATGCTGAATGCTTTCCTCGCACCGGAACGATTCTCCCTGTTAAGGACCTGATATGCCACCTCCCCCTTTCAGCCTGCGAGCGGATTTAATCGAAAGAATCCGCAGACAGACCAAACCGATCCAACCGATTCCCACCGCAATGCCTTCCTCGTTGCAGCCATTGCCTGACATACGCGCAGTCCTCTTCGACATCTATGGAACCTTGATGATATCAGCAGCCGGCGACATCGGAACCACCATCAGCCACTCGCGCACCGAACTTCTGGAGGCCGCATTTAAAGCCACCGGCTTCCCCACCGGCCCGGGCACGGGAGAAATCACACTGCAACGGTACGCTGCAGCCATTCAGTCGGCTCACGCAGCCAACAACAACCGCTCCACGATACAGCCCGAGGTCAACATCGTCGAAATCTGGCGGGAAGTTGTGCATTCACTGATTCTCGAAGGCAGGCTTAAAGGCCCTGTTCCCGAGCCAAAACTGCAAACCCTGGCAGTGGAACTCGAACTGCGGCAGAACCCCGTATGGATGATGCCCGGCGCGACAGAGATTCTTGAAACCCTGTCGAAACACGGATTCACAACGGGGCTGGTTTCAAATGCCCAGTTCTACACCCCGCTGATGATCGAAGCCCTGACCGGCAAGACACTGGACGACCTGGGATTCGCTCGGAACCTGCGCATATGGTCCTGGGAAACGGGCGAGGCCAAACCTTCTCCAACGCTCTGGAAGAGCGCCGTCCTCACGCTTTCGTCGCGTCATGGCATCCCGCCACAAGCGGTCCTGGCCGTCGGTAACGACGTCGCCAACGACATCGTCGTTCCGAGACAACTCGGCTGCCATACCGCCCTGTTTGCCGGTGATGCCCGCTCACTCCGCCTCGCAGCCGCCTCTTGCGGAACACACGCCGCGGATGTTGTCCTGACAGACTTGCGTCAACTTTCACAAGTACTCATCCCGACAGTTCCGGAATGATACGCCCGATTGTGAGTGTATTCGACTTGCATCCTCTCACGGCTTTTGCGAAAAGCACCGGCGTAAACATCGTGCATGTCAATCGTCCAACAGCGCCATAATGTCAAAAAGAAGGAATCGCCATGCTGCATGAAGCGGTCAACTGGGTCGTAGGCATCGTAGGCCAATGGGGCTATCCCGGCATTGTTATCATGATGTTCCTGGAAAGCTCCTGTTTTCCATTCCCCAGCGAGGTGGTGATGATCCCCGCGGGCTATCTCGCCTCCCCCGCGTATCGGGCGTCGGTCAATTACATCCCCGGCCACGAGATGAACTTCTGGCTCGCCATCTTCATGGGCATTCTGGGCAGTTGGCTCGGGGCACTATTCAACTACTACCTCGCACTCTGGCTGGGGCGCCCGCTACTTCTGAAGTGGGGGAAGTATTTCTTTATCTCGGAGAAGAATTTTGAGAAAGGCGAGACGTTCTTCCGAAAACACGGGGAAATCGGGACCTTCACCGCGCGGCTGGTCCCGGTTATCCGCCAGTATATCTCCCTCCCCGCCGGACTGGCCCGGATGAATATGTTCCGCTTCCTGCTCTGGACCGGACTGGGCGCCGGCATCTGGGTCGCCATCCTGACGGCCATCGGCTACGTCGCAGGCCAGAACAAGGAACTGATCGAGAAGTATTCCAAGAGCGCCGTGGCATGGGCCCTGATCGCCGTTGCCGCCATCATCGCGGTCTATGTCGTCATCCACAAGCGGCGCAAGGCGCGCGCCATGCAGAATACCTGAACCATGCGCAGGCTCCTTATCGGCAGGAATCCCCTCCCCCTGGAGGAGGCATTCCAATGCGAATGGCTGGAAACCAACGGTATCGGCGGGTACGCCTCCGGAACCGTCGTGGGATGCCGCACACGCAAGTACCACGGCCTGCTGGTCGCCAGCCTGGCCTCACCGCCGGGCCGGTTCCTCCTCCTTTCCGGATATGAGGAGTCCATCCTCAGCCGGCAGGGGGAAACCTGGCTTTCCTGCCACCAGTATCCCGGCGTTTTCCACCCCGACGGATACCGCCATCTCATCGCCTTCTCAAAGGAGGAGTGTCCAACCTTCACCTATCAGACCGGCAACTTCCGGATGATCCGGCAGATTCTGCTCCTGCAGGGCGAAAACACGGTCCTCGTCCGCTATACCCTGCAACAGGCAAACACCCCGTTCACCTTGCGCCTGAAACCCCTCCTGGCTTTCCGGGACCACCATTGGCTTAAAACGGAGGATTCCTGTATCCGCACCGCTGTCACCCTGCAACCCGACGGATTCTCGCTATCCCCCTACGAGGGTATGCCTTCTCTCCACTTCCGGACCCGTTCCGCCTGCGCCTTCCATGCCCATCCGGACTGGTATCGCAATTTCGAATACGCGCGGGAAGTGGAACGAGGCTACGAATACCGGGAATCCCTTTTCTGCCCCGGCACCCTGGAAATGACCTTGAAACCCGGCGAAAGCTGTATTGTCTCGGCTTCAACGTCCCCCGACAACCGCCCGCTGCAGGGGACATGGTCACACGAAATCGAACGCCGCCACGACGAATCCCGTGACATCTCCGCGGCCTGCCGACCCGCGCCGGAGTCGCACAGGAACTACCTGGAGCCACTCCTCCGCGCCGGCCGTCAGTTCCTGATCCACACCCCCCAGGGACGCCCCGCCATCATCGCCGGTTACCCGTGGTTTGACGACTGGGGCCGCGACACGCTGATCTCCCTCCCCGGATTGACCTTCTGCTCCGGGAATCCCGCCATGGGGGTGGCCATCCTCCAATCCGTCGGCTCGGCGGAAAAGGATGGGTTGATCCCGAATTTCTTTGCCGCCAACCCCGAGCACCATGCCTATAACGCTGTCGATGCATCCCTCTGGTACTTCCGCGCCGTCCAGCAGATGCTTGAATGCACCGGTGACTACAACACTGTGCGGGAACTCTTCTGGCCCGTCATGCGTCGCATCCTGGCACGGTTCATGGCAGGAACCAGGAACGACATCTTTATGAATGGCGATGGATTGCTGCATGCGGGAAACCACCACACCCAGCTGACCTGGATGGATGCGAAGTCCCGCGGGACACCGGTTACACCGCGGCATGGGTATGCCGTGGAAATCAACGCCCTCTGGTACAATGCGCTTTGCTTCTCCGCCTCGCTGGCACGGCATTTCGAGGTCGCACTCCCATGGCCGGAGGATCTCACGGAGCGTTGCCGCCTCGCGTTCAACCGCATGTTCTGGATGGACGAATCCCGATCCCTCGCCGATTCGTATGCCGGCGGCAACCAGGACTGTTCAACACGACCCAACCAGATTGTCGCCGTTTCGGTACCCTTTTCCCCTCTGGAAAAACAACAGCAGGCAGGCGTAGTCGAAAAGGTCCGCCGGGAACTTCTCACACCTTACGGGCTGAGGACCCTCGCACCGTCCGACCCCGCCTATTGCGGCCGATATGAGGGCAGCCAGGAGGACCGCGATGCCGCCTACCACCAGGGTACCGTGTGGCCATGGCTCCTGGGGCATTATGCGGAGGCGCTGCTCCGGGTCGCACCCGACCGGAACAGCGCCGCCTCCGATCTTCTGGCAACCCTGAAGCCCCTACTGGATCATGGAATCCGCGCCGGCGGACCGGGCCAGGTGCCGGAAGTGTTTGACGGCGACCCGCCGCACCGTCCGAACGGTTGCATCGCCCAGGCCTGGAGCGTGGCGGAATTGATCCGCATGTTTACCCTTTTCAGGTAATCGCCTCTTCGTTTACTATGCGGGTAGCGGGACTGGATCATGGTGTTCCATTCGCCGGGTCAACCGCCCAGGGATGCGCATCCGGGGCAACAACCAGGACTGGTACCGGACGCCGCAACCGGCGAAGGGAAACCTGGAAAGGAGAACCGTATGAAAATGCCCGAAATTCGGAAGAAGGCCAAGGCCCTTGGCATACCGGCAGGAAAGGCAAACAAGTCGGAACTGATCCTCAGTATTCAAAAGGCGGAAGGCAATACCGCATGTTTCGGAACCGGCACACCCGCCTGCCCCTACAAGAACTGCTGCTGGTGGGATGACTGCGTGAGAGACAGCTGAAATGGAACCACGATGCGCGTCCTGATGTTCGGTTGGGAATTTCCGCCACATATCAGCGGCGGGCTCGGTACGGCGTGCCAGGAAATCACCCGGGCACTGACCCGCAGAAAAGTGCAGGTAACCTTTGTCGTTCCAAAGGCTCCGCCTGCGCCACGTCAGTCCCCTGTCCACCTGGTATCCGCCGCCGACGTTCCGGCCGGCGACACCGGTTACGCCACCGAATCATTCCTGCAGCGATTGGATATCCGCCCTGTCGCATCCCTCCTCCGCCCCTACCTTACCGTCCCCGAATACCGCCAAATGACCGAATGTTCCACGGCGGCTGGCATCGCCCCGCAATCCCGCCACGGCGGGGTCTTCTCCTCCCCCTCGACATACAGCCCGGACCTGCTGGCCGAAGTGGCCCGCTACAGTAATGTCGCGGAAATCCTTTCCGCAAAGGAACACTTCGATGTCATCCATGCACACGACTGGATGACTTTCCTGGCCGGCATCCGCGCAAAGCGGGTCAGCGGCAGGCCGCTGGTCGTCCATATCCATTCACTGGAATGTGACCGGAGCGGGGCAGGCGGCAACCCCGACATCGTCCACATCGAGAAACTCGGAATGGAAGCCGCTGACCATGTCATTGCCGTCAGCCATTATACCCGGCAGCAGATCCTCGAACGCTATGGCATCGCCCCGGAGAAGGTCACCGTGATCCACAACGCCGTTTCCCGGCGGCGCGCCCGGGCGGAGTACCGTGTCGAGCGGAATCCGGATGAGAAAATCGTTCTTTTCCTCGGGAGGATCACCTTCCAGAAAGGACCCGATTATTTTGTCGAGGCCGCCTCGCGTGTCCTCGCCCGGATGCCGGATGCCAGGTTTGTAATGGCCGGCGTGGGCGATATGCTGCCCCGCATGATTGAGCGCGTGGCTGAATTGCGCCTGGGACACCGCTTCCACTTCACGGGGTTCCTCAAGGGTCAGGACGTCGAGCGAATGTATGCCATGAGTGATCTGTACGTGATGCCCAGCGTCTCCGAACCCTTCGGAATCTCCCCCCTGGAAGCCATGGCCTATGATGTACCCGTGATTGTCTCGCGGCATGCGGGAGTCAGCGAGGTGATCCGTCATGCCTTGAAGGTTGACTTCTGGAATGTCGACGAGATCGCCGACAAGATCCTCTCGGTCCTCCAACATCCTGCCCTCTCCGCCGAGTTGTTGCGCAACAGCCGCCAGGAACTGCGCACCATCTGCTGGAACGTGGCGGCCGGCCGGATCCTCGACGTGTATCGCCGGATCACAAGACCCTAGCAGGATCCCATGCCTTCCTTGTGCCTTTATTTCCAGGTGCACCAGCCAATCCGCTTACGCCGCTACACCTTCTTTGACATCGGGAAATCCTCCGAATACGCCGACCAGGCCTCCAATCGTTCCATCCTGAAACGGGTGTCTGGAAAGTGTTATCTGCCTGCCGCCAGTCTCCTGCACCGGCTGATCCGCAGCCATCACGGAAAATTCCGCCTGGCCTTTTCGCTCTCAGGCACCGTCCTGGACCAGCTTGAGCAGTCCGCCCCGGAAGTCATCCATGCCTTTCAACGGCTTGCCAGGACCGGTTGTGTCGAATTCCTCAACGAAACCTACTACCACTCCCTCGCCTGCGTGTATTCCCCGGATGAATTCGCCGCACAGGTGCAACAACACCGGGAGCGCATCCACAAGCTCTTCGGACAGTATGCCACCACCTTCCGGAACACCGAACTCATCTACCGGGATGCCCTCGTCCGCGAGGTCGCAAATCTTGGCTACCGCGTCATCCTTGCGGAAGGCGCCGCCCCTGTCCTGCGGCGACGCAGCCCGGACAAGGTCTACCGTCCCTCCGGTTGCCCCGGTCTCCGCGTACCGACGCGGAACTGCCGTTTTTCCGATGATATTGCGTTCCGCTTCACAGGCCGCAACAGCCACTCCTCGCCGCTTACAGCCGGACTCTTTGCCGAACGCCTCCAGCGAGCCTCCCGGAAGGCGCAGGTCATCAACCTGTTCATGGATTTCGAAACCTTCGGGGAGCATCAATGGGCCGAGACGGGAATTATGAACTTCCTGCGGGATCTTCCCGCCGCGGTCCTTGCCCTGCCTGGCTTCTGTTTCCAGACCCCAGCCGAGGCCGCCGCAGCCTATCCCGCAACCGCCACCCTGAAAGTCCCCCGGTTCACCTCCTGGGCGGATACGGAACGGGATCTTTCCGCATGGCTGGGTAACACCATGCAGCGGGATGCCGCCAAATCCCTGTATGAAATGGAGCCAGCCATACGGGCGGCCAGCAACCCCGACCTCCTTCATATCTGGCGCCTGCTCCAGACTTCCGACCATTTCTATTACATGTGCACCAAGCATTGGAGCGATGGCGACGTTCATAAGTATTTCAATCCCTTCCCGTCACCCTATGACGCCTACATAACCTACATGAATGTCCTTGCCGATTTACACTCCCGCATCCAGCTCAAGGCCGGGCGCCGGGATGGCACCGTCAGTCACGGCATCAGGCATTACCGCAGGCCAAAGGCTGTCCCGCCGGATGAGCAGGATTGACGCGGCCATCGTGCGTGGCTAGAGTATGGTCCGGTTCAGGGGAAAACCTGAAGCTGACCGGCAGGGAGAACACCAGATGTCAAAACAAGGTATGTCTTTCGCGGATGTCCTGATCATTCTAGCCATTGTGCTCCTGCTGGCGGCCCTGGCCGTTCCCCGCTTCATCCAAGCCCCGGACTACGGGGATGAACAGGATGACGTGGCGACCGAAAGCACAAACAGTGTCGGATCCGCAGGCGCGACCAACACAACGTCAGCGCCCTGATCCGCAAGCGTGCGCAAGCAACCTCGCACCCGCCGGTTTCACGGCGTGAGAAGGGTGTTATCCAGCAGGCGGGTCTTGCCAACCCATACCGCAAGGACCACGAGGCAGCGCCGGTCCAGCTTCTGCAGCGGCTCCAGCGTAACATCATCCACGATTTCGGCGTAGTCCACCCTCGCAGAGGGGATTGCACGAAACACCTCCATCATGGCGGCAAGAAGCCGCTCCACCTCCCGCTCCCCACCCGCAAACAAGTCTTCCACCCGGTCCAAAGCCCGCCGGAGGCAAAGCGCATCCTGCCGCTCCGCAGGCGCAAGATACTGGTTCCTCGAACTCATCGCCAGGCCGTCCGGCTCCCTGACAATCGGGCCGACCACCATCTCCACAGGAAAATCCAGATCCCGGACCATCCGGGAAATCAGCCGCGCCTGCTGGACATCCTTCTGGCCGAATACCGCGACATCCGGTTGCACACAATTGAACAATTTGGCCACCACGGTCAGGACCCCGCGGAAATGCCCCGGCCGGCTGGCTCCGCACAACCCCGATGACAACCTCTGCTCGTCCACAAAGACACTATGATCCCCGGCATACATCGCGCCGGTTTCGGGATAAAACAGAACGTCGACTCCCGCACCGCGGCAGAGCGCCTCATCCCGCTCCGGATCACGGGGGTATTTCTCAAAATCCTCCCCGGGCAGAAACTGGGTCGGATTAACAAAGATACTTACAACAACCAGGTCGGCCGTGCGGCGGGCCAATTGCACAAGCGAGAGATGCCCCTCATGCAGACAGCCCATCGTGGGAACAAACCCGACCCGGCGCCCCGAGCGCTTACTCTGCAGGGACCAGGCCCTCATCGCCTCCACTGTCCGGATCACCTGCATTTCAGGAACCCAGGCGCTTGCGGATCGCGGCAAGAAACACATCCGCCTTGACAGGCTTGCGCAACAGGCAATGCACACTGCCGTCACCCACAATCGCGGTCAGGGACGCAGGCGGCGAAAAACCGGAACAAAAAATGACGGAGGGAACCGGCCATCGCTTGCTCGCACAAAGTTTGCTGATGGACACAAAGGCTTCCCGTCCGTCCTGAACCGGCATCTGCAGATCCATGACCACCAAGTCATGATGCCCCTCCTCGAATGCCCGGACCGCCTCCTGGCCATTGCAGGCCTGATCAATCACCACATCGGGATTCTCCGTCATGATGATCATGGAAAACAGCTTGCGGATCATCTGCTCGTCATCGACGATCAGGATTCTCTTCCCCTTCCGATCCGCCGCCCTTCCGCCTTGGGGTTTCGGGGTTTCCTCGATGGCGTCGCGCACGGCCCTGGCAACCCGTTCCACCGTCAACGGCTTGCGCAGGTAGGCCCCCGCGCCAAGCTCCTGGGCCTTGGCTACACTGCGCGCCATCTTGGAAAAACCGGAAACCAGGATCACCTTTTGCTGCGGCACAACCTTGCGAATCGCCTCGAATGTCTCCAGGCCATCCATTCCCCCGTCAAGGACCATGTCGAGGATGATCAGGTCGAACCGGTATCCCTCCCCGCGCAACATTCGCACGCATTCCTCACCACCGGATACCCCCATCGCCTTGTACCCCAGCGCCTGCAGGAGACTGACCAGGATATTAACCTGCAACTCATCATCGTCCACGACCAGAACGGATTCGTTGCCGCGCGGGAGATCCATCCCTTCCACTTTCGGTTTTGCACTGCGGTACACCGGAAGGTACACGTAAAATGCGGATCCCTTGCCAACCGCTGTCTCCAGGTCTATGTACCCCTTATGGTCGCGGATAATCCCGTGCACAATGCTCAACCCGAGCCCCGAACCACGAACCTTCCCGCCCCTCTTCGTCGTAAAGAAAGGGTCGAAAATCTGCTCACGGATTTCCGGCGGAATTCCCGCACCCGTGTCGGATACGCTGATCTTCACATACTCACCGAGATTGACGGTCTCATACTGGCCGATCGGCGCATCCAGGTAGATGTTCTCCGTCCGGACCATCAGGCAACCGTTCTCATCCATCGCGTCAACCGCGTTCTGGCAAAGGTTCTCAACCACGCGGCGCAACTGATCCTTCCCGCCCCGCACCGGAAGCAGATTGTCAGCCAGTTCCATGGAAATCGTGATGCCTGGAGCGGTCGCCGCCTGCAGGAGCTTGACCACCTGCTCGACGACCGAATTGACATCCACCTCCTCATCTCCGACATGCCCGCGCCGCGCAAGGCTGAGCAACTGCTGGGTCAGGCGGGACATGTCGCTCGCCGTCTTCTCCATGATATCGATATACTCGAGAACGGAACTTCCCGCCGGCAGTTCACGACGAATCAGATCCGGATACGCAAGCAGCGGGGTCAGCAGGTTGTTGAAATCATGCGCGATCTGCCCCGCCAGCGTGCCGGCCATTTCCAGGCGCTCGGCCCGCATCAGCTTGGCATCCATCACATCCCCGGAATCCGCACGACCTTCCAACCCTTCGCGCGTAAGGAGAAAATACAGCTGTTTGGGACCCTGCTTCTGGCTGGAAATACGATACAAGTCGCACTCGCAAGGGATCATTGCGCCATCCCGGCGACACGCCACCGCATCAAAAGCAACCTGCTGCCCCGCCTCATAGGCCTTGACGGCAAGGCCTATCTTCACTTCATCCATGCGCGCCACAACATCCGCCAGATTGTGCGAAACCAGCTCATCACGGCCATACCCGAGCATCCGGGCGGCCGCTTCACTGGCCGCAAGAATGCGTCCGGAGGAATCCGTCAGAAGGACAGCATGAACCGCGCCTTGCAGAACCTCCTCGGGTGTCAGCGAACTGTCGATAACAGCAGGAACGGCATCGCCCGAGCCCTTCGGGCCCAATCCCTTGCCGATCTTCCTTAAGTTGAAACGAATGGCTTCAGCCATCTCGAGCCCCCAGTTACTGCCGACATGGTATAGGGTCGCATCCCGCCTGTCAACCTGTCGCTCTATTCCGGACCCGACGGAATCCTCCCAGCCGTAAGCCGCTGTCCGGAATGCTTGACGCCAACCGGTCGGTTCGCTTATACATCTACCGTCGTTGGCCCGAGGGAGAGGGAAACCACCACCCCGGGTCCGGAAGGGAAGGTGAATTCGTTCGTGGCACAGGTAAAAATTAGAAGAGGCGAGACTGTCGACAAGGCCCTGCGGCGGCTGAAGAAGATCATGGACAAGGAAGGGATCATGAAGGAGATCCGTGCCCATCGTTACTTCGAGAAGCCCAGCGAGCAGCGGCGCCGTAAGGCAGCCCGTGCGCGCGCCCGCGCGAAGTACGGCACCTGATGTGTTGTCTTGATGCAAAGCTCCCCGGCCCAACCGGGGAGCTTTGTTTTTCCCCATGATCTTCTCGCTTACAACCCGCTGGAACGCAAACCGGCATTCCACCGGCGAAGCCATGCTCGAGGAAATCCTCAACCTCGGGTTCTCCCATGTGGAATTGGGGTACGACCTGACCCCGAACCTGGTTCCGGGCGTCCTCGCCATGGTTGCATCCGGAAACATCCGGGTGGACAGCCTGCACGCCTATTGTCCCCTGCCCCCCGTCGTACCGTTCCCTCACCCGGAACCGTTTACCCTGGCTAGCCCGGATGCGGCCGTCCGCTCGAGCGCCGTACACCATCTGCAGAACACCATCCGTTTCGCCGCCGAAATCGGCGCCCGCGTCGTGGTAACCCATGCCGGGAACGCCGATATGAAACTCTTTTTCCCGACCCTCGTTGACCTGGTCCTCGCAGGTAAGAAGGAGGATACGGAATACGAGGACCTGCGGGTGAAGACCATTATCGCCAGGGAAAAAGCCGCCGCCCGCCAGCTCCCCCTTTTGTACGCCGGCCTGGAAAAGATCCTGCCCCTGCTCGCCGAAACCCGCGTCATACTCGCCCTGGAGATCCTCCCGACCTGGGAGGCCTTCCCGAGTGAGATGGAAATGGAGAAACTGCTCACGCATTTCGATTCCCCGTGGCTCCAGTGCTGGCACGACTTCGGTCACGGGCAGATCCGGGAAAACCTCGGTTTCACAAACCACCTGCGCTGGTTCAAACGACTCCGCCCCCGCATGGCCGGCGTGCATATCCATGATGTGATCTACCCCCATCAGGATCACGTCATGCCGCCAGACGGCTCCATCGATTTCCCGTTGTTTCGCGAAGCCGTGCAAGGTGATATAGTGCGGGTGCTCGAGCCTTCCCAGAACCTGCCCGCAGAGGATTTGACGAGAGGACTGCAAACCCTGCGCGAGGCCTGGGAAACGGGCAAACTGTCGGAGGGATCATGAGGATTCTTGTAACAGGCGCGGCTGGATTCGCCGGCAGGCATTTCCTCCATGAAGCCGCCCTGGGCGGCCATACAACAATCGCCCTGGATGTGAACCCGCCACCCTCCTCAACCCCTTGCGAGGGATTCGTACCCGCGAGCCTGATGGATCCTGCAGCCCTGCGCGAGGCCATTGTGCGCTGCTCACCCGATGCCTGCCTGCATCTGGCCGCCATCGCCTTCGTGCCGGCAGCCGACTCGGACCCCTCGGGCGTCGTGAACACGAACATTCTGGGCACCACCCACTTGCTGGAAGCATTCCGGACCGCGGCTCCCAATGCCCGTATCCTGATCGTATCCAGCAGCCAGGTCTACGGGCAGCGGAATCATCCCACCCCCATCCCCGAAGACACCCCCCTTACACCGGATTCGCTCTATGCCATCACCAAGGCGGCCGCGGACGATATCGCCCGCTTCTACGCGCGCCAATTCAATATGGCGGTCACCGTGGCCCGGCCCGGCAACCATACCGGACCCGGCCAGTCCCCCAGTTTCGTCGTTCCCGCTTTCGCCCGGCAACTTCAGGCCATCCGCCAGGGCGGCATAAACGCCATCCGGGTCGGAAATCTGAATAGCTCACGGGATTTTACCGATGTGCGCGATGTGACCAGAGCCTACCGGCTCCTGCTGGAAAAGGGTCAACCCGGACTCGCCTATAATATCGCATCGGGCCGCCACTACACCATCGGCGCCATCCTGGATATGCTTTGCCATATGGCGGACGTCAAACCCGAAATCATCCAGGACCCCGCACTGTACCGGCCGGACGGACAATGTCCTTCCCTCAACACCACCCGCCTCGTCCAGACCACAGGCTGGCAACCCGCCTACGACATCCGCAAAACCCTCTCCGACATCCTTGAGGTCGCATGAAGTCACTCAAGCAAACGGCAAGCACACTCGCACGCCTCGCCATCGCGGCAATCGTCATGACTTGGCTGTTCCGCAAAATGGGAGTCGCCACCCTCGGCCAAACCCTGAAGGATTGCGCAGGTCAATGGTACTGGCTGGCCGCGGCCCTCGCCCTGACCCTCGTGCCTGTCCTGCTGTGCATGGCCCGCTGGAAACTGATCCTGGACGCCCAGGGCCTCCTGCTTTCGTGGCTCCGGACAACCAGCATCTTCTTCATCGGCCTGTTCTTCAACGCCTTCATGATCGGACCCACCGGCGGCGACATCATCAAGGCCTACCTCACAGCCCGGGAAACCCACCAGAAAAAGACCGAAGCCGTCAGTACGATCCTGATCGATCGCGTGATCGGCATGCTGATGCTGGCCCTCATGACCGGCGGCATGATCCTGATCCGGTGGAATTTCCTCATGGAACATCCCGAAACCCGGCGCGTGGCGATCCCCATGCTGGTTGTCTGCCTCCTGCTGCTGGGCGGCGGAATCCTGGCTTTCAGCGTCCACCTGTTCGAGAAGATCCCCGTCCTGAAACGGATGACCGGCCATCGCTGGATGGGCCGCATCGCAAGCCTCGTGGAACGGGTCTATAACGCGTTCTACGTCTGCCGCAAGCATCCTCGCCTGCTCCTGCAAATCACCCTTTCCTCGCTCACGCTTCAAACCTGCCTTGTGCTGGTGGCCGCCCTGGTCGGAAAGGCCCTGGGCCTGAATGTGCGGTTTATCGATTATCTGACCTTCTACCCCCTCGTAAGCATGATCGGAGCCATTCCGGTCACGCCAGGCGGATTGGGTTTGCGGGAAGGAGCCTCCATACACATGTGGTCCGTGCTGGCCGTATCTGCCGACAAGGCCTTCCTTCTGGCCTTCATGCCCTACCTGTTCCTCACGGCATGGGGAATCCCCGGCGGAATCCTGTTCCTCTTCCACCGCTCCGCCAACCCGATCCCGCCGGCGGAAACCATGGCTTCGAACCAGGAATAAATCTTTGCGGCCGATCGTTCGCGGGCCATCCGGACCGAAGGAGACAATGTTTGAACCGTGACGCTCTGCGTCAGCAGCCCTCCCCCTCTAGACGCCTTACCAGCGCACGGGCAAACGCAGGAATCCCCGGATCCCTTGCCCCCATGCAAAGCACAACGTCGCCTGCCGCAAGATCCATCAGCATGGATTGCATCAGGACGTCATAATCGGCGGCCCATTCCGCCGGCACTCCCGCCTTCCGAAGCGCGGCGACAAACCCATCGGAATCCGCCTGCCGGCTGACCGTCCCGCCCGCATAGAATACGGGTAACACGAACAGACGATCCCCGGCACGGCACACGCCGGAGAACATGGAGACGAGTTCGTCAAACATCAACGATAAAGGCTTGAACCCATGCGGACGCCAGAACGCACGGACGCGGCGATGATGCGGAGCCACTGCGCGCCACGCGGCCGCAATCTTGGCAGGGTTATGGGCATATTCGTCCAGTACCGTCACACCCGCGGCTTCACCAACCTTCTCCAGACGCCGTTGAATACCCCGGAATCTACCCAGTGCCCCGGCAACCGCACCAAGGTCATACCCCATCCGGCGACACAATTCGGCCGCCTGCATGGCATTCTCGGCATTGTGCCCCCCGAGGAGCGGCACACGGAAATCAACCCCCTCATACCGGAAAGCAATACCCTCGCGGTCCGCCCGCACCTGCGCAGTCCTCCAGCCGGCCTCCGCCTCCCAGCCAACCACACACTCACGCCGAACACGGCTCCGGAATTGCTCAAACAACCCCAAGGTCTCCTCAAGGCCGAAATGATCGGCCGACGCGTTGGTGATCAAGGCCCATTCGGGGTCAAAGTTCAACAGGGAACGGTCGCTCTCATCCGCCTCCAGCACACATATGCCGGAACGGCCCAGGCGTACATTGCCGATCGTCCCGTTGTCCGCCCAGTTGACCAGCACTCCGCCGTTTACGACAAACGGATCAGCCCCCAGCTGCTCCAGGATCCATCCCACCATGCCGGTGACGGTTGTCTTCCCGGAGGTGCCCGCGATCGCGACGACCCTCTGCCCGCGGGCGAGTTCGGCCAGCATCTCCGAACGGTGCCGCACAGGCACCCCCAGCGACCGGGCCGCCTGGACATCCGGATTGTCCTCCTCAATAGCCGTACTCACCACTAATGCCGCCGTGTCCTTCGTTACACCCGACCCATCCTGGCGATGGAAGCGGATGCCGGCCTGCTTGAGCTTCCGGATGATCTCGATGTCCTGCCCCTGGTCCTCGAACCGGTCGGAACCGCTGACCGACCAGCCGCTCCCCTGCAAGGCCTGGGCCAGGGCGTTCATCCCCACTCCGGCCACACCCACCAGATGGCATGTCTTTACCTTGCCCATAGGTCATCTTCCCTCATTCCCCATTCTTCCCTCAACCATCAACCATTCTTCCCTCAACCATTCCCCCCAGCAGATGCTGGCCGCCATCGACGAACAGTACCTGACCGGTCACCGCCTCCATCCTGATCAGGGTCACCACGGCCGCAGCCACTTCCCCGGGTGTAATCTTGCGCGCCAAAGGTATGCGCCCGGCACGATCACGGAAATAGGCCACCCCCTTGCCCGGCGGCGGCAGAATCGGACCCGGTGCCACCGCATTGACCCGGAACCCGGGCGCCAATATCAGAGCCATTTCCTCCGTAAACGCAGCCAGGGCCTTCTTGCTGACGGAATAGGAGGGGCATTCCGGATCGTTGGCCGCGATCCGCCGGTCCAGGAGGTTGACCACGCAGCCACGCCGGGCGCGGCGCGCGAATTCCCGCATCAGCAGCACCGGGGCAAAGCAGTTGACCTTGAACTCCTCCATCAGTTCCGTACCGGTCAGGCCCGCCAGCCCGCCCTTATGGAAAATGGCGGCATTGTTGACAAGGACATCCAGACGACCCGCCTCGTCCAACGCCCGCCGGATCAACTGTACGCAGGACCGCTCATCGTCCAATACCTGTTCCACCACCCAGGCCCGCACACCCCGCCGCCGGATCCGCGCCGCCAGGGTACAGGCCTCCTTCACGGAACGGTTGCAATGGATCACCACATCAAACCCATCACCCGCCAGCGCCTCGCAGATCGCCCGGCCGATGCGGACGGCACCGCCGGTCACCAAAGCCACCCTGGATTGCTTTTTCATCCTGTGCCTCATGCTATGTCTCTGATGACCGATCACAGATTACCGATTCCCGTCCAGCATCCGGACCGATCGCGCAAGCTCCCGCTCCAGCGCCCGGGAAACATCCGGCAGAACCATGGCAATGCTCGAACGTCCCGGCCGCAGCAGGAACCCGGCCACCTCCCGGATCTCGGCCGGTGTCACCGCCTGCAATGCGGCGATGGTCTCCTCCGGACTGATCAGGCGCCCGTACGCCATGAAATGCTCGCCCATCCACATCATCTGGCTGCTGGTGCTTTCAAGCCCGAGCCGGATCTGGCCGACTGCGTAGTCCTTGGCGCGCCGCAGTTCCGCCCGCGCCACGGCAGTCTGCTTCATGCGAACCAGTTCCCTCACAATGAGCTTCATGGCCGCCTCGAGACGGTTCCGATCGAGCCCCGCCGAAACCACCAGCGCCCCGGTATCATGAAAACCATGCGCGGCGGACTGGATCGAGTAGGCGAGCCCATGCTCTTCCCTCACAACCTGGAACAGCCGGGAACTCATGTTTTCGCCCAGGATGATGTTCAGGAGTTTCAACGCGTAACGGCGCCGGTCATGCCGCCCGAACCCCCGGAACCCGATGGCTGCGTGGGCTTGCTCCACCTCCTTCGAAGCCAGCTGCATACGCCCCTGCGGAACGGCAGGCGTCACGGGCAGGAACTGCCGCGTACGCCCCGCGTTCCCCTTGCCCAGCAAGGCACGCGCACAAGCCACACAGGAGTCGTGATCCATCTTGCCTGCGACAGCGAGAACCGTGTTCCCGGGAACATAATACCGGCTCTTGTACTCCAGTAATTCCCGGCGGCCCAACCCTTTCAGGCTCTCCACCGTGCCCGTCAAGGGTTGGCCCAGCGGATGATCCCGCCACAACAGCTGGCCCAGCATCTCCTCCACCTGGTGATGCGGTTGATCCCGGTACATCAGGATCTCCTCAAGGACAACATCCCGTTCCTTGGCAACATCCGGGGCGGACAGCGTGGCATTCCCGTACATATCCGCCAGGACATCCAGGGCTTCCCATGTGTGCTCGGCCGAAACCCTCGCGAAATAGCAGGTACTCTCCTCCTGCGTGAAAGCATTGATGTCCCCGCCGCGCCCCTCGATCGCCTGCGAAATATCCCGGGCGGTACGCCTCCGGGTCCCCTTGAACAGCAGGTGTTCGATGAAATGGCTCGCTCCGGAAAGGGCCGCCGCCTCATGCCGCCCGCCCGCCCCCACCCAGATCCCGATGGATACGCTCTCCACATGCGGCATGACGGCGGAAACCACCCTCATCCCGTTTTCCAGCCTTGTCACCCGTGTGCCCATCCTCATGCCCGGCCCCCATTCCTGTTTGGCTGCAGAATCGCATCAAGGTGAATGGCCCCTTCATAAAGCGCCTTGCCGATAATTACCCCTTTCAGGTTCGGCATGCCCAGCGCCCTCAGGGCCGTCACATCCTGAACGCACGAAATCCCGCCCGACGCAATGACATCGCAGGCAACCGACCGGCACAGCAATCGCACCCCCTCCAGATTGGGCCCCGTGAGCATTCCATCGGTCGCCGTATCGGTATAGATCAGCGTGCGGACCCCTGCCGCGGAAACCCTGCGCGCCAGGTCCACCGCAGTCACATCCGTTGTTTCAACCCAACCCTTGACCTGCACCTGGCCGTTCCGCGCATCGATCCCGACCGCCAGGGCATCCCCGTATGCATCCGCCAGGGCCTTGAGACCTTCCGGCTTCTCGCAGGCGCGGGTTCCAAGGATCACCCGCCGCACTCCTGTTGCAAGAACTGCGCGGATATCGTCGTCAGTCCGGATCCCGCCCCCCACCTCGACGGGAATCCGGGCCGCCTTCACAATCGCCTCCACCTCCCGCAGATGGACAGGATGCCCGGTGAACGCGCCATCCAGGTCCACCACGTGCAGCCAGTCGCCGCCTTCCTGCGCCCAACGCCGGGCCATGGCCGCCGGATCACCGGAATACACACTGACCGCATCCGCTCGCCCCTGCCGCAGCCGGACGCATTGACCACCCTTCAAATCGATCGCAGGATAAATATCCATTCACACCTCTCCTGAGTGCTCCCTCGATACAGGCGGGATCCCGCCCCGCCCTCCCAAGGGATGAAGGTCATGATAGCGCACAGCAGGGGGATTTCGAGCTAAAATCCCCGGAACACGTGCGTGGGGTGTACCGTGGCTGTTTCGAAATGCCGCTCGCCGGTAATCCCGGTCAACAGCAGTCCGGAACGATAGCCGTATCCATTCGCGCCCCGAATATCCGACTCAAGCGAATCGCCCAGCATCAGGACACGATTACGCGCGATGGATCGGCCCAGTCGCCGCTCCATCGCCCGATGGTTGTGCTCATAAATCGGCTGGTAGGGCTTGCCAAGATACACCGGCTCCACTTTCACCCCATTCACCGCCGCCACACGCTGGATGAAACGGGCCACCCCGCCGGCGGCAATGTGAATCCGTCCCTCATGCGCCGGATAATATTCATCCGGATTCGGCACAATAATGGGCTGGCCCGGATGCCGCAGGAGATGATTCAACACCCCGTTGATCACCGGTTCCCAGTCGTAGTGATCCTCCCCGACGATGACCCCCTCGCACGCCCCAAGCCGTGCAAGGTCCCGTGTGACACGCAATCCGGCCTGCTCCACTCCGCAAGGCTTGCCGGTATCGCCCACCACGAAAAATAGTTTACCCCGCAGCCCCTGGGCATC
This sequence comes from uncultured bacterium, assembly GCA_903908715.1. Classification (GTDB taxonomy): domain Bacteria; phylum Verrucomicrobiota; class Kiritimatiellia; order CAIKKV01; family CAITUY01; genus CAIVSY01. The sequence goes on from CAIVSY010000012.1 coordinate 30,648, forward strand.
GGCATATTCCGTTAGACCCCCGAGACAATTGGTGATTTCCTCCGCGGTGATGTCAAACCCATGCCGGGACAGACCCGCCGCTTTCTCCTGCACGGAATGATTGCCGTCGTTCGTAAGAAGGCAAAAAGGGAAATTCCGCTCACGCAGCTTCCGGATGAAGGCCAAGCTGCCCGGAACCAGTTTCCCACCCCCGACAAGAACCCCATCTACATCAAACACCATCGCATCCAGCCCGCCGCGGTGCTTGTCAAACCAGGCTTCAAAAGATGAATGAATCTGCATGTCAACCCCGGCCGCTCCCCGTACCCGCCCGGCTCCAGTCCTCCGGACCGGACGGATCTCGGAACCCTCTTACCAGAAAGTGACACCCCTTGGCCAGTAGGGACCGCAGTCCGAACCAGCCAAGGGGTCGCGGCTGGAGAGTTTGTTGGGCGCTTCCCGCACCCACCCCCTCGCTCCAATAGTATGATCGCACATTTTGCCGGAAACGGATGTCAAGAGACCGTTAATCTTGATTCCGCTTGACGCCCTTATGGCGAGCCCATAAGTTCCCATGAACCAATCAGGCAAGGAATCACGATGGCCTTGATGCACTGCCAGTTTTTCTCCGAAACGTTGGGGCTGTCCATGGCCCTGAATGCCATCGTCCCGCAGGCGGTCGGCAGCGGCCAGATCGGTATCGGATCGCCCGCAAAAAAGAAAAGCTATCCCGCGCTCTATTTGCTGCACGGTCTGTCTGACGATCATTCCATCTGGTGCCGCCGGACCAGCATCGAACGCTACGCCGCCGCCCATGATCTTGTCATCATCATGCCGGAGGTGCACCGGAGCTGGTACACCGACATGGCCGCTGGCGGGCGGTACTGGACGTATGTCAGCGAGGAACTGCCTTCCTTGTGCGAACACTTTTTCCCCATCTCACCCTGTCGGGAGAACCGCTTCGCCGCCGGGCTCTCCATGGGCGGATACGGCGCCTTCAAACTGGCGCTGCGCCGTCCGGACAAGTTCTGCGCGGCAGCAAGCCTCTCAGGCGCCCTGGACATGGCCCGCCGTTGCACCGATTACGTACGGGACGGGAGCACCGAGGTCATCCGCGTGTTCGGACCCGCGGAATCCATCGCCGGATCCGATAACGATCTATTCGCCCTGGCGCACAAGATCAAGGAAGGCAACCTTCCCAAGCCGAAACTGTTCCAGTGGTGCGGAACGGAAGATTTCCTGTACCCGGACAACTGCACCTTCCGGGATTTCATCCAGCCACTGGGCTTCGACTACCAATACCACGAAGGACCGGGTGCCCATGACTGGTCATGCTGGGATCGCGAAATCCAACAGGTCCTCCAGTGGCTTCCCCTGACCGGGAACAGTTGACCGTCCGCAAAGCGATATAGTCAGTACCGATCCCTGTGGGAGGGGGGCTATGCGCCGCGACGCGACTGCACTTGCGCCTTTCAAGCACGGTCGCGGCACGTAGTGCCCCTCCCACCATATCCCCCATCAACCATTAACCATTCCCCATTAACCATCAACCATCAACCATTCCCCATTCCCCATCAACCATTCTCCATTAACCATTAACCATTCCCTCCCCTCCCTCACAAATCCTCCAACCGGACTTCCGCGACTGACGCGCGCACCAAGTCCGCCCTGCCAAGCAATTTCGCCGGAAACGTCGTAGCCACAGCCACACACCGCATCCCCGCGGCCTTGGCTGCCTCAATCCCATTGACAGCGTCCTCCACCACGGTACAGCAGGAAGGAGACAAACCCATCTTCGTGGCTGCCATCAGGAAAATATCCGGATGCGGTTTCCGGAGTTCCACGTCCTCCGCCGTCACCACCGCTTGCCAGGTGTCGGGCTCCAAGCCGATCTTCCTCAGATTGGCCGCCACCTTGATCCAATCCGCGCTGGATGCGACTGCGCAAGACCATCCCCTCGCACGACAAGCTCGAACCAGTTCCACAGCTCCGGGAAATGCCTGCAGTTGTTCGGGCACCATCTCCAGATAGATCTCATAGGTCCTGGCCTTGGCCTTGAGAACATCAAGGCGGACACCATGCTTTTCAGCCACCCCGCCGAGATACCGGTTTTCCCCCGTCCCCACAAAGGGATGGAAATCCTCCGGGAAGGCCGTCACCCCCTGCTCCCGGAACATCTGGATTGCAGCAGCACAGATCAACGGCTCCGAATCCGTCAACACCCCATCCATGTCGAAAATCACAGCTCGCGGCATTGCGCATCCTTTCCTTCTGCACTCTTCAGGGCAAGGGATACTACTCCCCAAAGCCCGGCGGAAACCACGAAAATCGCGACGTCCCCCTCCCGGAATCTTCCCGCCAACAACATAATGCTTTACCTGTCTTCGCACTTCCCGCATTATATGCCCCGCCAGCGGTCAGGATCCCGTTGGCTTGAAACCACTATCACAGGAGTTCATGCATGAAGAAAGTTCTTGTCTGGTTGGTGATTCTCGGAGTGTTGATGGGCAGCGTGGCCCCCACAATGGCGATCAACGAAGCGCGCGGCGGAGTCATGGGATTCATCGCCGGCTGCTGCTTCGGTGTTCGCGCCGGCGCGGCGTACAATGACGGCAAGGAAATCCATTGGCGTGAATGGGTGATGCTGATCCCCTATGCCAATATTGTCTTCGCCATCTGGAACGGCGTGGACGGCGCGAACGGGATGCAGACATCGGACTACGTCAAGAAGTACGGCGCATCCTACTATTGATCCTGCGATGAGCCTCTGGCAAAGGATTCCGGGTGTTCTGCTCGGAATCCTTTTTTTCTTCCCCGTTCCGGCCGCCCATCCGGCTTCCCTGGCGTGGGAACTCTATCGCGAAGGCAATTGGCCGGCCTGTTCCATCGAGGCTGCGCGCCTGCTCGCGTCTGACCCGGCGGATCAATCGGCGCAATTCCTCCTGCACGCATGCACCGCCCGGCAATCCCCCGGTGCCGGAGCATGCTCCAACCTGCTCGCACTGGCCGGCTCCTCATCCTCTTCCGAAATCCGCGCGCACGCAGCCACCGAAGCCGCCTGGGCACTGCTCCGCAACCACACACCGCGCCAGGCCTGGCAACCCGCCGTACAGGCTTTTCTCACAACCAACGACCGCGAAACATTCCTGCAAAGCCTCGCCATCCTGGAACACCTGCACCGTCACATCTGCCGGGATATTGCCATGCCACCCGACGTGGAACGTCAATACCTGACTTGTGAACCCCTGCTTCGCCTTGTTCCTGAGGCGCTGAAGCCACCGCGACCCGACTCCCTGGCGCGACGCCTCGGCACCACACCCGGACGCCTGATTGTCGCCTTCTATCGCTCTTGTATCCGGCCCGCTATCGGCAGCCGTTGCTCCCTTTCGCCAAGTTGCTCCGAGTATTTCCATCTCTCGACCCGCAAACACGGTCTGCTGGGCATCCCGATGCTCGCAGACCGCCTTGTCCGCGAGCCATCGGTTGTCTTAGCCGCACGTTACCCGCTGGAACAAGACCGGCGTACCGTGTACCATGACCCGGTAGAACATCATGACTTCTGGATCCAAAGCCCCTGACATGAATTCCACCCGCCGCTCCAGCCGCCGTTTCCGCCTGTCCAGCTTTCCAGGCGGCAGGCGAGGGCTGTCCCCCGCCTGGGCGCTCCTGCTGGTGTTCACAGCCCCAGCGGCTCTCCAGGCCGCCGAGGCAACACCGCCGAGCCTTGCCGTTTCCCTCGCCAAGGCGGATGACCACGCAGGAGCCGCTCTTGAATTCAGGCGCCAGGCACTGGACAGTCAGGACTCAGCCAGCAAGGCCGCATTCTACTGGTCCGCGGCCCGGGAGTACCACGAGGCCGGGCAATATGAAGTGGCCGACAAAATGGTCGATGCCGCCGAAAACGAGGATCCTGACCTCCTTGCACCCACTCTCCTTCTACGCGGCGAGAATTCCGCCGCCATCCGGGACTGGCCCTCGTCCGCCTTCTTCTTCCGAAACCTACTATCCACCCCGGGCGACACGAACAGAACCCGCTATGCCGCCCGCAGCCTCGCCGTTGCGGAACTCCGACGCCGGCAACCGGATGCCGCCCGTCAGGCCCTCCTGGGCACCGGCTCGGATGAGTCCACACCGCTTTCCGCTCTCGATCGCTACAGTCAAGGCCGGGACAAGCGCCCCTGGCTGGGCGGCCTGCTGGGAATGATCCCAGGCCTCGGCTACGCCTACGCGGGGGAATTCGCCAACGCGGGGCGATCCCTGATCCTGAACTCCCTCTTCATCTTCGGCATGGTGAACACCGCGGATAATGAAAACTGGGGTGCCTTTGCGGCCATCAGCTTCTTCGAGCTCACATGGTATTCCGGCAGCATCTACGGCGGTATCGACGCCGCCCACCGCTACAATCAGGACCGACTCGAAACCTGCGCCCAGGGTATCATGAACCATGCATCTTTCGAGCCCAACTACGCAACCCTTCCGGCTCTGAGTATCCAATTCAGGTTCTAGCATAACCTCCAGTCTGACAACCAATAACCAACATGAGCTTCCCGACCATCAGCCTTACTGCGAATACCGCCATGAAAATCCACCTCTCCTTGCTTTGTCTTCTGATCCTGGCAATCCCGCTTTCGGCCGGAACACTGGTGGATTCCCTGCTCTCAGGATACGGGGAAATCCAAAGCCTGTCGTGCGAGGTCCGCCGGGACAGCGAGTCCGGGGACAACAAGGTTCGCACCCTCAGCCGCGTGTATTTCCAGAAACCCGACCGGCTCCACGTCGAAAGTGTCGCCCCGCTCTCCCGCCGGATCGTCGCGGATGGCACGAATTTCTTCAGCTATGTCGCGGGTGATCCAAAGGGCTTCTCCCGTCCCGTCGCGCGGCTGGAAAGGGATATGCTTATCAGCCTGCGCAAGGTTCCAGCAACGGCCATGGATCACCTCCTGCGGCTTGAGGGAGCGCCGGAGACCAACCTCCCGCCCACCGCGGGCTTTCCCGTCCGCCGCGGCTATGACACCGGCAAGATGACCGCCGTCCTCTCCCTCGACACTTCCAACCGGCTGGCCTGCATTGAGTTTTTCGCCGACCGGGAAATGACACAAAAGACGGCACGGACCGAATACAGCCATTTCAGCGAGGCGTTGCCCGGAGTCTGGCTGTCGCGCCTGCACAAGACCGTTGTATGGATGGGCGGTGGCGAAAGCCGTGAGACCAGCCGGTTTGACAATCTATCTGTGAACAAACCCATCGCCCCGAATTTGTTCAACGCGTCCCTTTTCTTCCAGAAGGTCGACTTCGTCGCGAACATCGAACAGATGTACGAATAAACCGCGATCAGGTCTTCCGGTCATCCCGGATTTGCTCCAGGATGGCAATGATCTTTTCCTGGTTCTCCAGGTTCTTTCGGCTCAGCGCCAGGCTTTCCTCCACCTGGTTCATGGCGGCCTTCTGGCGCTCCACAGCTTCCTTCTGGGTATCGATGGACTGCTTCTGCCGGAGTACAGCCTTGCGCTGCATCAGGACCGACCAGACGACAATCGCCAGAAAAAACAGGGGTAACAGGAACCGGATCATAGCACATCTCCTTCGTGTCCCCGTCTACTGCAGGAACCCGGTACATGTACCACACCCGAACGGCCACGGACAGCAAAGAAGCACGGCTGTCCTGCAAGCAGGTGTGCAAACGAGGCGCAAGCTGCGCCCAGGCTCTGACGCAATATGCGGCTCAGTTGCCATCACGGCCGTGACGCAACACATCAAGGGCGGCGATGACGGCGCCAATCGCACCGGGAATCAGCCAGGTCAGCACAAACACGAGAAGCGAGAGGGCGACGGCAGCACCATGGGACTGGCCCATGCCGCCCAGAACCCACGCCGCGGCGCCTTCCCGCAACCCCAGCCCTGCGACGCTGACGGGCAGGACGGCGGCAGTCAGCATGGCCGCCCGCCCGAACCCTATATCCAGGAAACCGAGGGAAAGACCCAGGGACCGGGCCGCCATCCAGAACATGGCAATGCCCAGGATATTGATCAGCAGCGACAAGCTAATAGCCTGCCCAACAGCGGCCCAGGACAGGCGGGGAGGATTCTCCGCCCGCAGCATAAGTCCTCTCAGCCTCGCCGGACCGGACACGATCAAACACAGGGCAACGGCTGTCGCCAGCGCAACCAGAGCCAGCAGATAAGCGACGGGCCCCAGACCGGCATGATCTATGACCGCATAGCAGGCAAGTCCGGTCAACTCCAGTGCCATAAGGGAAACAACGCGGTCCACAAGCAGGACCATGCCAGCCATCCCCCACTGACCCTGCGAACAGCCGATGCGGTACACACGCACAGCCATGGCCGCCAGATTCCCTCCCGGCAGGAACAGGCCGAAGCAAAGCGAAATGAACTGGACTTCCAGCAGTGGGAGATAGCGCCAACCCAGCCCGGCGCTCCGTGTCAGCACCAGCAGCCGCACCGCCTGAGCCGCATGCGCGCCAAAGGAAAGCAGCAATCCCGCCCAGAACCATGAAAGATCGGCGCCGGACAGGGACAGATGAATATCGCCGACCGGCACCACGCGCGCAACCAGCACAAGAAGCAGCACGGCCATGAGCCAGCGCAAGACGAAACGAAACGGCGGCATGGAAAGCTTCTTCATAGCGGAGGGCGCCCCATCTCCCCGCGACTTGCACGCCTCAGCAGGGGCCGGCCGTGCATAGCGGCTGCCGGCGAAACGCCGAGGATGGACAGGATGGTAGGAGCCACATCCACAAGTTGTCCTTTATCGGTCAGCGGTTCAAGCGAGGAATCAAGGGCGGCAAGCCATCCCGTGTCCGACGGTTGTCCGGGTAGATACCCGTGTGCGCCCCGATGGACCGGACTCCGCCGCCGGGAGGCTTGCTCGGGGGTCTTCCGCGCCATGTAGGCGTTCACCAGCGGATGGTAAAAGTCGTGCGGAAAGAACGCAGTGCCCGGTTCGCAGATCAGATAGGCTTCGCCAAAGCCATCTGCGGCCTGGAACTGGACGTGATACCGGGCCAACTGTTCGTTGCTCAGCAGCCGGGTACCCGGAATTCTGGCCAACTGCCCTCCGAGCTGTGTGCGGGCCCGGTCGGTAAAGAACCAGAACCGCGCATTGGTGACTTCAATGAACCAGCAGAATTCCCAGGGCGGTACGCCGGTTTCCGCCAGACGGCGGGGCAAATCAACGGTGGTTCGCACCGGTTCCTGGCCATGATCCACAACCAGAAGAACGTGAATCCCAAGGCTCTCGGCCTTCGCAACCGCGTCACGAAGCCAGGTGTCGACCTGCCGGAATTTTTCGCGCACCGCATCCGGACAGTCCAGATTCCAGTGGCAGAAAAGATCCAATGCATAGAACTCAAGCCAGTCAAGCCGCGGAACGCCATCGATAAATGGCGCCAGACCGCCCGGCGCGTCGACGAAGGAAAAAATGGTCCGGTACCGGCATTGACCCTCCAAAGAGGAGAATACCGTGGACTGTCCGCCGTAGTCGAAGGCATCGAGCCCCCCACCCTGGCGGCGCTGCAACTTGATCCGGTGCATTTCAAAACAGCGCCGGCGGCGCGGCTCCACGGTCGGCAAATCGAAACCGGGGCGCAACCAGTGGTAAAAGCACTGGGCGGTAGTCGTCCAGATTACCGGCAGGGAATCGACGAGTTTCTGGAAGATCGTCCGGGGCCGTTTGGATTTCAGACGTACCTGCCAAACCCGGTGCTGATGGGGCCACACCCCCGTAACCAGGGTCGGCAGCAGTTCGACGGACGGATGCGTTTCCAATTCGACCGGCGGGCGGACAGACAGACGCTGCCGGAGAAATGGCGTTGTCTCCGGGCTTAGCCATCGGCGATCCAGCGCCGGCACATAAAGGACCAGAAGGCGGTTATCCGCGTCTCCATTCGACGTTGGAGACGAATTCACGGCACACCCTCACGACCAGGATCGCCATAGACCGTAAATTGCGAGTTGGAAAAAACCACCGGCAGATCCAGGCGGTGATTCGATACGGTCACAAAATAGGAAGCATCGTAGGTTTCCAGCAGACGGCGCACCGGTTCGGTGCCGAGCTGGAAATAGCGTTGCTGCAGCCAAACGGCACCCCGCCAGCCGCCGGCCGGCCATGGTTCTTCGGTCCCTGCAAGGGCGGACATGCGTCGCTGCCATTCGACAAGGCCGCCGCTCATGTTGAACTGTTTGAACGTGCCCAGCAACCGACGATGGGCCAACCAGGGGAATGTTTCCGTGCGAAGCGGGGAGACGATGAACAGCGCATCCGTCGGCGTGTTTTGCCGGACCCACCCCGTACACTCCTTCCACGCGGGCGAAACCCCCTGCGCTCGCCCGGGATATTCCCGCAACAGCCACGCCTGCCGGACAAATACCGCGCCCAGCACCACGAAACCGGCGGCCACAACAACACGCATGGCGGCACCCACGCGTGAGGCGTTTCGGCCTGACGGGCCGACCTGCAGGGCCAGCGCCGCAAGGAAATACGTACCCAGCGGAAGCAGCACGTCTCCAAATCGAAACAGGTAGTATTGAAGGATCTTTCCCTGCGGATCAAAAGGCGCCACCAGAAGTCCTGCCGCAAACGGGACCATGGAGATCACGGCGAACGCAAGCAGCCGGCTGGCGGCGGCGATACGGTCCGGCGTGTTGTCTCGCAGCGATGCCAGGCGCACCACCCGCCAGGAAAAAAACAGCACGAACATAAAGACGGCCAGACGCAGCCGCCAAACCGGCGGCCAGTTTCCCGGATCGAGGTGGTGAGCATCGCGCAGGTAGACGTAGATGTAGGATGGGCAAAGCGGCGCACCAACCGCAGCAGCCGTCAGGCTGCGGCCATGAATGTGATGGAAGGCCGGGATCCATCCGGCTGTACCTGCGAGGAGGAAGACCGCAGCCGCACACCCGATGGTGCGCCAGCCGATCGGCCCCTCCCGCCGGAATAGCGCCACAACGGCAGCGAAAACCAGCGTGGCATAAAGTCCGACCAGAACGTGGAAGGATACAGCCAGACCAAGCAGGAAGGCCCACCACACGGGTGTGCGATCACGCCGCAACAGTGACGCCAGAGCCAGCAAGACCAGCCCATAACTGAAAACCTTGGGTTCGACGCCACGGGTGATCCATTCACCCGCCGCCAGCGAATAGAACTGATCCATCAGGACGATCGCCGGCAAGGCGAATACGAGTCGCAATCCCAGCGCCCGTGCCACCGCCGTCAGCCCCCCGGCCAGCAGCAGGTAGACCGCCAGGCGCCCAATCACGGAGGCCGCCAGAAACCCGCCGGTCTTCAGGACTGGCCCCATCAACATCTGGAACAGCCACTGCCGGCGGGAAGGATCCGGTTCCGAAGCAAAGAAACCTTGGCTCCAGCCTGCTGAGCCCAGGTAGTACATCGCGTCGCAGAACTTGGACAGTTCGTTCGAGAAGACATTCCGGCGAAGGAGACCCAGCAAGCACAACAGGAGGAAAACGGTCCAGAAGAAGGTTCGGCGGCAGGCCATGTCTCACACCCGGAAACCGTTGCCGCACCGGAAAGGCCAAGCTGGCTCCCGCACAGACGCCTTCCTGGGCGGGATGAAACACAGGCTTTTCACAATGTGCAAGTACTCCTGCAAGAACGGATCAGAAACGCTTTTCAGGCGGCACAGGCACACGCCCGCCGGGCTCGGCCTGAACAAGCCGTTTCCATAAGGCAAACCTATCAGAGCTCTCATCAAAGCGTCAAGATGACAGCATCCCTTGAGATTCCAGACACCGTATTGGGCGGCGAGAGAATTCTGAATCGTTGCGAGACTCCAGCGGTTTTCCCCACTTCCTCTCCCCTTGCGGGAGAGGATCGAGGTGAGGGGAATTGCATCCGGCAACCGATTCGTTCCAGCTTAGCGGGAACAATTCCATTAAAAACACCCCCACCCTGACTCTCCCCCATCCAGGGCGGGGGAATTCTGAACCATTGCGAGACTCCAGCCGTTTTCCCCACTTCCTCTCCCCTTGCGGGAGAGGATCGAGGTGAGGGGAATTGCATCCGGCAACCGATTCGTTCCAGCTTAGCGGGAACAATTCCATTAAAACACCCGCACCCTGACTCTCTCCCATCCAGGGCGGGGAAAATTCTGAACCATTGCGAGACTCCAGCCGTTCACCCCACTTCCTCTCCCCTTGCGGGAGAGGATCGAGGTGAGGGGAATTGCATCCGGCAACTGATTCGTTCCAGCTTGGAGAGGATCACGGCAGGTAGAGCGCCGGATGGCCGATGGTTGATGATGCCATCCATGGCAGCTTCCAATTGTTCGATCTGACGGCGGCGGCGGCGTGATCTGTGGCACTGCAGGGGCCAAGGCAATCTGCAACGCCTTTGAAACTGGAGCGTTCGCGGGCCGCCGCGAACGGCAGGCAATCCGCGCGTCGAGGCCGCCTCACGATGGTTCACGGGGGCAGGAATAACATCGACAACCCTGCAAACCTTTGGCAGGAGTCAACCATGAGTCGGCGCTGAAGTGCTTGCTCTCACTTCTGAAGGACGCTGGCGCTGCATTTGGCAACAAGTACAGCTTGGGTTCACGGACCAGCGGGTGGCAGTATGCCCCATAGGACAGTGTGAGCGCGGCGCGGTCGGCCGTCCGTGCCGGTGGCGAAGTGGCGCAGGAACAGCTCTATTTACTATTTACAGCCTGACCCCGACAGTACCAGCACTCGCCAGAGGGGATTAAGCGGAAGTTCGGAGTAAATCAAACGTCGAACCAGAGCGTCCAGGCTACAAAATGATCCACGCGGACGCGGACCATTTTGCGCCTGACGCTCGCCGTGCGCCCGGTATGGCGCACGGCTTGTGGGGTGGAAGTCCCGTCGGCGATTTGACGGCGAAGCGGTCTTTCGGCAGGCCCCCTCGGCAGGAGATTTGAGGGACAGAAGAGATGAATGACCACGCCAAGGCATTTCTGGCAATCGCAATGCTGTCCCCGCCCCTCATTCTTGCCTGGCGCCGACCTGCCCTGTGGACAGCGACACATTTCGTGAGAATCGGGACTGGCATCTTCGCGTTTTGGGCATGCCTCGTGGCCGCAGTGTGGTTGGATGCCCCGTGGTCGCCACCACAAGGCGAAGACTGCGATGCTGCTGTGGCACTCACTCAATACGGATGGGTCCTCGGAATTGTCTGGATGATCCCACTCGTCGCAGTCCAAGCCATCTGTCGTTTGGGAAGACAGAAATGGAAGCTGAACCACACCACGGCAATTTGCCAGCCCGCGGATGGGTTGCCACAACCGTCAAGGTGGTCGCTCGGTGCGAGCAACATTAACAGAAAGACATGGACCGTCATCGTCATCGTGCAGATCGTGGCATTCGCGACAGTTCTGACGGTCGTACGCCCCCATGTCCCGAGGCCCATTCACGGCAGTTGCCTCCCTCCACCGCCGCCCTTGTGGACGCAACTGCCAGAGATGATTCATCTGTACAAACTTGTCAACGGGGAGTACCCGCCCGACCTTATTGCATTGATTCAATGGGATCAGGATCCGCGCCAAAAGCACCCCGGTATCATCCGACCGGACATGCTTGTAGATTCGTGGAGCAACAATCTTCGTTATGTGAGGACCGACACGCGCTTCACGTTGAAATCAGCCGGGCCTGATGGACAATTCGAGAGTGATGATGATATTGCGCTGGAATACGGATACCGAACCAACGACCGCACGATACGTCGCTAAACTGTGGGATCTGTCAGGAGGATGGCCGCAATGGCCTTGCGCGTCGCAGTATTCATGGGTTCAGGTTAGCGGTTGGTAGCCCTGTAGGCGAGTGGAAACACGGGCCGGATGGCGTGAACAACGGACACCACCGTTGATTGGCCCCCATTGTTTGGAGGGCAAGCGGTGGCGATCCAGATCTACAGTCAGAAATCGAATGCGTGGCGGGAGGCGTATAATCCCCTGCGGGGGATGAGTCTGCCGAAGTTGGTCAGTCTGCTTGAGGCCGGGGAACGGGGGGCACTGGCCGACTTGCAGTGGTTCTATCACTTCATGGAACGGTCGGATGCCATGGTCCACGCCGTCATCCAGCGGCGCCGGGCTGCGCTTTTGGGGTGTGATTGGGATATCCGGCAGATGCCGGCAGGCACTGCCGGAGACCGGAGACCACAGACTTCAGACTGCAGACCTGGGGATCGGGTGCTTGCAGAAGAACAGGCGGCGTTCTTGCGGGAATGTTATGACGGGGTGGAGAATTTCCGGGATGCGGTGGCGTTCCTGTTCTCGGGGGTGTTCCGCGGGTATGCGCACCTGGAAAAACACTTTGCCGAATCGGGCCTGGTGTCGCGGCTGGAGCCGGTGGAACAATGGTTCTGGGTCCGGGATGGGATGTTCGGGGCCTGGGAGTATAACCAGAATGCCGTGAGCGGGCGAAACCGGGGCGTGGCCATCGAACGGGAGAACTTCGTGACCATGGAGTCGGTGGCCATCAACCGGATCCTGTCGGTCCTGTACCTGAGGAAGAACCTCAGTCAGAGGGACTGGGATTCGTTCCTGGAGGTGTACGGGATTCCGTCGGTCTTCCTGGTGGGACCGGCGAATGTGCCGGAATCGAAGGAGGCGGAGTACCAGAGGATCGCCCAGGAGATCATTTCGGACGGCCGGGGGTACTTGCCCTTTGGGAGCGATGTGAAGTATGTGAACGGCGGCGGGAATAAGCCACCGTTTATGGAGCATATCGAGTATCTGGACCGTCAGATCACACTGGCGGCGACCGGCGGGCTGTTGACGATGCTGGCGGAGTCGGGATCAGGGACGCTGGCCGGCAATGCGCATTCGGACACGTTTCTGCAGATCGCCCGGAGCGATGCGGCAATGTTGAGCGGTGTGTTCCAGGAGCAGTTCGACACTCCCCTGCTCCATCAGTTTTTCCCGGGCGAGCCGGTCCTGGCGTATTTCGAGTTCGTGCCGCCGGCGGCGGACGAGGTGTCGAGGGTGATCAAGGATGCGGTGGAGCTGGCGAAGGCGGGGGTGAGGATGGATGTGGAGGAGTTGGGGGAGAAGACGGGGTATAGGCTGGGGCGATCACGTGATGCCGCGGCGCGGGAAAAGTGACTGCGGAGTTTGGGCGCTTGCCTCACTGGCGATCGGCGGCGCTGGGGGGCGGTTGGGAGATGGATATGTCGTCGTGGCAGAGATCGAGGGTGGTCCAGCCCAGCAGGAAGTCAATGAGTTCCCCGGGGTTGAACCCGAGACGGAGTGTGTAGCCGAGCCCGACGACTGCCTCGACCTGCGTGTAGTACGGGAAGGTGGCGGGACGTGGCGATAGAGGGAGAGGAAGTGCGTCGGCCAGGCAAAGCGGGGGGAGAAAGAAGGCCCAGTTCTGCATGCCGGCTTCCCCTTGCAGAAGGGATGTTGCACGGAAGTGTTTCCGCCGTGCGTCACTGAGTGCCGGGCGAAAGGTTTCTTCACCGAGGAACAAGAATTGAGCATCCTGAACTTTTGGGGATGAAGGGTTCTCTCGTGTCTGCTGCGAGGGAGTGATGGAATAGGGGGCCCCACCCCTGATACCGATGCTGTGCCCATCCTCGATCAAGAGGCCGCAAGACAGGGCGCTGACCCGGATCTTCGCACCTGCTCCGGACGCGGCAGCGACAGAGAAGATGTCGGCTGCATCCCGGCAACGATTGGCGATGTATGGTGAGGCGCAGCCCGTGAGTGCAGATGCCAAAACCAATGAGACGAGCAGGTGTTGGATGGGGTGGTTAGAGGGCATGGTGTTTGACGGCATGGATGGGAATGCAACGCATGTTTGGCGGTTAATGCAGAATATGGAAACCCTATGAGGAACCATATCTGGACACGCAACCCGACCCATTTGATTTCCGAATTGGTTTCCATGCTTCTACCCACGCCTTGGCAGAGAGTTCTGCGCTTGGGGGAAGTTTCTCTTTAATGTCTGCCAGAAACTTATTCGCGCTAAGACTGCCATTACGAGCTGACAACAGGAACCAGCCGTACGCATTCTGCAGATCCTTCACGACTCCCCTCCCACTCAAGTAGCAATATGCAAGCGCAAGTTGAGAAGAACAATCACCAGCTTCGGCACCCATCCGAAACCACTTTACAGCCTCACAATAATTCTTATCTGCATAATAGAAACAAGCAACACGGAGTTTCTCCCAAGTCCCTCCTTGTGTTGCAGCATTGCGATAAAGTTGCAGGGCCATTGAATAGTTCTTTTCCACCCCTCGACCGTGCAAATAACAGCATGCTAAATTATAAGTGGCCTCACGAACACCATGTTCAACAGCAAGTTTATACCATCGAAAAGCTTCCGCATATTTCCTCAGTTGAAAGAACAAGTCCCCGAGCCGATGCTCTGCTATATGATCCCCCAGACGGGCCGCCCTGCGGTAACATGAGATCGCCAGTTTAAGGTTCTTTTCAATTCCATCGCCATTTGCATAGCAGTCCCCAAGCCCAGTTAGCCCCCAGCCCTGTCCCAGTTCCGTAGCCTTGCTGTACCACTTAAACACCTCTGCCATGCAAGAGTCGTGAAACGCTTTTTGTTCTTCTTCATCGCCGACAATGTTGCCGCTCCCCCAGTAGAGATTGTCAGTAATCAGCGCCGCTATGGCATCGAGATTTCCTTGTTCTGCGGCTAATTCATACCATCGTCGTGATTCGTCTGATCCCCCTCTGCGTGGGCGGCCCAACAATTGTCCTAAGGCGAATTGAGCGTCTGTATGACCGCGTTCAGCAGCTAAACGAAACCACTTTTCAGACTCCGCTTCCTTTTCCCTGCCACAAGAAGACCAGTACAGGCCAAGGTCGTACTGAGCTTGGACATCACCCCCCTTGGCTTTCTGGATGATAGCTTTCAAGCCAGATCTGACTTGAGACCACGAGACAGCACCTTCACCTGTAACTGAAGACAGAATCTCAAATAATGGTTGTTGGCGACTTCTGTTCATATGACACCCTAAAGCAGCGGAAGCCCACAGATGTTTCACAGCAGAGACTGAAAGAGATTGTGCTCATCGGAATCCTACGAGTCTACATCAATCAGTCACGCGTGGTGCGACGATATTGTCCTGACCTGATGCCATGACGAAAGACCAACTGGCCCAGAGTTAACGGCGATCCATCTACACTATGGCGCAAATGAATTCTCTGGGCAAGTTAGACCAATTGACTCGAGCCGGTTGATTGGCATCCATCTCTTGGATGCACATGAATCTGATACTGAACCGCGATTTCAAGATGCCGGATGACGGGTGGTACCAGTTGGCGCCATTGGGTGAATTCCCCCATGCGGTCGCTGGCGTGATCCAGGTCGTTGATGCCGAGGCCTGTGTGGCCATGGTCGCCCGGTTCAAGGCAGATGCCGCTATCCCGAACTTTGCCGGGCTCCTGGTGGACTTCGACCATTTCTCTCTGGATACCCAGGCGCGGTCGGAAGCGGCGGGGTGGATTGTGGGCCTCGAATATCGAGGCCAGACCACAGACCAGAGACCGCAGACTGCAGACCAGGAAAGCGACCCTCACCCCGACCCTCTCCCGTCCCAGGGAGAGGGAGTCCATGCCTCGCCGGGGCTGTGGGCGAAGATTCGATGGTCCGATTTGGGAGAGGCAGCGGTCAAGGGCGGGCGGTATCGGTTCCTCTCGCCCGTATGGGCGCGGAGCGATTGTGTGGACCTGGGAAATGGGCGCGTGCGGCCGGTGCGCCTGTTGAATGCCGCCGTGACGAATGAACCGAATTTGAAAGGGCTGGTGGCCCTTTCAAACAGTAGTCAGGAGTCAGAATCCAGAATCCAGAATGGGGAGCCAGTTGATCGGCGTGCATCTATTGAACGGGTTGATTTTGGGAAGGAAAAGGATGGGCTGACCATGAAACGTGTGATCGAGAAGTTGGTGAATCATCTGGGGTTGGCGGCGGATGCCACCGAGGACGTGATCCTGGAGAAGATGCAGGGGTTGCCCGGCCTGACCGCCGTGGCCGATCTGCAGAACTCGCTGAAGCAGACCCAGGAGGAGCGGGATGCCCTCCGGACCGAGTTGAAAGGCGTGGAAGATGAGATCGTCAACCGGCACCTGGCCGATTTCGAGGGGGTCGTGACGGAGAAGTCCATGCCGTTCTGGCGGGAACAGTTGGTTGCGAATCGGGCGGGGGCGCTGGCGGCACTCAACGACCTCGTAGAGGTCGCGCAAAGGGCCAAGGGGAAAGAGCCCGGAAAAGAACCCACCCCCGGCCCCTCCAAGGAGGGGAGCGACAGGCGGCCGTTGCATAACCGGGCGACGGCGAGGCCGGTGATTCCGGGGAGTGGAGCGCCGGCAGGAGAGGCGGAGAGTAAGGCTGTGAAGATCAGGAACCGGGCGCAGGAGATCGTGAAGAGCGAAAAGGTGCCGTTCAGCGTGGCGTTTCGGAGGGCGGAGAGGGAAGTGTGCGGTCAATAGCCCGCAGTTATCGGTTTCGGTTGTTGGTTATTGGGAAACCAAGAACCAGGAACGAATAACCAAGAACAGTGACGGAGTGAAACGGAGGAACTATGAGTCAAAGCAATACGAGAGTTGGTGATTTTCGGGTGCTGGCCGGCGAAAGCCTGGTCGGGATGGAGGGACGCCTGGCGAAGTTGACGCATGATACCGGGGTGCCGGAGGTGCAGTTGCCTTCGGCCAACAGTGACTACGCCATCTTTGTGGTGTTGGAAGGCGCCGCGGATGCGGCACTGGTATCGGTCCGCCCGATCGAGGTGGGCCGGTCTGTGCGGGTGACCTTGAAGGGCACCTGCAATCCGGGTGATGTGCTGGTCCTGGCGGATGTGACGACCGCCGCCGACAAGGGCAAGGTGCGGACGCTCCCGACGGCGGCGGGGACGTATCGGGGCCTTGGGATTGCCGAAGAGGCGGGGGAGGACGGTCAGTTGGTGCTGATCCGTCCGGCGTTGATCGGGAATATTACCGTCTCGGCCTGATGGCCGGGCGTGAAGCGTGACGAGTGAGGTGTGACGTGAAGAAGAGCATGTTGAGTCTGGCGGTGTTGGTGGCGCTTTGCGCCGGAGTGGTGAGGGCGACGGACCCTGACACGGTGAGTCGTGAGGGATGGCGGGTTCAGGTGGACACGAACGCGACC
>CAIVSY010000013.1 GCA_903908715.1 uncultured bacterium
CGGAATATAGCAAACCAATACGAAATCACAACTTTTATATTTTCTGCTCGACCTTGACTTTTCAATATCTTTCGGTTACAGTTATTCCAATGAAAGTGCATGAGGGCATTGAAGTAAACAGATGCATGCGAAAGTCGCTAATGACTTTCGCTGAATCACTTATGCTTTCTTCATTGCCAATGCACCCCACATAAAGTGACCGACTGGTCCGCCAATTCGGCGATTTCCGCCGCTTTTGGCGCCAAACCAGCCGTTCCCGCCTCCCTAAGTCGTTAGTCAACAGGTTCCCAGTCGTATTCTGCCCTGATGTCGCCGAAATCTGTCAAAAACAATAAGAAAGGACGCAAAACCATGGAAAATCAAACTCCCCGCCTCAGCATACGCATTGCCTCCACCAAGCGCACGCATCATCTTTTCATGAACAACGGCACCTGGTATATCCACTACACAATCCATCTTCCCGGAAACCGCAAGGATCGACGTCGTGAGTCGCTCGGCACCAAGGACTTGAACACTGCTTGCGAACGACGTGACATGAAGTTCAAGGATCTTGGCCTGCCCCATCAACCGCATATGGAATGCATCCAGTTCCCCCCTCCTGTGGACTTCCAGCCAGCGGCCTGAGGTCGGATTCCGGCAAAGAATATTGTATAAGCAGCTTATTATGAGTGTCATATGACACAGCGCTGAATTGATTTTTTGCGGTTGGTTATAGAGAATGGTCGGCAATCAAAACCCAATAAAGGAGATATGGATGAATAGCAGTGAATACAACAAGGATGCGTTTGAGGTGCTGTTAATGGACTATGCAACCCGTCAAAACGTTAAGAGGGTTGCCACGGTGGATGCGGCATTGAGGAATGTTCGTACAATTGCGGTGAATGTGAATCGTTCCGACATCATCAGTTATTTCCACATTCTAGAGAAAGATGGCTTCGGAAAATTCCGCTGTGGTCGTCGTGGTGGCAAAACACGCTTCGAATGGGTCGGGAATCGTTCGGCCAATGCCTATTACCACTATTTTCCCAAGAGGGAATTGCCAGAGGCGGCATAAGGATAGCAGGGCATACCTAGGCAAAGTAGTCGCCCATCAAAACCACAAAAACCCAAAAAAAGGAGGCTCCATGAACGGCACGAAATCACAGTACTTGCGCTGGGTCGAGATCTTGGAAGTCATCAAGAGAGGGCGGGATCCCGAGGACGCCTTGAGCGGGTTCTCCTATGGGCGCGGATTGGTGAATGCCCGGTACCTGTCCAGGAAACTGGGGTACTCCACCAAGACCATCCTGCGTGACATTGAATTCCTGATCCTTCATAACAGGGCGCCGATCGAGTACGACAGGGTGAGGCACGGGTATTACCTCAGGGAGCCAACGTTCGAACTCCGCAGCGGCATGGTTCCGGAGACTCGCATCAAGGATCTTGCGGTTGCCGAAATGACCTTGAGGGTTCTGGGACTGGAACAGCTGGCTGAGTCTGTAGCCGAGGTAGTCGACATCGTAGGGAAGACCTCCATGGGCAAGATCAGTCTTGTGCGTGAACGCGCCTTGATGGGATTGAGCGTGGACCGCGGCCTTCCAGAGCCACTGCAATTCTGGAAGCGTTTGCTCAACGCCGCCATGGAAAGGAAGCCCGTGAGGCTTCAGATTGCGAACCCGGACGGCACAACTGCTTGGCGCAAGTTTGCACAGGTGCGGCTCATGGTTCGTGAGGGTGGCTGGCATGTGGTCTGCCAGGTGGAGGGAGAGGGAGAGATGGCTATCGAGGAGACCTTGGAGTTAAGGCAGGTGCTCAACGCCCAGGTCTATGTTCAGCAGGCGGTGGCTGAGGATATGCCACGCGTGGCGGCATAAGCGGCCGAGGGAGAGGTGGACGCCTGTGGTTCACCCATAGGACACCCATTGACCGCGCCCCACCCTCATCATGCTAGGCAACGTTCACACCGGAGGGTGATCATCATGAATCAAACCGATACTATTCCAGCTGCGGGACAAGGCGGGGTACGCAAGAAGGTGTTCGGGATCCTTGCCTGGGTGGGAATCTTTTTCACCGCCTATTGGGTCAACCGCTGGGTCATCGATCGGACCGTCGAAGCCGAATGCGCCAAGCGCATGACCTGGGCCGTTGATCAGGGCTATTTCATCGTCAACACCCAGCTTGTTGCGGAAGCGATACGGGAGATCGACAAGGCAGAAGAGTGAGCGTGTGTCTTCCCCGCGCCGCGGCTAGGATCAACAGATCCGCCCCGTGGGTGGGATTCAAGCGGATCGCCGCCTCGGCCTCGTCCCACGTGAACCACCGGACCTCGTCCGCGGGAGGCAGGGCGAGCGACCCGATCTGCCGCGCCGCCACCTCCCCGTCCGCCTCGGCCAGCCAATACCGGAAGGCAAAGGACCGTCCAACGAACCATCCCGGCAGGGGCGTCAGAAGCCGCACCCGCCAGCCAAGTTGCCGGATCGCGTTTCGCTGGACCATCTGCGCCGGAGACTCCTCCGGATCCCCGCCCGCCTTCCCTTTAATGGAACCGGTGTTGAACAGTGAGTCTCCGTCTGGTGGACGCGCGTTCAAGCCTTTCGAGAACGTCCACCCGAAGACATTCCGGCCGGAAGTCCTGATGTGCCGCAGGAGCACCCTTTCGCGAGCCGTATCCACCACCACACAGCCATACCCCAGCGTCCTATCGGCCGGTCCCGGTTCCGGGCCACCCCCGTCAGGCGTCGCCTCCAGCCGCGCATCCTCCATACCCCCGAGCAATTCATCCAGGCGTTCGCTCTGTCTGGCCTCGATGAACAATCCCCTCAACTCTGCCATCGCATCCGGCGCGGGATCCCTCTGTGGCATGGTCACATCTCCCTTTCCTTTTGGACAACGCCTCCATGCTACCACGAGCTCAGGACAAACGATGTCCGGAGCCTCATGTCTATGGTCTGGCTGGTGTCCCCGCCAGGTGACGCACAGCCGCGCCGGTGCGATCGATCCCGGCGGAGCAATGGACAAGGACGGGCTTACGGGCGGAGGCGAAGGCAGCCGTGACCTGTGCCAGTTCCTCCCTTGACAGGGCGGGCCACTTTCCATCCTCCACGGGGACATGGCAGACATCCAGTCCATGCTGGCGGTAGTAGGACAGCAATCCGCCTTGCTCGCCCAGTGACGCCTCGTAATACGCCAGTTGTGAGGGGGCCAGCAGGCACAGCACGGTGGCGATCCCTTCCGCATTCATCGCCTCGATCCAGGCATCCACTTCAGGACGATCCACGCGCTCCAGCGGGTATCCCGGCCTGCTCGCCCGCGCCAAACGGCCTTCCACCACCCAGGTTATCATTTCCCGTCTCCTCTTTATGCCCGAGCGATCTGCAAAAAGGCGTCCACATGACACCCCGTACGGCATCGCCCACAAGCTCAATTCGCTGATGACAACAACAGACTCTATCGAATTGCAGTGTGCGGCACCAAGGTGATATATTCCTCCCCGACCTGTAGTCTACACGCCACAGCTGAAGATCTGCATCTAGCGGGCCTACTGTGTGAGAATGCACTTCACGAGATCCGGGCCACCATGGTCAACTACATTCAAGAACGTCTGGCTTAACGTAGAATATGAGGCAGCACCGAAGGAGGAACGCTATACATGACCAACCTAAAGACAGACTTGTACATGCAGGCACCGCAAATCGACATCAACCTTCGCGCCTTGCACAAGGCGCTCTCCCGGAAGATCAAAGATCTGGATGTGCACGTCCGGTTGGCACCCGATGCTTACGAGGAAATCGACGATTTGGTTGGGGTTCCACGCCATCCAACCTTTTTTGAGGAGGCCGTCGTGCTTCATGCCATGTCAATGCCTCCCCATGCCTGGGACCCAGTTCTTGATCGTTGGAACAAAAAACCCGGAAAGCCTTGCTGGCGCTGTTTCCGGATCAATACAGGTGGTGTGCTTAGCGAAGTCTATCCTAATGGACATATCGACAATCTTCTCCTCATCCGAGACGCCAACACAGTGGACTCCTTTCTGCGCAGCGTTCCGAAGGCGATAGCACGCAAGACTGGCGCACAAAGCTCACGCAAAGGCAAGAAATGACCCTTTGCCAGTCCGCCAACTGATGGTAGCCATCTCTTCTGCCGTGCATGTCAACGTCCTATTTTGTGGTGCGCGTTCTTTCATACACTTCCTCGGAACATGCGACCATGCCGACAACCGCCGGCAGGTCGTCCCCGCCGGCCCGCGTTCCTCACGGAGGTTTCAATGGCTGCTCGCATGGCAGACTTCACATGCTCATCATCATTCGCATTGGGATCAGCCCCCGCCGTCAACAGCAGGCTCACTATTTCCTCATGCTTGCCTTGCCTGGCCACCGTAAGCGGCGACCACCCCTCTCTGTTTCTCAAGTTCGGATCAGCTTTGCCAGCCAGCAACAGTTTGACCATGGTAGTCTTGCCCTGCCCACTTGCTTCAACGAGTGCTACACGACCATATTGATCCTGAAAATTCGGATCTGCCCCAGCTTTCAACAGAATACCCAACACCTCCTCACCATCCTCTTCCATTGCACAGGTGATGGCACCATTGCCTGCATCATCCCTGGCATTGGGTTCAGCGCCGGCGGCAAGCAGCATGGCGACCATACTCCCATGCCCTCGCTCGCTGGCCTCCATGAGAGCCGGCACGCCACACCTGCTGGAAACATTGGGGTTGGCCCCGGCCTCAAGCAGCATTCTCACCACATCCGCATTACCCCTGCAAATTGCCTCCATCAACGCTGCGTCCTTGTTGCCTGAAGTCTTCGCACAGAGCAATAGTCCAACTGTTTCGCTATGCCCCTCCCTGGCGGCCGCCATGAGACTGTCTAAGCGCTCCTTATTTGTTGAACCAGGCTTCGCTTTACCTTGCAACAACATCCGTACCACTTCGAGATGCCCCCTCGTGCTCGCAGCCACCAAAGCCCGCTGCCCATCCCCATCCCTCATGTTTGCATCCGCACCAGCACCCAAAAGGAGCCTAACCACATCAGCGCACCCATACCAACTCGCTTCGATCAGCGGCAGTTTTCCATCGTCATCCAACGAGTTGGGATCCGTACCGGTCTTTAACAACTCTGCCACAGCAGCAACTTGCCTGGCTCGGCAAGCCCCTACCAGCGAGGTTGAGGATTCCTCGCGAGCGCCTCGGCTAATGAGCATTGTATCAACACCAATGAGTTTGCGGCGTCTAACTTCCATCAATGCGGTGCATTTGTCGTTGTCCTGCGCATTCGGATCAGCACCGGCATGAAGGAGTAAACGAACCACTTCTTGTAGCCTATCAAGAAAATAACCCGCTTTCAGTTGCTCTGCCCTAACCGATCCTTCTCCGGCCCCTCTGCCACAGGCCATCATAAGAGCTGTCCGTCCTTGATCATCCTTTGCGTTCACATCCGCACCCTTGACAAGCAACAACCGGATCATCGCCTCAGTTTTTCCAGATTGCCAGAATGACGTTTTCATTAGCGGGGTGACACCATGTTTCCCGGCAATATTCGGGTTTGCTTTGGCCGCCAACAGCAACTTGACAACGGCCAAATACCCGCGACCTACGGCGTGCGACAATGCAGTCTCACCATCGTTGTCGGTAGCATCAGGCTCCACACCAGCTTGCAGTAACAACTTCACAACATGAGCACGCCCTTCGCGGGCGGCATATATGAGGGCAGTACATCCATCATGGCTGGCAATATGAGGATTCGCTCCCGCATTAAGTAGCAGATTCACAACATTGCCATGAGCGCCCGCATGCATAAGGGCTGTCAGACCCATTGTGTCTTGCAGATTCAGGTTTGCCTTGGCGTCAATCAGGCACCGAACCGATCGCCCAAATCCATGACAACTTGCATGCATGAGGGCAGTGCATCCATCTTTATCAACGACATTGGGATCCGCCTTGGCTCTCAACAGCATCTTCATCGTCCGCAAGTACCCTGCTTGGCACGTTTTCATTACTGCCGTTTGACCTCTATTATCAGGCTTATCTGGCTGAGCACCCGCATCAAGCAGTAGTTTCACCAACTTGGCGGACCTGCTGTCAGACTCCCGAATCACAAGGCGAATCGGAGGCTCCCCTTGCCATGCCGTGACGGCATCTGGATTCGCCTTGGCCTTGAGAAGTTGTTTGACCACCGAGCTGTTAGAGTTGAAGCAGGCTGCCCCAAGAGCATTGCCATCGAAGCCACCCTTTGCATTAGGGTCGGCCCCTGCTGCCAGAAGCAGCTTAACCACTGCCTCCCGCCCCATCCCACTTGCAATCGTTAATACCGGGGTTCCGTCTTTGTGAGCAGTGTTAGGGTCTTGCCCTCTTGCTAACAACGCCTTGACTTCACCCTCATCACCGTAACGACATGCACGGAAAAACCGTACGTTATACTGTTTGCTCGCCGATGATCCCTGATGATGTTGCATAAGCAGAAACTCCTTCTCCAGCATGGACAATTGTCCGACGTCAGTTATACACCGTGCTCATAATTCCCCACAGGATAACCCTGTACATGGAGAATAATATGCTGGACGGGCAGGGCAAGGAACCTCCAAGGCGATGAAATGCACAGGCAAGGTATCTCGAACCAGCATTCGGTTTCCTTTCTTTCTCCCGAAGCCCCTCCCATTCCCCTGGGCAGAGCACGGTCACGCTGAATCCGGAGTATACACTCCGCGAAAAATCCATCCATCATGATTTAGCGCCTCACGGCACGTTTTCTTTCCAGTACTCGTACAGCATCACCATCGCCATCGTGTCCAACTCGCAGTAGCGCAACAGCCCCTCCTCCAGCCGCTGGCGCTCGACACCGGGCAGGTTCGCGAACTGGAGCTTGGCATAAGCCGCCATCGCAGCCCCGCCCTCGGCAATGTCCTCGAAATCCTCCACGACGGCGGACAGTGACGCCAGATCCTCACCCTCGAAAAGGGGCGGGAGGGTCTTGTAGGGATCGTTGCCCTTCGCCGTGTCGATCCATACGTGGTTCAGGAAGTTCCGGCTGGGCATCGAGGTCGTCCCGTACACCGGCTGGGCGTATTTCGCCCTCAGGGCCGCCGAGGAGTGAAGGATCGCCGGCAAGACCGCCTTGAGCGAGTTGGAGCCATGCGTATAGGGGTCGTAGTGGTGAGCGATGACGAGTTTCTTCATGTCCACCATTGCACGTTGCCCCTTTATTTGCTGCTTTCCCTGCTTGAACCAGGTAAGGGTCCGGATCCAGCGGCAGAGGTCAACGCGGTCCGACACCTGACTGGCCTGCAGTTGGTCATGGATATCGTTGAGCACCGTGTTCTCGTGGTGGGAATAGCAAAAGACGGTCCCCTCATCCTTGTCCAGTTCACGCTTGAGCCCCCGCACGAAATCGAAGTTAGGGAAGGCCCCCGGCCTGACTTCTAGCCACTGGCCCGCATGGAAGATCCTCCCCGCAAGGTCAACCGTATGGTGCGAGAACTGGAAGGCGATCTGCTCGTAGGGGCCCCTACCCTTGTCGAAGGGGATGGCCACCCGCGAGGTCTCAAAGTCAATGAAGTGCAGGGGATACGTCCACCCGCCCATCTCCCCCTTGAGACCCGCCTTGTCGATCCACGGGGCTGTGTCGCCGCGCTGAACCTTGTCGACCTGGATCCACTGACGCTCCACCAGTTTGCCATCCCCAAGATCCGCCTGCGCCACATCCGCCAGGTAGTATTTCCCGGTGGCGATGAGGTCGTCCTTGCAGCGGCAGTTCCAGATTTCCAGCACGGTTTCCTTCCCGGACTGGAACCGCGTCCCCAACTCCTGCCGCCAGCATTCCTCGCGCCCGCTCTTGAGGCCCTGCGCGGCCTGTTGCTGGCCGTCCGGCCCGGCCGCATAACGGAACTGGCACTTGGCACAGCGGGAACCCACCCCCGCCCA
>CAIVSY010000014.1 GCA_903908715.1 uncultured bacterium
GCACCGATGCCGTTGCCGTCAGTGCGGCAGGACTGGCCACGGTGGCCGTGACGGTGAACACGCCGGTGGTCCCATCGCTTGCGAACACGCCCTGATCGCTGATCGTCCCGCCACCGGAGACCGACCACTGGATTCGTTCCGGATGGTGGAGGGCGCCAAACTGATCCCAGCCAGCGGCGGTGAATCGCCTGTTCCTCTGGGTCACGCAAGACGCCGAGTTGGGGCTAACACTGATGTACTTCAGCACCGGCTTGCCGAGCTGCAGGCGCACAGGAACCAGAAGCCTATCGGGGATGTCCTGCCGCGAAATGACCATCCGGGAATTGTGGAAGCCGGAAGGCAGGGCTCCGGGGACGACGGCAACCGCGAAAGTCTGGCCGTCCCCCGCGCCGGAGACCGGCTCGATCTTCACCCACGGATCGGCCGCGCTGGCCGAAAACGGCTTGTCTGTGCCAGGGCCGCGATAGGAGACGGACACCTGTTGGGCCGGCGCCTTGTCGGCCGGATCGCCCACCTGGAAGGTCAGGCGGCCGGGTGTGACGGCGAACTCGGGGCAGTTGATCCAGATGATCTCCGACGCTTGATTGCCGACCAGGCCGGAGACCGTGATCCCCTCATCCATCAGCTTGGCCCCGGTGGCCGCGCAGTTCAGGTTGGTCCGGTCCTGGAACGTGAGGTGGTAGGTTTCCTGCCGGTTCAATCCCTTGAGTTTGATAACCTTGGAATCGCCGTCCTGGGAATTTGCGGAAGGCTTGAACAGGAAGACCGAGCCGCGGTTCAGGTCGGGATTGAAATACTGGAGTCCGTCCCAGTTCACTCCGTCGGCCATGGGGAGGATGTGATACACGTTGGCGCCGCGCAGGATCGGCCGCTGGCGGCTTTTGTAAAGCGCGAGGTGCTGGCGATAGACCGGATTGTCCGCGGCCCAGGAGAGGATGGAGCCCAGCATGTGCGTGCGCATCTGGTAGGCGGTCTGGGCCGGACCGAGATCGGACTTCAACTGCACCGGGTTCACCCCATAGGTGCAGGAGTAATACGTCGTGCGGGTCGCCACAGGATCCTGGTCAATGTCGTTCATGGTGCAGAACGTCATCCGGCGGCAGATGGCAAAGCCCTTGTACTTGCCGCCATTGCAGCAGTTTTCGTAGCGATAGCCGGGCCGGTTGCGGATGAGGTGGTCCTGGATGTACAGGAAGTTGAGGACGCCCTGGTAGGTATCCGGGATGGGATCCTGGGGCGCCGAGTAGCGGTCCGTGCGCCACATGTCGAACCACCCCTGGTCGTAGCGCGACAGGACGGCCTGGAGTTCCGCATCCCGGCCGGCGATGGTATTCAGGTCGCAGTCGTTGTACGTGCCGCCCATGTAAAGCGACGCCTTCAGCCCCGCCTGGTGCGCCTTGCGGGCAAAGTCGAATCCGTTGGGCCAGACCGCCGGCTTGAACTGCCAATCGCGGCCGGTGTACCAGCATTGTCCCGTGCCGTCCCAGAAGTCATGCTTCACGCACTCCGCGCCGGTGTCGGCCAGCCGGTCGTAGGTGCTCTGCGGGGTTGTTCCGGTGACGCTCGAACTTCCGTTGCCGCCGAGATCCTGCATGCACAC
>CAIVSY010000015.1 GCA_903908715.1 uncultured bacterium
GCCTTTGCCGGAATAAGCCAGCATCTGCTTGCACAGGTCCGCGGCGCACAACGCCGCGCTCCTGATCTCGACCAGGCTCGATCGCGCCGGGGAATCGGCCGGCAGTTCCTCGACGGCCAGATCGGCGTTCCCCAGGATCGCCATCAGGAAATTGTTGAAGTCATGGGCAATTCCGCCGGCCAGCACGCCCAGGCTCTCCAGCTTCTGGACGTGCCGGATATGCTCCTCCATCTGCGCCCGTTCCTCTTCCGCGCGCTTGCGTTCGGTGATATCGGAGAAGATCGTGACGAACTCTCCCGGCATGGGCCGGTAGGCAATCACTTCATACCAGCGCCCCAGGTCCTTGGCGTGATTCTCGAAATGCGCGGGCTCGCCGGTCAAAGCCACCTTCCCGTACGTGGTGATCCAAATGTCTTCCAACCCGGGAAACAGTTCCCTCGCCGTGCGTCCGACCACATCCTCCTTCTTGAACCCCGTCAGCCGCTCAAAGGCTGGATTGACGGCGAGAAACCTGTAATCCACCGGCTTGCCGTGGTCATCGCAGAGGAGTTCATGCACAGCCACTCCTTCGATCATCGAGTCGAAAATCATCTGGTAGTGCCGTTCCGCCCGGCGATGCGCGGAAACATCGCGGCAAACCCCGTAGATCGTTGCGGGGCTGTTGCCAGGCCCTGGCTCCGGGAAAAGCCGGATATCGAAGATCGCGGGGCCGGCGGCGGTCTCCATCCGGTACTCCCGCTCGACCGCCTTCCCGGTTTGAGACACCGAACGGATATTGTCTTCCCAGAAAGCGCAGCACTCCGGGGCAAAGCCGAGTTCCCTGTGCGTCTTGCCAACCCAGTCCTCCGGCCGGAACCCGAAGCAACGAGTCACCGACGGACTCACATAGAGATGCCGCCCCTCCCGGTCGAATCGCATGATGACGTCAGGCGAATGCTCCGTGAGAGCGCGGAACTTTGCCTCGCTCAGGCGCAACTCCTCTTCCGCCGCCAGCCGCATCCGGTGCATCGTCCGAACACGCTCCCGCAACCACCAAACCCCGACGCCAAACACCGCGCACACAGACAGAGCCATGCTCAATCCGGTCCACAGCGATCGCCTCATAACCGCCATCCGCGCCGCGAAATTGTCGGCTCGCATATCCACGCCCACAATACCCGCCATGCGCCCGGCGGAGTCGCGGAAGGGAGCGTAGGCGCTGAAATAAATGCCCCACTGATCCTTAACCGCCTCGGAATCCGCCTGGGCCTTCCCGGTTTGCAGCGCATCCAGCAGCGCGGGGGCTGGCGTGGTGTAGGGCTGCATGATCGGGGAATGGTCCTCCACCCCGTCCCGGTCGGCGTCACCCGGCGGAGTGGCGTCAAGAACGATACAAGGAAGCTTGTTGGCCAGCACCATGGTATACAGGAACCGGACGTCACCCCGTCCCCTGAGGATCTTCTGCAGGGGCGCAACCGCGCGCCTGTAGTCGTCCGAGGCTTCCTGCTCCGGACGCGTGAAGGTTCGATGGAGATCGCCGTCCACCAGGGTCGCGACGGCTGTCGCCGTGCGAACCAAACCGCTGCGCACCTCCTCCTTCAAGGCGGAAACGCCGTCAAGATACAACCCCAGCAGGCACAAGCTCGCAATCAGCAACGTCGCGCCTGCCGCCACGACCGCCTCCAGAACCGGCCGCGGTTCGAGAAAGACGCGGAGTCCGCGCCGGACAAGGGAAAACTTCCCGGCGGCACCCGGTTTGGTTCGTTCTTGCGATTGCATCTGTCGGCCAATTGAGCGTCGCATTAGATCACAACACCTGCGTTCTTCGC
>CAIVSY010000016.1 GCA_903908715.1 uncultured bacterium
CCGACAGCCGTGGAAAAGGAAATGGACCTGCGAACCGTATGGAGTGGACGCATCGGCTACAACGGCCAGCCATCCGGAAACCTCATAGCACCCTTTCTGGATGCGACGACATATGTGATGAAGGGGCGCGAGCAGGATGCTGCGTTCTGGCTGGAGTGTGGAGGCAGGAATACAATCACCCTTGACACGGGACGAACCCGCAATATGCGGCCGGGCTTTCGAGTCCTTGCCTGCCAAGGCAAGGTTAGCCTGGACTGTTTTCTGGATATCTCCTTCAACGGAAGGCCAACGGCCGGCACAGGATTTGGGACTCATCACGAAGGCAGTTGTGACAGTATCCGGGTCGATCAGCCCCAGGTCTGGTGGCGGACACAGCCAAGGGGAGGGCGTTTCATAACCTGGTCGGCGAGAGGGCGCGGTCGGGTGCTGGTGCAGCCGTTATGCCGATCTGTGGAATATCCTTATCCTGCCAAGGCGACTTTCAATTGTGACGATCCATTCTATCAGCGATTGTGGGATGTGGCGGGCGAGACCATCCGCGCTTCGACCACGGATGTACTGGTCGATACCTGTTTCCGTGAAAACGCGCTCTGGACCTTTGATGCCTGCGCGACGGGAATGGGTACGTTCTACCGGTTTGGTGACCCGGCAATGCCCGGACACTGTTTCAGGCTCGTGGCCGAAGGGGTCCAGGAGGATGGGACCGTTGCGGGCATTGTGCCCAGTCAAGGGGAGGGGATGGCGTGCATGTTACCCGACCAGACCCTGAACTGGGTGCACACCTGCCTGCGTTATCATGATCTGACGGGGGATGATGTATGGGCAAGATTTGTACTGCCCGGAATGCGGAAGGTCATGGGTTTTGTCGCGAGGAATTGCCATGAGGGTTTGTTTGTTCCACCCGCATGGACCTGGCATTGGGTGGATTGGGCGGCCATTGACAAAAGGCCTTATTCCGCGGTTGTCAACCTGCTTGCGCTGCGTGCTGGCGAGGCGACGGGGATATTGGCTCAACGGTTGGGCGCAAAGGAAACGGTCAAGGAGATGAAGTCGATCCGCCATTCCTTGCGCATGGCGTGCCAACGCTTTTATGACAATCGGAAGGATGCGTGGGTATCGCATCTTGAACCATCCCGGGGTGTTCGTGCGCGGATCGAACGCTCGAACCATGACACGCCGCACGAGGTGGCCCAGCCCGTCATCTTGCATGTCAATGCATTGGCGCTGGAATTGGGGCTCGGCAACCGGGAAGTGCAATCCCGGACCGTGCAGCGGTGTGTCGATCTGTTGCGTCAGCCCTTGGGGCCGGCGAATGCCTGCGGGCCGGGCTGGATTGGCAGCTTACTCACTCCCTGTTGCGGGAGTATGGATCCTGGGGTGATCCATCGTCATCTGCAACGTACGTATGGACAGTGCTTCCTGGATTCGGGGGCACCAACGTTCGGTGAAGGTTTTTCCGCGAACCCGTTTAATACTGCCCATGGCTGGGGCGCCTCTGTCATCGCCCTGATGGTCGAGGGTTTGCTTGGGCTTCGTCCAGGTTCCCCGGGCTGGCGGACGGTTCGGTTTGCCCCAAGATGGCCGGGACAGGGTGACGTTGCCTACACGCTGGAGACTGCCAATGGCAGGATCAGTGTTCGTCGTTCAAACGGCAAGTGGACGATGCGGACAGCACGCGGCGTCGTTACGCGATAGGATCCGATGCGGGGCGGGCTTCCTTTTGACAATTCGGTGTTCAGCGGGTATTTTCGCCGTTTTGCGGTCCGCTGATGCTGAGCCGATGCGTGGTTGCTGGTGATAAAGAGAGAGGTGAAAAATGCTGCGATGCTGGTTGTCTTCTTCGTTGAATCGGATCTTTCCTGCGACAAGGCCGGATACGGGCCGGATTGGCGGCATGAATGTCGCGCGGAACGAGTTCTTCAGTTGCCAGGTGGCGGTCCGGCGGGACTATACGCCGGGTGAGATCCGGCCGGATCCGGCAGGGGTTAGGGTACAGGTCGAGCCTGGTTCGCCCTGGCAGGTCCGGGTGCGGCGGGTGGGTTATGTTCCGATGCGGCATGCCACCACGTGGAAACCGAGGGAAGAGGTTGATGGATGGGAGCACATTCCGGGTTTTGTGCCTGATCCGCTTTTCGAGGAGGATGGTGTTTGGCTGCCGCCCGACGAGACTCATTCCTTCTGGCTGAGCCTGCGGCCCTCCCGACCGGTACGTCCGGGCCGGCACACCGTGCGTGTGCGTGTGACGGATGAGGCGGAGAAGAAGGATTGTGTGCTGAGCCTGGAAGTCCGGGTGCACGACGTTACAATCCAGCCGAGAAAGGATTTCTCGGTGATTCACTGGTTCTATAGCGACAGTCTTTTTGATTTCCACAATTGCGAGCCATTTGACACGCGCTATTGGTCGATTCTCCCCAACTATCTGCGTAACCTTGCGTCGCACGGTCAGGACACGGTCTATGTGCCCGTCTTCACTCCACCGCTGGACGGGTTGCATCGTCCCACCCAGCTCCTGAGGGTCACGGAACGGGCCGCGGGGAGATATGCGTTCGACTGGCGTGATGTAAAGAAGTACATCGCGACCGCCCGGGCATGTGGCATCGGGAAGTTTGAGTGGACTCATTTGTTCACGCAATGGGGTGCCAGGTATGCTGTGCGCATTTATCACGGGCAGGGGCTCGATAAGCGTCTGCTCTGGCCGGTGGAGACACCGGCCACGGGCGAGGTTTATCGGAATTTCCTCCGGCAGTTCCTTCCAGCCCTGGAAAAGTTCCTGCGCCGCGAAAACCTGATGCAGGTCAGTTTCTTTCATGCGTCCGACGAGCCGCACGAAGCCGAACAGCAGGCCAATTACCGGATGGCGCGGAATCTTCTGCGGGAGCTCGCGCCATGGATGAAGGTGATGGATGCGTTGAGCGACGCGACCTTCGCCCGCCAGGGCCTTGTGGATATCCCGGTTTGCACGATCGGTGGTGTGCAGGAGTTCGTGCAACAGGATAAGCCGGTCTGGTGCTACTTCTGTTGTCAGCCCCGTGAGCGGTATCTAAACCGCCTGCTGGATGATTCCCTGGCAAAAATCCGCATGAGCGGATGGCTGTTCTACCGCTGGCCGTTGAAGGGATTCCTGCATTGGGGCTACAACTTCTGGTATGCCCCCGGTTCGGAGAAGAGGATTGACCCCTTCCTGACGTCCGACGGCGGCAACTGGCCCGGCTGGCCCAACGGGGATCCGTTCGTGGTGTATCCCGGCGCGGAGGGTCCGCTGGATTCGATCCGCTGGGAGGTTTTTGCCGAGGGTCTGCAAGACTATGCGCTGCTGCAAAGCATGAAGGTTTGCCGCGAGAATCGACGGCTGCTGACCTTGCGCAGCTTTTGCGACTTCCCCCGGACGGAAGAGTGGATCCAGAAGACCCGCAATGCGTTTTTCAAGCAGGTGACGTCCCGGTAGCGGAATGTCCGCGCCGCCATAGAGCAAGCGACTTGAGCGGAAACCAGCATTGATCAGGAGAGTGCCATGAGAATTGTTGTGTTCCATGAGCCGGAGTTCCCCGTATTGGATTCCGTGCCAGTGCCCCAGGCCCAGTGGAAGCGTGCGCTGGGAAAATACACTGTCCGCATGGCCAGGGCCGACGCATTGGCGGACGCCCTTTCAGAACAGCCGGACCTGGTCATCCTTCCCCATGGTTCCGCGTTTCCCAAGTCCGCATGGCCGGCATTTACGGCGTATCTCAAGCGCGGCGGCCGGTGGCTTAACCTGGGGGGCGCCCCGCTGACGCGGCCTGTGCGGCGGGAGAAGGGAAGATGGATCGCGGAAGAGCATCAGGTCGCCTACGGCAAGGAATGCATGATCCGTCACACATGGCCTGTTGATTTGCCGACCGGCACCCGTTTTCAGGTGTCGGAGCGCGAGGTGGCCATCGAGCCGATCCGCAAGGCGGCAACAACCTTGCCCGCGCACAGGATTGAAAGGCTCTGGTCGCTCCAGGTGCTTCTCACGGAGAGCGGTACTTTATGTGCGTCTGACCCCGGGGCCAGCGGGATGCGGCGGGCTGACTTCCGTCCCGTCGTACAGGCGATGAGCCGCGAGGGGACCATGCTCGGCGCCGGTGTTGTCGTGATTGACATGCGGCACGGCACGTTTGAAGGCGGAAGGTGGGTGCTTGTACCCTGCTGCCCCGGTAAGCCTTTTTCAGCAGGATTCCTTAAAGCCGTGTGCGACATCGCGCTCCAGCCGGCCGTT
Organism: uncultured bacterium; assembly: GCA_903908715.1. Lineage (GTDB taxonomy): Bacteria > Verrucomicrobiota > Kiritimatiellia > CAIKKV01 > CAITUY01 > CAIVSY01. The sequence continues at coordinate 4,238 of CAIVSY010000016.1, forward strand.
TGCCTTGAGGTGCGTCCGGGGTTCGGGTGTTATTATCCGGGGGAGTCCGCAACAGCCATCATCCGGGTGTCCAGCCGTTGCCGCGACGCCTTGGAGATTCGGTATCGGATTATCGAAGCCGACAGCGGGCGCGTCATCCGTCAGGCCGGTTACCGGACAACCTGCGGTGTGTCGGATTCTTATGTCACGACGCCGGCGATTCCCCTGAGACGTTCCGGCTTGTATTCCGTTTGCGTTACAGCTCGGCTGGCCGGACAGGAAACGATCCTTGCAACGGCTGAAAACGGATTCTGGTTATACGATGAGCGCTTTATGGCGTCGGCTCAGCCCCTTACGATCAACCGGGACTATTTCCTGCGCGGCGGAAAACCCTTTCCGCTGACGGGAACGACCTACATGTCGACCGCGACCCATCGCAGTTGGATGATTGAGCCTACCGCCACGGCGTGGGATCGGGATTTTGCGGCCATGAAGGCTGCGGGAATCAACATCGTCAGGACCGGTTTCTGGTGGGGCTGGCGGCGCATGATGGCGGAGCCGGGTGTAATGGATGAGGGCGTGGTGCGTGCACTGCAGGCCTTCCTGCTCGCCGCCCGGCGTCATGACATGCCCGTCATCCTTACCGTGTTCGCCTTCCTCCCGGAAACATGGAGCGGGACGAATCCGTACGTTGATCCTGCGGCTCTATCCGCGCAATCCACATTCCTTTCGGCGCTGGCGCGCCGGCTTTCGTCGGCAAACCATCTGTTGTGGGATTTTATCAATGAGCCGTCCTATGCGCATCCACAGGGGTTGTGGTCGTTCCGTCCCTCCGGAGATTCCGCGGAGGCCGCAGCATGGGCGGCATGGTTGAAGAAGCAGGGTGCGAGTGAGGATGAATGGCGCACACGGTGGGGCCTGACGACGAACTCGCCTCTTTCCGTTCCGGCGCAAAAGGAGCTTGGCGATCTGCATCACCAGGATGATTCCCGTCTTTTGCGCGCAACGGATTTCGTGCGTTTCAGCCAGGATGCGTTTACGGAATGGGTGCGAAGAATGCGTGATGTGATCCGGGCCAACGGGAATCCGAACCAGTTGGTGACCGTGGGACAGGACGAAGCCGGTGCCGGCCGAAGTCCCAACCCGCATTTCCATGCGGAAGACGTCGACTTTACATCGAATCATCCCTGGTGGCTGAACGATGACACTTTATGGGACAGCGTGATGACGAAAACGGATTTATGCCCCAACGTTCTGGAAGAAGCCGGTGTGATGTTTGCCGAGGGTATCCGCGGGCGTCCCCAGCGATCTCCGGAGCGGGTTCGGGACCTGCTGGAGCGAAAGATGGCGCTCTCGTTTGCCGGCGGTTGCGCGGGTTTCATCCAGTGGCTTTGGAACACGGCGGTGTACAACTTCTCCGAGAATGAGGCCGGTATCGGGCTGCTGCGGGCCGATGGCAGCGCCAAGCCTGAACTTGCTGCGCTTTCCGGCGTAGCTGCGTTTATGCGGCGGGTTGCGAGGCACATGGAGGCGCGGGAAACGGAACGGGTTGTGCTGATCATTCCGCACAGCCAGCTGTTCAGTGTGCGAAATACGGCGACGGAATGTACGCGGCGTGCGGTCCGTGCACTGGAATACCGGCTTGGCGTGGCGTGTCGCACTGTCAGTGAGATGTTTCCCGAGAGAGCAGGCGAGGCGGACTTGCTGGTTCTGCCATCACCCCGGATTCTGCGCGAAGACTGCTGGCAGGCGTTGCTGCGGAAAGTTCATGGTGGGGCAACACTACTGGCCAGCGGATACATCGAGGATGACGAGTACTGGCGACCCGTTGCGAGGTTGAAGCGTTTTGGTCTTGAGACATATCCTGCCGAGGTCGATCACGAGGAGCAGATGGTGCTGCCTCTTCAGTGCCATGGGGGGGCGCTTCGGATGGCCTTTTCGTCCCAGCTCTGGTACGAGAAAGCTGTGGGCGCCTCCGGTGAATCTCTCCCGCTCCAGAGCTTCCAATACGGAAAGGGCCATCTCCTCTACTGTCCGGTCCCGATCGAATGCACGCTGGCAGAGGATCACACCGAGGCTGTGTATCGGGAAGCGTGCCGGCTGGCGCGGTTGCCGTGCGCAACGCCGGAGGAGGGGGCCGGGCCCGGTCTTCTGATCCGGGCGGTTACGTTCAGGAAGGCAGGGCTTTTCCTGGTGTCAAACGAGTCGGGGGTTGTACAGAATGCGGTGTTGCGCGGGGAAGCGCTGGTTGGCGTGAACCCGCAATGGCGGCTCAGCGTCACGATTCCTGCAGGCCGGTCCTGTCTGTTCCTTGTGGATCGGGCGAAAGGAGTGATGCTGGATTCCCATATGCCTGGCTAGCGGGCAATGTATATGCCCATCTATGGCGGGCCAATAGAGCTTGAAAGCGGTGTTGCGATCCCCTAACATTTTCATTTTTGCCGGTAACGTAATGAATCGCATAGAGTCAAAACAGCAGCTGGCGGAAGATGTGTACCGCATGCAGGTCGAGGCGCCACTCATCGCGCGGGAGCGCCTGCCCGGCCAGTTTGTCATTGTCCAACTGGATAACGATTACGGGGAGCGGATTCCCCTGACGATTGCGGATGCCGACCCTGAGGGGGGAACCATCAGTCTGATCTTTCAGGCCGTGGGGAAGACGACGCACAAGCTGGCGGAAAGGAATCCAGGCGATACGATTGAAAGTGTCCTGGGGCCGCTGGGTAAACCGACGCATATTGAGAAGTTCGGTACGGTCGTCTGTGTCGGCGGGGGAATCGGCGTTGCACCCTTGTATCCGATCGCAAAAGGAATGAAGGCGGCGGGCAACCGGTTGGTTGTGATCATGGGTGCGCGGACGCAAGCTTTGTTGATCCTCGAGGAAGAAATGCGGCGGATAGCGGATGAATTGATTGTGTGCACCGACGATGGCTCCTATGGCCGCAAGTCATTGGTGACCGATCCGCTCAAGGAAGTGTGTACACGTGTGCCGAAACCGGATCTGGCGGTGGCCATCGGGCCTCCGGTGATGATGAAGTTCTGCTCGGAAGCGACAAGGCCCCATTCTGTGCCGACGGTTGTTTCGCTGAATACGATCATGATTGATGGCACCGGGATGTGCGGGGGATGCCGGGTCACTGTGGGCGGCAAGACCCGCTTTGTGTGCGTGGACGGGCCGGAATTTGACGGTCACCAGGTCGACTTCGATAACATGATCCAGCGGCTGAAATCCTACAAGAAGATTGAAGACGAGGCGCATCGTCGCTGTCATATGGATATGGCGCTTGAAGCGAGAGGGCGGGCGTCATGAGCCATCAGGATCCCGAGACAATAGCCCGGGAAAGCTGTACGCTGCTTAAGGAACTGGTAAGCCGTGAGAAGCCATTGACTCCGCGCGAGAGGATGTCCATCGCGCCGCAGGCGATGCCGGCGCAGGATCCGCTGTTGCGGCGGCGGAATATGACCGAGGTGGCGCTTGGATATACGGCGGAGCAGGCGCGGATCGAGTCCATGCGTTGCCTGCAGTGTCGGAACGCGCCGTGCATCGATGGTTGTCCTGTGAGGATTGATATTCCCGGTTTCCTCAAGGCGGCTGCGGAAGGGGACTTCCAGAAGGCGATCGCGATCATCAAGAGCACCAGTCTTTTGCCTGCGGTATGCGGCCGGGTATGTCCACAGGAAGTGCAGTGCCAGGCCACTTGTACGGTTGGCAAGGGGCTCAAGGATGTGGGCAAGGCGGTTGCCATTGGACGCGTTGAGCGCTATGTGGCGGATCTGGAGCGGGAGTGCGGCCTGACCCGGCCGCCCGCGGTCAAGGCCGATACCGGGAAGAGGGTGGCTGTGATTGGCAGTGGTCCAGCCAGCATTACGGTCGCCGCGGATGTGCGGCGGGCTGGACATGCCGTTGTGATGTACGAGGCGTTTCACAAGCCCGGCGGGGTTATGGTGTATGGGATTCCCGAATTCCGCCTGCCGAAACGGATTGTGCAACTCGAAATCGATACTCTCAAGGCCATGGGCGTGGAGATCCATACCAACTTTGTCGTTGGGCGCACCCGCAAACTGAAGGACCTTCTTGAAAAGGATGGTTTTGACGCTGTTTTCGTGGGAACGGGAGCCGGTTTGCCGAAGTTCATGGGTATCGAAGGGGAGAACCTTGTCGGGGTGTTTTCCGCCAATGAGTACCTGACACGGTCCAATCTGATGCGTGCGTATGACACAGGGCGTGCCGATACGCCGATCTACCCGTCCCGGAAAGTTGCCGTGCTGGGCGGTGGGAATGTGGCGATGGATGCTGCTCGCACCGCGGTCCGCCTTGGCGCGGAGGAAGTGCGGATTGTGTACCGGCGTACGGAAGTCGAGATGCCTGCACGAGTAGAAGAAATTGAGCATGCGAAGGAGGAAGGGGTTTTGTTCCACCTCCTCCAGAACGCAAAGAGGGTGCTGGGGGATGACCAAGGGCGGGTGACCGGTCTGGAATGCCTGCGGTATGAACTGGGCGAGCCTGATGCGTCCGGGCGCCGCCGGCCGGTGGAGATCAAAGGCAGTGAATTCGTGCTGGACGTTGATACCGTGATCGTGGCCATCGGGAATGATTCCAACCCGCTCATCCCTTCCACAACGGACGGACTGAAGGTTACCAAATGGGGGAACATCGTTGTCGATGAGACCGGCAAGACGTCGATTGAGCGGGTGTTTGCGGGCGGAGACATCGTCCTGGGTGCGGCAACAGTCATTCTGGCGATGGGGGAAGGCCGGCGCGCGGCGGCTTCCATTAATGCCCTTTTGCAGGCGGAATGAAGTGGCGTGAGATTACCGGAGTCGACGCTGGTATTCCTCAATGGTTCGGAGCGAGGAGAATTCCTCCAGGCCGGCCAGTGACTTGATCTTCACGGGAATGCCCGATTCATGGAGAAGGGCGATAGGATTCAATCCTCCATAAACAATCATGCCGGCGTGGCCTTCTGAGACCGGGACTCCAAGAAGAGGTTGGTTTGGCTTTCCGATCTCCACGATGCCACCGAGGCCGACGGCCCGCATCTGCCGTTCCACGCGCCTGACATCTTCCACCGCAACGGAAGGAACCTCCCGGAATCCAGCGCACAAAATACCCGATCCTGTAACGATGGCGTCTCGCACCCTTGTCATTTTCGCCTGGATGAAGACTTCCAGAGGATCCATGGTGGATCCCTGGTACTCGATCAATTCCACGAAACGGATGGGCGTGCGGTTCCGGACTTCCAGCAGACCGCCGAACCTTGATTTCACAGGGATGCCCTGGTGCAGGAGGATACCGCTTACGGTAATGCTGCAAGGGGTCGCAATGGCGGCGTAATTCTGAGGGACCACCGCCTGCGCGACGATTTCCCCGGGCTGGGCGAGGACAATACGCGAGCCGATCGCCAGGTTGTTGCGGAACACGAGTTTCATCTCGTTCAGCGCACGGTTCACATGTTCCGGGTAGATCATGGAGACATTTACGACGACAGTGCCCGCCGTATTGCCCGGGCGGAAGCTCATCTGGTATGCAAGGTTATCGACCTTGGCGGAGACGACTCCCACCTTCTCGATGACATTGGCGCGAGAAAGTTCTTCTCGGCCCTTGCGCGTGATGATGCGGCCGGCGCGCCGGCTCACCGAGTGGGTCAGCCCCTGGCGATCCATGTGCAGAAGATGGAATCGGACCGTTCGTGTCTGTACTTCAATCCCTGCGGCCAGCAGGCTGTTGCGCAGTCGAGTTGCGCCCATCGGTGAGTTTGCATCGGCCAGGATTTTCAGTACGGCCAGCTGGATACGCTCTCTTTTCAACATGGTGTCTCCCCGTAATCTGAAAATAGATACGGCAAACTTGCCGCTATAATCAAGGCATAAAGCGTAAGAATGTTTTGGCTCGCTGAAGGGACATCCGATAGATTGCGGTCAAATGATGCCGTATGTCGGCACAAATAACCAAGGAAGCAGGCGAACACGATGAATAAGTATGTATCTTCCGTTTTGGAACAGGTGAAGCGCAAGAATGCCGAGCAGGTAGAGTTCCTGCAGGCCGTGACGGAGGTTTTTGACTCCATCGCGCCGGTGATCGAGCGGCACAAGAAGTATCAGGACAATGCCATATTGGAGCGCATTGTGGAGCCAGAGCGCGTGATTATGTTCCGTGTGCCCTGGCAGGATGACAAGGGCCGGTTCCAGGTGAATCGCGGTTTCCGCGTCCAGTTCAACAGCGCAATTGGCCCGTATAAGGGCGGCCTGCGTTTCCATCCGTCCGTAAACCTCAGCATCATCAAGTTCCTCGGGTTCGAGCAGATTTTCAAGAACTCGCTGACGACGCTTCCCATGGGCGGCGGCAAAGGAGGCTCCGATTTTGACCCGAAGGGCAAGAGTGATGCCGAAGTAATGCGGTTTTGCCAGTCGTTGTTCACGGAGATGTACCGTCACGTGGGTGCCGATACCGATGTGCCGGCCGGCGACATCGGCGTGGGTGGGCGTGAGATCGGGTTCATGTACGGTCAGTACAAGAGGATCACGAATGAGTTCACGGGCGTTCTGACCGGGAAGGGTTTGAAGTGGGGCGGTTCGCTGATCCGGCCGGAGGCTACAGGTTACGGGGCCACCTATTTCGCCCAGGAAATGCTGGCGCGGAAGGGTGATTCGATGAAGGGCAAGATCTGCACGGTATCGGGTTCCGGGAATGTGGCACAGTATACGATCGAGAAGGTCAACCAGCTTGGCGGCAAGTGCGTCTCGGTGTCGGATTCCGGTGGTACGGTGTATGATCCCGCGGGGATTAATGACGAGAAACTGGCCTTCCTGATGGAACTGAAGAATGTGCGGCGTGGTCGGGTGAAGGAATATGCGGATAAGTACGGCTGCCAGTACAAGGAAGGGGAGCGGCCCTGGGGCATCCAGTGTGATTGCGCATTTCCGTCGGCGACGCAGAACGAGATTTCCGGTGATGATGCTCGTACGCTGGTCAAGAATGGGTGCCGTGTTGTGGCTGAGGGTGCGAACATGCCGACCGATCCGGAAGGTGTGGAAGTGTTCCTGAAGGCCAAGGTTCTTTACGGACCCGGTAAGGCGGCCAACGCCGGTGGTGTGGCGACATCCGGTTTGGAGATGAGTCAGAACTCCATGCGCATCAACTGGACCCGCGACGAGGTGGATTCGCGTCTGCGCCTGATCATGAAGGCGATTCACGACAGCGCCTATGCGGCGTCGGAAGAATATGGCGATGCGGGCAATTATGTCATGGGTGCCAATATTGCCGGCTTCGTGAAAGTTGCCGACGCAATGATTGATCAAGGACTTGTCTAATTCCGATTCGGAAGTGCATGACCGGGGCCGCCTGCGGGCGGCCCTTTTTATTGGGCCCATAAGCAAAGAAACGATGGCAGATGAAGACCAGTTCTGTTATAGACATGACTTTTTAACAATAGGCGTACAATGAATGCACAGGATATCGTTAAGCTCAAGGATCAAGCCCTTGCCGAAGCTGATCTTTCAGCAAGCCTGCATGATCTTGAGGTGGTCCGTATAAAGTACCTGGGCCGTAAAGGCTTACTGCCTGCCATTATGGAAGGCCTGAAAGATGTTCCGCCTGCTGAACGGCCTGGGATTGGCAAGTGCGCAAACGAACTGAAGCAGGCGCTGGGAGCGCGGCTGGATGAAATCAAGGCGCGGTTGCAGCAGGCGGCTCGTAGCGCCTCCCGGCAGTTGTTTGATGTAACTCTGCCCGGCGCATGGCGTTTTCGCGGCGCCCGTCATCCTGTGAGTCAGGTAATTGAGGAGGCGATCGCGATTTTCGCCCGGATGGGCTTCACGGTGGCCGATGGTCCGGATGTGGAGACGGAATGGCACAACTTTGACGCGCTGAATACGCCCGCTGATCATCCGTCCAGGGATACGCAGGACACCTTCTGGCTTGGGCCGGGGAAGCTTCTGCGTACCCAGACTTCGCCCGTGCAGATCCGGGTCATGGAGGGTCGCAAGCCGCCGGTACGGATCATTGCGCCGGGCCGTTGTTATCGTCGCGATACCACAGATGCCACGCACAGTGCGAACTTTCACCAGATTGAGGGTTTGTATGTGGATCGCAAGGTTTCCATGGCGGATCTCAAGGGGGATATCACGTTCTTTGCGCATCGCATGATGGGTTCGGATGTGAAGGTCCGGTTCCGTCCGCATTTCTTTCCGTTCACCGAGCCCAGTGTGGAGTACGATTTCTCCTGCCACGTTTGCGGAGGGAGCGGCTGCCGGGTTTGCAAGAACAGCGGCTGGATCGAGATTTCCGGCGCCGGCATGGTTAATCCGAAGGTCTTCAGCAAGGTCGGATACGATCCTGATACCTGTGCAGGCTACGCCTTCGGGATGGGGGTGGAGCGTATCGCAATGATCAAGTATGGTATAGAGGATATCCGGATGCTTTACGATAACGACGTCCGGTTCCTCTCCCAATTCGGGTGAAGGGGAGCGGCCCGCCGGTCGGGCCTCCTGGAATGACAATCGGGTGAATCATGAATGTTCCGTTGAGTTGGCTGAAGGAATATGTGGATGTCGATGTGGCGCCCCGCGAACTGGCATCGCTGTTGACATTCTCCGGCACCGAAGTGGAGGGCATCCGGACCTTTGGGGGTGACTTCCCGGGCATCACAGTCGGTGAGGTATTGGCCGTGGACCGGCATCCGAACGCCGATCGACTGACGGTCTGCCGGGTATCCGACGGGACCGATACGCTGACGGTTGTGTGTGGCGCTCCGAACGTCGCACCGGGCATCCGGGTGCCACTGGCCAAGGCGGGAGCGATCCTGCCGAACGGCACGAAGATCAAGAAGGCGAAGGTTCGCGGAGTAGAGTCTTCCGGGATGCTTTGCGCTGCAGATGAACTCGGTTTATCCGATGATCACTCCGGTCTGCTGATCCTTCCACCTGATACCCGGGCTGGCACACCCTTCAGCGAGATCGCCGGACCTCCGGAAACCGTGTTTGAACTCGAAGTGACACCGAACCGGCCTGATTGCCTGAGTATCATTGGAATTGCGAGGGAGGTGGCCGCGCTGCTCGGCAAACCTCTGCGGGTTCCTTCTGTGGAACTTCATGAAGGGAGCGGTGAAGTGGGGAAATACGTCCGGGTGGAGATTGCAGATCCAGCCGGTTGCCCCCGCTACATAGCCCGAGTGATTGAGGGGGTGTCGGTGTCTCCGAGCCCTGCGTGGATGCAGAGGCGTCTCTCGGCGGCAGGTGTGCGTCCGATTAACAACCTGGTGGATATCACCAACTATGTCATGCTGGAATGTGGTCAGCCGCTTCATGCATTTGACTATGAGTTGCTCAAGGATGGGCAGATTGTCGTTCGACGCGCCAGGTTGGGGGAAACGATGAACACCCTGGATGGTGCTGCGAGGGAACTTCGTCCGGATATGCTGATGATTGCCGATTCAAGCCGCCCGGTGGCGGTTGCGGGAGTGATGGGTGGAGCCGGGAGTGAGATCCGGGAAGTTACGCGTACCGTGCTGCTTGAAAGCGCCTGCTTCAAACCGGCGGATGTGCGCCAGACATCTAAGAGGCTTGGACTTTCTACCGAATCTTCGTATCGGTTTGAGCGCGGTGTGGATGTCGAGAATGTGGATTGGGCGAGCCGCAGGGCCGCGGGCCTGATGGCCGAACTGGCCGGGGGAGGAATTGCGCGGGGCGGGATCGACTGCTACCCGATCCCGCATGACAGAAAGTGTGTGGAGTTGCGCCTGGATCGAGCCCGGGAGTTGCTGGGTATACAAGTCAGTGCGGAACGTGTGCAGGAAATCTTCCTATCCCTCGGGTTCGTGCTGAAATCCTGCACGGACGACCGGATCACGGTGGAGGTTCCTGCGTTCCGTGTGGATATTGACCAGGAGGCCGATCTTATCGAGGAGATAGCGCGCATACATGGGCTGGATAAGATTCCCGCACCGGCTCCAGTCGCGCGCCTGATTCCAGATGCGGACGACCGGAACACCCGCGCGGCACTGTATTGCCGGGATACGTTGACGGGGCTTGGGTTGACCGAGACGCTGAACTACAGCTTTCTGTCTGAAAAACTTCTGAATCTGGTTGGTTACGGCCTGCCTTCTGAACGGCTGTTTCTGCCGAATCCAATCAGTGCCGAGCACACGGTCATGCGGGACAGCCTCCTGCCGCAGATGATTGAAACGCTAGGCAAGAATCTTGCCCGTCAAGCCAGGCAGGTGGCTCTTTTTGAGATGGGTCGTGTTTTCCGCCGGGCAGGTGAAAACGACTATGCCGAGGAAGATCGCGTGTGTGTCGGTTTGTTGGGGCCGGTCGGGCATGACGGGGCCCGGCATAACGGGGAGATTACCGAGGCTCAGATGTTCCAGTGGATCAAGGGCATCCTTGAAGCCCTGTGCGAGGCGTGTCATGTGCCGCGGCAGGTGGCAGGGGGTATGAGCTTTGCCGATATATTGCTCGAGCCGCTGGAGAATTCCTGTTTTGCCGAGGGGAGGGGAGTCTCGGTTCGTGTTGGCGGTGAGGCATGTGGAGTGATGGGGCTTATCAGTGACCGGTTACGTGAGGAGTGGCGCATGACGGATCCTGTTGCGGTTCTGGAACTGTGCATGGCCCCCTTGATCCGTCAAGTGCTGGATGTACCGGCAAGCAAACCGGTCTGCAACTATCCGATGGTGGACCGGGATGTAGCCATGGTGGTGGATGACGCAATCACCCACGAGTCCGTTTTGAAGGTCATCCGTTCAAAGGCGCCAGCGGAACTCTGCGCGATCCGTCTTTTCGACCTTTATCGCGGGGGGAATTTGGGGCAGGGCAGGAAGAGCATGGCGTATTCCCTGACCTATCGATCGATGGGGCGCACGCTGCGGGATGAGGAAGTGAATGAAATGCATGACACCCTGAAAGCCCTGCTGCGTCAGACCCTCGGTGCGGAGATCCGGGAGGGATGAGGATCAGAAGACCAGGCAGGATGGCGGTTGATTGAAAACAGCAGAAAGAGAGGAATACAATGGCAACACTGAAGGGTACAAAGACGGAGAAGAATCTGCAGGAAGCATTTGCGGGTGAATCGCAGGCGCGGAATAAGTACACGTATTTCGCGGGAGTTGCCAGAAAGGAAGGGTATGAGCAGATTGCCGCAATTTTCCAGGAGACCGCGGATCAGGAGAAGACCCATGCGAAACTGCACCTGATGGCCCTTGGCGGAATCGGTGATACAGCGGCCAACCTCAAAGCGGCTGCGGCAGGGGAGGGGCATGAGTGGACGGACATGTATCCGCGGATGGCGAAGGAAGCTCGCGAAGAGGGGTTTGAAGACGTCGCCCGGATCTTTGAGAATATTGGGAAGATCGAGAAGTCCCACCAGGAGCGCTATCTTGCATTGCTCCGCAACCTTGAGCAGGGGCAGGTGTTCCAGAAGGCAGACAAGCGCCTCTGGCGCTGCCGTGAGTGCGGGTTTGTGTATGAAGGGTTGAAGGCGCTGGACAAGTGTCCGGTTTGCCAGCATCCCAAAGCCTTTTTCGAAATCGTTCCGTGCAATTTCTAAGCGGAGTATGGAAGGTTGCCTGGAAGCTGTGAAAAGAAATCCAAAAAATATTCGTTAAAGAATTGACATAGGGGAGGTGGCGCAATATTTTGCAACCTCCCCTATTTTTGTTTTTAGCGGCAAAACGTCAATCAACGAGAAAGGAACAATGGATGAAGGCGGCAGCAGGATTAGGTCTGGGATCGTTATTTGTGGGAGCGGGGCATTGCATGGCGCAGGAAGTTGCGGAGGCCGGGACGGCGGTTGCAACCACACCCTGGTACTGGTATGTGGCACCATTGGCTTCGGTTCTTGCTCTTGTTTTCGCCTTTATCATCTACCGGATGATGATGTCGGCTAATCCCGGCAATGATCGTATGCGCGAGATCGCAGGTTATGTGCGTGAAGGGGCCATGGCCTATCTGTTCCGCCAGTACAAGGTGGTTGGAATTGTGTTTATTGCTTTGGTAGTCATTCTTTCTGTTCTTGCGTTTGTAGGAATCCAGAATCCCTTTGTTCCAGTTGCGTTCCTGACCGGCGGCTTGTTCTCGGGTTTGTGCGGTTATCTGGGTATGCGGACTGCAACGAACGCATCGTCCCGAACGGCGCAGGGTGCGAGCGAGAGCCTGAACCGGGGGCTCCAGGTGGCCTTCCGGTCGGGTGCTGTGATGGGCTTGGTGGTTGTGGGTTTCGGACTGCTGGATATCTGTCTTTGGTACTTGATCCTCGATAAGCTGATTTTTACGGCTGCGAATATGCAGAATGGTTTGTCCTGGATGGGGCTTACCTTTGTGCCGCAAGGATGCAGTGAGCTTGAAAAGATTGTGCACATCACCACGACAATGTTGACGTTTGGAATGGGCGCTTCGACTCAGGCATTGTTCGCTCGTGTCGGTGGCGGCATCTACACCAAGGCGGCGGATGTCGGCGCGGACCTTGTTGGAAAGGTCGAGGCGGGCATACCCGAGGATGATCCCCGGAATCCTGCGACGATCGCCGACAATGTGGGCGACAATGTGGGCGATGTGGCTGGCATGGGAGCGGACCTGTACGAGTCGTATTGCGGGTCTATTCTCGCCACTGCGGCGCTGGGCGCATCCATTGGTGTCGCCGAAAATAATCTCAAGGAAGCGGTTAATTTTGTCATTGCCCCGATGGTTGTGGCTGGCATTGGTACGCTTCTTTCCATACTCGGAATATTCATGGTGCGTTGTAAGGAGAATGCGGACCAGAAGAATCTCCTTAGAGCGTTGTTGACTGGTACTCTCGGCAGTTCAGTGCTGATCGTCGTTGCGTTGGCGGTCATGGCATGGCTGGGCATGATTTCGTGGGGTATCTTCGGCGCTGTTCTGGCGGGACTGCTCGCAGGCGTTCTGATTGGCCAGGCAACGGAGTATTATACGTCGGATGCCTATTCGCCCACACAAGGCATTGCCGGTCAGGCAAAGATGGGGCCGGCCACTGTGATCATCGATGGTTTGTCCACCGGCATGCTGTCTTCCTGGGTGCCGGGTGTGATTATTGTTGTCGGTATTCTCTTCGCATTCGGTCTTGCAGGGGGATTTTCAAATTTTGCCCACGGTTTGTACGGAGTGGGATTTGCGGCTGTCGGCATGCTCGCCACGTTAGGAGTGACCCTGGCCACTGACGCCTACGGTCCTATTGCCGACAATGCGGGCGGCAATGCAGAGATGTCACACCTGCCTCCACAAGTTCGTGAACGGACAGATGCCCTGGATGCGCTTGGCAATACAACGGCGGCAACCGGCAAGGGTTTTGCCATCGGTTCCGCAGCCTTGACGGCCCTTGCCTTGCTGGCGGCCAATATTGAGGAAGTGAAACTGTGGGTCTCCAAACTGGCCGCGGAATCGTCTGACGGGACATTCCTGGTTGGCAAGAAGGCCTTTACGGCGGCGTCCGCACATACGGCAACGGTTCTTGATTTTGTCGAGGCGCTGGAAATCCATGTTCTGAATCCGCTGGTGCTTTGCGGGTTGTTTCTGGGCGCGATGCTTGCGTTTGTTTTCGTTGCCATGTCGATGAAGGCGGTTGGTCGGGCGGCCGGCGCGATGGTGAATGAAGTGCGTCGTCAGTTTGCCGAGAAACCCGGCATTATGGGGGGGACGGAGAAACCTGATTACGCGCGCTGTGTGGCGATCTCCACTGCCGGAGCGCAGAGGGAAATGATTGTGCCGTCGTTGATGGCCATTGTGGCACCGGTTGTGGCTGGCCTTGTGCTGGGGATCGGTGGTGTCATGGGGTTACTTGCGGGTGCTTTGACCACGGGGTTTGTTCTGGCAACGATGCTGAACAACGCAGGTGGTGCCTGGGATAATGCCAAGAAATTCATTGAAAAGGGGAATCTGGGCGGCAAGCGACTGCCGGATGGCAGCAAGAACCCCGTTCATAGCGCGGCGGTTATCGGAGATACCGTGGGCGACCCTTGCAAGGACACAAGTGGTCCATCCCTGAATATCCTGATCAAGCTCATGAGCATGGTCTGTATTGTGTTCACTCCGGTAATCGTCAAGTATTCGCCGATCGTGCAGAAGTGGATCGGTTTGGCTGCGCGATAACGGAATGCCGCTGTAACGGGAGCGGGGCGTCCTGCAAGGATCGCCCCGCTCTTGCTTTTCCGGCGTGGACACGGGATAATGCCTTGAGAGGATTTGTCCTGTGAAGATAACCTTTCTTGGCACTGGTACATCTGTCGGCATTCCTGTGATCGGGTGTGATTGTCGTGTATGCCGATCCCGTGATCCGCGAAACAAGAGGAGGCGTTCAAGCCTCTACCTACAGACGCCCGATGCCAGTATTGTGATTGATACCTCGCTGGATTTCAGGGAGCAGGCGATTGCCTATGGCGTCCCGCGCGTGGATGCCGTCCTAGTTACACATTCGCATGCCGATCATATCTTCGGGCTCGATGATATCCGTCGTTACAATACTCTTCAGGGGATGGTTATCCCGGTATACGGTTCATCCGAAACGATTGCGGACCTTATCCGGATATTCAATTACATCAACGTCCACGAACCTGAGCCGGGTGTCTTTCGCCCGCGCCTTGATTTCAAGGAAGTGCATCAGTCATTAGCGGTTGGGAGCATTACCGTGACCCCTTTGCCGGTCATTCATGGCAAGGCGGCCACTTACGGCTATCGGCTGGATCACCAGGGGCGGTCTGTCGGGTATGTGCCGGATTGCAAAGAAATGCCGGAAGGCACCGTGAACGGATTTCGAGGTGTCGATGTCATGATACTGGACGGATTGCGGCATCGGGCACACCCCACACATTTGACGGTCGAAAAGGCGATCGGTCTGCTTGAAAGGATCGGGGCCCGGCATTCCTATCTGACGCATATCTGTCATGATCTGGATCACGAGGAAACGCAGGAGTCGATGCCGCCCGGAGTGTTCCTGGCCTGTGACGGGTTAGCGCTGAATTTGTAGATTTCGGGAGGTTGCGGCCTGAAGAGGCTTGCGCCTTGGACTGATCTCCGGTATCAAGATTGCTCTGATAGCGATAACGGTTCAGGACGATGGTGAGGGGCGGATGACTCAAGGCAAGAAACAATGCGGGCAAGGGGTGGACGTCAAGTATGTGGCCAACCTTGCCCGTATGGATCTCTCGGGGGACGAGGCGGATGCATTCCAGAGGCAACTGGCAAGGGTGGTTGAGTATTTCCGCGAGTTGCAGGAACTGGACCTGACTGGGGTTGAGCCAATGGCTCATGCCGCTGTCATTGAAAACGTTTTTCGGGCGGATGTTCCTCGCGAGAGCCTTCCGCGGGATGAAGTGCTTAGGAATGCGCCCCAGGCGAATGCCGATCTGTTTGTGGTGCCGAAAATCGTTGAATAGGGGACGGGATGGATGGATGGAATAGATTGACGGCCCATGAGCTGGTTGACCGGATGAATCGTCGGGAATGCTCCTCTGAAGAGGTTGTGCGATCCGTATTGGATGCGATTCAGAGCAAGGATGGTCCTATTCATGGTTATCTTTCGGTAGATCCCGAGGATGCGCTTGCGCAGGCGAGGGCTGCGGATACTGCTCGAAGGAATGGTGTTTCCGGCAGACTCATGGGTGTTCCTGTGGCTGTGAAGGATGTGTTGAATGTCCGTGGGCAATCCTGCACGTGCGCTTCGCGTATCCTGAAGGGATACACGGCCCCGTATGATGCAACGGCCATTGCGCGATTGAGGGCTGAGGGGGCGATCTTTCTCGGGCGGACCAATATGGACGAGTTCGCAATGGGGTCGACAACCGAGAACTCCGCCTACGGGGTGACACGCAACCCGTGGGATCTCGGGCGAGTCCCGGGCGGCTCCAGCGGCGGTTCAGCGGCGGTTGTTGCCGCTGACGAGGCCATTGTTGCGATCGGGACGGACACGGGAGGTTCGATTCGTCAGCCGGCTTCGTTTTGCGGATGCGTCGGACTGAAGCCAACCTATGGAAGGGTTTCCCGTTACGGACTTACGGCCTACGCTTCTTCTCTCGATCAAATAGGCCCTATGGCGAAGGACGTGAGAGATGCCGCACTGTTGTTCGAGATCATGAGCGGGCATGACCCGATGGATTCCAGTTCGCTGCCGGAGGCGGTTCCTGCTGCCGGAGATCTTCTGGTTCCCGACTTGAAAGGGATACGACTAGGCCTGCCGGCGGAGTATTTTGTTTCCGGCATGGATGCGGATGTCGAGAGATGTGTCAGGCATGCCGTTCAGCAGTGCAAGGACCTGGGTGCGGAAATTGTGGAAGTCTCGCTCCCGCATACCCGGGCGGCCATCGCTACCTACTACATTATCGCGACGGCGGAAGCCTCGGCCAACCTGGCCCGTTTCGATGGTGTCCGCTATGGGACCAGAGCGACGGGCGCAAATGAACCGATTGAGCTGTACAAGAGGACGCGCGCGGAAGGGTTTGGACCGGAGGTCAAGCGGCGGATTATCCTAGGGACGTATGTACTGAGCAGCGGATATTACGATGCGTATTATGTCACGGCGCAGAAGGTGCGTTCGCTGATCCGGGAGGATTTCGGCAAGGCTTTCAGCCAGTGCGATGCAATTCTGGCGCCCGTTTCCCCTACAGCGGCTTACCAGATTGGGGAGAAGAGCGAGGATCCGCTGCAGATGTATCTGGGCGATATTTTTACCGTACCGGTCAACCTGGCAGGAATCTGCGGTCTTTCCGTGCCCTGCGGGTTTACAGGTGCAGGTTTGCCGGTTGGCTTGCAGGTTATCGGGCCAGCCTTAGGCGAAATGATTGTGCTGAAGGCGGGTGCGGCGTTTGAGAAGGTGTCCTGTGCGGCAGGACGGCGACCGGGATTGATGTAGTTTCGGAGGCATATGACGAAGTACAAGGCTACCATTGGCCTTGAGGTGCATGTTCAGCTCAAGACGCGAACCAAGATGTTCTGCGGATGCAGCACGTCATTCGGGGCACCTCCGAATACGCAGGTCTGTCCGGTTTGCCTTGGGTATCCCGGTAGCCTTCCTGTCATGAACGGAGAGGCGATCCGGCTGACTGTCATGGCTGGCTTGATGCTTGGATGCCGGGTCAACCCCTTCAGTAAGTTTGATCGCAAGAATTATTTTTATCCCGATATGCCCAAGAACTACCAGATCTCACAGTACGACAAGCCGCTGTGTCTGGGGGGTGGGGTAGATGTCGAGATGGGAGAACAGACGCGTAGAATCGGGCTGACGCGTATTCACCTGGAAGAGGATGTGGCCAAGAACCTCCATATGGCGACATGGAGTGGAATCGATTTCAACCGGGCCGGCGTACCCCTGATGGAAATTGTTTCAGAACCGGAGTTGAGTACGCCGGACGAGGCGATGGCCTATCTCCAGACATTGCGCCAGATCCTGGTCTATGCCGGGGTCAGCGAGTGCAACATGGAGGAGGGTAACCTGCGCTGTGATGTGAACGTCAGCGTACGGCCCGAGGAACAGTCTGCCCTTGGAACAAAGATTGAGATCAAGAACCTGAATACATTCAAAGGGGTTCACGGGGCCCTGGTCTATGAGATTGCCCGTCAGATCGCGGCTGTTCAGGCCGGGGAACCCATCCGTCAGGAGACGCGGCGCTGGGATTCCGAGATGGAAGAGACTTTTCCGATGCGAACCAAGGAGGAGGCTCACGATTACCGGTATTTTCCGGAGCCGGATCTTATGCCGGTATCCCTTCCCGCACGATGGGTAAGGCAATGGGAGTCCGAACTGCCGGAATTGCCCGCAACGCGGCGGGATCGTTTTATCACGCAGTACGGGATTCCGGAATATGACGCAAAGGTATTGTCGGCTGATCGGGCCATCGGAGAGTATTTTGAGGCCGCCGTCCGCGTGTCAAGGCACGCGAAAGCGATCTCCAATTGGGTGATGACAGACGTTTTACGTGTACTCGCCGAAAGGGCGGTGTCTATTGAGAAGTTCCCGATTGCTGCCGCTGAACTGGCGGAACTGGTGGAACTGGCCGAAACCCGGCAGATCAATTCCAATACAGCCAGGACGGTCTTTGAAGTGATGCTTGGGGGGGGCGGCAAGGCTTCGGATATTGTCCGGGAGCGGGGCCTGACCCAGGTAAGCGATGCGGGTGCGATCGAGGTGATTGTCCGCCAGGCGATCGAATCCAATCCGAAGTCGGTTGAGGATTATCGGAATGGCAAGGAGGCCGCAATGAAGTTCCTTATTGGCCAGGTCATGAGGGCCAGCAAGGGCAAGGCGAATCCGCAAATGGCATCCGAGCTTCTGGGGCGGATGCTGGGGCCCCCGTCTTCGTAGCCGTTGGCGGCACTGATTGACCGCATATGCCTGATGGTGTTATAAGTTGCACATGTCGAATCCAGCAAAGGAGATGGCGTCTTGACCTCCAATGACGAATACGTCCTTGAAGTACTGAAGGAGGAAGGCATGGTGACGGCCGGGCAGATCGATTATGTTCGCGCCAACCATCCCGGACAAGGGACTACGGTCGATGCTCTTGTAGCCGCCAAGGTTGTTGACGGGGAAGATATTCTGCGTGTACTCGCAAGCCGGTTCGGCATGGAAATGATCAGCCTTGCTAATCATCCGATTCCGCCCGCCGTGCTGGCTGCGGTTCCGGGGGATGTGGCCAGAAAGTACAAGATCATTCCGGTTTCAAAGCACGAATCGGTACTCATGGTTGCTGTTGGCGATCCCCTTGAAATGGATACGCTCGACAGTCTTCGTTATGTCCTGAAGACGGACGTTGAAGGCGTGGTTGCGCCGCCGGAGGAGATCACCGTGGCGCTGGATCGGTTCTATCCGCGCGAAGCCTCGGTGGAAACGATGATCGACCAGTTGACGGAGGGCACGGTGGCGATGGTTGCCTCCGGGCGTGCTGATTTACGGGAGGACTCGGACGTCACGGAATCGGATGTCCCAATCATTAAGCTGGTGAGTCTGATCATTTACGAGGCATACAGGAATAGGGCTTCGGATATTCACTTGGAGCCGCTTGAGAAGCGCTTCCGCGTCCGGTACCGCATTGACGGAGTTCTGCATGAGGTGGACAGTCCTCCCAAGCGGCTTCAGGCGGCAATCATCAGCCGTGTGAAGATCATGGCGACAAACATGAAGATTGCCGAAAAGCGCATTCCCCAGGATGGCCGCATTCAGGTCAATATCAAGGGGCGGGAGCTGGACCTTCGTGTCTCCACCGTGCCCACCGGACATGGCGAAAGCGTTGTGATGCGTATCCTTGATAAGCAGAATCTGGCCCTCGGGTTGCCGAAACTGGGATTCCTTGCCGACGATCAGGAGACCTTCATGCGTCTGATTGCCTTACCGGAAGGCATTCTTCTTGTAACCGGGCCCACCGGCTCAGGTAAGACCACCACCCTGTACGCCTGCCTTAACCACGTTAACCGGCCGGACCGTAAGATCATTACTGTGGAAGATCCGGTGGAATATCAGCTCTCTGGCATTAATCAAGTGCAAGTGCGAGAGGATATCGGGCTGACCTTCGGAGCCGCCTTGCGATCTATTCTTCGCCAGGCGCCGAACATCGTCATGATCGGTGAAATTCGCGACTTGGAGACCGCGCGCATAGCGACGGAAGCGTCTCTTACGGGGCACCTCGTGTTCAGCACCCTGCATACCAATGATGCGCCCAGTGCCATCACGCGTTTGCAGGATCTGGGTGTTAAGCCTTTTCTCGTCGCTTCCTCCGTTCGTGCTATCATGGCCCAGCGGCTTGTGCGTTGTATCTGTGAGCATTGCCGCGAGGAGCATAGGCCGACTGCCACCGAAATCAAGTTGCTTGGCGCATCGGCTGAACAATTTGCCAATGTTCAACTGTTCCGGGGGCGTGGATGCAACAAGTGTGCATTGACCGGCTATTCCGGCCGCTCGGGTATTTTCGAGATCCTGGTTATCGATGACGAGATCCAGCGCATGATTTTCGACAAGGTGGGCGCATTGGAGATCCGGAAGCGGGCGCGGGAACTGGGTATGCGCACACTCCGGGAAGATGGATTAAGGAAGGTGGTTATCGGAACCACGACATTGGATGAAGTGTTACGGGCCACAATGGGAGATGTTGCCTGATGATTAACAGCAGCCAGATTGAAATGAGCGACCTCCTGCAGTTGGTGGTCGATGAGGGCGCTTCCGATCTGCATCTCGAGGTTGGTGTGCCTCCGGTCCTGCGTATTCATGGCGGGATGCAGCCAATCGATGCAACGGCACTGACCCCGGAAGATACAGAACGTTTTATGAAGAGTATCACCTCCGAGGATCATCAGCAGAAGATCCGGGAAGGCGGGGGAACGGATTTCGGGTTCGGATTCGGCAAGGCCGCACGGTTTCGTGTCAGTGTTTTGAAGGCCAAGGGGTCAATTGGAATGGTCCTGCGCCAGATTCCATCAAAGCTTATGTCGCTCGACGGGATTGGTCTGCCCCCCCAGGTGAAAGAACTGCTTTTCCGGCCGCGCGGACTGATCTTGGTGACAGGGCCGACGGGGTCGGGCAAAACCACCACGCTGGCCTCCATGATCAATCTCATCAACGAGCAGCGTGATGCCCACATCATCACTATTGAAGACCCCGTGGAATACTATCACGACCACAAGAAGTCCGTGGTGACGCAACGGGAGATCGGGGTTGATGTCCCTACGTTCAGCGAGGCCCTGCGGAGGGCGCTGCGACAGGATCCGGATGTTATTCTTGTGGGTGAAATGCGGGATCTTGAAACCATGATTGCGGCGATTACGGCTGCGGAAACAGGGCATCTAGTCCTGGCTACGTTGCATACGACCGGTGCGGCTCGTACCGTAGACCGTATTGTGGATGCGTTTCCGATGGGACAGCAATCGCAGGTGCGCACCCAGTTGGCGTCTGGGATTGTTGCCGTCATATCCCAGCTGCTTCTTGTCCGGGCGGACGGTCCCGGGCGGGTGGCCGCCTTTGAGATCATGATCACAACCCCAGCCATACAGGCGCTAATCCGGGAGAGCAAGACCTACCGCATCACGTCTGAAATCCAGACGGGGGCGAAATACGGCATGATCACTCTTGATGCTCATCTTTTGGCTCTATACGAGGCGGGGCGAATTACGTATGAAGATCTCATTACAAAGGCTCAGGATCCCGAGTCGATTGTTGTGAAACTGGAAGAATCCAACCGCAAGAAAAGGTAATGTCTCATGGCTGAAGCCAGGCAAACTGAACCGATCCTGCAACTTCTGGATTCACAGGGGTTGATCAGTGCCGAACAGGCACAGGAAGTGCTCGAAGAACACCAGCGTAGCGGCAAGCCCGTGCGCAACGTGGTCGTCGATATGGAAATTATTCCTGAGGATACCCTTCTGGAGCTTATTGCGGAGAGTCTTGGTACCCGGGTTGTGAATCTTCCCGCGACCGACATCCCGCCGGATGTCGTCCATGCGATTCCCACGAGCGTGGCGCGAATGTATATGGTAGTGCCGGTTGATAGGAGCGCAAACTCCGTCACATTGGCCTCCTATGACCTGATGAGTCCGGAGAAGTCCGATGAGCTGATGTTTGTGCTTTCCAGGGATGTTTTGATTGTCTTGGCCCGGGAAGAGGATATCCGGTCTCATGTGAACCAATTGTATGGCGATGACAGCGCTTCTGTAACGGAAATGCTGTCCGCACTTGAGTCTGAGATTGAGTCCACGGAGCAATTGATTGAGCTTGGCTCTTCGACGGATGAGCGTGGCATCGAGGAGGCTGCCGGTTCAGCGCCTGTGATCCGGTATGTGAATCTGGTGTTGTACCAGGCCGTGCAGGATCGAGCATCGGATATCCATTTCGAGCCTTTCGAGAGTGAGTTCAAGATTCGCCTGCGCGTGGATGGGGCGTTGTATGATCTTGCGCCACCGCCGAAGAAACTGGCCCTTCCAGTTATTTCCCGTCTCAAGGTAATGGCCAATCTCAATATTGCGGAGCGTCGTCTGCCCCAGGATGGCCGCATTCAGCTGACTATCGCCGGGCGACAGATCGACTTTCGTGTCTCCTGCCTGCCAACCCAGTTTGGAGAAAGCGTGGTTTTGCGTGTTTTGGACCGGGGTGTTGTGTCGCTGGATATCGATAATCTCGGGATGCCAGACGATATCCTCAGCCAGTTCCTCCTGGATCTCGACAAGCCAAACGGCATAATCGTGGTTACGGGGCCCACGGGTTCTGGCAAGACAACCACCCTCTATTCGGCATTGCGGCGCCTGAATACCGTTGAGTCCAAGCTGCTGACTGCGGAGGATCCGGTCGAATATGAAATTGACGGCATCATACAGGTTCCGATCAATGAGGCCATTGGAAACTCATTTGAGCGTGTCTTGCGCGCCTTTCTGCGTCAGGACCCGGACATATTGATGATTGGTGAAATTCGTGACCTGACCACCGCGCATATCGCCATTCATGCGTCGCTGACCGGTCACTTGGTTTTCAGTACGCTTCACACAAACGATGCGGCAGGTGCAGTCACCCGCCTGATCGACATGGAAGTGGAGCCCTTCCTGATATCTTCCACCCTTGAAGCTGTCATCGGTCAGCGGCTCGTGCGAACCATTTGCACGAACTGCAAGACCGCATACAAGCCGGATGATCAGATTCTGGCCAGTCTTTCGATGAAGCGCGCGGATGTGGGGGACCGTCCATTCTACTATGGAGCGGGCTGTGAGCATTGCCATAACACGGGGTACAAGGGCCGGAAGGGGATTTACGAGTATCTCATGATTTCCGATCCGATTCGGGAACTGATCAATCAGCGGCAGCCAACTCTTATTCTGCGGGATAAGGCAGTTGAACTCGGGATGCGCACTCTCCGTCAGGATGGAGTCCGCAATATTCTCGACGGTTACACAACCGTGGAGGAAGTGCGTCGCTACACCTCATAACTCTAATTCCGGCGCCTGCCGGTTTTCAAAGAAGAAAGGTATTCCTATGCCGGAAAATGTGGTGATCGCCGGGACAGGTCCAGCAGGCCTTACTGCGGCGATTTATACGGCGCGTGCGAATTTGAAGCCGGTGGTCATTGAGGGTATGCAGCCCGGGGGGCAATTGACGACAACGACGGATATTGAGAACTTTCCCGGTTTTCCGGAAGGGATTGATGGAACTTCGCTTGTGATGAAAATGCGCGAGCAGGCCGAGCGATTCGGTGCCCGTTTCCAGCGGGGGGAGATCACGGGGCTTGATCTGTTGTCCAGTTCTTCGCGGGTCATTCTTGAGGATGCGGCCCCTGTGGAAACCCTGACCCTGATCATTGCGACAGGCGCCAGTGCCAAGTACATGGGAATCGAATCGGAACAGAAACTGATGGGGCGGGGCGTGTCCGGTTGTGCCACCTGTGATGGTGCGCTCTACCGGGAAGTGCCTGTCGCAGTCGTTGGCGGAGGGGATACCGCGATGGAGGAAGCGCTGTTCCTGACTCGTTTCGCCTCAAGTGTCAGCGTTATTCATCGCCGCGGTGAATTTCGTGCATCCCGGATTATGTCGGAGAGAGTCAAGCAGCATCCAAAGATCCGGATCTTCTGGAACAGCGTTGTGGAAGAGGTTCTGGATGTATCCAGGAATGAAGTCACCGGCCTGCGACTCAAGAATGTAAAGACCGGCGGCATCGAGAATGTGACGGTCAATGCTGTATTTATTGCCATCGGACATGAGCCGAACACAAAGGCATTCAGAGGAAAACTGGCAATGAATGAACAGGGCTATTTAGTGGCCGACCGGACGCGCACACAGGTGCCCGGTATATTTGCCGCCGGTGACGTCCAGGATCCCACCTATCGGCAGGCAATCACGGCTGCGGGCTCAGGTTGCATGGCAGCCCTCGAGGCTGAGCGCTATCTGGGTGGTTTGGAACACTGAATCCTGAGTGGGGGTCTGGATTGCCCGGCGACATCTCCCCATCGCTTCCAGGGTCGTCCGAATGTGTCGTAGTGAAGGAGGATGACCTTCACGTAGCGGCGGGTGCCTGGATAGGAAATGCAATCGGTGAATCGAAGCCCCTTGGATTGCGATAAGCGATGCCATCGCAGTACGTTTGAAGGGCCGGCATTATACTCCGCCAAGGCATGAGCCACCGGTTCGGGGGCGTTTCTCCAGCGGGTCAGTGCACGGGACAGATACCACGCGCCTGCCATTGCATTTGTAGCGGGATTCAGAAGGTCTGCCGAGCAGAAACGATCTGCCTTTTCGGTTGCCGCCCACTCCTGGGCTGTAGTGGGCAGAATCTGCAGCAGTCCTATTTCACCCGCCTGGCCTCGCCGGAGCGGTTGAAAGCGGCTCTCACGCCAGGCAAGGGCGGCCAAAAGACAGCGAGGAATTCCATAGCGGTCAGCCGCTGGATCCAGTTCAGGGCGATAAATCAAATAGGCGGCCTCGAATCGGAACAACCAGCCCGTCGCAGCAAGCAGGATCGCAAACGGAAGAAGAATCAGTATAATAAGTCGCAACAAACGTGCCATTTGGGACGGATGGTAACACACTCGTGAGTATTGTCGAGGAGGAGCAAAACGAATGAAAAGCTTTCGGAAGGAACTGTGGTTTGAGACGCAGCAGCGGCGCGCTTATGTCAATATCACGCCGCAGGTTGAAGAAACGCTGAAGGCAAGCGGTATCAAGGAAGGTTTGATTCTGGTTAACGCGATGCATATCACGGCAAGTGTTTTCATTAACGATGATGAATCCGGCTTGCATGTGGATTTCGAGAAGTGGCTGGAAAAGCTGGCTCCGGAGAAACCGCATAGCCAATATGCCCATAATGGAAATGAGGATAATGCGGATGCTCACCTCAAGCGTCAGATCATGGGGCGGGAGGTGGTGGCTGCCATAACGGGAGGCAAGCTCGACTTGGGACCCTGGGAGCAAATCTTTTACGGCGAGTATGATGGAATACGGCGAAAACGTGTTCTGATCAAAATCATTGGTGAATAGTTTCTGCAACTTCTATTTATGGCTGCGAATGCTGGCCGGGACAGTTGGAGGCAGAATAGGAGCTGCATTACACCTGTGGAACCGGATTGTCCGTTCCTGATGGCGTAATCGGAAGAGCCGTGATACAGATTATTGCTTGTGCGTCGGATACGAACCAAAGGAGCCGATGAGAAGATTATGTCTGAAAAATCTCCAGCCCAGGCATCGGGATTGAAGACTTCGTTGTTTGATTATGATCTTCCTGCAGAATTGATTGCGCAGGAGCCTCTGGAGGACAGGTCTGCTGCACGTATGCTTGTTGTCGATCGCGCCTCGGGCAACCTGCAACATCGCCATGTGCGTAATTTGCCGGACTATCTTCGCAACGGGGACTTGCTGGTGTTGAATGATACCCGCGTAATCCCTGCCCGGCTCTTTGGCCATAAAGCGGAGACCGGGGGGAAGGTTGAGTTGTTGCTGCTGGAGGAGGAGTCGGTTGGTGTGTGGAGCGCCCTTTGCGGGTCCTCGCGGCGACCGCCAATAGGGACAATTGTTGTCCTTGCGGATGGCAGGCTGACCGCAAGGGTGCTTGCTTGGGGAGTGGGGGGGCGGATCACTGTTTCCATCGAGTCATCGGAACCTGTCATGGATGTCCTGGAGTCTGCAGGCGTTCCACCTCTGCCGCCGTACATTCGTCGTAAAGAAGTCCGTTCTCAGCAAGACATGGATCGTGATCGCGAATATTATCAAACCGTGTATGCACGGGTTCCAGGTGCGGTGGCCGCACCGACTGCCGGACTACACCTGACGGATGACCTGCTGTGTCGTTTGGAGAAGCGGGGCGTCCCGCATGCTGCCGTGACGCTTCATGTCGGAATTGGCACATTTAGACCGGTGACAGCCGACTATATAGCGGGACATGAAATGGAGTCGGAACGCTATTCCATATCCGATCATGCAGCAGTCGCAATCAACTCAACCCGGAGTTCCGGCGGACGAATTGCGGCAGTTGGGAGTACGGTGGTCCGGACGCTGGAAAGTGCCGTACAGGACGGAGGCGGCGTGTGCCCCTCTTCCGGGAGGACCCGGTTGTATATTTATCCGCCCTACACTTTTCAGGTTGTGGATCTCATGCTGACGAACTTTCACTTGCCTCGGTCCACATTGCTGATGATGGTTAGTGCGCTTGCCGGATCCGACCTTATCCGACATGCGTATTCGGTTGCGATGCACGAACGATACCGTTTTTATAGTTATGGGGATTGCATGCTGATTGTATGATCAGCTTGGAGTTCCGGTGTAAGGAATCGGCGGGAACATGAAAACAGTGATTCTTTCCTCAGGTGATGAATTGCTGCTTGGGCAGAAGGTCGACACAAACTCAGCGTGGATCAGTGACCAACTGGTAGCCTGTGGCAACATGCCGTTGTACCACAAGACGGTTGGCGACTGTTCCGCTGATATTGCATCGGCGATCACTGAAGCTGCGGAGCGTGCCCAGCTAGTCGTTGTGACAGGGGGCTTGGGACCGACGGATGATGATCTGACTCGAAGCGCCTTGGCAGCGGCCCTGGGGCAACCACTCGTTCTAGACGAAGGTGCATTGAAAGAGATTCAGGAATTCTTCCGCAAAATGGGCAGAGAAATGCCTGTGCAGAACAGGGCTCAAGCAATGCATCCAGCCGGCACTCGAATGCTGCCGAACCCTTGGGGAACTGCGCCCGGCATTGAGGCTGAATGCCATTCCTGCAAGATATTCGTGTTTCCTGGAGTTCCAAGGGAAATGCAGGGAATGTGTGAGAAATATTTGATCCCCTGGCTGAAGTTGCAATCAGCGCTTCACCTGGCCACCGCTTCCGTCACAACATATGGCGCCGGTGAATCCACCATTGCCGCTGCGTTGGGTGAGTTGATGTGTCGGGAACGGAACCCGACTGTAGGGACAACTGTAACAGGGGGCGAGGTAATTGTCCGGATCCGCTCTGAATTCGCCGATCGGGAGGTCGCAAAAGCGGAACTGGCTCGGACGGTCGCCCTGGTGCAGGGTCGCGTGGGAGAGTGGGTGGTGTCTCTTGAAGGCGCAAGTGTAAGCGAGACAACCTGCAGGATGCTGCTTTCGCTCGGAAAGCGCATCGTAACAGCCGAAAGCTGTACCGGTGGACTGGTTGCAAAAATGATGACGGATATACCAGGGGCAAGTGATGTGATTGGGGGCGGCTGGATCGTCTATTCCAATAAACTCAAGGAAAGCCTGTTGGGTGTTAACCCGCTTGTACTTCTCAGCAACGGCGCTGTCAGTGAGGCGGTAGCCGCGGAGATGGCTCTTGGAGCTCTTCTGCGAAGTGATGTTGATTATGCTGTGTCCACCACAGGTGTCGCAGGCCCCGGAGGCGGTTCCCCGGAGAAGCCTGTAGGTACGGTGTGGATTGGTGTAGCGGTGAGGTCCGATGCAGGGGCGCGCGTCTCCTGTCGCAAGTGGTATTTCCCGGGTGACCGTGAAATGATCCGGATGCGTGCTGCAAAGACGGCCATCAACATGTTGCGCATGGAACTTCTGAAAGAACCTCAGTAAGCCTGACCGCAGATGAACGCGACACGCTACAAGTTGACAATGGGATACGATGGCAGTGCCTATGCCGGCTGGCAGGTCCAGCCGAAGCAATTGACAGTACAGCAAACTCTGGAAGGTGTTCTTCGGCAGCTGACCGGAGAGACTGTCAAGGTACATGGAAGCGGGCGGACCGATCAGGGAGTACATGCGCGGGGCCAGGTAGTGCATTTCGAACTGTTGTCTGGATGGCCATGCGATCGCCTGCGGAAGGGCATGAATGCACTCCTGCCGCCGGATATCCGTATTTTCAAGGTCGATCGGGTTCCGGAGACCTTTCATGCCCGACGAAGCGCCGTCCGGAAGGAGTATCGATACTTTATCTGGAATGATGAGGTCATGAACCCCTGTCAGCGTTTATATGCCACGCATATCCGCCGCCCACTGGATGTCGCACAAATGATCTCTGCCGCGCGACTGCTGGTTGGACGGCATGATTTTGCCGCATTCACTGCCAACCCGAATCGCGAGGTGGAGTGTACGGTGCGCGATGTGCAATATATCCGGATTCGAAAAACGGGTCCTCTTGTAACCATATGTGTGGCTGGCGAAGGATTCCTCTACAAGATGGTGCGGAGCATCTGCGGGATGTTGATCCGAGTAGGGGTTGGGGAGTTGTCCGCTGAAGATATTTCGCGCATTCTTGCCTCTAAAATCCGTACAGCCCATGTTCCAACGGCGCCGGCCTGTGGCCTTTTCCTTTGGAAGGTCTGGTATTGACGTCGGTGGCGGGGGCTTTTTTGTGGAACCTTCAAGATAATCCTGACATAATTCTGGTCCTTATCAGACAAGAGTTGTCATGGATTATCGAATAACAACCGCCGGGGATGAGATTGCCATTCTGCCTTCATTGTTAGCGGCTGATTTCGCGTGTTTGGGGCACGAGGCCAGTCGGGCAGAGAAGGCCGGTGCTGATGCGTTGCATATTGACATCATGGATGGCCACTTTGTCCCGAACCTGAGCATGGGCCCTGACGTTGTGGCGATGGCGAAGCGCACGGTAAATGTCCCGTTGAGCGTACACCTGATGCTGGCGAATCCGGAGAAGCATATAGAAAAATTTATTAGGGCTGGTGCGGATGTGCTGCTGATTCATGCCGAGGTTGAGGGTGATATATCGGGTATGCTGAGGCAGATTCGCGCTTTGGGAGCGCGGCCCGGCATCACGATCAATCCGGGCACACCCGTTGAAGTGCTTTGGCCGTATCTTGGGGATATCGACGAGGTCCTTTTCATGAGCGTGAATCCGGGATACGGTGGACAGAAGTTTATCGAGTCTGTTCTCCCGAAAGTTCGTGTTATTCGTGAAGTTATACAAACGAGGTCGCTTGCAGTGGATATTTCCATAGATGGTGGCATTGGCCTGGAGACTGTCACGCCGGCTGCAACAGCGGGATGCAACGTGTTTATCGCGGGAACGTCGCTTTACCGATCCGTCGACATGGCGAAGACGGTTCATGAGATGAGAGTTCGAGCCATAAATGCCTTCCGAAAGGTGAGGGAATAGACGTCTTATGCATCTGGAGCCCAATCAACCAGGGACCCGAACACTGCCGCAGATCCGGAACTTCTGCATTATCGCCCACATCGACCATGGTAAGTCGACATTGGCCGACCGTCTGTTGCAGTTAACACGTACCATCGATGAACGGGCAATGCGCGACCAGGTGTTGGACAACATGGATCTTGAACGTGAGAGGGGCATCACAATCAAGTGTCATCCGGTCACGATGCGCTATATTGCCGCGGATGGCATTGAGTACGAACTCAACCTTATTGATACTCCCGGACATGTGGATTTCACATATGAAGTTTCCAGAAGCATGCTTGCGTGC
This sequence comes from uncultured bacterium, assembly GCA_903908715.1. Classification (GTDB taxonomy): domain Bacteria; phylum Verrucomicrobiota; class Kiritimatiellia; order CAIKKV01; family CAITUY01; genus CAIVSY01. The sequence continues at coordinate 33,579 of CAIVSY010000016.1, forward strand.
GAAGGGGCTGTTCTGGTGGTTGATGCGGGGCAGGGGGTGGAGGCCCAGACGGTTGCAAACACCTATCTGGCCATCGACAATAATCTTGAGATCATGCCTGTGATCAACAAGGTTGATTTGCCAGGTGCAGACGCTGACGGTGTGGCGCGTCAGATTGAGGAGATCCTCTCCCTGCCGGCCATGGATGCGCTGCGCATCAGTGCAAAGACTGGGCTGGGAATTGAAGCGGTACTTGATGCGGTGGTAAAGAAGTTGCCACCACCAGCAACGTGTGACAACGGTTTCGTGCGTGCCCTGGTCTTTGACTCGGTGTATGACGCGTTTCGCGGCGTGGTCACGTATTTGCGTGTAGTGGATGGGGAGCTGAAGCCAGGCGACCGTGTCAGGCTGGTGAACGGTGGAACGGATACTGAAATCAAGGAGGTCGGAAGGTTTCGCCCGAAAATGGAGCCGGTAGCATCCCTCAAGGCGGGGCAGGTCGGATATCTCATCGGAACGATCAAGAGTGCTTCCGATATAAAGATCGGGGACACGATTACTTTGGCTGCCAAACCGACGCCACGGCCATTGCCGGGCCTTAAGGAAATTCACCCCATGGTGTTTAGCGGATTGTACCCGGTAAACACGTCGGATTACGAAAAGCTGAAACAAAGCATGGATAAGTTGCGGCTTAATGACAGCGCCTTCACATACCAGCCGGAGTCTTCAGTGGCGCTGGGCTTCGGATTCCGGTGCGGATTCCTGGGGCTATTGCATCTCGAGGTAGTGCAAGAAAGGCTTCGGCGTGAATTCGACCTGGATGTAATCAGTACCTATCCCTCGGTTGTGTACAAGGTTCACATGAAGGATGGCACAGTGGTGGATGTGGACAATCCGATCCATTTGCCGGATTCGACGCGGGTTGACCACATGGAAGAGCCGATAATCAAGGCCTTTATAATCTGCCATAACGAACACATTGGCGATATCCTGCGGCTGGTCATGGACCGACGGGGCACTGTCGACAAAACAGAGACTTTGGACGTCAAGCGGGTGATGCTCACCTGCGTCATGCCGTTGAACGAGATCCTTATCGACTTCCATGATTTCCTGAAGAGCGTAAGCCGCGGTTATGCTTCGATGGACTATGAAAACACAGGCTATGCGGTGAGTGATCTGGTTAAAATGGATATCCTGCTGAACGGGGAAGTTGTCGACGCATTTTCCTGCATCATACACCGCGACAAGGCGGTCTATCGCGGGCGTCAGATGTGTGAGGCGCTTAAGGATGTTATTCCTCCTCATATGTTCGCCGTGCCGATCCAGGCGGCCATCAACAAGACTATTATCGCGAGGGAAACCATTCGCGCCATGCGGAAGGATGTTACCGCAAAGTGTTATGGTGGTGACATAACACGCAAGCGAAAGCTTCTTGAACGCCAAAAGGAAGGCAAGAAGCGCATGAAGGAAATCGGATCCGTCAATGTCCCGCAGGAGGCTTTCATTAGCGTCCTGAAGACCACCGGATAAGACAGAGGCCCAAGAGAATGATAGCGGAATACATGAGGCGGCGTCGGGTTGTGAAGCTATGCCGGGAATGGCTGCAGCATTCCCGCCTTTGTCGCAAGATGCGTGCGGATATAGCGCATCCGGATTCGCTGCACGAGCTTGTGGAAGCCGAAAAGCGTCTGCAGGGAGCGTTGCGCACGAGGGACGTGCCGCGCATGGAGCGGGAGTGCGGAATCATCCAGAGGACAGCGGTGGCAGTTATGCCGCGTCGATCATTTCCGGGGCTGCGGGAGAATGTGGAAGTCATCGCGGTAGCGCTTGCCGTGGCAATGGCGTTCCGTTGCTACATCCTGCAGCCTTTCAAGATCCCCACAGGTTCAATGCAGCCAACGTTGTATGGAATTCACTATGTACCTGATGTTGAGGATGCGCGTCTGAACGGTAAGCCGTGGTGTTATTTGCGATGGCTACTGTTCGGGCAATGGCATACCGAGATAAAGGCGGAAACATCCGGTCGTGTTCGTGGTCCGCTATTTGAACATGCGGGACATCTGGTTTACGACATCGGGGGGTTAGCGCATCCAATTCCGCGTGAAATGACCATGCGCGTCGACGCCGAGGATGAGGTTATTCGCGGGCAGGTCATTGCGTGCGGAATGCGTATTTCTGGTGATCACCTTTTTGTGAACAGAGTAAAATGGAACTTTATCCGGCCAAGGCGGGGCGAGATTATGGTCTTTCGGACGGAAAATATACCGGCGCTCGACGACAAGAAGACGCACTATATTAAGAGAATGTGCGCGTTACCCGGGGACTCAGTTCAGATCATGCCTCCAAACATTCTGGTCAACGGAAAGCCAGTGGAGGATGCGCCCATGATTCAGGCAATCCAGAATCGAATGCCCGGTTACAACGGGTACATAACTGCGGAGGGGGTGGGGGCAGAGTACTTGGCCGCGACAAGCCAGGTCCGGCAACTTGGCCCTCGCCAGTATCTCGCCTGCGGGGACAACACTCGCAATAGTTTCGATGGGCGGTATTGGGGGCCTGTTCCCGAGCAAAACCTCGTCGGTCCGGCAGCGATCGTTTACTGGCCCATTTCAAAACGATGGGGCTTGATTCGATAGACCGATTCGAGTTAGTTGGAATATGCGTTTGTCTGCGGCACCCATGACAGGGCCGATCCATCAGACTGATTTGCGCGTTCTGCGCGTTAGTGGCATTGTTGGATTGCTTGCAGAAGCCTATCCATTTCGAAGGTGTTATGACCCTCAAATAACCTGGAAAGCAGGTTTTTCAACAGGTCTTCAGAGTTATCAACAACGTCGCATAATATATCTTATGTCTACTACTGTGCGGCTTGAAGCTCAATAGGTTGTGGTATTTGTCGGGTTTTGCAGTTTATGGCGACACCTGCTCTGCTGGTGCTTCGGTCCATCAGTCTTGCTCTACGGATCCCATACCTTGATATGCCGTATCAAGTTCATGGATCATCGATACAGACCTTCTTGATCCTGATTATTCGCGCAATTGGTAGACCTGCTTTGTGCGTTGCCCTGCGCGTTCGACTTCAAGGACGATGGCGTTCATGCGGTTCTTTAGAAATTCGTCGATGAAGAACTCGGCACGTCGTCGATTGGTCATTGGAACGGAATTTACCTGCCGAATAATGTCGCCCTCAGAGAGACCAACCGAATCAAAGAATTCCTTCTCACCCTCGACTCCGAGAATATATCCAGTGATCCTATTGTTAGCATCACGAACGGGCTTCAGGCTGTCAAATAGAGCGACCATTCGGTTCGGTTCGTCCAGCAGTTCCTGATAATAATCAAGAAGAGGTTGTCGGTTGAATTGCCATCGATCGTCGCGAACCTTGATGCACCCGAAGCGGTTGCTTTCTAGCCCTAGGCTTGCGGAGGTGTTGGTGATGCTGGCTGCATTTTCGGGGACTGGAGCCCCGATGAAATCGAGTGTCAACTCCATAGGGCCTAAGGCTGTCTGCAGCGTAACACGGTCGCGTGATATTCTTGTTACGGAGGCGTCCGTGAGCCGTTCACCCTCCCCTGCAATGTGTTGCTCGCCTGTTATTGCATCATCGACAATAGCTCGCAGTCGTCTTTGCCCATTTTCCGATTCCACGGCAAATGTACCCGCAAGGCGATACCGGCTTGGACTGGGCTGGACGGGCAGGAGAACAGAAGGTGTGGCCGACGAGGAGAATAGAACACTTAGAGCATGGGGATCGGGTTCCCGTATGTTGCTGTAAGTTCTTTTCAGCTGAAGGGGCGGGACGACCGAGTTTACCTGGAGGACGTCCCCGCCCGATCGCCAAGCACTGAAATAGACGACACTGGCTACAACTGCCAATCCGAACGCAGCAAAGCAGATGAACCTGACAGCGGTATATTGTCGAAAGGTGGAGGCCATAAGCCGGATTCTGTTTCCCGTTTCCGGGATCGGTCATTTGTCTTAGCAATCAACCCGGAACTGCGATCCGCCGTAACGGATCTTAAAGCGGGCCACCTCCAGTTCCCTATTTGATCTTGCTCCGGACGGGGTTTGCCATGCGGATTCCATTACTGGAAATCCCGGTGGTCTCTTACACCACCTTTTCACCCTTGTCACGCAGACCTTTCAGCCCGTTTGACGGTTTGTTTTCTGTGGCACTTTCCGTGAATGGCGCTTTACCACCATTCCCCGTGCTTATTTAGCACCGGCATCCTGCCCTGTGGAGTCCGGACTTTCCTCTCCTGTCGCGCTTCCGCGTTTCAGAAGCGACCGCACACCTCCACCTTTCAAGGTCATATGGTACCTGTGACGGGGATGGAAATCAATCTCCGTGATCAACGGCGGATCAGTAGAGCATACGGCTGCAGAAGTCGCAGAAAACGGGCACCGTCTGTTTCTTGGCCTCGTGGCAGACGTACGGTGGTAGCTTCATGTGGCATCCGCCGCATGTCGCATTCTCCACCGGAACAAGGACTTTGCTCCGCTTGTTGGCAAACAGCCGATTGTATATCGCTAACCTCTCCGGGTCAGCATCTGTCGCAAGGATGTCGCGGGACGCCTTCACAGAATCGAGTTCCTTGCGGATCGCCTGACCACGTTCATCGATCACGCTGACTTCACGCTGGATGACGGACTCCTCTTGCTTCAGTGAGAGTTCCTTTTCCTTGGCCAAAGCCACGGCCTGATCGACTGCTTCCATCATTTCAAGCATTTGATCTTCGCGGGTCCGAATGTTCTTTTCGACGGTAGCGATCTCGTCTTCCATTGTCCGGAATTCCTTATTGCTCTTGAGCTGCAGTTGTTGCTCGCGGAACTTCCGGATTTTCTCGCGGAGGGATTCAACCTCCAGTTCTGCCTGCTTGACCTCTGCCTGGCGTAACTTTACCTGATCCCTGCATGCGGATACCGCCTGCTTATGTCCTTCCAACTGGGCTTCAATTTGTGACTTTCGTCGAGGCAGGTCAGTTAATTCTCGTTCGAATTTCAGGATGCGCTCATCATGATCCTGGACGAGCAGTAATTTCTCGATAATTGGTGTGACCATCATCTGTCCCCTTGCCCTGAGCGTTAGAAAGCCGTCACAATATGGCAAACAGTCGCTGGCAAGTCAATGTATTGGTCTTTGGAAATCAACTGCAGTCGGCCGGCCCACTTTGTCCAGTATCCTCGCACAGCAGGTCGGGAGCCATTTCTTGCAGCACACATGCCGTCAGTTGTGGATATCGATTCAGCAAGAGCGGTGGCACAGGGATGCGGGTGCCGGAGATCTGGCTCTTTAGCTGAAGCGCAGTCACCACCTCCTTGCCCTGATAGTGGTTGTTGGCAACTACTGTCAAGGACGCCGAACGCCGGGCCAACTCAATGGAACGCTGTGCAATAGCGGTGACCTCGGGGACGGAGTAAAGGTAGTCATACTTCGCGTCCCGGTTGGCTTTAGGATCAAACCATGCGCTAATGTTTCTGCCATGCAGCCGGAGGTATGAAGGCCGGCCATCCATGCATTCGATCGGGCGGAACGAATGGGACCCCATCGGATAGTCGAGACTTGCCACGCCCGCACCAAGCCCCTTGATGAATTGCATCGGCTCCGCCTGTTGCCAGGAGTCGTGGCGGAGTTCAAAAGTAAGTCCGGCAATGGAGCCCAAAGAATCTGCAATTCGTTTCATAAGCGATCGCGACGGGGGGCTATCAACGAAGTTCCATGGGAATTGAGCAAGCAGGCACTGGAGTCTTCCGTCCTCCGTGAGTGGCCGTAAACCCTCATGGAACGCCCGTGCCATGGCTGGGGTGATTTGTCCGGAATGTGAAACTTCATGATGGATCTTTACGGTGAAAAAGAATTTCGGCAAGTCCCGGATGCGTTTCAGCCAGGATGCAGCGGTTTTGGCATCCGGTGGTCGGTAGAATGTGCTGTTGATCTCAATCATGTCAACGTAACGGGAGATATAGGTCAGCTTATCCCCCACCCTTCTGGGGTACACATACCCATCCCAGTCCGGATATGACCACCCAGCAACGCCAACAGCAATGTTCACAGGTGCTCCTGCTAAATCCTTTCAGGCGTCTCGATGCCGAGCAAGGAAAGCCCCTGTTTCAGGACATTAGCGACAACCCGGCAGAGACGTATACGGCTCTCGCGAATGCCTTCAGGAGCCTTTAAGAAGGGCACATTCTGGTAAAACGTACTGTAGGTTGCCGCCAAGTTATACAAATAATCCGCCAATATATTTGGCTTATAGCTTTCCGCAGCTTTGATAACAGTTTCAGGGAATCGCACGATTGCGATAGCTAGGGTTCGCTCCACCGCCTCTTCCAGACGAAACACGCAATGGCCGAGACTTGTATTCGGGAACTGAGCCCGGTACTTGTCCTGTACGCTTGCGATTCTCGCGTATGCATATTGCAGGTAAGGAGCGGAATTCCCCTCCAGCGACAGGGCCTTCTCCCATGTAAAGGTGATGACACTTTGCGGGTTCTGGCTGAGGTCGGAATACTTGACCGCACCGATGCCGATCGCCCTAGCCACTTCACGCTGCCTTTCGGGTGCCATTTCGGGGCTGCCGGCCTGCACTACAGCCAACGCTCGTGTCTCCGCTTCGTCCAGATACTTTTCCAGTTTGATTACATTGCCCTGCCGTGTCGAAAACGTACCTTCCGGCAGTCGCATTAAACCGAACCATATGTGCTGGAGGTCTGCAGTGATCCCGAGCCTTCGGGCGATGGCAAATACTTGTTTGAAGTGCAACTGTTGTCGTTCGTCCGTTACGTAGACAATTTTGCTGGGATGGAACTCCGACATCCGGCTTTCGATGGTCGCCAGATCGGTTGTCGCATAATTATATCCACCGTCACTTTTCCGCACGATGCAAGGCGGCAGACTTTCCTCCTCAAGGAATGCGACCGTAGCGCCCTCGCTTTCTCTGGCTATACCCCGGGAGCAAAGTCGATCCACAACCCCTGGAAGCGCCTGATTGTAATAACTTTCCCCGCGCACCAAGTCAAAACGGACGTCCAGCCTCCGGTAAATCCGATCAAACTCCTGGAGGCTTAACTCAACGAACCGCTGCCAGAGTTCGCGGTTTTCAGGGTCGCCAGCCTGCAGCTTTACCAACTCCTGCCGGGCGAAAGTCAGCCAAGCCGGATCCGTTCGGGAACGTTCGTAGCTTTTTACATAGACCCGCTCCAGTTCCTCGACAGGTTCGGTTGAGAGAGCGTCCGGATTCACATAATGGCGATAGCCAAGGATCATGATCCCAAACTGGGTTCCCCAATCCCCGAGATGATTGTCGGCGAGTACATGATATCCGAGAAAACGATGCATTCGATCCAGCGCATTGCCGATTACCGTTGACCGGATGTGTCCTATATGCATTGGCTTCGCGACATTCGGACTGGAATAATCCAGCAAGACGGTCTTGCCATGACCCACCAGGGGAACCCCGCATCGTACGTCTTCGTCCACGAGGACCAGTGCCGACTCGAGCCACTCGCGCCGGATAAAGATGTTGATGAAACCGGGGCCTGCAATTTCTGTTCGCTCAACCGCAGCATGGTTACCTGCATGTTGGAGAACCACTTCGGCCACTTGGCGCGGTGACTTCCTGGCAAGCTTCGCAACGGCCATCGCATGATTGCACTGATAATCCCCGAATTGCTCTGAGTTGGTGGCGACAACTGAGATTCCGTGAATTGTCGTTTCAGGGAATGCTTGAGTAAACGATTCCCGCATCCAGGCTGACAGAGTCTGCTCGATTGTCTGCATCAACTATTCTCCCTGCCTGTATATGGGTCAACCGGCCCGGATTAGATTCAGCAACTCATCCCGCTTGGTCTTCATCAGCGAAGCATTTCGGGCCTCAAGGTTCAATCGCACCAAGGGCTCCGTGTTAGAGCATCGGACGTTAAACCACCAGTCCCTATATTCAACCGTTACGCCATCCAGTTCAATTAGACGGCCGTCCTTGTACTGCCTGCGAATGGTGTTCAGGACTGCGCCCGGATCATGAACTTCGGAATTGATCTCTCCACTCGCAGTGTATCGTTGGATGGGTTTGACGAGCTCGGACAAGCGCTTTCCCTTACGGGTGACGGCATTGGCCACATGCAAAACAGCCATAGCTGAACTCTCGGTGAAGAAATTCTCCTGGAAATAGTAATGGCCGGATAGCTCGCCGGCAAAAAGCGCATGACTGTCGCGCATCTGCTGCTTGATGAATGCATGACCCACGCGGCTCATCATGGGGGTTCCCCCACACTCCTCGATGACTTCCTTGACTGACCAACTGCTTCGCAAATCATAGAATATGACGCCTTTATTCCGCTCCAGCAGGCTGGAGGCGATTAGGGCGGTGATCATATCCATGGGGACAACGGCCCCATTTTCGTCCACAAAACCGGCGCGATCTGCATCCCCATCAAACGCTACCCCAAAATCATAATTGCCAGCCCGCACAGTCTCCTGCAGTTTTGCAAGAGTCTCCACCTTAAGAGGATTTGCCTCATGGTTAGGGAAGTTTCCATCCAGCACATCATAGATGCGGGTCATTTCGATAACCCCTTCCAAGCAGCGGGCCTCAAGAATGCCCATGGCGTTGGCGAAATCGACGGCAATCCGGACCGGTCGCTTAAGATCTGCCACTTTTCTTACATGTGCGGCATACTCCTTCATGACATCCACTCGAGTAGTCCTGCCCCGTTCGGGTGCGGAGGCGAACGCCTTGTTTGCAACTATGCGTTCAATCTCCTGGATACCGGTGCTGCCGCTTATGGGAATCGCCTTCTCGCGGCATAGCTTAAAGCCATTCCACTCGCCCGTATTGTGCGATGCGGTAATCATAATACTGGCATCCGCATTAAGGGATCCATTCCCGAAATAGGACATCGGCGTGGAGCACAAACCAATATCGATTACATCTGCGCCCTGCGTAGTTATGCCGTCACATAAGGCTTCAAAAAGGCCCTTGGAGTGCGGACGCATGTCGTAGCCGATGACCACCTTACGGCAATTCAGGAATGTTACGAATGCCCGCCCGATATCGCGCGCAACAGAATCGGTCAAAGTATCACCGTAGATTCCTCGGATGTCGTATGCCTTGAAAATGCCAGCCATTGATTGCCCTTTCCGCTGTGTTTTAACGACGGTGACTTATACAACGCTTGATGGATTGAATCAAGCTGTGTCACCAAAAGTTACTGCCTGTCGTTAAAAAAAAGAAGGCGCCCTTAAGGGGCGCCTATGAAAGTCACACAACAGGTGTCGACCTTAACGCTTCTTCGTGCCAGTTGATTTCGAGCTGCTCTTGGTTCCCGTCTTGCTCGAACTCTTAACCGTGGCAGACTTTGCCGCTTCGGCCTTCTTCTTCATCTCTTCCTGCAGGCGCATCTGGTGTTGACGCGTCCATTCCAGCGCTGTGCGCCGTAGCTTGTCCGCATCCGCCAGTTGACGCTGCGCATCCATGCGAACCTGATCGAGTTCAACACGAATCTGATCACGTTCCTGTGTCAAACGTTCGCATTCCTTCCGTTGCTTTGACGCCATTACAGATGCCACAATGGCCCAGATCAGCGCCACGGCAACCAAGGCCGACAAAAACATTACTGCGGAGTTCTTTGGTTCCCTCAACGATTCGTTTTCCATCATGTGATTCTCCTTGCGGATTGCCGCCAACTGTTCCCTTCGATACCAAAACCGGCCTCAATATGTGTCATTGTCCTGCGAAACACAAGAACAATATGCATTCGTTAATTATGGCGCTAATTATGGTTTTGGTCGGGTGTGTCAGAACCCCCTATCCGCCTGCCGCATGCCTCGCGTAAACGCCAGTAGGCTAATTCCATCTCGCGATTCGCCTGCAGATCGGAATGGCGCAACTGCAATTCAATCTCGCGAAGTTTCCACTTTGGCTCTGGCCCGATATCCCCGGCCTGCTGGATGGATGGCGTGATGATAGAGATTCTAGCCCGATGCTCCTGTAATGCTGTTTTGCAGCGCACAGCCTTTTCGCGTGCGGCAGACCAGCGAAGCTTGGCTGCCCCCCACTCCACGCCTGCATTGCGAATCGCCTGTTTCAAGGCCAATGCGCGTCGTTGTGCCTGTGCCCGCTCGATACGTGTTGCGCCCTTGTGAATTGTCAACAGTGGGATCTCGATAGCTGCTTCAAGTCCCCATTCCTCGGTCTCGCGGTCATCGGTGGTTATGACAGTTGAAGGAATGCCCGAAACTGCTGCCTCATTCAGGGCGCTTGCTGCAGAAAGTGGTTCCGTTGAGTTTCCCTTGGCATAGGTCCCCTGCAGATAGGAAATCCAAGGGATCCGACGGGCTTTGGCACCCCGGAGGGCTGCTAGGGATTCCTGATGCCTCCAATATGCAGCTAATATATCCTGACGCGACTCCAGGATTGAATCTTCCAGCATGCGTAATTCATCCTCGGGAAGGTCGAGTTTCATTTCGCCAACGGGGGTATGTTCCATATCAGGTGTCACACCGCACAACAAAACAAGCTGATCGAGTTGCTGCGCGATCGATCGGTCAAGGTCAATCACTTCCTCCTTGGCCCTCAACAGTCGCTGACGGTTATCCAATTCATCCGTAATCGTAGTCTGCTGCCGCCGCAGCAATGCGTCAACATCGCGTGACACATCCTCACGCAAAGTTTCAAGCTGCAAGGCGATTTTGCGCTCCTCACGCAATGCATGGATTTCCGACACAATGCGGCCAATCGCGCATTCCACCCGCCATTCCGCAGCTTGCAGGTCCGCGTTGGCCGCAGCCAGGCGAGCCCGGGCTTCAGACATTCCGGCTCGCATCAGCCAAGGATTTGGCGGAAAGAAGCGTAGACCCAGGCGCACAATATCGGACTCTTCCGTGTGATCGCTGGCAGAGCCGATGGGGGACCACGTCTGCTCCCCGCCGGTCGCTGAGACACCGTCACGCCACCACGAACGTTCGGTGATCTGACTTTCTTGATCGTAAGCGAGTCGCAGTTCGGGGTTCCGGAGATCCGTAACGGTCATTGCTTCAACGCGAAGCGTTTCCAGGACATCCCGGAGCATCAGTAATCCCGGATTAAACTTCCGCGCCGCATTCATTAACACATCAATCTGCATCGGGACTGTTGTGGTTGTGCAGGAAAGCGCGAAGTCATCGGCTTCCTCCGTTACGCGCTGAGTTAAAACACGCGTTATCCCAGAAGGATCTGTGGCGACACAGCCAACGGTGGAAAGGAACGCAAGCAATGCGATGAGATAAGAGATCATTTCAAACCTTCGCCCCAGAACCATGTGGCAAGACATGAGTCATCCTCCCCTACCTGAGACTCAGGATTCCACCGAGGAAACTTTGAAATAATTCCAGGAAGCTTGTCCGAAACCGCAACTGGACGGTCTCGCCGGGCAGGAGGTCTGTTTCTTCGCTCAGGTTGCAGTAGATCCTGCGGCCGCGCATGATACGTCCTGGCACGGGATTCACCTGCCCCGGCAGACCTCGTACAGCAGGCTCCATTGCGGATAGCGTTGCACGATAAGACGTTCCGTAACCGTACATTCGTGCGATTTGGACATTCTGCCCGATGTGAGCATCCCGGGCATTTAGTTCCGGCAGAAAACCGATTACCCGGCGCGATGGTTGCTCGATGACCACTAATGCTGGCAAACCAGCGGCAACCACATCTCCGGGCCGGAACATAACCTGCGAAACAATACCTTCGGATGGGCTACGCAGAACATATTCACGTCGTCGTGCCTGCAAAGACGCAAGAGTCATCGCCTGTGCAACCGCTTGATGATTGGTGCCGTCGGGATATCGTGCCGTGTCATTCAAAGCACTGGCTGCACTGCTGTAGTGACGTTGGGCCTCCATCAAACGGGCTTGTCGATCCGTCACATTTTTCGGATGCATGGTAACAGCACGGTTGAGTACTGCGTGCCGGGCTCTCAGGGTATTAACTATTGTTGCATCCACTAGGTTATTCTCCAGCAGCGGTTGCAGTCGCTTCAGGTCCTCGGTAATGACGTCAAGTTCCGCCTGATCCTGGGCCTGCTGTTGCAACTGGGCATCCAAGGCAGCTGCCGCATCCGCGACGGACGCTGTAAATTGACGTTCCCACTGCAGGGCAACTTGTTCCGGCGCAGGGACAGTCGCTTCCATCTCAGCGCACAAAGCCTGTGCCGCCGCAATTTCGGCGTCCAGCGCAGAGGCGTCCATGTGCGCTAACACTTGGCCTGCTGCCACATGATCGCCAACCGAGGCGTCTATGGACTGAAGCCGGGCTAGTTCAACAGATGCAATCGGATGTTCAACGATTTCCACATAGCCCTGCACTCCTCCGGTATGCGCACCATAGAGGAAGAAAGCCAGAGCGGCCAGTATTGCGGCTATCCAAACTGCAACATGGCTGTGCGCCTTCCAACGACTCCATCGAACGCGCGGATGATGTTCGGGGGCAAGCTTGCTGCCGCTAGGTGGAGATGGCTCCATAATTATAACTCCACGGTCGACCGCTGCATGAGCAGACTGGCATTTCTGACGCCCTCTGTCTCGCGCAATGACTGAAGAAGCTGTGGCTGACAAGAAGGGTCGTGAAGCCGGATGTGATAGGAGTATTCCCTCCCCGTCCCTTGGACTGCATCACGGACGGCGATGAGTTCCCATGTGGAGCAGAATTTCTCCAGTTCAGCCCCCGTTGAAGAAGAGGCAGAGTCCGTCTCGACAATAAATCGCAAGAGTCCCTCGTAATCCCGGCGTGACGTGAATGGCGCCAGATGCAAATACCATGCAACCAGCCCAAAACCCGCGGTGCCGACGATCGCGACAGAAAAGACCGCTGCACCGCATGATATTCCTATGGCGAGTGCGGCAAAAAGGAAAACGATATCACGCGGATCACGAATATGCGTACGGAACCGGATGATTGCCAGAGTGCCCAGGATGCCAAGGCCCCTTGCCAGATTATTGCCAATCGCCATGATCATGACTGTGGAAACAAAACCGCTCAGTATAAGTGTCTGCACGAATGAGCGTGAATAGGAAAGTCCCTCATATGTCTTCCGATAGATCCAGGCAATGAATGCGCACAGGACAAAACTTGTCAGTAATGCGCAGGTGATTTGACCAACACCCAGCACACGCGCAGGACCGAATATCGTTAGAAACTCATCCATGGCAGTCTCTTAAGCTTGTCCCAAGTCAATAATCCTGCAAGACCGATATATATGCTGGAGTTGCCGCTGAGCCACGAAAGACGGCCTCGCAGCTAACAGCCGTAGAATACTTGCAGTTGCCATCCCGCTCAAGATCAAACTCTCTTGTAAGGTCACTCATCCACCGAGGAGCATTGGCCAATGATTTAAGCTCCAGCACAATGCCAGACCAGGTATTCATCTTGTTCTGTGCAAGAGCATCGTCCATGCACAGCCACCGCCCTTCCTCGCCGAGAAGTTTCCAGTCATAGGCGGGCTGATACTCCAGGTCCCTGTCGAAACTCACCCGGGCGTACTCGGCGTCAACCGCGAAGAACGATTCACGGACATAGCGAATCCGGACAACAGGAGCCGCCTGGATTTCCCTCGCCAGTCGTATGAATTCAAGAAATGCAACATATTCCTTTTCAGAAACGAAAGGAATGGCAACCGGGATGTTTCGGATCAGGGATTCGGACCAGTCGTTGCGGGTAATCCTGGAGCGACTCTTGACAACAACCTGGCCGAGTTTCCGCTTGACCTCAAGGAAAACGGGACTATCCGGCTGATCATAGGTGCGAACCCGCAATTTGAATCGATTTGCGCTCTCGTTTTTCTTGGCGTGATGCAAGGGCAATCCGGGACCATCCAGCTGAAGTGTCGTAATTCGATAACATTGGGGAGACCCATGCCCGTGCGGATCAGGACGACAGAACGGTGCTATATATCGTCGTATGGGCTCCATCATACTTGGCGGGATGATATACTTTGCTTCATGCCGCACGAGAACTGTTGACGTTTCTGCCATAGTGAAACCTTCTTAAGCTGAACGTACTGTTTCATCGGGATTTTCGCAAGCGGTGAGCGTCCAGCGGTCCTAGCCGATTCTGATCTGGGCGCTATTGATGGTCTGGCAAGGTTGTGGTATCTATTCAACACTATTTGCATGAAGGCATTACAATATGAAGAGACTGTCGCTGATGATGGGAATGGTTATACTTGCGGGCGGGTGCAGTCAGTCCACTCCCGAGCCCCAGACACCTGCTGTTAGGGATCCTGTTTCGCAGGATCATGTGGATGGAGGCGCAATCAAGACTGTGGTTGCCGGATTTACGGGGCAGGCGGCTGTGAAAAAAGGCAGGGAGGCTCGCGCAAAGATTGAGAGTATTGCAAGCAATGAGCAGGCAAGCCTGGTGGAAATCCTGGAATAGGGCCACTGGACTCATTTCATCATCGAATATCGTATGCGACTAAGGACGGCAGATGTTACGTTCTGCACCTCGTCCACACGAAGGGCATAGCATAGCAGGAAATAGGTTATACTACCAGCCATCACGGCTGCCCCGACCCGCATGGCTTGCCAGCACAGTGACGCCGTATTGTCAGGTATTTCCCGCATAACAAGAGCGGCTATTAGACCGCAGCCTGAGGCGCAGGCCAGCACAGTTAGAAGATACCGATACCAACGACCGGCAGTTCCCAAAGTAACGATTCGGCGAAGGTGCCAAGTGAGTTGCAGGAAATTCAGCAGGGCTATGATGCCTGTGGTTGTCGCCAGGCCTACATGACCCAAATGCAGCATCTTGACCAACAGCAGGTTCATCCCCAGATTCAGTACAATGCCAATCAAGCCGACATGCAACGGCGTTCGAGGCCGGTTGAACGCGGAAAAGCACGGTGTCAGAACCTTGATGGCCGCGTAGCCGGACAGTCCAATCGCGTAGGCGCGGAGTGCGGCTGCCGTCATTATCACAGCATCCGCTGAAAAGGCACCATGCTGATAAATCAGGGCTATAATTTCAGGCGCAAGAACAATCAGTCCAATCGTTGCCGGCAGGGTAAGAAAGAAGGCCAGGCGAAGTGATTCCTCAATGGTCTTACCCGCAGCCGTCATATCCGAACTCGCATGCTGCCGGGCGACAGACGGTAGCGTCACCGTGGCAATTGCCACGCCAAATACTCCAATCGGGAACTGCATGAGGCGAAACGCACAATTCAGCCATGATCGGGCACCGTCGATTTCCGAAGCAAACATTCCATTGATGAGAACATTCACCTGGACGGCTGAGCCGGCCACAATACTTGGCCAAGCCAGCATCCAGACTTCCTTGAGCCGCGGATCCGCAAGGTCAAATATCCATTTCCACCGGAAGCCATAAGACCACAATGATGGAAGTTGCATCCCGAGTTGGCATACCCCCCCAAGTAGAACCCCAAGGCTAACCCCATACAAAGCCCTCTCTGTGAAATGCGGATGTCGCCAGTCGCTTTGCGGATCGAAACACAAAGCGAGGGCCACGCCGGCAATAACGGATACGAAGTTAAACACCGTGGAAGCCGACGCAGGCAGCCCGAAGACAAATCGTGCATTAAGCATGCCCATCACAATGGCTGCCAACGAAACCAGGAGAATAAACGGAAACAGAATTCGCGTCAGGTTGACCGTCAGCTCGAATTTCCCAGGGATAGTATGAAATCCGAAATTAGTGATCTGCACAAGCAACGGGCTAAGCGCTATGCCAACCAGGCAGACAGCGCCCATGAGCATAATCATCGCGCTGATTAGCAGGTTGGCCAGACGCCATGCCGGGGCATCCCCCTCACGCGCCAGGGTCTTTGTGAAAGTTGTCGTGAAGGCAGTCGAAAGCGCCCCTTCTGCAAACAAGTCTCGTAACAGGTTAGGGATCTGAAATGCCGCCAGGAAGGCATCCAGGTGCTTGCCAGCTCCGAACATTGCGGCAAACACCAGTTCCCGAACCAGTCCCAGAACTCTCGAGCCTATAACTGCAAGGCTGACGATGCCTGCCGCCTTATGGCGAGCCTGTTGAGATACTGCAGTGTCCATTCCTTAAAACGACACCCTCCTGTAAAAAAATGGTAAGTGAACGTCTTTCAAATTATACGAGTTACACTTTCAGACTACTTTCAAATGCGACGGCACGCTACACAATTTCTTTCAGGTATCTAAGCGCAATCCGGAAGAGAAATGTCAGTTGTTTAACGATTAAACCTTTTGCTTTTCTCTCCCATGCTCCATTGATACATTCTTCGGAACTGTTGGGAGGAAGGAACATGGAGTACATTTTGCTCATCATTAGTGCTGTACTCGTCAACAATTTCGTTCTAACCCAATTTCTTGGAATTTGCCCTTTTCTTGGGGTTTCAAAGGACCTTGCAACGGCCGCTGGCATGGGTGGCGCTGTGATATTTGTAATGACGCTGGCGTCAGCTGTGACCTGGGGGTTGCAGGCTTTCGTTCTGGCTCCGCTCCACGCCGAGTATCTTCAAACGATCGCCTTTATCCTTGTAATTGCCACATTCGTCCAGTTTGTGGAACTGGTGCTTAAGAAGACTTCACCGGGCCTTCATAAGGCACTGGGCATTTATCTCCCGTTGATTACAACAAATTGTGCCGTTCTGGGCGTTGCTGTGCTGAACATCAAGAAGGAACACAACTGTCTTGAAAGCATAACGTTCGGGTTTGGTGCGGCGCTCGGATTTGCACTCGCCTTGATTCTGTTTACGGGGCTGAGGGAAAAGATTGCTCGCTCCAACCCGCCACAGTGCTTTCGGGGAACCGCCATTGCACTCGTGACGGCAGGCTTGTTGAGTCTGGCATTCATGGGTTTTGCCGGGTTGGTGAAGATGTAAAGGCATGACGCAATGGAATTATTGATACAGACGCTGATTATCGGGGGGACTGGGCTGGTGTGTGCGGCCATCCTCGCAGTTGCCGCGCGATTCCTCAGTGTACATGAGGACCCGCGCGTGGAGGCTGTGGGCAATCTCCTTCCGGGCATAAACTGCGGGACTTGTGGTTTTGCAGGTTGTGGTGAATACGCACGGGACATCGTGCTGCATGGGGCTCCTATTAACCTGTGCAAACCCGGGGGGAGTGAGATTGCAGCCAAAATCGGCGCCAGCATCGGGGTGCAAGTGCCCACGGATGAGCGTCAGGTTGCAATTGTACTCTGCAAGGGGGATGATGGTGCCGTAAAACGAGGCGTAGATTATAACGGGCTTCTGGATTGCTCCGCAGCACAGCAGATCGGAGGCAATGGTAAGCCCTGCCGCTATGGGTGCATGGGACTGGCTTCCTGTGCCCGTTCCTGCCCTGTGGGGGCTATTGAGATCCGGAAAGGACTGGCAATTGTTCATCCCGATCTCTGTATTAGCTGTGCGAAGTGTGTGTCAGTTTGCCCACGGAAACTGATCCGGATGATTCCAGAATCGAGAAGTATCCATGTGCTTTGCTCTTCGATGGACCGCGGGCCTGATGTCCGGAAGGTTTGTTCCGTGGGATGCATTGCCTGCACCTTGTGTGCGAAAGCTGTCAATAACCAGGGGATCTCCATGAAGAACAACCTTGCGGTTGTTGATTACTCGGTACCGCTCAGCGACGAGGGGGTCATAGCAAAATGCCCCCAACACACGCTGGAGAAGCGTGTCGGGGGTAAAGGAGTATGCGCATGATCACATTGGGCGCCCTGTTTAATCCGCGTGGAGGTATTCATCCCGCATATCACAAGGATTCAACCGAGTCCCTGCCCGTGGAAGCCATGCCGGTTCCCAAGAGCCTTTACGTGGCCCTAAATCAGCATTTGGGTGCCCCCTCCAAACCCGTCGTGAAGAAGGGGGATGTCGTTGTCCGCGGACAGCCGCTGGCTGAGCCTGCAGGATATGTCTCATCCTGGGTGCATGCGCCGACATCCGGTGTGATAAGGAGCGTGGAATCCCGCCTTACAGCTTCCGGGCAACTGGGGCCCGTCGTGGAAATTGAAGCCGATGGGCGGGATGAGGGGCTCCCCTGCACGTCCGCACCTGCGGAGTGGCGGAATTTGCCAGCACGGGAGCTGGTTGAAATGGTTCTGGCAGGCGGTGTCATTGGCATGGGAGGGGCAGGCTTCCCTACGCAAGTAAAACTTCTTCCGCCGCAGGGCAAGGTCATCCACACACTTATAATCAATGGAGCGGAGTGCGAGCCGTATCTGACTGCGGATTATCGGATTATGATTGAGCAATCCGAGAAGATCCGGCAGGGAGTTGAAATTCTTCATCGGATTCTCAATGCCACGAAAGTCTTTATTGCGGTTGAAGACAATAAGCCTGCTGCGATTTCGGCGCTTGAGAAAGCTTTCCGCGACTTTGCAGGGGAGCTGGCGATTGTTGTTGTTAAAACAAAATATCCCCAGGGGGCGGAAAAGCAATTGATATACTCCTGCACTCGTCGTGAGGTGCCAAGCGGCGGTCTGCCCATGGATGTGGGGGCCTTAGTTGAAAATGTGGGTACTGCGACTGCGATTGTGGATGCAGTCGTTGCGCACCGTCCTCTCGTGGAGAGGATTGTGACGGTGACCGGGGATGCTATTGGTCAGCCGAAAAATGTTCTGGCGCGCACGGGTACATCCTTTCGCGACCTGATTGCTTTTTGCGGCGGAATCAGGGGAAACCCTGGGAAGGTCATCTGTGGTGGACCGATGATGGGAGTTGCGCAAAGTTCGATTGATGTTGGCATGAATAAGACAACATCCGGCCTCCTGCTGCTCTCACGGGCGCAGATTCAGCAATATTCCTCAATGCCATGCATTGGATGCGGCCGCTGCGTTCAGGCTTGTCCTTCCGGCCTATTGCCATGCTTCCTCAGTGAGAATATTGAGGCCGAGAACTACGGGGAAGCGGAGGCGCTTAATGTTCTGGATTGCATTGAATGCGGAGCGTGTGCATTTGAGTGCCCTGCTCACAGGCCTCTTGTACAGCATATGCGTATGGGTAAAGCCAAGGTTCTTCAAAGACGACGCCAGCGAGAAGCTAAGGCTGGCCAGAAAGAGAAGGCATCATGACGGATTCATCAGCCGGTTGGATTGTCAGCCCTTCTCCGCACACACATTCAGGGGATTCGGTTTCCAGGATCATGATCACCGTGATTGTGGCGCTTGTGCCATCCTTGGTCGCGGGCGTCATTGTTTTCGGATGGGATACAATCCGACTGACCACTATATGCGTCGCGACCTGCGTTGTTGCCGAGTATATCGTCCGCACGATGATGCGCAGGGACATAGGCATAACTGATTGGAGCGCTGTGGTTACAGGGATCCTGCTTGCATTAAACCTCCCCCCCACCCTGCCCGGATGGATGGCGATTGTCGGGTCGTTATCGGCTATCGTTGTCGCTAAGCAACTGTATGGAGGTATCGGCTACAACCTTTTTAATCCTGCTTTAGTTGGTCGTTGTGTTCTGCTGATTTCATTTCCTGTTGCCATGACAACGTGGGCTGTTCCGGCATTTGTTCCAAATGCCTCCGCTGTGGATGCCACGACCATGGCAACACCGTTAGGCGCCTGGAAGACTGCTTGGGCCTCCGGAAACGCACCAGCCTCGTTTTTCGAGACTTACCCGATCCGTTCTTTGATCTTAGGGAACCGACCGGGGTGCGTTGGTGAGACGTCCGTGGTCGCATTGCTTTTGGGCGGACTCATTCTGCTATGGCGCCGGTGTATATCATGGCACACCCCGGTCCTTTTCATCGGAACGGTCGCGGTTTTTGCGGGTGTTCTTCATCAGGCTGATCCGGCTAGAAACCTTCCCGCGGCCTATCACGTATTCAGTGGCGGCATCTTTCTCGGCGCATTCTTCATGGCGACAGATATGGTTACGACGCCAGTCACACGAAGTGGAATGCTCATCTTCGGGGCCGGATGCGGGCTGATCACCATGATTATCCGCAAATGGGGCGGATATCCCGAGGGCGTAAGTTTTTCCATACTCATCATGAACGCTTTAACCCCCCTTATTAATCGCTTTACGCGGCCCCGCACATTCGGCCACAAGGGTCGGGAGATGGAAAAATGAAGGAAATCCTGAAACTGATGTTTGCCCTTACTCTAATCAGCTCAGCGGCAGGATTGTTGCTGGGCTACACGAATCGTGTGACAACCGAGCCAATTGCGTCGGCGCGGCAGAAGGAGACCACGGAAGCCCTCAAGGCGGTCCTGACGGAATTCGACAATGACCCCGCCAGAAATGTCTGCCAATATGATCAGGATGGGCGCTCCTGGAGTTTTCACGTTGCGCGAAAAAACGGGAAGTTCACAGGTGTGGCATTTGAAACTTCTTCTGCCAAGGGATACGGTGGCGACATTGTAATCATGGTGGGTATTACGGCCGCGGGCACCGTGAAAAACATTCGCATTTTAAGCCAGCATGAAACCCCCGGTCTCGGTACCAAGGTCGCTGAAATCCCGTTTAAAAGCCAGTTTGTCGACAGACCGATTGAAGGGACTGTGTGGGCCGTCAAGAAGGACAAGGGCGATTTTGACGCTGTTACGGGCGCGACGATTTCGTCGCGTGCAGTACTGGAAGCGTTGCGTGAAGGATTGGAATTCTATCGCAGCCATCAAGCTGAGATCATCCGCACGGGAGAATGACCCATGGGATTTGCGAAAGAACTTGGAAAAGGGCTTTGGGACGAAATTCCAGTTTTCCGTGTTGTTTTGGGCTTATGCCCTACAATAGCCGTTACAACATCCCTCATGAACGGCATCGGGATGGGCATCGCGGCTACCTTCGTGCTGATCTGTTCCAACCTGCTGGTGGCATCCCTTCGTAAGGCGATTCCCGACAAAGTCCGGATCCCCTGCTTTATTGTCATCGCTGCCACATTTACAACGGTTACTGATCTGGTCATGAATGGTTTTGCCCATGAGGTGCATAAGAATCTGGGAATCTTTATCCCGCTGATTGTGGTAAATTGCATTATTCTTGGTCGCGCGGAAGCTTTCGCGGCCCGGCACTCCCCCTGGCTTGCTTTGGCGGATGCTCTCGGAATGGGCATCGGTTTTACGATTGCCTTGGCGGTAATCGGTTCAATCCGGGAGATTATTGGCAATGGGACTCTTACACTCTGGACGCCGCTCAGCTGGCAGGTTTCCGGATATGAACCTGTTCTGCTCCTTATTTTGGCGCCTGGCGGATTCATCACCCTGGGGCTTATTCTCGGGCTTATGAACAAGATCGAAGAGAAAATCGCAGTGCGATCGGGGAAGGCATGCAAAGCGCCCGCGGAGTTCGATTGCCGGCACTGCATGATCTGCAAGTGGGGTGATGAGGATGCCGAGATCAAGCATTCTTCATGATCCACCAAAATCGATTGTCGGGCCACAGATGAGTCCTGCCAAGTCTGATAAGCCGACTGTATTCAAAGTATGCATCGAGGGTGTGGTTGTCATTCCGAAACTGCGCGAATTAAAGCATTTCGCCCAAAGATGCATAGGTTTTATGGGGCAATGCGCCTCCCGACATGATATGGCGCTGTACCTTCCGAACTGCAGGGCGGTTCATACCTGCTTTATGCGTTTCCAGCTGGATCTAATCTTTGTCGATGAAAGACACCGAGTCGTTCGAGTCGTATCACGCGTTGTCCCCTGGCGCTGCATATTGGGAGGGGGTGAATCGCGGGGTGTCATTGAAATCCCGGCGGAACGGATCAATCTGGATCCGTTTATGCCCGGCGTTAGGCTGGAATTCGAACCTGGCTGATTCAATCGCTCACCTTGCCGGCGGTGAATACGCATCAACCGATACGATTTCAGACGCCTTTAACGTGCGATAGATGCCCGGACGGGTTTCAACCTCAAGGTCACCGTCGGGGAACCTTCGTCCGGCCACACCGATGACGCTTTCCCCTGAATTCAGTTTAACAACGGTATCCGGCTGGAAATGCCGCTTAAGCGACTCTCGTACCTTGAACACTTCGCCCTGTGTAATGAGGATTCGCTTGTCGACCGTCAAGTAACCTTTCTTCCTCAATTCAACCCTGTGGTTCCCAATTGCCAATTCCATTTGAATCGGCTCCGTTGGTTTCTCCACATCCGGGATTACAGCTTTCTCTGCGCCGTCGACAAAAAGAGATACGCCGCCCTGATCCGTCAACACCTCCAGATGACCGGTCAGGCGGAGCATTGTGAATTCTTCCACGCGGGTCTCGCGACGTTGAATCTCCAATGACCGTGTTTGCGGTTCGTAACCATCCAACTCCATCCTTATGGTGTGTGTCCCCGGTTCTATCGACTCCAGACTCAGAGGCGTCACCCCTCTTACTTGGTCATCCACAAACACCTTGGCGCCTGCAGGCACGCTGACGAGTGAAAGGGTGGATGGGAGTGGCTTCAGGGAAACATCCAGATTATGAGTCTCACCGGCTTCCAATGTGATGGTATCCTGATAGGGCAAATGATCCGCAAGATTGAGTGAAATCTTGGTTTCTCCGCTCTGCAGGCGCTCTAACGTGCAGGGGGTTGTGCCGCGAGAAAGCCCGTTAATCGAGATAGTTGCACCAGGCGGCACTGAGTTGACGGTCAGTGTTGAAGAATCGGATGGTAGTTCGAGTACAAGGCATCGAGGGGTGCGGTTTTCAATCGTCAACTCAACCTCACGGTCTTGATAACCTCCCGCCGAACCACGTATCCGATATCTCCCGATAGTGAGATCGGTTATCAGTAAAGGCGCTGTGCCGCGATGGGCTCCGTCCACTTGAATATTGCCACCATCAGGTATTGTCTTGATCAACGCAAGTCCCTTGATGGGATTCATGATGATCTCCACTGCCGCTTTGCGCCCGGAAGCCACAGATACTGTGCGGCGTTCAGGTAGATATCCGGAAAGCTCAACTTGGACAAGGTGGTCTCCTGGATCCAGCTCAACCAGTTCGACAGGCGACTGATCTCGAAGAATCCCGTCACATGTTACGGACGCCCCCGCAGGAGATGTCACCACGCGCAACTGTCCCTTTCCGCTCTGGGCAACACAGGGAATAGCAAGAAAGCAACTCACCAGAAAACAAAAAAGAAAAACAGGCCGGATTCTCATGGTCGCTTTTCCGTTGCTAGGCGTCGGTCAACGTCCACCAGTTTCTTGTAAGCATTCCGATGTCTATTGTCGGATCGATCAGGTATCATCTCGCAAACAAGTCGAAGGCTCGCCGCCGCATCCTTCCAGTCACGCAACTTCACGCTGCGCTCGGCGGTGAACCAAAGGTTATCATACCGCTTCTGGAGTTCCTGTTCGCACTCGGCGCGTTGCCGAAGAAGATCATTGAAAAATCCAGGCTTCGGCTCAATGGTTTCCAGATACCATTCTGCCTCCATGAAAGCCCGGATCGCTCGAGCAAGGTTGCCGGCCTCCACTTCCCTCTCGTCCCTTAACTTCAATCCAAGCAAAAAGGATTCATTAGCGCGGCTTTTCAGTTCTTCCGGCGGGATGGCCAAGGCTGCCAAGCCGAGTTCATTCTTGCTGAATTCTTCCAACTGGGTGCGAATCCGGGCCACGGGTTCCGGTTCCAGTTCGTTGAGGACCTGCACATGATGCGATCTCCGTCCGATGGTAATCGCAAGATCGGTGGACTCGTGCCGGTTGTCGGCGACACGCAGGTACTCGGCGGACAACTCAAAGAATCCGACCTGATCACACATGCGGGCAAGGTCTTCAAGCAACTCAGGCGCAAGCGACTTCTCGCGTCGTACATGCCGTCCCGAGGCAAGGTCATCGACCTGCACAGTCAGCACTTGGTCCTTGATGCTCATTGCATAACGGAAAATGTTGCTAATGCTGCCCTCCACCCGCTCAAAACTGACGTCAAATGCCGGGAATACTTCCTGGGCCGCAGGCGATGGAGTTTCTGTGTTCTTCGGGGTCAGCCACCGGTTCACCCACTTGTTCCACGGCAGCCAGGCCAGGACCGTAACAACCGCCATGACCGACAGGGCCGCGTAAAGCCAGCGGCGCAAAGCTAAAGAACCCATTCCCTTGGTCGCGCGGCTTAATCCAAGGTTGACGGCTGCGTCATCCGCTATTGTTTGACTGGACGACGGTGCCGCTCCTGGTTCACATTGGTTATGAACAACTCTTAATGTTGTCTCGCCCAGACTGCATAGATCTCCGACTTCCAGTTTCTTCTCATCCACACTCGTATTGTTCACAAGAGTGCCGTTCGCGCTGCCCAGATCGGATATGCAAAGAGTACCTTGGTCATCAAATGAAAGGCGGCAATGGAATCGCGAGAGAGACGGGTCATTAAGCGAAACATCATTCTTGGAAGATCTGCCGATCCGAATGCCATTGGGTGGCACACGGAATTTCCGCCCTTTCTCCGGTCCCTGCTCCACCAATACATGTAGACATTCCGACATAGGCATCACTCGATTCAGGCAGGCCTAACAATAGGCGCTCATCGTACGACTGTCAACCGACCGTATGATTTTTAGAACTGTCGCAGCATTTGAAGAATGATTGGTCCCAACAGAACAAGGAAAACGGCTGGGAAAATAAAGGCAACCAGCGGGAACAGCATCTTGACAGGGGCTTCATTGGCTTGCTTCTCGGCGCGTTCAAACCGTTTCTGCCGCATCTGGTCCGCCTGTATTCGCAGTATCATGGCGATGCCGACGCCCAATTCATCCGCTTGCACAAGCGCATTTACAACCGCCTGAACATCGCGCTGATCCACACGATCAGCCATATCTCTTAACGCATCTCGACGTGTCTTGCCGAGTTGGATTTCGCGGAGGACGCGGACGAATTCCTCTCCAAGCGGATCCATCTTCCTACGCTCAACAATCCGCTGCATGGCACTCATGAAATCCAACCCCGCCTCAACCGATAGCGTCAGGAGATCCATGACAAAAGGCAAAGCTTTCTGGATGCAACGCTGACGCGCCTTCAGAGCGCGGGCAAGCCATAGACCCGGGTATGCGTAAAAGCCGGCAACAATGAGTATCGCAAACAGTGATTGTTGTGCCCGAAGGGAGGCCCCTACTCTCCCCGGTGCCACGGACAGTGCGGTCCACATCAAGGCAGCAGCCAGTGTCCCAAGAATGAAGGGCATAAGAACCCGCAAAGACAAGAATTCTTCCGCAGTGATCACTCCCGAAAATCCGGCGGACACAATACGCCTGTGCGCTCCGTCACATAATGAGCGGAAACGAGGCCGCTGAAGAATAGGTGTGAGGTTCGGCGACAAGGGCAACAAAAGCCGGAACACAAATGGCAAAGTTCTCTTTTCCTGCCGCCCATCTGCCAAGGTGACATAGGTAACGGAACGAAGTACATTGGCGCAATGCCACGCTGCCAAGGCCCCAAAACAGCCCCAGATCGCACTTAATCCCAAGATTGTCAATCCGTTCGCATCCATTGCATTACACGTCAATGTGGATAATCTTTGCTATAATCATTGCGCCCAGTGCCTCCAGAACAACAACTGCACCAATCAGCAGAAGTCCGAAGGATGAATGCACGAAAGCTCCCATCATCGCAGGGTCAAGGAATGACATGGCAACGCCAAGCAAGAGCGGCATTGCGCCGACAACAAAACCTTGCAGGCGTCCCTGGGCGGTCAATGTCCAGATCCGCTGTTCGATTCGCATCCGCTCCCGAATAGTATGAGCAATCTTCTCAAAAACCTCAGTCAGGTTGCCACCTGTCTGCCTTGCGGTCTCAATCGCGGCAGTCATCAGGGCGAGGTCCTCACTGCCGACCCTGATGCGCAGGCTCTCCAGAGCCTCTCCTTGTGGCATCCCTACACGTGTCTGATGCAGGTAGGTGCCAAACTCCTGGGAAATTGGGTTCTGTCGTTCGCGCACCACCAGTTCGAATGCCTGCTGCATGCTGAAACCAGCCTTCAGGGCATTGCTCATACTGACAAGACTGTCCACAAGTTGAAGATTGAATCGTTTCAGGCGATTCCGTCGGAGTAAAGACAAAACAGTCCGAGGAATATTCCATCCGCAAATCGCTGCCACACATCCGACAAGAAGACCTGCGGTGAAGGCCCGGCCTTCAAATCCGCCAACCATGAGGAATCCAAGCAGGAAGCACGCGCTGGCAGATGCTGTCGCAAGTTCCAACACCTTCCGGGATGGGATGAAAAGGAATAGATCCTCCATCTGCCGGGATGTGGATTCGGAGTAGGACAAGGCATATTCCGTGGCAGCCGATTGCAATGCGCCCAGGATTGAATAAGCAAGCCCTCCAAGACTCGCCATATACAGCAGGGGCAGAACCCATATAGCCGACGCATCCGTCATAGACCATTCCTATTCTGCTCAAACAGGGAGAAATCCACAACCGTGCCTCGCGACTTAAGTTCCTCAATGAAAGTGGGGACTGCACCGGTTGCTTGAAAGTGTCCTGAAATCCTGCCTTGATCATCCAAGCCCCGCTGTACAAACACAAATATGTCCTGCATCGTGGTCCGATCGCCTTCCAAGCCGACGACTTCTGTTACATGCGTAACTTTGCGCGAGCCGTCGCTGAACCGTGACTCATGAATGATGACGTCAACAGCCGATGCTATCTGCTCGCGAATAGCCCGCAC
The DNA here is from genome assembly GCA_903908715.1 of uncultured bacterium. Classification (GTDB taxonomy): domain Bacteria; phylum Verrucomicrobiota; class Kiritimatiellia; order CAIKKV01; family CAITUY01; genus CAIVSY01. Next base: position 60,119 of record CAIVSY010000016.1, read on the forward strand.
GGGCAGGTCCATTCCCGACATAAGAACCAGGGTTTCAAGGCGCGACATCACATCGCGGGGCGAATTCGCATGGATCGTCGTCAAGGAACCATCGTGTCCCGTATTCATGGCCTGGAGCATATCAAGCGCTTCCCCGCCACGACACTCGCCAACAACGATGCGGTCTGGGCGCATGCGCAGAGAATTGCGTACAAGGTCACGAATGGTCACGGCCCCCTTCCCCTCGATGTTTGGAGCACGTGATTCGAGGGAGAGTACATGCTCCTGTTTCAACTGAAGTTCCGCGGCATCCTCGATCGTAATAATGCGTTCTGATGGGGGAAGGAAACTGCTCAAGACATTCAATAAAGTGGTTTTGCCGGATCCTGTCCCCCCGGAAACAATAATGTTCCGGCGTGACGCAACACAGGCCCGGATAAAGTCCCGCATGGGAGAAGACCAAGTTCCGAGCCGGATCAAGTCATCATCCGTGAGAGGTTGCTTGGAGAACTTGCGAATGGTCAGGCATGGTCCGCTTAACGATAGTGGATGAATAATAGCATTCACGCGGGAGCCATCCTTTAATCGTGCATCCACATAGGGCTGGCTCTCATCAATTCTCCTGCCGAGCGGAGAAACAATTCGCTCGATAACCGCCATGACCGACTTGTCATCAAGAAAGATCTTGCTGGTCAGTTCAATTTTGCCGTTCCGTTCCACATATACCCGAGCAGGGCCATTAACCATTACTTCCGTAACCGTCGCATCCGCCAATAGTTCCTCAAGCGGCCCCAGCCCAACGGCTTCGTCGTATAAATCCTTCACAAGGCCTTGAGGGTTGAGTTCGGGAGGCAACCTTGGCCCTACTTCCTTCACGATGGCTTCAAGCGTCGAAAGCACCCTTCTGCGAAGTTCGGATTCCTCAATATGCGCTGCCGTTAATCGCTTGATATCCAGCCGTTCAATCAGTTCCTGATGAATCTGCCGCATGACTGTTTGTCGTCGGGTCAAAAGGCGGTCATCCCTCTCGTCTTCAGCCATCGGCGTTGCTGCAGGGGGCGCCACGGGGCTAGGGGCAGACGCGGGCATTCCTTCTCCCCGTACGGTCTCTAGCCCAGACGAATTAACAGGTCGCTCCAGTTTATGTCGATACACACGAACAATGCATGAGCCAACTTGAATATCCTGTCCGTCCAATACTTCTGCCCTGCCGCGAACCGGATGCCCCGCAACCATGGTCTTCCCCAAGGTCAGGTCCTCGATCCAGGATCCACCGCTCCGAATGCACAGAATAGCATGTCTCGGCGAGACCTCCTCATGCTTTAAAACAATCTGATTGTCGTGATCGGAGCCAATGGAATAGATTCCGTGCTCCAGTTCCAACCAGTTTATGGAGCGATTCGCGGATTGGACTTCAACAAACATAATAACCCTGTGTGTCCAGTGGCTTGTCGAACGACTCAGTTCTCGCTTTTTCGCCGGATCTTTGCCTGACGATGCGCATTCAGGGATTGAAGTTCCTGCTCCAATCGATCGAAGTTGATTTCCGGAAGTTCTCGTTCGAATGATATATCGGAAGGATTGCGCAACGTAAGGGTCAGGTGACCTCTCATGTTTTCTGCAAAGGCCAGGAGTTCGGCCTCGCGGGGAGTAACCTCTACAGTGACTGTACTGTACCCTGCATTGCGCCCACGCTCTGTACCCTCTCCCTGCCCAGGCAGCGCCTGCCCGGCAGCGAGGATCGTCACATCCTGTAATACAGTTAGCGTTACCCATTCCATCTGCTGCGGATCCTTTCGCGAAGGGAAGGTGAAGGACCCGAGAACGTCAACCCGATCATTTGGCTTCAATAGTCCGCTGACTCCGGCAGCACCTCCGATTGAAATTGAAAGAGCCCGCATACCCTGCGAAACCATGGGCCCCAACCCGCCGCCAGCCCGGAACGGCGCATCAATATAGGACCATAAAAGGGTCTCTCCCATATCCATACTGTACTTCAGCTTCTTCCCAATGATCTGATCCACGTCATCGGGTAAAACTGTATTCTTTCCGGCATCCCTGGCCAGTGTCGGCTTCATTTTGAGGTCCTTCTTCTGGAGGACTGTTCCGGCGGGAAGTTCCCGCCCGGCGGCAATGACCTCAACGCGTCGCTCTGCAGATTGCAACGCGGCCCTTTCCTTCTCGTACTCGCGAGAGCGGGCTTGGAAATACTCCCGTGTCAGCCAGAAGGCGATCAAGCCTACCACAACAGAAAGAACCAGAACCATTCGTTGCTTCATGTTATCTGTCTCCCATGCCCGTCATCCCGTCTGCCTGTTTATGTATCAAGGTTATTCGCGTAATGCCATCGGATTCCATACGCCTGGACGCAACGAGGAAAAGGTCTCGTTCCTTTGTAAAGCCACGCAGACCACCCGATCCACTTGCAGAGGGTGCTTTGAACAGAGGCATCCATCCATCGCCATTCAGCAATTGTTCATAATAGACCAACACTTGCCCGGGCGTGTCCAGGGTGTCTGCCACGCACGACAGCAAACGGGAATCCAGATTCCTGAAAACCCCGCGAATCGAGGCCTTGCTGTATTGTGCCGACAAGCCTCTGACCACAGGCCACGCTGTGTCGTCAATTGGATGGTGATTCCTCTCAACAGCGATAAGGGTTGTCCACCCAGCCTCGACTCCAGGCCATGCAAGAACCCGGACGCGCTGGCTGCCAAAAGTGCGTTCGCCGGCGCGTATGAGGTGATGATTGGTGGAAGCCCTGTCGCCGAGAATATCCGCGCAGGCCAGGAGCGCAGGGTCATCGGGCCTCGCCCGGATAACCGTCACGCTTGCCTCAGCTCCGTTAATGCTGAATGGCGCCGTATAGAGAACGGAACCCAGCCTTGTGGTGATGTGATCGAAAAGGGTTAAACCATGATGCCCCCGCACAACCCGCCCGTTCAAGGTGACTGCAATCAAGCTGGCTGACAGAATGAAACAGACAAATATCGCCCTTTGATTCGAGTGCATCCTAATAGACCCCTTCCGCCCAAGTCAGCCAGGCGTCCCCGCGAACATTGACGGAATCTGCATTGTAGATCAGTTGGCGAACGATAGGCCACATGGGAACATCCTGCTCGTCGGATCCATCCACCAGGCCAAGAAAAAGATAAGGGAACGGCGATTCGGAAAAGTCACTGAAAACATTACCCGGTATATAGCGGGAAAGTGTATCCGGTTCTGCATAGCTGGGGATCCCAGTTTGAAGCCGGTTCACATCGCCCGCGATAGTCTCGTCATCACGGGAGTATTGGGTTTCGTCGGCACCTGCTGCACGGGTTGAGATGAAATGTGGGCTGGCGAATGGGGAGGCGCTGCCCATCGCTCGTACAGCAGCCTTTCGCCGGGCTTCGGCTATGGCATCGGAATGTCGTAAGCACAAAGAGCCCAATTGCAGGATCCCGGCACAAAGCACAAGCAGGACAACCAGGGCGACAACAAGTTCAGCCATGGCCTGTCCATCCTTGCCTTGGAATATCGAAGTCCTCCTGCTCATTAATGCCCCCTGCGCGTGCCTCCTGCCCCACCGCCTGGACCGCCCTCAACCTGGCATGTATCCGAATATTCCCGTAACCAGCTGATGCCCCGCTGCCGGAAAAGGGCGTTCTCCCATGTAACTAACTGTGCGCAATACCCGCACTGATCCGATGGTATTGCAGAGGGCCCCTGCTTCATGTAGACGGGCAGGTGTGCTTCTATATGGTCACGCCAGTAAAGGTTGAAGGCGCCGGCACCAGGCGCACTGGAAGCATCGATGGGTATTAATCGAACACTGCGGAAAGCAGGCAGCACGAGTCCGGCTGACATAGGGGCCTGGTCTTCGCCCAGAAATCCAAACGGCTTTGCCGCTGCCGACCAGACAATGTGACTCGCGCCAGATCTCGGAGTCAGCCTAGAGGCAGTTGCTTCAACGCGAACAGCTGCATCTGCCCCCATGTAATCGTACTGGGATTTTACAGTGCCTGTTGCAGGGAATGGCCACTCTCCAGCCGGGGAAATCGCACTCCAGGGGCCCCAAAGATCGGGATCGTATGAATACCAAGACGATGTCACTGAAAGGGATGCCTTCTCGATCGGCACAGGGCGCAAATTGCGTTCCATCCCAATCTCGTTCATCCATTTCACCACTGTGGCATCACCTGACCATTCAGTCTTGCGCAATCCCAATCCGAAATACTCGCAGTTTACAGGTCGAGTGGCCGATAAGCGATCCGGCAATTGAGGCCACCAGAAATAGTTGTCATAGTTCAGAAGAAGCTCATAAGCGTGATGAAGAAACCAGCACCAGTTCTCCCCTGCAACGGCATCATAGAAACCCGGATCGAGCAAGAGATGGGAGCCGGAGTAGTCGGTGTAAAAGCGCGCATTATCGGGTCCGGCAGCAATCCCGTTATCGGCTACGGTTTCAATCATGTCAGCGTATTCCTGCCAACATCCCGCATAAGGCTCTTCAAAGAGCATCTGGCCATCACCGCCAAGGGATGTGTAAGAATTTCGCACATTCTGGGCATGAGATCGGACTCTGGCGGTATACTTATCGTTGGCGAAAAGGCCATTATTCTTTGCCGCCTGCTGGGCGGCTAGAAATCCGATCATAGGCCCCACATAGCACAATCTGGCCTGAATCTCGGCGATTTCCTGCGCACTGGCCTGATCGCCTTCCGTCCATGCTACCGCTTGCACGATATTAAGATCCCCAATCAGGTTCAGAGTCTGGGCCTGCCAGCGGGCGGCTGCCAATGCGGCAGCGTCGCCCCCATTCTGGGCAATCGATTTTACAAAGACGGTTTTATGCAGATCAAAGTTCCATAGGGCAACAAATGCAAGGATTACGACAGACATCACCAGAAATATGAGAGTTTGGCCTGAACGGCTGCCAAACGGCATGTCGGTGCCATGTTGGGGAGGATGCATGATCACCACCCCCAGTCATCGAGGTATAGAGGGTAATGCTCATCAAGAGAAAGGTCGGCCTCCAGTGGTACGCGATCCGCTGCATAAAAAAGACGGTAAAAGGGGAACCGCATGGGGTAATCCTGACTTAGCTGGACACGCAATGTTCCGTTACCCATACTGGTAATCCTCGGGTTGCCAATGGAATCCCAGTCGGCGTATTCGAGAATCGCGCGCAGCCTGCCGGCGTTTTCAGCCGCCAGGTAGAGCGGAATCCGCGCCGATTCCATAGCATGCTTTAGAGCTGGTCCGCCTCCTGGATCAGGATTCGTCATTCTGCCAGCGTTGGGAATTGTGCCGACCTTGACCGTTTTCTCAACCATGAAACGGTTGAACCCTACTGTCTTGGCCCGCGCTGCCTTTCCCGCTGAATACAGCAGAACCTCCTTTGCTGCCAGCAATTGCGATATCTGGAAAAGACCAAACAATACGAGACATACCACAGCCAATACCAAGCAGGACTCGATGAGTGACTGACCAGCACGTGGGTCAATATTCTTTAAAGGTCGCCGGCAGAGCGCTGAAGAGGACAATGCGGACACGTTGGACTCCCGTCCACATGATTCTACTTTAGATCCTTAAGGTATTGTTGGGACGTTTTATCAAGGGCATCGCCTTTATCCCCCCCTAACTCTGTAACCGCCCCGCCAAGCTTCTCTCGTATCGTATCGCCAAAGACGCCAAAAATGGCGATCGCCGCCAAAGCAATTATGGCAACGATGATGATGTATTCAACCATGCCCTGCCCGCTCTTCTTCTGCTTGCTCATGTGCTTCTCCTCTCAAGGGTATTCGGATCCAACGAGATCTAGAATTCTGGAACCATATTCCTGGAACGTTCCCCAGAAGACTGTTAGAATCATCGTCACTGCGAGCAACATGCCCGCCACAACAACAAACTCAACAGCCGCTTGGCCAGATCGTCCTGCGTGATGATCGCGTTCCATGGGGCGCAACATCCAATGAGGCCATAATATCGAATTCACAATATAGAGCAATTCTCATTTCGGACAGATTGGGAGAGATGAATCAGTTTGATTTCTCAGGCGACGCAGACCCTGGATGCAGTGAATTGTATAAGGATAACGCTGTCATCCATCCGATCCCAGGCACTTCAGCAATTTGTTGGGGCGTTGCACGCCTTAGGCGATGAACCGAACCAAACCTTCTTAACAGTTCCGCTTTCCGGATTTCACCAATGCCAGGGACTTCATCGACAATCGACTCTCTGATGCGTCGGGCGCGGAGCCGCCGGTGATGATCGAGTGCAAAGCGGTGGGCTTCATCCCGGGCACTCTGGAGCACACGCAAGGCTTTTGAACTATTGGGAAGGCGAATCGGGACCGTATTCTGCTCAAGGAAAATCTCCTCATTCCTTTTTGCCAAAGCAATAACCCGAGGCGGCTTGCCCATCGCAAGCCTGGCGAGGGCGTTCACGGCGGCTCGTAATTGTGTGATTCCCCCATCCACAATCACCAGATCGGGCAGTTTCCTGGACTCTGTCTGCAGTCTTAAGAACCTGCGATGAATGACCTCCGCCATCATTGCGGGATCGTCTGAATGTGCAACGGTTCGAATGTTGAAATGCCGGTATCGGGATGGCGCGGGGCGGCCAGCTACCAGGCATACCATGCTGGCCACGGCGAGAGTGCCTGAAATGTTGGAAACGTCATAGCATTCTATGAGAACGGGAATCGCTGGCAATTGCAGCACCGATTGAAGTTCGTGCAACCCCTCCCGGGCGTCGCCTGCGCGAGAAGTGACAGGCAGGCGCGCGCGCGCGCGCTGGTGGAGAAGTTTCTTCAACATGAACCATGTATCCCGTAGGCTTGCGGCATCTTCATAGCGGCCTGCAGCAGAGCATTCCTTCATGGCAACACGCAATGAATCAAGCAAGCCGGGGCGTTCACCCCTTAGGAACGCACAAGCTTCACTCACACGCGCAAGGTAATCGGCGCGATCGATTCGGCCGACACAGGGTGCACTGCAGAAACGGACGATATCATTGATGCAGTGCTTATGATCTAAAGGGCCAGGCACACGTGGGGCGCACTTGCGGAGACCAAATCTTCTTTCCACAAAGTCCATCGCCGCTCGTGTCGCCGCTGATGAAATATATGGACCGAGGTAGATAGCCCCATCATCACGCCGAATACGGACAGCCTTAAACATCGGCCATGGATCATCAAGGTGCACTCGAATCATCAGGAAACGCTTGTCATCCCGGAAGTCCACATTATATCTCGGCTTATACTCCTTGATGAGCTGGCTTTCTGTAAGTAAGGCTTCTGCTTCCGTGCGTAGCACAACGATGTCGAGATCCTCAACACTGTGTAACAGCCCCTTCAATTTCAGATCAGCACGTCTCCAAGTGCTTTCCCGGAAGTAGGATTGGACCCTCTTGCGAAGGGAGGCAGCTTTGCCGATATAGATGATCTTGCCGCGCCGATCCCGCATAAGATAGCAGCCCGGCTTGTCCGGAAGAACGGCCAAACTTGCTTGCAGTCGTTCAGACAATCTAGGCAGGCTTTCCGGCATGGTTACTCCAAATTTAGCAGGGTGGTCCAAAGGATAGCATCGGCGGCAAGGTTTCGGTCTCTCCCGTAATTCTCGACAAGAACAGTGCAACTGACTGTGACCGGCATAGCCGAGATGATCACACGGACCATGAAGTCATCTGGCGCAAAGCCGTAGCCGGTTGTGTAACGAATGATCATGAGCACGCCCGCGCCCCCGAACAGGCTTTCAGCAATCGGAAGCGGAAGGAATACCCAGTTTGGCATAGCAATGAGAACGTTGTCATTGAGCCTGGCGGGATATTCAGCAAGACGCGGAGCCCGTACCCGGCGCCACTTGCAAGAGCCAGCATGAGGTGGCGTGCCAAAGGAATATCCCATCGGCGTTGCGCGCTGATCCACCTTGCGAGAATTACCAGGGCAATCATCCCGGAGTGCTGCAACACGATATTGCATTCCTCCATGCGATCATCCAGCCAGGGATTTTAGGATGCGCCCTGCAAGTATTTCCGGAGTCATGCCAAATCGTTTCATGAGGGCATCGGCATTGCCGTGCGGCAAGAATTCTCGGGGCCATCCCCCCCGCACGATGCTGCCCTTATATCCGTTTGCCACGAGAAATTCCTCGACTGCGGAACCAAACCCTCCCGAAGCGACACCATTCTCGAGTGACAGAAAAGCAATTGCTCTTTTGGACTGGCTGGCGAGAAGTTCCTCGTCCAACGGGCAGACGAAGCGGGCATCCACAACCCCGGCTGACAGGCCTTTTTGCGACAGAGCATCCGCGACGCCAAAAGCGATAGGCATCGTGTCGCCTAATGCCCATATCTGAACCTCCCAGCCTTCCCGGGCAATCCTTGCTTTACCACACGGAATCTCGTCAAAAACTTCCGGCATTACAAATCCAGGTTCCCCCCCCCTGGGGTACCGAATTGCAACAGGCCTTTTCCATCGAATGGCTGAATGCAGCATGTTCACCAACTCCACGCCGCTGGACGGTTGCAATATCAGGAGATTGGGTATGCTGCGAAGCAGGGCAATATCAAAAACTCCATGATGGGTTGGGCCATCATCCCCGACAATTCCGGCACGATCCAGACAGAAAACAACAGGCAACTGCTGCAGGCAAATATCGTGGATAATGCAGTCGACCGAACGCTGTGCAAATGTTGAATAGACGGCAAAAACAGGTAAAAGACCCTCTGCTGCCAGACCGGCAGCAAACACGGCAGCATGTTCCTCGCAAATCCCCACATCAAAGAAACGATCGGGATATCGATCCGCAAATGCACCCAAGCCGGTACCGCTCTTCATTGCCGCCGTAATTGCGACAATGCTGGGGTCCTTTGCAGCCAAAATCTCCAAGGCTGCACCCATGATTTGGGAATAAGACTGGACCGCGGCCGCGGCAGATGGCTGCCCTGTGGCAATATCAAAAGCTCCAGTTCCATGCCATGCCTCGGGACACGCTTCTGCATACGGATAGCCTCTGCCTTTCTGGGTCGCGACATGAAGCAGAATTGGGCGATCATAGTCCCGCGCAATCTCCATGGCTGAAATGAGGCGTGGAAGATCATGCCCGTTTATCGGTCCGATATATCGAAGCCCGAACTCCTCAAACATGACACTGTGGAGGAAGATGCTCTTTATCGCCTCTTCTACTCTCCAGTATATGCGTCTCAGCAATTGGGATCGTCCGGACATACGCGAAATAGTGCTTTCTATCCCGGCCTTCCAGCGGTTATATCGGGGGTTTGCCAGCAATTCACCAAGATAACGCGAGACAGCGCCCACATTCGCCGAAATGGACATCTCATTATCATTAAGAATAACAACCATCCGCTGAGCCGTTGAGCTGATGTTGTTGAGCGCCTCAAGAGAAATGCCACACCCGAGCGCCCCATCGCCCAGTATGGCGACCACATGGTCCCTGCCCTGTCGCCGATCGCGCGCAACAGCCATGCCCAGAGCCGCTGACAGAGCGGTGCCGGAATGACCAGCCCCAAAAGCGTCGTAGGGGCTCTCTTTCCGGCTGAGAAATCCGGACAAGCCGCCGTACTGCCGCAGTGTGTGGAAACTGTCGCGCCGCCCGGTGAGAATCTTGTAGGCATAGGACTGGTGGCTGACATCCCAAACAATCCTATCTTTTGGAGGATCAAAGACCTTCAACAAGGCCAGCGTCAACTCCACAGTTCCAAGATTGGGCGCAAGATGACCTCCATTTCGGCTGACGGTTTCAAGGATGAGAGAGCGAATGTCTGCCGCAATGGAGCGCAGTTCCCTGAGGCTGCATTTCTTTAAATCATCAGGGCTTCTGATGCTCGCAAGCAGATCACTCATTCATCACCCTTCCCGCGCACGATCGGCGCACCCTCCAACCTACCAACTGCCAGTGAACAGGCCATCCGGCATTGCACTGGGTTGAGTGCAAGTACTCTTGAGGTTTACATGCCGCCCGGTGCGCGAAGCATCATGAATCGCGTGCATTGTGTCCAGCACATGATAGGCAAGCTCACCATTCGCCCGATGAGGCCGATTGGTTAGAATCGCGTCTGCCATGTCTGAGGGGCCTATACCCCGCCCATTCTTCTCGTAACCGCAACAAAGAGGGATCTCTCTCCATGCGCTTTCGCCCTTTGGCCGCAATCTCACCGGTCCCCCAAAGCAATTCGGGTCCGGCACTGCCAATGTTGCTTCCGACCCGAAAACCTCGATGCACGGTGCGTTTGAATTCCAGACGTCAAAGCTTGTCGTAATAGTTCCGATCGCTCCAGATGCGAAGTCGAGTACCCCCGTCACATGTGTCGGCACCTCGACATCCACCTTCTGGCCATATTTCTTCTCGCTGGTTATTATGCGTTGTGGAAAGGAAATGCGAGTAGACCCGGTCACCCGGCGGATTGGCCCCAGCAGAGAGATGAGCGCTGTCAGATAATAGGGGCCCATGTCAAACATAGGACCGCCGCCAACCTTGTAATAAAATTCCGGATCGGGGTGCCAGCTCTCATGGCCATGGCACAGCATGAACGCCTGGGCGCCGATAGGTGTGCCTATTGCGCCTTCGCAAATCAGTCGCAAACAGGTTTGAATGCCGGCCCCAAGAAACGTGTCTGGCGCATTGCCGACTCGAACGTTCGCGTTAGTTGCAGCCTCGAGTAGTTTCAGCCCTTCCTTGCGTGTAAGCGTGAGGGGTTTCTCGCTATGGACATGCTTACCTGCCTTGATGGCGGCCATCGAAACAGGGTAATGTCCTTGTGGCGTTGTCAGGTTAACAATAATCTCGATTTCTGGATCAGCCATCATTTCCTTGACCGAGACCGCCTGAACGCCAGGGAATTCCTTGGCTTTTGCCTTGGCTCGCTCGACGTCCAAATCGGCACAGGATTTGACGGATACATTTGTAAATATCTTGCAGAGGTTCTCGAAATATATACCACTGATATTTCCGCAGCCGACAATACCAACCTGCACTATTCTCATAGCCACCGCGTTCTCCTGATGAGTTTTTTGATTGTGCCAGACACAGCTCTGAAGCTGACATGAAGGATAGGAAAGAATCGAACGCCCTGTCAATCCATGTAATCCATCGAGTTCCTGATGGTGTGCTGCAGCAATTTGGATTGTTGCTCTTCGGTTTTACTGCTGTTATCATGCGCGGCAGTATAAACAAAGAAGGAGGACATACCGTGAACCAAATGCGTGCCAGTCTGACCTTGATCATTTTCTTTTTCATTGTTGCGTCTCTTGGCTCGGGATGCCGTGCCTTCCGTTCCTCCGTGCATGAAGTTGATGTTGCAAAGGCAAAACCAATGGACGCGAGTTATGATTACAGCGATCTCCGATGGTTGGGACAGAGCGTTGGGAGCGACGTCTCGTCTTGGAAGGTGCTTGATCAGGATGGGCGAAAACCCATTCTTGTCGTAATGGGTATACAGAACCGCACAACTCGCCACATAGATACGAAAGCGATTACCGACACCATTCGCACGGTTGTCATCAACAATGGCAAAGCGGACTTTGTCAATGAGAGTCAACGGGACACTCTCCTCAAGGAACAAGGATATCAACTGGCTAATTGCACGCCGGAGACACGTGTGCAAATCGGCCGTCAGCTGGGGGCGCGATATATGCTGACAGGCTCACTTGTGGAAATCCGGAAGGAGGAACCCCGACAAGTAAGAGTGTCCAAAGCGGAGGAAGTGTTCTACCAACTGACGATGGAAATTACCGATCTGCAGACCGGCCTTATTGCGTGGACAACGCAAAAGGAGCGGGCGCGCGGTGCGAGCAAGCCTGTTGTTGGCTGGTAATCGGCTGGGGTTCTTATGATGTGGGGCATACGCCTCTTCTTGGCTGCCGCGGTCTCCCTGTCCATTCTTTCCGGTTGTACGACTGTACCACTTGAGTCTTCTATCCAGCACTTCCGCAGGGGCAATATTGAGGAGGCGGAAAAATGCCTGGACACCATTCCCGATGATGCCAATGCCGTACTTCATCTGATGGAGCGCGGCATGATCCGACAACTTCGCCATGACTTTGCTGGCAGTACGGCGGACCTCAGACGTGCAATCCAGATCGAGGAGGCACTCGAGACGCATAGCGTTTCAAAAGCTGGAGCCAGCATGTTGGTGAATGATTCGGTTCTTGCATATCGCGGTTTGCCATACGAAAGAACGTATTTGCATGTCTTTCAGGCGCGCAACTTCCTGGCTCAAGGACTCTGGGAAGATGCGGCAGTAGAGGCTCGGAATATCATCCGGCTCCAGGAGAAACTCGACGGCTTTGCCGATGACTCGTACAGCCGATATATGGCCGGGCTTTGCCTGATGCTTGCCGGTGATCCGGAAGCCGCAGCTTTCCAGTACCAGCTTGCAGCGGCAATGCAACCAGAAAGCCTTGTTCAGCCCGGCAGTGGCACAGGGGGGGCACAATCTGTCACGGCAGCCAATCTATATGGTGGTCCCGGCACTGACCGTGAATTGATATGCCTGTTGGATATGGATAATGCATGGGGCATCAACGCAGGGGCGGAGTTGTATGCGAAAGGGAAATTCCTGGGAACTGCCCGGGTGCTGACGGATACTCACGCCTTGCAGTTGCTTCATCAGGAAAAGATGGCAGGCCGACGTATGGCCAAAACCGTTGCCAGAATCGCACTCAAGGAAGTCATTGCGGAGGTCATTGCCGCGCATAACAAGGACCTTGGAGAAAGCATCCGTTATCTGCTTTTTGTCATGGAAACGCCAGACGCACGACAGTGGCGCACATTACCCCGCCTCCTTGCGGTAGCCAGAGTGCCCTGTCCTCCTGACTTGACGTCGTTTGATGTTGTCTTCCGGGGTTGTAACGGGACAAGCAGGATTACGGTTTCGGGACCAATCGCCCGCCGGAATCAGACAGTTGTATCTTTCTGCCGAGATTACCCATAAGGTTCTTAAAACAGCAAGTTGATTACACCGTACAGCAGCAGAACGGCAATGATCAACATCATGATGGCTTTATTGCGTTGAACACGCTTTTCCTGCCGTAGAGGTCGCACGGAATGCAAACCGCCGGTCACAAAGTAATTTGCGAAACGCTTGTCCTGGCCGGTCTTAGGGACGATCATGTCTACGTCAGGATTTTTTCGCTCCTCGTCATACGGGCCTTCCTCCGTGATGCTTGCAGCCTGCTCGGAAAGATCTTCATGGATCACAGAATGACTCCGGACTGCCATGGGCCGCTCTGAACGCGTTGCAACTGTCCCCTCCCCGCTGGCTCCACGCAACTGCCGCAATCTTCTAAGAGCCTCCTCGCGCTCAGGACTTTCGACGGCCTTGGATAAAGCGTCTATGGAACTGTCCAATTGGACCATTTCGCGTTGCAAAGCCAGCATTCGCTCCTGCAAGCGTTGATTCTTTCGCTCCACATGGCGCATAACGGACTCCGGGAGAAATCACCGCCCCCACATTACCACCATCACAGCAATTACTATGGTGATAATCAGCGGAGCACTAACGGCAAACCCGATCTTAATCCAGGCAAGAAAACCACGAGATGACTCGTCTTCACCTTCGGAAAGCTCAGTTCGAGGGCGGTTTTCATCGAAGAGCTTAACGGGGCCTCCAACCGCTTCCACGGCCGCCTGACCTTTTGCGAATTCGCGCCGGATCGCATCAATTCGCGCCACGGCTTTACTCAGTTCCTCCCTGAATGCTTCGTCAGACCAAGTGGCATCATTCAGTCCTTGCAGTTCTGCGATATATTCCCCGAACCTTGCACGCAGGGCAGAGAAGACTTCCGTCTGGCGTGCGGCATTCTCTTCCAACTTCTCAAGAGATACGAGGCTTTCCGTCAACCGGGAAAGCATTTCCTGTTTACCGCGATCATATTGATCCTGCTTGTCCATCAGGTCTTCGAGCGATTGCTTTTCTCGTTCGAGATCGCCCTGCCGTCGCCGCAAGCGCTCAATTTCAACCTTGGCCGAGGCAACCTGCGTATTCACTTCCTCGCGGTGCCGCGCCATGCGCGTCAGATTCAGATCGGATAGCGGCCTGGACGGCAGGTCGTCCGCCTTTCCGCTTCCGACGACATCCGTTCCCTGTCCAGCGCTCACTCGTGGGCCGCGCCGCTGGAGATCACTGTCGAAAAAATCCGTTGTACCCATGCTCAATCCTCCTGCTTCGTTTCACCGTGATGCTTTGACATATTCTGACGCTATCACCCGTGTACTCGCCGTTCAAGCCATTACTCTGGAAGAACTAGGATTTGTCCATTTCGCACGTCCTCAGGTTTCTCGAGGACATTCCGATTTGCTTCATATATTTCCTTCCACCGTGTCTGGCTTCCATAGGCTCTCATGGCAATGTGCCGCAGCGTATCGTTCTTCTGAACCCGAATTGATTTAACCGCCGGGCGAATTTCTGCTGGCATCAGACCGCTACTCTTTAAACCCTTATCTGCCATCTCTGCCTGACGATTCTGACAATTACGCAATGTAAGCTGCGAATGCTTGAGACGAGTCTCGAGATTTCCGCACCGCACCCGCAATTCCCTGTTTTCCTGTTCCAACTGCGCAAGACGCTTGGCGACAGAAGCTTCCGTCCCGTAGACCCGGTGCACCATGGCTGCCGTTGCAGAACGGATTCGGCCTTCAATCATCGCCTTCTTTTCAGTTTCCGGTCTGACTTCAAGATATCGTTGATAATGGTAAATAGCTCCAACCGGATCTCCCTCGCGACGATCAAGCAGTAAAGCCAAACCGAGATGAGCCCGCCCCATATCGGGGTGTTTTTCCAGAAGAACCTTGTAGATCCTGCGTGCTCCTTCCAGATCGCCCGACTGTTCCAAGTTGTATGCCCTTGCCATCAATGGGTGGTCTCTTTCGTCCTCATCAGCCTGCCCAACTTGGCGGGAACAGCCAAAAGCTAAAACCGCCAGCAAGATCATGCACTGTATGACAGCACCCTTCATGGATTCTTCATCCTGTTTAACATTTCGGAAGCAGCGGAGAAGACCAGCTCGGGAGATACGGTTCGCAGGCAGACCTCATCCTCTCTTCTGCAAATTCGACGACAACAGGGGCTGCATGGTGAATTACTTGTTAAGACGCAATGCCCATCGCCATAGGGGCCGGTTCGGCGTGGATCGGTGGGGCCGAATATGGCAAGCACTCTTGTTCCGGCGGCGGCTGCCATGTGGATAGGCCCTGAATCATTTGCGATAACGAGATCCATTGAAGCCAGCCACCCTCCAAGCTGTACCATGCCAGTATGCCCTGCCATATTGACAACCTTGCTACAGGAATCCCCCGCTTCAATGGCGTGCTGAAGAGCCAGGCAAATGGTCCGGTCGGCCTCGCTTCCAAACAAATGAATCGACGCGCCGCGATTGTGAACCAACCCCCGCGCAACCTCTGCAAAATACTCCAGCGGCCAATTCTTATTCTCGTGCCGGGATGCGGGCAGCATGGCTACGCGAGGCGCTCCCGCAACGGGCGGGATGGTTGGAAACGCAACAGGAAACATCACTTGCGCATCGGAGAGTCCGAGGAAACGGACCACATCCATGGCTTCATCGACCGCATGCCGATTCCGATTTGCGGGCCCGCTTACTGCATCATAGAAGAAACGTGTTCCCTCCCGGCAGTATGAAGGGCCCAAGACCTGTTGACCGCGAGCCGACTTGGCTGCCAGCAGGCTCTTCATCAGGCCCTGAAGGTCCACAACCAAATCGTAATGGCGCCGTCGCACGCAACGCCAGAACGCGGCAAACCCCCGTGCTAGTCCTTGGCGGGGAAACGGGATGACTTCCCGAACATCCTTGAAGCAACGCACCAAGCCCGTGTACTCAGGTTGCGTCACCCAATCCACATCGGCATCCAAACCAACACGCAAGGCATGTACAGCAGGCAGAGCGTGAAATATGTCTCCCAGGGAGCTTAATTTCACAACCAATATATTTCCAGCTGCCATAAAGAGCTTCTCGGCGTCAAAATACTATCGGATCTTTTGTCGTTCGGCAGTTTCGCGATCTCGTATCCGGGCAATTTCTTCGCGCATAGTCTCTTCCAACTTGGCAACTTTTTCTTTGTCACCTGCTCGGCGGGCCTCCGCCAGTTTCTTGCCGTACATAATCTCAATTTCAGCGATAGCCGCCTTGGATTTCGCCCCGACGGTTGCCAGCGCATCTTTTTGCTCCTGTGATAGTTGCACAATGACATCACCCTTGCTGGCCAACCGTTCCATAGCCAGATCAAACGAACTCTTGAGACCTTTTGTCGTGCTGGTCATTCCTAACACCCCATTTTTCAATCGGAAATCATTTAAGTGTACAACTTATAATCTAAGCCCCTATTGATGAAAAGAAAAAAGAAAGCTGCACGAAACCCTGGGAGGATCATGCAGAACAGGGGGTGCAGGGAGGATTCAACTGCCTTTGTCAGAACGCGCACAAAGGGGAAGGAACACACCGTTCGTTCCGGCCTTCTCATGCGCGTCAGCGTACCGCAACTGCAAAATGCCGTATATTCACAGGCTTCAGGAGCTGAAACCGCATTCTTGCGTGTCTCTTGCCCTTCTGCAGTGTAATGGGCGCAACGACTCTGGATCAATTGCCCAGCAGCCTATGGATCTCGCGAAGCAAAACGTCTGGAGGCACAGGCTTTTCCATCACCACGCGCACTGGCAACCAATTTTCATCTGGCTCGAGACCGAACGGGAGGTTCTTCGCCTTTCGCATACCTGTCAGCATCAGCACGGGCATACGCTTCAGATCTGGCTGCTCTGCGATCTTACGACTGACTTCAATGCCCTCTGTATCCGAACTCATCATAACATCAAGAATCATGAGGTCCGGCTGTTCCTTAAGGGCGCACTCCAACCCAGATGCGCCGTCGTAAGCGACGAGAACTTCAATGTTGTTCGCTTCCAGCCAATCCTTGACTGAGGCCACGAAATCGCGATCATCATCAACTATCAGTACTCGTTTCTTTCCGCTCATGACGCCCTCACTTCCCAGCCTTTGAAGCTGTTGTTTTTGCCGTTATTTGTGCCACCTTGCTGCTTTGAAAACCGTATTCTCCAAGAATTTGCGCCACCGTCTCCGGCTTCACTTCGGCATAGACCTTGTCATTGACAATCATCACAGGCGCCAGCGCACACGCACCAACGCATCTCGCAACGTCAATAGAAAACAGTCGATCCTGGGTCGTCTGCCCGACATCAATAGCGAGTAATTCCTTCAATTTATCAAGTACTTTGCCTGCGCCCTTGACAAAGCATGCAGTGCCAAGGCAGAGCGAAATCCTGTTCTTCCCGCGCGGGGTGAAATTAAAAAAGTGATAAAAACTTGCAACCCCGGTCACTTTAGCCGCGGGAATCTGCATAAGCACTGAAACGGCATTCATGTGCTCCTTGCCGAGATAGCCAAGCTTTTCCTGAACCTTGTGCAAGACGGCTATCAAGTGACTTTCCGGATGGGACTTACTGCATCGCTCCTCTATAAAGCTGACGACTTCCCCCGGCAATGCCTCCTTCGCCCTTGCTAATTCCTTTTGAAAAAACTCAGATTTCATTTCACACCTCTTGGAGTCTTCGGTTCATAATGCGTATGCAATAATTCATGGCAACGATGACTGTTGGGGGCGCCCAGGTATTCCTCGTATAGCCCCATGATGGCGGGATTCTCATGGGATTTGCGCAGGGACTTTCCGCCGTCGATCGCGTACAGAGCCTTTGCCCTGAGCCTTGCTAACTCAGGGTCCAATACGTGCATGCCACGTGGCGGGTACGGCTGTCCGCCTCCGGCAACACAGCCGCCCGGGCACGCCATGATCTCAATAATGTGATAAACTTTTTCACCGCTTAATACACGGTCGAGCAAATGCTTTGCATTCTGCAAGCCATTCGCAACGCCAATATTGATGTATTGTCCGTCAATCTCAATCGAGGTTTCCTTTACACCCTCCACGCCGCGCACCTGCTCGAAATCCAATTTGTCGAGCTCTTTGCCCGTGATGTTTTCATAGGCGGTTCGCAGTGCAGCCTCCATGACACCTCCTGTGGCCCCGAAGATATCCGCCGCGCCTGAAGAAACACCCAGCGGCGAATCAAAGGATCCGTCCTCAAGGTCCCGGAAATCGATCCCAAGACATTTCAGGATCCAGATCATCTCGCGCGTCGTCACCACCGCATCGGTGTACGGCTTGCCCCATGGGGCCATATGTTCCGGTCGCTTCATCTCGAATTTCTTTGCCGTGCAAGGCATCACGGCTACGACAAATATCTTCTTCGGATCCATGCCGGTCTTCTCTGCGTAGAACGTCTTGAGAAGAGCCGAAAGCATGCTCATCGGGGACTTGCAAGTGGATGTCAGGGGGATTAATTCTGGATAAAAACGTTCCATGAAATTAACCCATCCCGGAGAACAAGACGTGATCAACGGGAGCCGTTCCTGCTTCTTCAAGCGTTGAATGAATTCATTGGATTCCTCAATAATTGTGAGATCCGCGCCAAAGTTTGTGTCGAATACACGATGAAAACCGGCCATCCGCAGGGCGGTAACCATTTTGCCTGTCGTCGGAGTTCCCGGTTCATAACCGAACCCCTCCCCTATGGCCGCCCGAATCGCGGGCGCCGTTTGCACCACAACATGCAGATCCGGATTTGCCAAAGCTTCAAAAACGGCTTCCGTTCCATCCTGTTCAACAAACGCTGCAGTCGGGCAAACATTGACGCACTGCCCGCAATGGATGCACACAGAATCGATCATGTTGTGGCCGTGAGCCGGTGTGACAACATTGTGGAATCCGCGATGCTGCTGATCGAGGTTATGCACACCTTGCACCTCGTCACAAACGCGCACACAACGGCCGCACAGAATGCACTTCTCCGGATTCCGATGCACAGGCGATGACTTATCCACGGGGAATCGCTTGCGCTCGCCCTGGAAAAGGCGTTCACGAACGCCAAGATCATAGGAGAGTTTCTGCAATTCACAAGTTCCGTTGCGTGTGCAGGTCTGGCAGTCCATCGGGTGATTGTCCAGAATCAGTTCCACTATATCCCTACGTAGACGCCTCAACAGAGGTGAGGAGGTCTTGACGCGCATCCCTTCGGCAACCGGGAACGTGCATGAAGCCACTGGATTGCGCTGGCCTTCAACCTCAACCACGCAAACACGGCAAGCTCCGATTACGCTTAAATCGGGATGATAACACAACCGTGGCACGGAAATGTTAACCGCATCCGCGGCTTGAAGAATTGTGAATTTCTCGGGAACCGTCACCTTGGTTCCGTCGATCCACAATGTCACATGTTTTTCTGTTGTCATGATCACTTCCTTATTACCGCATCGAATTTGCATGCCTCTAAACACTGCCCGCACTTTATGCACCGGGTGGTGTCAATCACGTGTGCCTCCTTGGGCTTTCCGGTGATGCATTGAACGGGGCACTTTCGCTTGCAGGCGCCACAGCCAATGCATTTAACAGAGTCCACCACATAGCAAAGCAGGGCGGCACATACGCCGGCAGGGCAACGCTTTTCCCGGACATGGGCCTCATATTCCTCGCGGAAATGCTTGATCGTGCTGATCACGGGATTCGGCGCAGCCTGTCCCAGGCCGCAAAGGGACGTCCTTTTTACGGTATCCGCAAGCCGAAGCAATTTGTCTATATCGCCTTCCTGTCCCTTGCCCTCCGTGATGCGCTTAAGGATCTCGAGCATACGCTTCGTTCCTTCTCTGCAAGGCGTGCACTTGCCGCAGGATTCGTCTTGCGTGAAATCCAGGAAAAAGCGGGCTACATCCACCATGCAGGAGTCTTCATCAATTACGATCATTCCTCCGCTGCCCATGATGGATCCTGCAGCTGCCAGCGATTCATAGTCAACCGGTGTATCCAGGTAGGATGCAGGGAGACATCCGCCGGCGGGACCTCCGGTTTGAACCGCTTTGAATTCTTTTCCGTTGCGTATCCCACCGCCGACATCATAAACAACCTCCCGGAGGGTTGTCCCCATGGGAACCTCAACCAAACCGGTGTTCGCTACCTTCCCGGCTAACGCGAATACCTTCGTCCCCTTGCTCTTTTCTGTCCCCAGGGAACTAAACCACTCCGGGCCATCCAGAATGACAACCGGAATGTTGGCAAAGGTCTCAACATTATTGATAACCGTGGGCTTCCCCCACAACCCTTTGACCGCGGGGTACGGGGGGCGCGGCCGAGGCATCCCTCGCTCACCCTCGATGGAGCGGATCAAGGCTGTTTCTTCTCCACAAACAAACGCACCAGCTCCCAGTCGAATCTCGATATCGAAGTCCCAGTCGGTTCCGAAGATCTTCTTTCCCAGAAAACCGGCCTTACGTGCGGCTGAAATGGCGATTTCGAGCCGCTGGATGGCTAACGGGTATTCCGCCCGTATATAGATATAACCTTGGCGTGATCCAATAGCATACCCGCCAATAATCATACCCTCGACAATGGTATGCGGATCACCTTCAATAGTGCTGCGATCCATGAAGGCTCCGGGGTCGCCCTCATCCGCGTTGCAGATAATATACTTCTCATCACTCTTCTGCGACAGCGCGAAATTCCATTTCACGCCCGTGGGGAATCCGCCGCCACCGCGCCCGCGTAATCCTGACTTTGTAACGGCATTGACCACGTCCAGCGGGGCCATCTCAGTCAACACCTTGACGGCAGCCTCATACCCGCCAACGGCCAAGTACTCATCCAGATCCTCGGGGTCTATGATCCCGCAGTTTCGCAGCGTGACTCGAAGCTGCTTGCCGAAGAAATGCACGTCCCCGAAAATCGGGAAGAATCGATTGGTCAGCCGCTCACCCTGCCAGACGTTTTCCGCTACTGGCCGACCACCCGTCAGATGCTGCGTCACGATCTTCTTTACAACGTCCGGCGTTAACTTTTGGTAAAGGATGTTCTCGGGATAGACAAAAGCAACGGGCCCGCATTCACACAATCCATGGCATGCGGAACTTGTAATTGTGACATGGTCTGACAATCCAGCCTTTGCAACTTCCTGCGCGAAGAGATCCTCAAGCGCAATCGCATCCCCCTTGAGGCAATGGGCGCCACCGCAGACCGCGATAACCTGACGAGCGGAATGAATCCCTGCGGCATAACGCATGGTCAACTCTTCGACAGGCTTCCCGCCGAGCACATGAGATTCAAAAACGCGATCCACCTTGTCGGGCTTCATGTGGATGTACTTGCTGGGAATCGCACTCTTGCTGACAATCGTAACCACCGGCTCCATGTCACATTTGCCTGTACATCCGACACGGCTGAGGACGACATCCTTGAGCTGGTGCTTTTTCAACAAAGCGGAAAGCCGCTCATAGACCTCATTGGCGCCTGCAGCGTTTTCGCAAGTCGCAGAACCAACCGTGATGCGCATACGCGCCTGGTATTTCCGTTCAAAGAGACGTTGTTCAGCCTTTCGCCGAAGTTCCCGTAGTCGCTCCATTGGTTTCTTCATTCCTTTTCCTTCCTGTTGATTACGTAGACTTCTTGGCTTCGGGAACCGACAGGCCTGTGGCCATTCTCGGTTCGCTGATCTTCACTGCATACGCCAGTTCTCGCAAACTGGCCAGGACGCGCGCATCGACAACAGAGACCTTTCGAGGCACAAGCAGGTGGGCTGTCGTCAGATTCAAAAGGCCACGGACCCCTGCAAGGATCAGACGATCCGCCACCTGTTGCGCAGCATGATGCGGGACGGCGACAATACCAATATCAACATCCTGGCCGCATACAACACCGGCGAGTTCGTCCATCGACTGAACCACCAATTTCCCTACCTTCTTTCCGACGACCGAGGAACTTATATCGAATACCCCGCAGATTTTGAAGGATTGACGAGCGAACTCCTCATGCAATGCGAGAGCGCGGCCAAGATTCCCCGCACCGACAACCACGCAACAGATTTCATGATCTGCTCCCAATGTTGCGGATAGAGAAGCTTCAAGCCCCGCCGTCATGTAACCACGCTTGCTTATGCCTGAGAAATCAATATGCGATAAGTCCTGGCGCACGGTTGAGCTGGTTAAACCAAGTGCTTCCCCAAGTTCTGCCGACGACACCCATTCCACTCCTGCCTGACGCAAGCGTTGTGCCTGCGTCAGATATTTCGGCAATCTCCGAACCACGGATTGCGGAATGCGTACTTGATCGTTGTGCGTTGTTGAAATCATAAAACCTCTAAACAATAACAGTACGCTCGTCGTAATGTCAAACGTTTAACGTTAAGATTTTAACATCTTCATTTCATCGCGAAAAGCGAACGCAACGATTGACAATCGGTAGTGAAAAAAATCTTAAAATGGAGTTGACGCTTTAGTCAGGAGCGACTATTTTCCCTCATCAGTAAGTCAAGTATGCATATCAATCTATTGTGTTGTGTTGTGTGTTGTTTGCATATCTGTTGTATAAGAACACAATTGTGAATCGCCTCAGTCACCTCTGACGACGCAGGACATGGTTGTGTGGGCAAGAACAAATGGACGATCCAGAGCCAAAACGTGAGGGTGGCCGAGCTGCCAGACGAGCCTCCGCCACTCATCAGAAGCTCCTGCACGCCGCCCTCTCTACCTTTACAACCCATGGGTTTGAAGGTTGTGCGATTGAAGACATTACCGAACGAGCTGATGTGGGAAAAGGCACATTTTATCGTCATTTCCACGATAAGCATGCAGTTTTGGTGGAACTTCTGCAAAGTGCCGTGCAATTGATTGAGGGGCGGATCACGACCATTCATCCACGACCAGGCAACCTTTCCGATGCAATTGGGACTTTCTTCAAGGCATATGCATGGGCATTCCGGGAAAGAGTCGAGTTGTTTGTCCTATTGACACAGACGCAAAGCATGATGGCTACCCGCGGAGTTTTGTATCCGGACGTGGAGCCACTCTTTCAGCGACTGTGGGGTATTCTGGATCAGTTCCTGGCGCAATATCTTCCGCCTTCTATGCCTACTGAAACCCGGCAGACTTATATTGTCATGCTATGCGGACTGATGTCGGGCGCATTGGTGGCGGGGATACCCGGAATGTCCGCCGCAATCGCCATTGAAAAGGCCGAAGCCCTCGGTGAAGCGATGGCTCCAGCAATCGCAGAGCACTTGAGGTGTACCGTGTAAACCGACTTTCAGGAATACTCAATGGTTGATTGTACGTGTTTATGAAAGAGAGCAATTTCAGGGAGATATGAAAAATGAACGGTGAAGTTGTAAATGAGACAGTCAAAGGCAATGACGAACCTCCGCTTTCCTCGGAACCTCCTGCGGCAGAAGCAACCGCTCTTTCCGTCTCTTGCGCCCTCCCCCGGCCTGCCCAGAATCCGAAATGGAGTGACTGGCGTTGGCAAATTCGCAATCGTATTCGTTCCTTTCAGGAGCTGACAGATTTCTTTCCTTCGTTGCGCTCTCAAACTGGAATTGCCAAGGTCGCCGAGAAATATCCGATGGCAATCACGCCTTACTACGCATCTCTCATTCGCAGCGCCGATTTGTCCGATCCAATCTTCCTGATGAGTGTTCCGCAGGGGCAGGAATTGTTTGCGCCTGAATTCCTGCATGCCGATCCTTTGGAGGAAGAGGAGGACATGCCCGTTCCGGGGCTTGTACACCGGTATCGCGACCGCGCGTTGTTAATGGCTACAACCATGTGTTCCATGTATTGTCGGCACTGCACCCGGAAGCGAGTGGCTGGCTATCAGGAATCCTCCATTTCCGTTCAGCAACTGAATGACATTGTCACGTACTTGAAGGCCCATCCGGAAATCAAGGACGTGATTATTTCCGGCGGCGATCCGCTGACCATGGCCACATCCCTCTTGGAACGCATCCTCATGGCCGTGCGGTCAGTGCCAAGCGTCGAAATCATCCGGCTGGGGACCCGCGTCCCCGTGGTGCTGCCGCAGCGGATTACGAATGAGCTAACGCAAATGCTGGCAAAGTATCATCCGGTCTGGGTTAATACCCATTTTAATCATCCCAATGAGGTTACGCCTGAATCACAAGCGGCGTGCGCACGGCTGGCCAACGCGGGGATACCCCTTGGCAACCAAAGCGTCCTGCTGAAGGGGGTTAATGACTCTCCGCAAGTCATGGAAGAACTCTGCAGGGCTCTGGTGAGGTCGCGAGTGCGGCCGTACTACCTCTTTCAATGCGACCTGGTTCGTGGCGTGGAGCATCTGAGGACGCCCCTGAGCCGAGGAATCGAGATCATGGAGTATCTGCGTGGCCGATTGAGCGGGTTGGCAATCCCCACCTTCGTTGTGGATACACCCCATGGGGGTGGGAAGATTCCTATTCTCCCCAATTACATTGTCTCAATGAGTCCCAGTCATACCGTGCTGCGAAATTACGAGGGTATGATTGTGAATTATCCTGAACCCGTCGTGCGGGAAACGCATGGTCGAGCCAACAATTGCGGCAAGAGCCATACTCCGGGGGTTTGGGAATTATCGGCCGGTCATTCATCCGTCATAGCCCCATCGGGTGCTGCGCGGCAGAAGCGAAGAGCAGGCAGGAAAAACCATCGTGCTGAAGATGTTGCTACGCATCCCGAGTTCAGTAGCCTGCTTCAGTCCATCCTCTCGGAATCGGGAGGCTGAGGGTTGGAATTGCAGCTTGCGTTCTTCCCCTTTTCACACTCGGCAAGGAATTGATCGTGAAAACCAGAATCGGAATGACATACGATTTGCGCAGCGATTATCTCGCCTTGGGATATAAGGAGGAAGAAGTGGCAGAGTTCGATGCGGATATCACCATCGACTCGCTGGAGGCAGCCATCCATGACTTGGGATACACTCCCGTTCGGATTGGAAACGCCCGGAAATTGTGTGCAAGGCTATGTGTCGGAGACAGATGGGATATGGTATTCAATATTGCCGAGGGTATGGGGGACCGGAATCGCGAAGCCCAGGTACCAAGTCTATTGGATATTTTCAAGATCCCATACACTTTTTCCGATCCATTGGTCTGCGCGGTGACCCTCGATAAGGCGGTCGCGAAGCGAATCCTCCAGTCCGCAGGCATCCGTACACCTCGGTTTCAGGTTGTTCAGACAGCAGCAGACTGCAGCCAGGTCGATTTGGGTTACCCGCTTTTTGCGAAGCCCATAGCTGAAGGCACCGGTAAAGGGATAGATAAGGACTCGAAAGTTGATTCCGTGGAGCAACTTCAGGCGATCTGTGCGGCGTTGCTGGCAAGACATCAGCAGCCTGTGCTTGTTGAGGAATATCTTCCTGGCCGTGAGTTCACGGTTGGAGTTCTTGGATCCGGCCGTACGGCTCGCGTGTTGGGCACAATGGAGGTTGCGATTCGCCCTAATGCAGAGACCTCCATTTATTCATACGAAGTCAAGGAAAAGTGTGATGAGTTTGTGGACTATAGTCGACCTGCACGCACACCCGAAATATTGGCGGTTGAACAACTTGCATTGGCTGCATATAAGGCATTGGAAGTCCGTGATGCCGGGCGTGTGGATATCAGAATGGATCGAGATGGCGCTGCAGCCTTCATGGAAGTTAATCCGTTGCCAGGCTTGAATCCTGGTCACTCCGATCTGCCGATGATTGCGACTCAGGAGGGAATGTCATACAAGGAACTGATCGGCTCTGTTTTGGAGAGCGCATTCCGCAGGGCTGCTGGCGCCAAATGAAGGACCGGCATCCATCGGTATTGGTCTTACATCATGCCGTTGCTGCCAGCAATAGCTCCTCTACTGCTGCCAGTGATGCTGGCGTTATGGATGAAGTGCAGTCGGTTGTCGCAGCACTGCAGCAGCTTGGAATGCCACACCGGATTGCTTCTGTCGCCCGCCTGCAGGATCTCCCCCCCCTCTTGCAGGCGGCTAGCGAGCCTATTGTTTTTAACCTTGTCGAAAATTTCCCGGACGGCAGGACGGATCATGCAATGCAGGTGCCCACCCTTTGTGAGGCATTCGGGAAAGTGTGCACGGGTAATGATAGTTCATCACAGACACTGTGCCTGAATAAGTGGAGGACGAAAGGCGTTTTACGCGCGGCAGGTCTGCCTGTCCCAGAGGGTATAGTGGTCTTGCCGGGAACTTGCCTGACCTATGCCTTGCTCCCACCCAAGCCGTGGATTGTGAAACCCCTTTCGGCAGACGCCAGCGAAGGCATTCATGCGGGATCCGTTGTATCAGAAGACTTGCGCGCTCTCAACCGTGCCATTGCCAAGGTTCATAAGTCCTTTCATCAACCTGCGCTGGTGGAATCATTTTTTGGCTGTCGAGAGTTGAATGTGGCCATCCTTCAGAAGGGCGGACGACTCAAGGCTCTCCCTGTGTCGGAAATCGAGTTCAGAAATTATTCAGGAAATCGCCCGAAGGTTGTTGACTATAAGGCGAAATGGGCCCCTGAATCATTTGAATATCGCAACACCGTACGCGTTGTGCCCGCATCCATTTCCCCTGCTCTCTCTCGCCGTATTGTCCGCAGTGCGCTCAAGGCGTGGCATGCATTGGGGTGTCGCGATTATGCGCGCATTGATTTCCGACTGGATGATGGTGGAGATTTTGTGATTTTGGAAGCCAATCCAAACCCTGACATCGCTCCCGAAAGCGGATTTGCCGCATCCCTGACTGCGGCCGGACTCGAGTTCCGCCAATTTGTTAGATGCGTTGTGCATAACGCCATGAGCCGCTTGCCCGCCCATGATCGATCCTGCAGGCGTTCTCTTTGTTCACTTTCATCCAGAAAGGAAGGCGTTTCTATTCGAAGAACAGAATCCTGCGATCGTGATTCCATTCTTGGCTTTATGCGAGATACCGGGTTCTTCCATCCTGGTGAAATCGATGTCGCCAGGGAGGTTCTTGATGATGCTATTAAAGGCGGTGCATCCGGCCATTACCAATCCTTTTGTCTTTGTGAAGGGGTTATCCCGGTGGGATGGATCTGCTTTGGACCAACGCCGTGTACCGTCGGGACGTATGATATTTATTGGATTGGCGTCTGCCCGAAGCATCAGGGGATGGGGTATGGGCGGGCATTACTGGAATATTCAGAAAGAATTATGCGCAAAAGTAAGGGGCGTATGGCCATTATAGAGACTTCCGGCCGTGCAGGTTATGACGCGACGAGAGGTTTTTACCTGGCTAACGGTTATCGTGAAATTGCGCGCGTCCCTGATTTCTATGCTATGGATGACGCTAGGGTGATCTACACGAAGCCGCTTGTTTTTTCTTGAGTTTCAGGCGTTCGGCGTGATAACAATTTCACCCACTCAGTACCAGGTAAGGACTGTACCAAACAGGAGGCACGACGGCTCATGGGTTGGTTTATCAAAAAACAGCAGCCGGTCGCCAAGCCGGAGCCTAGGGAGGACATATGGATCCAATGTCCATCCTGTAAGGCGCATATTTTCAAGGATGAGTGGGAGAAAGATCTCAAGGTTTGCAAGGAATGCAATTACCACGAACGCCTCACATGGAAAGAACGGGTTGATATCCTTCTGGATCCCAAGTCGTTCAAGGAGATTGCATCCCGGATCTCCTTTAACGATCCGTTGAAATTCTCGGATGCCAAGGGAAGCTATGCTTCCAAGGCTGCCGAGAACCGAGGAAAGACAGGGCTCAATGAATCCATCGTTACTGGCACCGGAAAACTGCACGGCGTAAGGGTGACAGTTGCCGTAATGGACTTTCGTTTCCTGGGGGGCAGCCTGGCAAGCGGTACGGGCGAGAAGTTCCTGCAGGCCGGGATGTTTGCATTGAAGCATAAACAGCCTTTCATAGTATTCTCCGCGTCCGGTGGAGCCCGGATGCATGAAGGCATTATCTCCTTGATGCAAATGCCCAAGACTTGTGCTGTCCTGGCCCGCTTGCGGGAGGCTAAGGTTCCGTATATCTCGGTCATGACTGACCCCACGACAGGCGGTGTCTCGGCAAGTTATGCCATGGTTGGAGACATCCACATCGCCGAACCGCGCGCATTGATCGGTTTTGCCGGTAGACGCGTCATTGAGGAGACCATTAAGCAGAAATTGCCCGACAGTTTTCAAACGGCGGAGTACCTGCTTGCTCATGGTTTTGTGGACATCATTGTCGCCCGCAAGGACATGAAAGACACCCTCCATCGACTGATGAAATATTGTTCGCGCTGACCCTTGCCTGCAGACGAGAATCACTGATCGCCGGAAGGAACGATCTATGACAAACTTGGATTTTGAAAAACCCGTGAGTGATATCGAATCCCGGATTGCCGATCTTAAGCAAATGCACCCTTCACCGTCTTCTGAAATAGAGGCGGAGATACGTAAACTGAAGGAGGATCAGATTGCGAACCTGAAAAGGATATACGCGGATCTGACACCGTGGCAGACCGTTCAGGTGGCACGTCATCCGGATCGACCGCTGATCCGGGATTTTATTGCGGGTGTTTGTTCTGAGTTTATCGAGTTGCACGGGGATCGCCTTTTTGGAGATGACCAAGGGATGATTGGCGGGTTTGCCACCATAGGAAAACATCGCGTTGTCCTGATCGGACACCAAAAGGGCAGGACACTTGAGGAGAAGATCAAGTGCAACTTCGGACAAGCCTGTCCCGAAGGTTACAGAAAAGCATTACGTCTTATGAAGCTGGCGGAGAAGTATCACCTCCCCGTCGTATCCCTTATTGACACACCCGGCGCATTCCCGGGAGCGGACGCAGAAGAGAGGGGGCAGGCGGAAGCCATCGCCCGGAATCTGATGGAAATGGCAGCGTTGCACACTCCGATCGTCGTGATTATAACCGGCGAAGGCGGAAGCGGCGGAGCGATTGGCATAGGTGTCGGGGATACAATTCTCATGCTGAGTCACGCGGTTTACTCTGTAATATCCCCGGAAGGGTGTGCTTCCATTCTCTGGCGTGACGGAACCAAGGCTGCGGAGGCCGCCAATGCGCTCAAGATAACGGCGAAATCCCTTCTGTCATTGAAAGTCATCGACGAAATTATTCCAGAGCCGGTTGGCGGAGCTCATCGCGATTACCCATCCACAATGAAAGTGGTTGGAAAGTCGATCGAGAGGCATTTGGACAAACTCAGTCACACATCAACTCACAAGATTGTGAAGCGGCGTTTTGAGAAATTCGCCGCCATGGGGCGATTCAAGTAATTTTAAAGAAAGGACCGAGCATGGCCAGGAAGAAAGGCACCCAAAAGGAAGCTACGACCACAACAACCAATCGGATTCCCCTTCGCATTACCGATACGACTCTGCGGGATGCGCATCAATCGTTGTGGGCTACGCGAATGCGTACCGATGACATCGTGAAGATCCTCGATATCATTGACAATGTT
Source organism: uncultured bacterium (assembly GCA_903908715.1). Classification (GTDB taxonomy): domain Bacteria; phylum Verrucomicrobiota; class Kiritimatiellia; order CAIKKV01; family CAITUY01; genus CAIVSY01. Next base: position 89,417 of record CAIVSY010000016.1, read on the forward strand.
GGCTACTACTCACTCGAAGTATGGGGGGGGGCCACTTTTGATGTTTGTCTGCGATTCCTGAGGGAAGACCCATGGGAAAGGCTGCGGATCATAAAGAGTCATGCTCGCAAGACGCCGTTACAGATGTTGTTGCGCGGTCAGAACATTCTGGGTTACCGTAATTATGCTGACGATATTCTGGAACGATTCATCACCCTCGCCTGTGAGAACGGAATCGACATCTTTCGTATTTTCGACGCCCTGAATGACACACGGAATCTTGAGAAGGCGATTAAATTCGTCAAGAAATGCGGAGGCCACGCCCAGGGCACAATCAGCTATACCGTCAGCCCTGTACACACGGTTGATGCCTATGTGGACATCGCAAAGGAGCAGATTGCCATGGGAATTGACTCCCTTTGCATCAAGGACATGGCAGGAATACTGTCTCCCATCTCTGCAGAGCGGCTCGTGTCGGCATTGATCCGCGAGACCAAGATTCCCATACAGGTCCATTCTCACATGACAAGCGGAATGGCGTCTGCAAGCTATGTGGAAGCGGTTCGAGCCGGTGCAGGCGCTATTGATTGCGCGATTTCCCCGATGTCGGGCTTTTCGTCTCAACCTCCCGTTGAGACCATGCTGGCCATCTTTGATGAGACAAGCTATCACGCGAATCTGGACAAGGACGCTTTGAGGGAAGTCTGCAAGTACTTCACCGAACTAGCTCCAAAGCGACAGTTGGCCCATCACAAGTCCGAGAACATCATCGATCCGGAAGTGCTGTTGCACCATATTCCCGGCGGCATGATCTCTAATCTGCGCAGCCAACTGGCACAGCAGAATGCGCTCGATAAGATTGACCAAGTGTTCGATGAGTTGCCCCGCGTTCGCAAAGATCTTGGCTATCCCCCATTGGTGACGCCGACCAGTCAAATTATCGGCATCCAGGCCGTTATGAACGTTCTGGCAGGCGAACGGTATGAACTGGTCTCCAAGGAAGTTAAGGATTATGTAAAGGGGCTGTATGGCCGGTCGCCATCCGTAATCAACCCCGAAGTGCGCGAAAAAATCCTTGGCGATGAGGCGCCGATTACCTGCCGTCCCGCAGACTTGCTCGCACCCATGCTTCCGACCGCTACCGATGGAGTAGATCCCAAGTTCATCAAGAAGGAAGAGGATATAATCTCGTATTGCCTCTTCCCGGAAGTTGCCTTGGAATTCTTCAAATGGCGCGCTGCACCTCCAGACCAAAGGGCGCCAGTGCCTGCAGACCTCGAACTCAAGAAGCAGGAAGAAGAGGAAACGAAGCATCCGACCGCACCGCGTGCTTTTCTGGCACCATCGGACTACCAGTCTATTGAGCACTTGCTGGGGAAAGTCAGGGACCTGAACTTTTCACAGATCACGATTCAGCATTCCGGTGGGTCAGTCAGTATCAACGCGCATGGTATTACGGCCACCCCACATGGCAGTGCGGTGACTGCCCAGCCTTTAGCTCCAGCACCGGCAGTCGTAGCTTCCTCATCGGCGGCTCCCTCCCCTACCCCTGCGCCCGCCGCCACCCCCCAAGAGTCCGCAGAATCAGGGCCCGCCATCGAAGCACCGCTCAACGGGACGTTCTATCGTTCATCAGCCCCCGGTAAACCCCCTCTAGTCGAGGAAGGCCAAGAAGTGAAGGCCGGTACTACTGTTTGCATTGTGGAGGCAATGAAGTTGTTTAATGAGATCAAGGCACCTTGCAATTGCCGTATTGGCAAGGCCATGGTCGAACATGGAAAACCCGTAAAGAAGGGCTCTGCCCTGTTCACGTATACAAAGCTTTAGAATCAGGCTGTTGCCTGTGGAATGCCGATGAATGATGCCTCTGTGACCATAGGTGCCGACGGCGTTGACGTTGGCCAGATTGTTGAGGAAATACGCAAAACTGTTGCGGATAAAATGCAATCCGGTGCCTATGCCGGAGCGCAACTGGCTCGTGCAGAAAGGTATAATCTCGTTAACCTCAAGAAGCATGAGAACTTTTTCGATGTTTACATGGAAAGCCTTCGCGAGGCAGTATCTGTCGATATTAATGATTTCGAGATTCGAGAACGACGTGGTTGTGCAGCATTGGTCCTGATTCCATTGAAGAAGGTTATCTGGCAGTTACTGAAGTTCTACACCTATCGCATGTGGTCACAACAGAATCAGGTTAACGGCCTCCTTCTCTCTGCAATCGAGGAAGTCGACAGGAAGTACAGGGTGCAACTTCGAACTCTGGAGGATCGTTTAGCCAAGCTCGAATCGAGAGTGGGGACCTGATGGGGACAAAGCGGCGAATCGCCTTTGTTGCTCCTCGTTTTCTGCTTGGCAAATCGGTTGGCGGGGCAGAAACGCTTCTGCGCCGCCTGGCTGAACATCTGGCTACCCATGATTATGATGTCGATTTTCTGACCACATGCGCCCAGGATCATTTCACATGGGCCAACGCAATTGAACCGGGCACAAGACGCGTGGGCCCCCTTAATGTGTATTTTTTCCCTGTCGATGAAGACCGGAATAAAGATTCGTTCCTTGCCATTCAAGACCGCATATGCCATGGAGCCGTGATTTCCCGCGAAGAGGAATTGGAGTGGCACCGGAACAACATAAATAGCAAACCGCTTTATGACTACTTGCGAAAAGCCGGGAAGGATTACCACCGCATTATCATGGGTCCTTACCTTTTCGGGTTAATCTATTCCGCATGCCTGATTCAGCCCGATCGCACATGGCTCCTCCCATGTCTTCATGATGAACCCTTCGCCCGTCTCACCACGATTCGGGAAATGTTTCACACTGTTGCGGGATGTCTCTTCAACGCTCTTCCTGAAAGAGATCTGGCAGTCCGCCTTTATGACATTACGGACAAGCCTGCACACATTGTGGGTTTGGGAATAGACGATTTCACTGCCGATGCAAAGGCATTCCGGTGCCTGCATAAGATCGAATCGCCCTTTCTGATTTACTCCGGCCGGAGGGAACCTCTAAAGGGGACTCCACTGCTGCTTGACTACGTGAACGCTTTCCGTCAGCGGACCCAGATAGACCTTCGGCTTGTGTTGACTGGCACCGGACCGATCGATCCTCCTCCCTCCCTTGCGCCGTATGTGCTTGACCTTGGATTTGTAACGGAAACAGAAAAGCACAACGCCATGGCTGCAGCCTTGGCTTTTTGCCATCCCTCCGTAAATGAAAGCCTGAGCATCGTGCTGCTTGAAGCCTGGTTAGCCGGAACTCCAGCACTAGTGCATGCCGGCGGTGAAGTCATGCCCTATCATTGCCGGCTTGCGAATGGCGGTTTCTGGTTTCGCAATTATCCGGAATTTGAGGAATTCACAATGTTGCTCATTGCACAACCGGATATGCGCCGCAATCTCGGCGTCAATGGACGTCAATACGTCTTGCGCAACTATAACTGGGAAACTATTGGGCAACGCCTTTGCGTGGCCTTGACGTAGGGCCCTTTCGTTAGCCTTTTCGGGCTGCTTCCGCTGCACTGGCAAGTACATCATTGAGTCGCGCAAGCGAACGATGAATGGCGTCCACTTCTTTGGATATGACATCCATTCTCAAGGCGTTCTCGGATCGAAGCTTTTCCAAACCCTCTCTCCGGGCCATCAAGTCCTTTACCTCTGCCTCCAACTCCAGAATACGACTTTGGGAAGCACGGAGAATTTCCCTCATGTGTATCATGCGGATTTCCTTCTCCTGCTCGGTGCTGTCGATGTCGGACAAATCCATTCCCTCGGGAATCGGCACCTGGATCTTATTGGAACAATCAGGACAAGTGATGGTCAGCCCTGCACCACGACAGTCAATCGCAAGGCTTTTTTCACAGTAAGGACAATTGAAAACAATGTCAGAATCCCTGATTTCGTTAGGATCTGCCGTTTCTTTGCTCATAATATGTCCCTCCACCCATTTTTTATACCAGATATAACGCCTTTCCACTATAACAATTTGAAAGCTGCCTACCGTGCAAACTTGCACCCTGACTCGTAAAACGGTACCTTTTATCTCGTGAGAAGGACGCCTCATATAATCGTTTTAACAACCTATCCGACAAAGGCAGCAGCAACTTCATTTGCCAGGGAAATGATTGAAGAGCGGCTGGCAGCTTGTGTCCAATTGTGGCCCGTGAAAAGTATTTATTCGTGGAAAGGAGGGGTGGAGTCGAGCCATGAGTTTGCCTTGCAATTCAAAACGGTCGCCGGCCTGGCCACGACGCTCTGTACGAAAATACGGAGCCAGCACCCTTATGAGATCCCCGAAATACTCATATTGACGGTTTCCGGCGGTTTACCCGATTACCTCCACTGGGTGGCCAGTTCTACAAGGAATGTTGCTAGACGCATTCCAAAGGCCCGAGCAATTCGGGTCAAACGTGGTCGGAAACGTCGTAACCATCAGAGAAAACACCGAGATGTTGAGACCTGATATGCAACGCTCCGTTGGAATTGTTGAGACACGGATAGCCGTTATTCCTCTTGCGCCGCAAGGTTTTCTCCTTGAAAACGGGGGGACGCTTAAACAACTGCAAGTGGCATATGAGGGTTATGGAACATTGTCAGCCGACAAGAGGAATGTCATTTTCATTTGTCATGCCTTGAGCGGTGATTCCCACGTGGCGGGCTACCACACGCTCGAGGATAAACATCCCGGATGGTGGGACGACATGGTCGGACCCGGAAAGGGAATCGACACAAATCGCTACTATGTCATTTGTGCCAACATTCTCGGCGGCTGCAAAGGAACCACAGGTCCTGGGTCCAATGATCCGTCAACCGGCACGCCTTACGGTTCCCGATTCCCCGCAATCACGATACGAGACATCGTGCGTGTGCATCATATGCTCTTGAATCATCTTGGTATTCAGCATCTTCATGCGGTGGTGGGAGGTTCGTTTGGCGGAATGCAGGTCTTGGAATGGAGTATCCTATTCCCGGACTTTGTTGATCATTGCATTTGTATCGCTTCTGCCGCTTCACTTTCCGCCCAAGCCCTTGCCTTTGATGTTGTCGGGCGCGAAGTCATAACCAGTGATCCGGACTGGGCAGGTGGAGATTACTATGGCACCGGTAAATTGCCGAGCGATGGACTGGCCGCCGCACGCATGATCGGCCATATTACCTATCTTTCCCCGGAAATAATGAATGCCAAGTTTGGGCGCCGTAAGCGTTCCCTGCAAGCACCAGAAGGATTCCAAACCCTTTTTGAAGTGGAAAGCTATTTGCAATACCAGGGCGAGAAGTTTGTTGAGCGCTTTGATTCAAATTCCTATTTGCATATTACACATGCAATGGACGCTTACGACTTGGCTGAACAGTATGGGGATCTTCCATCCGCGTTCCGTGATGTAAGGGCTCGGTTTCTTGTTGTCGCCCTGAGTTCTGACTGGCTGTTCCCGCCTGAACAGTCTCTAGAAATTGCGAACGCGCTGACAAGAGCTGGCAAGCGAGTTTCCTATTGCCTCATCAAGGCTCCTACGGGACACGACGCTTTCCTCGTCGATATAGGACACCTTTCGCGCACCATTCGTTCCTTCTTGTGCCCCAGTAATGAGGCCGCAGGTTCCCCTTGCCCTGATGTTGGCAGGCCGGCTGATTATGATCACATTTCCGCCATGCTCCGTCCTGCCTCCCGAGTACTTGATCTGGGATGCGGAGATGGCACATTGTTGTCGTTGTTGCTGGCATGCCAACAAACGACGGGCCGAGGGGTTGATATTAATCTCGATAATCTGATCAGCGCGCTGGACAAGGGGCTCGACGTGTTTCATGCCGATATAGACGAGGATCTGTCCATCATTCCTGACAACGCCTATGATTATGTGGTCCTGAGCCAGACCCTTCAGGTTGTAAGAAAGCCTCGTGAAGTCCTCCATGAAATCCTTCGCATAGCCAGAGAAGGTATCGTGAGCTTCCCTAATTTCGGTTGTTGGATGAATCGACTTAAGTTTGGTTTTTCCGGACGTATGCCGAAATCCAGGGAATTGCCCTTCGAGTGGTATGACACGCCGAATATTCATCTTGCCACACTGGAGGATTTTATTCGCCTCTGCCAGTCTGATGGCATCCAGACTGCCCGAGTCATCCCGATCGCTGACAGTTTCATCGGAAAAGTGTTTATCCGTTTTGGTCTGTGGAACCTTGGTGCAGAACGAGTGCTTGTCCGAATTGCCAGACAATAAGGGCGTGGAGCCATGAAACCCGATATCATACCTGCTGCAGAAGAACCTGATGTTTTGCGTGTGCGAGTCGCCTCCAGGCTGAGTGCTTGCGAGTCCTGCGCCATGACTACGAATTCGGGACAGGGATTGCAACTGGCGGGACGCAAGGCAATCTATCAGATTCTGGATGAACTATTGGCAATTCTTTTCCCAGGATGCCATGGCATTGATGCTGTCATGCCCGGGAATCTGAATGACTTTATCTTGCAAAAACTAGAGGTCATAGAGAACCAGTTGCGAACGCATATTGAGAAGGCCTTCCGATATCAATGCGTTTTCGAGAAATGCAAGGATTGCGGGAAATGCCCCGAGAACGCAGTCTTAGCGGTTCGCAAGCTTCTCGAGGAATTACCACAAATCAAACGAACGCTCGAAGCCGATATAACGGCCGCCTATGAAGGAGACCCTGCAGCACGATCAGTGATGGAGGTCGTGATGAGCTATCCGGGATTACAAGCAATAGCCGTGCATCGCATTGCACATGTTCTGTATGCTGCTGGAGCGCCCCTCATTCCGCGCATCATGTCCGAATACGCACATTCAGAGACCGGTATTGATATCCATCCAGGCGCCACCATCGGACCAGGCTTTTTTATTGATCACGGAACCGGTGTTGTAATTGGCGAAACCAGCGTTATCGGTCGCAATGTGAAGCTTTATCAAGGAGTGACGCTGGGGGCGCTGAGTTTCCCGAAAGACAAAGACGGCAATCCGATCAAGGGAATCAAGCGGCATCCGGACGTTGAAGATAATGTGACCATCTACGCAGGCGCAACAATCCTGGGCGGCGACACAACCATTGGTGAAGGATCCGAAATCGGAGGGAATGTCTGGCTTACTCACTCCGTGCCCCCGAATTCAAAAGTATACAACCAACAACCAAAGCCTCTTATTACAAAAAAGCATCAATGATCGCCTGCGCAGGTGACTTGAAGCCCATTCACCGCTCACATAACGTAGCTGAAAGAAAACATTTATGACTGATACAGCCTTGCATGTCTTTCAAGGAGGAACAGCTCTTTCGCAGTTTCGTCTTTCGGCCCTGAAGCATGGAATTCACGCCATTGCCCCGCATCTGCAGATTGGCGATGTTGCGGTCCACGAAGTCTTTATGGTCGAAACCACTCGGCAGTTCCCGGAGCGGCAGTGGCAGGCTGTCGCCTCCTTGTTGGACACGAAGGAGCGCATGAAGCCTGTATGCAGGGAGGGTTTCTTTGTTACACCCCGCAAGGGTACCCTTTCCCCGTGGTCATCAAAAGCCACAGATATATTCCACAACTGCGGGTTATCAGGCGTGACGCGCGTTGAGCGCGGCTTGTTTTTCATGCTTCGCTCGATTCAGGGATACAGCATTACCTTCGAAAACCTGTCTTGCACTTTCGCAATCCTGCACGATCGCATGACGGAGGGAATCTATCAGGATGTTAGCGATATTTTCCTACATCGTCCTCCAGCACCAATGACGACCGTAGACATACTCCATGGCGGTATTGCGGCTCTCTCGCAGGCCAATGTTCGGCTTGGATTGGCTTTGTCGGATGAGGAGGTTGAATATCTTTATTCTGCCTACACGAGACTGCAGAGGAATCCGTCAGACGTTGAAATTGTCATGTTCGGCCAGGTTAATTCTGAGCACTGCCGTCACAAGATCTTTCGCGCAGACTGGATTATTGACGGTAAACGTCAGCCCCATTCCCTCTTCGACATGATCCGTAATACACATCGCTGCCATCCACAAGGCACTCTTCTGGCATACGAGGACAATTCGGCGGTAATGGAAGGATTTCCCGGGAAATGGTTCGAGCCCAACGTTACTGGTAATCACATATATGGGTTCACTACTGAAGAGGTTGATATCCTCATGAAGGTTGAGACCCATAATCATCCCACTGCAATATCGCCGTACCCGGGCGCAGCGACAGGAGTTGGCGGCGAAATCCGCGATGAGGGTGCAACGGGCATCGGAGGAAGGACGAAAGCTGGGTTGTCTGCCTTCCTGGTTTCCAATTTACGGATACCTGATTTCATTATGCCATGGGAGGGCAAGGAAGAACCATTCCCTGAGCGTCTAGCCACTCCTCTTGAAATCATGACCCTCGGTCCTCTCGGCGGAGCAAGATTCGGTAACGAGTTTGGCCGACCGCAGCTCACGGGGGTGTTTCGTACTCTGGAGATGAATTACCAGGGGCTTAAACGCGGCTATCATAAGCCGATCATGGTTGCCGGCGGCATGGGGAACATCAAGCGAAAGCATGTGCACAAGAAGGAAATCCCGCCGGGCTCCCTTATCGTCCAACTGGGCGGACCGGCACTCAGGATTGGGCTGGGCGGAGGAGCCGCATCTTCTATGGCTAGCGGCAGTAATGCGGAGAATCTGGATTTTGATTCTGTTCAGCGAGATAATGCTGAAATTCAGCGCCGTTGTCAGGAAGTGCTGAATGCCTGCATTTCCAGGGACGACGGGAATCCCATCCTCAGTATCCATGACATCGGCGCAGGAGGACTTTCAAACGGATGTCCTGAACTTGTCTCTCGCACAGGGGGAAGATTCCAGTTGCGTAGCATTCCTAACGAAGAATCCTCTATGAGCCCTATGGAGATCTGGTGTTGCGAGGCGCAGGAGCGGTATGTCCTTGCTATACCCCCGGAAAGCCTCGAAACCTTCATGGCGATTTGTCATCGGGAACGATGCCCAGCCCATGTGATTGGAACCGCCTCGGGTGATGGACGACTTGTGCTTCGCGATGATCATTTCGGAAACGACCCCATCGATGTCGACATCGACGTGATTCTCGGGAATCCGCCCAAAATGCTGCGCGATGTGGTGCGTCGGCCAGAATCTCACGCGCCGCTTGATCTTGCCAATATCGACCTTTATGAGGCGACCCGACGTGTCTTGCGTCTGCCCGCCGTCGCAGCCAAGACATTTCTTGTCACAATTGCCGATCGCTCGGTTACCGGCATGGTTGCTCGGGATCAGATGGTTGGCCCTTATCAGGTGCCGATCGCTGATCATGCTATAACTGTATCCTCTTATGATGCATATCGTGGCGAATCAATGGCAATGGGCGAACGCACACCCTTAGCGATGGTCTCAGCACCCGCTTCCGGCCGTATGGCGATTGCTGAAGCCATAACCAATCTTGCCTCCGCACCTATTGGAAAGCTGGGGAATATCAAACTTTCCGCCAACTGGATGTGTGCATGTGGAGAACCAGGGGAAGACGCCGCCTTGTATGAAACTGTCCAATCGGTTGGCATGGAATTATGCCCGGCATTAGGCATTTCCATTCCTGTGGGAAAAGATTCTTTGTCAATGCGTACCACCTGGCGTACGCCGGAGGGGACTTCTTGTCGACAACTCGCGCCATTAAGCCTGATCGTTAGCGCCTTCGCTCCAGTCTTTGATATTCGGCTCGCTGTGACGCCGGATATGAAACCCGAGCCCGACTCTGTGCTAATCTTGATTGACCTGGGACGCGGGAAGAACCGAATGGGAGCTTCAGCCCTGGCTCAGGTATATAACCAGGTTGGAGAGTCCACTCCTGATTTGGATTCGCACCAGGACCTTGTCCATTTCTTTGATGCCGTGCAGCAATTGTTGAATCATAAGCTTGTTCTTTCGTATCACGACAGGTCCGATGGCGGATTGTTTGTCACACTCGCGGAAATGGCTTTCGGAGGCCGTCAGGGCATGGCGGTTCACTTGGATGATTTGGGCGATGACCCCATCTCTATTCTCTTCAGCGAGGAAGTAGGTGCAGTCATTCAAGTCAGAGACCGCGACATTGCACGTGTCAATGATGTCTTTAATCGCCATGAACTGGGCGGTCTTGTCTGGGTCATTGGCAGCCCTTCTGCCGATAAATGTTTAACAATCAAACTGGACGGTCAGAGAATCTTCTCAGAGTCACTGGCCACACTGCATACATGCTGGACGGAACTGACGTGCGAGATGCAATCCCGCCGTGACAACGCAGATTGCGTGCGCCAGGAATATGCCATCATAAAGGATCCGGACAGTCCCGGGATGTCGTTCCAGCTGAAATATGATCCTGAACATCTGTTCCAGGTTGGCGGCAGGAGGCCTCGCGTGGCTGTTCTGCGCGAACAAGGCATCAACGGTCATGTCGAAATGGCCGCAGCTTTTGACGCAGCCGGATTTGAAAGCGTAGATGTACATATGACCGACTTGCTGGCAGGCCGATCAGGCTTATCTGATTATGCAGGCCTCGTCGCATGCGGTGGCTTTTCTTATGGCGATGTACTGGGAGCCGGTGCGGGCTGGGCCCGCTCCATTCTCTTCAATGACCGTCTTCGCGAGATGTTCACAACCTTTTTTATTCGCCCGGAAACATTCACGCTTGGTGTATGTAATGGCTGCCAAATGGTTTCGTTGCTAAAGGATATCATTCCTGGGGCGGCTTTGTGGCCGCGCTTTACGCGTAACCGTGTGGAACAGTTTGAAGCCCGTTATGTAACTGTCGAGATCCTCCCCTCCCCGTCTATCCTCCTCGGTGGTATGGAAGGATCCAGGATACCTATACCCGTGGCGCATGGCGAAGGCTTCGCGAATTTTGCATTGTCGGATTCAATGCAAGCGATCACAGGAAATCAGCAGGCTTGCCTGCGTTATGTTGACAACACTGGTGAACCCACGGAAATCTATCCCTTGAATCCGAACGGCTCGCCTGGCGGCTTGACGGGGTTTACCTCGGAAGACGGACGCGTTACCATAATGATGCCTCATCCCGAGCGGGCATTTCGCAGTTGCCAGCTGTCCTGGAGACCAGACAACCTGTTTAAGGGTGAACCGGGCCCATGGTTGCGTATGTTTCAAAACGCCAGAAGGTTTACCGCATGAACGATCAGAATCAAACTGCTGAAGGGGTTCAATAATGAAGACGTCACCACCCAGCGTTGATGAGATACTTAAACTGGCACTAAGCAAGGAGCAGGCTGCACGAGACTTCTATTCCAAAATGGCAAGCAACTGCACAGTCGACTTTGTCAGAAGATTACTGCAGAAGCTGTTAAACGAGGAGGAAAAGCACATCGTGCTGATCCGCTCAATACAATCTCGCCTGAACAGCGGGCGTCTGTCAGATCAATAATACCTGCCGCATCTGCAGTCAAGAAGGCTGGCTACTATATGGGCATCCACCACTTGAACACGAAGCACACGCAGACGAAGGCTCGTGCAATGGTGCAGAGTTGCCTCCCGACGCAACGCTGAAGGCTGACAGAGATTTCTGCAGCTTTCCGCCGCACTTTGTACACTTGGCAGGAATATCATCCTTGCGCCGGATTAGCACTTCCATGCGTTGTGCACATGCTGTGCACTGATATTCATAGATCGGCATTAGGTAATCCCAAAAACTTAAGAAGAAACAGGCCGCAGTTGCTTTACAACTGCGGCCTTACGCGGAATACGCAACGGATCAATTACCCAAGGATTGCATCCTTGCAGGCCTTCGCAACGCGGAACTTAACCACGCGCTTAGCGGGGATCTTGATCGTTTCGCCCGTCGCGGGGTTACGCCCCATGCGCGCCTTGCGATTCACTAACACCAACTTACCCAAACCCGGAACCGTAAAGCCATTTTTCGCGCCTTTGTAGGCCATGCTCACCAACGCTTCAATCGCCGCCGCAGCCTGCTTCTTCGCAATACCCGCTGCATCCGCCACTCCCGCCACAATCTGACTCTTCGTCATAGCCTTCGCCATACAGCAACTCCTTTTGGTGGTGTTCGGGTCAGATCACCATGATCAGACCATCTGCGGGTATTTATACGCTTCATGCATGTGGGATGCAACAACCAACTTGCATTTTTTTCAATGTTTACAGGGGTGAAACACAGGCAACAGTAATGCCTTCATTCATCCGACTTCCCGAATCATATCCCACGGGTCAAAACCCGACAACTTATCGCTGCCTCTTAATTTTCGCCAGACGGAAGCGACAACCTGTGCTGTATACGCACGCCAGACAAAGTCGGCTCTCGCTGTGTGCAGTCCGCTCGCCCGCAAGGCAGGGATTCTGGACGCAATACAAAATGGTAACTGGTTCAACACAACAGTCCGGCAACCCCTATGGATCACTTGCACCTTCTCGCCCCTCGAGCCGAGAAGTAATTCGCTGCTCTTGTGGCCGCATGCCGGCGTACATCGCACACCCATCACAGACTGCGGGCATGTCTCGGAAATGAACAGCGGTGGATCTGAATACACCGGCAAGACAAGATGCCTGCCGTAACGACACAGCAAGGACGTCGCATTCTGCATGACATTTTCCGGTGACAAAGTCACCCATTCAATGCCATTTGCAAAAAGTTCATTTATGGCGGAGCGATTCATCACGAAATACGGCCAATCTGCGGCAATGCGGACCATCCCGGATAACCCGGCGCTATTGCCCGCCTCATTCAACATGTGAAAAGAGCCAGCGCAAGACACCTCCCAGCTCATGAATCCTAGAGAAAGCAAGCGCGCCACCTGGCGCATCAGTTCATCTCGCTCCCACGTGCGCGTAATCACAGGAGTGGATAACCTTACCAGAATAGCAGGGTGAACTGACCGGAATTGAGTCAGTCTGTGTTCTAAATCCTCTGCGGGGGCCAGCCCGACTGATACAACAACCTCCCCCACTCCCTCCCAGTCATTGACTTCAAAGGCATCCAGATATTCCATGCGGTCTACCTTGATCATCCAGCTCAAGGCGGCGCCGTTTGTCTCGGATGAAGGCGCAGATTCACGCTCCCGGCATTTCTGAATACTGGACAAGCGGTACGCGGCAAGAGCGTCATCCAGTTCTTCGGTCAGTCGCCGCCGGAGCCGATTTACAATTGAAACTGGGATGAAATAGCGACCATCATTTTCGATCGTCAGTTTGCCGGCTACATATTCCGTATTACCCAAGCGGTCAAATGCTTCGCGAATGGCCGAATCAGCCTGACTTGCGTCACGAGCAGTTTCCCACTGACCCTTTTCAGTAAGTGATGCTACAACACCTTTTTCATTGCGTGAAACCGCAACCATTTCAATCGCATCACGGCTGATCCTCACCTGTATATCGACGGCTCGACGTGGTCGATGGGTGCTTGGGCGTGGGCGGGTGAAACGAAAGCGCTGCTTTACGGCTTGGGAGGATGAACAGAAGACGTCACTTCCCGATGGAATATCCGGATGGATAACCGGAAGCATAACGAGTATTTGGTCTTGCGGGGCTGCTTCGTACGAATGCAGCCATTGGCCGGTTTTGCCTAAGGTCAGAATATGTTCAACTGCAAAACCGAATGGTTTGGTGTCGCCAGTGATTTCGAGCTGCAGCCCATCGTGCCGCTCGATCCGCCGATCTGTTCGGAACTTAAGCCAATCCCTGCCTTTCAGATGAATCACGGACAATGTCCGGCCAATACGGGTACCACGGTGGCCAACAAACTGTTGGTCCACAACCTTATCACCCCTCCGAGATTTCCAATACAGGGATGTCCATGGTCGACTGAAAACCGTCCTCATATCGTCCGCTTCGCCGGAACGCTCCAGTTGCGGGAAAGGTATTCCGTCCAGTAGTCGTCGATACATTGCCACCGTTGAAGCGACATACAATGGGGATTTCTTTCGTCCTTCGATCTTGAGGCTGGCGACGCCGGATCCCTGCAGCTCCGAAATCAACTCTGGAATAGCTAGATCCTTCATGGAGAACCACATGCCCGATCCCGATCCGGTATTCGAGGAAAATATACCCCGGCAGGGATAAGCGCACCGGCCGCGATTGCCGCTTCTACCGCGTAGCAGTGCTGAATACAAACAGAGCCCACTGTATGAGTAGCAGAGCGCCCCATGAATGAAAACCTCGATTTGAATCGGAGATCGGGCGACAATCGTGCGAACCTCCTCAAAGGTCAACTCGCGAGCCAATGTAACACGAGAAAAGCCCTGATCCGCGGCCGCCATAACTCCGTCTAGGTTGTGGATCGCCATCTGCGTGCTTGCATGCAGTCGTAGGCGGGGGAAATTCCGTTTCACTATCCGCGCGACCCCGAGATCTTGGACAATCAGCGCATCCGTGGCGCATTCCTCGATTCGGAAGAGGAGATCAATGACATCATCAACTTCACTGTCAAGCACCAGAGTATTCAGTGCAACATAAACGGATCGCCGAGGTACAAGAGAATGCGCATAAGAAACGATCGCTCCAAGTTCACGCAATGTGAAATTGCCGGCTTCTGCCCGTGCGGAAAAACGATGCAGTCCCAAGTAGATCGCGTTCGCTCCGTACTGCAACGCAGCATAACCAGCATCCGGTTCGCCAGCGGGCGCCAACAACTCAACGACGTTCACTCCATGCTCCATACGGGGGGGGGCTTACCACCACCCCTTGCGTTTCATTACAAGATAAAGCATGGCTGTCATTGCCGCCGTAATGGCCCAGATCCATGTCCATGCATAGTTATCCTCCGGACCCGGCCAATGCGTAACGTTCATGCCATAATAGCTTGTGACAACCAACACCGGCATAAACAAGGTCGCCATTACCGATAATGCCTTGATTACGTGATTTACCTGCATTTGCTGCAAGTTCAAATGCACCTGCAGAACGTTGGTCAATGAATCGCGCGCATTCTCTGCCATTGTACTGATCTTGACGAGCTGATCCAAGAGGTCGCGATAATATGGCAACATGTGAGAACGTACTATCTTGAATTCACCATGCGACATTCTGGCCATTGTTTCGCGTTGCGGCCAGACGATTTGCCGCAGCCGCTGCACCTCGGTCTTGATCTGAAGAACATTCTTCAAAATGCTTTGGGATGGATCCACAAGCACATTCTTTTCCAATTCGGCGATTTCCAGACTCAGATCTTCCAGCGCGGGCGCATACCCTTCAAGCAGGAAATCCAGCAGCGTATACGTCAGGCGATCCGGCGCTCGGGCAACTGTAGGCGCATTCTTTATCACACGGTCCACCGTTGCATTCACGCAGCGCAACCGCTCCCGATGAAACGTAACGAGGAAGTTCCTGCCAATGAAAAGATCCAGTTCTGCCGTCTTGAATTCACCCTCATGGTAAGTTACCGCATGTATTACCATGAAGACATGGTCCTCATATTCCTCCACCTTTGAACGGTCGCTGGGAGTAAGACAATCCTCGATGGCTAATGGATGAAAATGAAAAACTCCATCCAGGACTTCCTTGGCTTCCTCATCCGTGCATTCACCCACATCCACCCAAAATTGGACTCCTTCGTCTTGCAGCACCACCTTGAGCAGGTCCAGGGAGATGTCCTGGCTGATGAGTTTCCCTTGGGTTTGATTGAACACAAAAGAACGAATCATACGACTCCTTAATTCTCGCCTCGGACTCGCGTGTCTTCAGTACGGCTGCTGCACTCCAGTCGCGCGCCCGTAATTTTTGCCCTCTTTTGCTGTCGGCGGGTAAAAAAATCGAGTTGGGGATCGCGAAGCAGATCATAATTCTTCAGGATCCGGATCACCTGTAGTAAATCCGACTTATCATAGTTCAAATTTACCCTGACCATTCTAACCAGTTCAGATAACATCGTTCGAAAAGAGAGAACGCCATCGATTCCACGCTCACGCAATGCGCTCAATGTCTTGTCCCTCAGTTCGCCTGATGCGGGCAGTTCCGGCACACAAAGGACGGCTACGATATCCTCCGAACCGAGATATTCAACCGCCGCTTTTCGTGCGCTTTGCCCTGCAAACTTCAGGATTTCAGGGGTCTGTTCAAGGGTTGTCGCATAGATTCGATCTGTATGCCACCCCCTTACCCCAACAACCGCCCGGGACACCACCCCAAGGTCCTCCGTTGTCCATATCATATGAGAAGGCGCCGATTGTGTACATGACGTCGGTCGATGTATAAGCAAGTCCAGTTCCTCAACGGCTCTTTTGTGTCGCACAGAGGAAAGGTACTTGCAGGGCTGAGAAGTCAAAAAGCCCAACTGCTCAAAATACTCACGAACAATCCACTCATTTACAGCAGACATGCCAACTCTCCGCAAGTAATTCATCTGGCACATCGCAGCCCGTAAGCGCAGCCCCAAGCTTTTCAACGAGGACAAAACGCGGCCGCCTTCTGAATGTCTTCTTGTCGGTCTGCATTACCTTCCAGACGGAGTCCCAAGCCAGTTCCCGTTCATTGCCAAACACAACAGGAAGCCCAACTCTTTCAAGCAAATTCACAATTCGGTCCGCATCGGAATTCGGCAAACCCTTGACTCGAGCGGAGAGACAAGCCGAAAAACGCATCCCGATTGAAACCGCCTCCCCATGCAGCCAGCGGCCGTAACCATCAATCTTTTCCATCGCATGCCCAAGAGTATGGCCGAAATTTAGAATAGCTCTGGGGCCGATCTCACGCTCATCCATTGCAACAACCTCTGCCTTGATTTCACAGCAACGGGCGACGATGCGTTCCAGCAAAGCAGGATCCCGGGTCAATATCGCATCGGCATGTTGCTCCAGCAGTGCAAAAAATTCCGCGTCCCAGATTATGCCGTACTTGATAACTTCAGCCAGACCGGAGACATATTCCCGCTGCGGCAATGTCTGCAAAAGTCGAAGATCCACGTCAACCTCAACAGGCTGATGAAATGCCCCAACAAGATTCTTCCCCTGCTCAAGGTTAACCCCCGTCTTGCCGCCAACCGAACTATCTACCATGGCCAGCAAGGTTGTCGGAATTTGCAGGAGCCGAATGCCTCTTTGATAGGTTGCGGCAACATAGCCGGCAAGATCTCCGATCATCCCGCCGCCCAACGCAACGACAACGTGACTTCGCTCAATGCCATTCAAGGCAGCCTGCTGATACAAGCGTTGCGCGGTCTCCAGCGACTTGGAGTTCTCTCCAGCAGGGACAACTGCTTTGACACAATCTAATCCAGAGTCTTTCAATTTGCGGCGCAAGGCTTCGCCATGCAACTGCTCTACGTTGGCGTCCGTGACCACGAGAGCCCTATTCCCTTGTCTATCTAATACGGATTTTGCAAGAGGAATGTCCATCCCAATATGGATCGGATAAGAGCGGTCCCCTAAGTTAACCTGTACTGTTGTGGGCATTGCACATCCCTGATTGGGTGAAACACTAACATGCTGGATTGATTACAGCAAGTCTACCGGAATCGAATTTCAAACAGCGAGTATCCCCGCCATGTATCAGCTTCTGCAGTAACCACTTGAACCTTCGCGCCCGCCGGGCCTGTTTTGCAGAGTTCAAGAAATGAGTCGACGTCTGGGTTCTCCCCTTCTATTTGAATAGAAACGGTTCCATCCTCGTCATTCTTGAAGAAACCAGTTAAGCCAAGGGAAGATGCTGTCTTCCAGCACCACCACCTGAACCCAACTCCTTGCACGTTCCCCGCGATACGAATGTTAAGGTGTTTCATCTGCTGCGGCGTCACAATGAAGGGTCAAGTCCGTATGCATCACAATTCGGGGCACCAGCTAGAGAATCCAAGTAGCCTTGCAATATAACCTGGGCTGCAAGTTTGTCGCGAACCTCCTTGCGCCTGGAACGCGAAACGTCTGCATCAATAAGCATCCGTTCCACTAAACCGGTGCTTAACCGTTCGTCCCAGGTGATCACTTCATGAATCCCGCCGGCGCGCAGAAGATCGACAAACCGCTCAACCTGATGAGCCATCGACCCCTTCGTTCCATCCATATTCAATGGCAGGCCCACCACGACACGGATAGCTTTCCTCTCGTCGGCGACCTTTCGTGCTATTCGCACCGCATCCTGAACGGAAGCGACGTCCTTTGTGCACAGTGGCAGTGATAACACTCCCAATTCGTCACTTATCGCAAAACCCACGCGGCGGGTTCCGTAATCAACCCCTAGGATTCGAGGCATCAAGGCTCCAGAAAGGGCGTTCGGCAAGAGATGATTCCATGATGTTTACAAAAAGAGCGCATCAATAGTTGAATTGTGTCGGATTTGGTAAGTTACTATTAGCTAAATCTGCCCAGACTGGCAAGCAGAAAGCGTCTGGAGAGGAGGCCCTAAGCAAATATCCTGCATCGAATCCTTCCGTACAGTATCCTGTCAGCCAACCATGATTTCATCCAGTCGAAGTTGTGGGCCCATTTCCCGGACATCGGTTGGTGTTTTCTGCGTCCATCGACGGAACTGCTTGCAGAAATATGCGCATCCGTTAAACCCCGTTTCCATAGCCACTTGCTTAACGGGCAGATCCGTTGATGCCATTAACTCCAGCGCACGGCGTATCCGATACATCTGGATATATCGGGTTGGAGTCGTGCCCATCTCATGATGGAAAAGGCGCGTGAACTGATAGCGCGAATATCCGGACTTTCGCGCAAGTTCCTGTACTGTAAGCCTGGGGTTCCGGTAACCCCGATCAATCAATTCCAGAGCATATCCGACAGGTCTTGTAACACTTTGAGCAGGTCTCTGCTTTAGCCGGAACAACTCCATCAGGAATCGGTGCCCTATAATCGCCACCTCAAACTCGTCGGGCGCCTTCCCGTTCAACACACTGCGATGCAAACATCGAATGGTGTCAATGGCCGCACTGTCACGTGGGATTTCCCATGTATATCCATTGAGCTTGACCAATTCCCTTACGAGGTCACACGCCATGTCGCCATCCAGAATCACATAACAGAACTCCCATTCCTGTCCAGGCGCCAGCCAATATCTTGTCGGAGAAGGTAGCGGAGTGAGAAATGCATGCCCTGGGCCGAGGTGCGTAACTTTGCGGCTTGGCTTTGACTGGAAGTATCCGGATCCAGAAAGGGTATATTGGAAAACACATCCTCCTTTGCGTTCCTGATTGTCAAAATCGTAATCACGTTGCCCATTTTCAAGGACGAAACCCACCGCACGGACATCGCAACGATGCTTTAGGATACTTCTCAGTCCGCTGAATCCAGCCTCCCGGAAAGGTAGATCAGATGGTTGCCGCACAGATGTTATATTAGATGACACAAAACAACAATCAGTGCGGTTTGCTTCCGTTTTCATACTCTATATGATATGCAAATTTGTTGCATTTGAAAGTTGTATCGGAACCTTTTTCGGAGTAAAGGAATAACAAGCCCAGCAGGAGAAAATCTATGCCAGTGAAGATTGCAGTCATCGGAGCCGGAAGCATCGGGTTTACCCGTGGAATCATGCGCGACATTCTTTGTGTGCCAGAACTGTCCGATTCCATTTTTGCGTTTCATGACATAAGCACGCGGAATCTTGACATGATCACCCAGCTTGCAGCGCGGGATATACGATCCAACAAGGTTCCGGCCAAGCTGATTTCCACCACAAGCCGCAGAAAGGCTCTGGATGGCGCCGACTTTGTCCTTAACACCACCCGGATCGGCGGCTTGGATGCATTCAAGATGGACGTGGATATCCCATTGAAGTATGGAGTGGACCAATGCGTCGGTGATACTCTTTGCATCGGTGGAATCATGTATGGGCAGAGGAACGTTCCCCAGATTATGGCATTCTGCCGGGATATCAAGGCTGTTGCCTCGCCGTCGTGCCTATTCCTGAACTATGCCAACCCTAACGCTATGAATACCTGGGCTGCGATTCACTATGGCGGCGTTCAAACGCTTGGACTATGCCATGGGGTTCAAGGAGGCCATTGGCAGATTACGGAAGTCATCAAGCTGCTGGTTAATGAAAACAAGAAGCCCGGCTCGAAGGGGTACAAAGAGATATCTCCCCGCGATGTGGATATTATCTGCGCCGGCATTAATCACCAGACGTGGTACATTCAAGTGCGATACAATGGCGAAGACTGGACCCGGAGTCTGCTGGAAGGCTTTGAAAAGCATCCTGAGTTCAGCAAGACGGAAAAGGTCCGCATCGATATCATGAAACGCTTTGGATACTATACGACGGAATCCAATGGCCACGTTTCCGAGTATGTTGCCTGGTATCGGAAACGGCCGGCAGAACTTCAACAGTGGATTGACCTTAGCTGCTGGATTAATGGAGAAACGGGTGGTTATCTCCGCGTGTGCACCGAGGGAAGGAACTGGTTTGAAACAGACTTCCCTAACTGGATGAAGGCCAAGTCGCCCAAGTTTGATGCAGCCAGCCGCGGACATGAACATGCCAGTTATATTATTGAGGCCCTGAAGACAGGCCGGACATATCGTGGACATTTCAATCTGGTCAACAATGGCTGCATTACAAACCTACCGAATGATTGCATCGTCGAAGTTCCTGCTTATGTCGACCGCAACGGGATCAGCGTCCCGAAAGTTGGCGATCTTCCTGCGGGCTGTGCGGCAATTTGCAATGCTTCCATAAGCGTACAGAGGCTCGCAGTGCAGGCAGCTATCGATGGCGATGTGAATCTGCTCAAGCAATCGGCGCTGATGGATCCTCTTACCGCAGCCGTGTGTACGCCGCCTGAAATCTCGCAAATGGTTGATGAAATGCTTATTGCCCAGGCGCGGTGGTTACCCCAGTACGCGAAGGCGCTGCCTGCAGCAAAGAAGCGTTTCGCCGCCGAGCCCCGCCTTGGAACCCATGTCACGGAAGGCGCTGCCCGTATACGCACACGGTCCGTGGATGAGATGAAGCAGAACGCTGCAGAAGCCCGAAAGAATGCAGCGGCTAGCGACAAAGCAATGGACGCGAGGAAAAAGGCTGCGGCTAAAGCTGCAGCTAAGAAATAGAAAAAGAATTCTCGTGTCAGTCCCAGTGCGATCACGTTGTGGCGGTTCGCCGGCGGTGCATATGTGGTATGCTTCCGTGTGCGTCGGCGTGCCGGAGGCGCAAGCACGATCTTTGTTTGCGACTTAGATCGGGTGGGTTCACAGTATCTTTCCGAAACCGGAAACGGCAAGCTTCACCCCTGGAGGTCAGCGCTCCATGGATGCCGATTCAACCTGTGCATCACGATCAGTCCATCGAGCGTCAGATGAGGCAGGACATCCACCTGCTCTCTGAGCCCTTGCACTGCCATGCGGGAATACCCCCCTGTTGCGCATACAGAGACTTGGGTGTTGTCCATTTCGTCTATCACTTCTTGCAGGATCTCCCGGACCATTCCGCGATAACCTACAATCGCGCCAATGCGCATGGCTTCTCTTGTGTTTCGTCCGATAGACCGGCTTGGCCTTGCTAGTTCGATGTGCGGTAGTAAAGCCGTTCGCTCGCACAGATAATCAGTCATCAGTGGCAGGCCGGGGGCAATCACTCCACCCACATACCGTGCATCACCTGTGATTACATCAAATGTCAAAGCCGTTCCGAAATCGGCCACCACTACCGCTCCTCCGTAGCGTTCCCATGCCGCGACAGCATTCGCAAGCCGGTCCGCCCCGATTGTCGCTGGCCGCGGGTAATCTACCGCGACATTCATCCGGATCCGGTGCGTCACCAGCAAGGGCTCCCGGCCGGTCAACCGGCCAAGTACGTGTAGCCACCCTGGGTCCAGCCGCGGCACGACGCTGCAGAGTACGCTGTCCTCAATCTCAGCAGACTGTATAAAACGACGGAGAACCCATTCGAGACGCTTGAGGTCACCTCCATCCAGCGACGGCATACGCCCGGTTCGCATAAGCCGTCCCGACCGCGCTACCCCGAAGGTGGTGCTGGTGTTCCCGATGTCCACAACAAGCAGATTAGGGTTTCTGCTCTTCATAGGAGTTCCAGGGAAAGATCCGCCGCCGGCGCGGAATGAGTTAGTCCGCCAATAGAGATGGCATCCACTCCGGTAGCGGCGATGTCTGCCACCGTTGTCAGAGTGACACCGCCTGACGCCTCGAGTTTGCAACGCTTGGCGCATAGTTCCACGCAGCGGCGCATCTGGTCGGTCTTCATATTATCCAGCATGATCCATTCGGGCCCACCGCGGACAGCATCCAGGAGTTCCTCCTCCGACTCAACCTCGACCTCGACCGGCATACCGGGGAACTTCTCCCGCGCCACCTGCACTGCACCACATAGATCGCGAATTCCTGCCTCCTGCCAGAATCGGCGGTGATTATCCTTGATCAGAACCATGTCGAACAATCCCATCCGGTGATTGGTTCCACCACCACACCTGACGGCATACTTCTCCAGGCTCCGAAGGGTCGGAGTTGTCTTCCTCGTGTCCAGAATCAGTACGCCGTAAGGAGCCACCTTATCCACGAACTGCCGCGTCAGGCTGGCAATGCCCGTCAGTCTTTGCATGAAGTTGAGTGCTGTTCGCTCCGCGCTCAGAATTTGTGCAACACTTCCTTCAATTTCCAGAAGCATTGTGTGCGCGGCCACCTGGGTTCCATCTTCTACAAGAAATCGGCACTGCAAGTCCGGGTCAACCTTGTGAAAAACCGCCTGAGCGATCGGCAAACCTGCCGCCACACACTCATCTCGCGTCACAATTATGGCCCGCCCCTTCCGCCCGGCAGGTATCACGGCTTGAGTGGTAATGTCCCCACGCCCGATATCCTCTTCCAGGGCACGACGGATAAGATCGTCCACTTCCGGGACTATTAGAATACTCTTCATGCCTCTTTACCGCGGCTATCCTCTATGCGCCATTCAGAAGGCATAACACACACGCCATCAACACGCTTTTCCGAATCCACGCCGAGCGCGAAAGCATTATCAAGCCGGTGATAGTTTGTCCGGTGGTCGGCGGAGTGAGCAGAAAATGAAAAGAAATAGTTTCCTGCTGCCAAATCCAGCCGGGGCAAGCGCAGAACCACTGACCCTGAGCGTGCCAATGAGCCAACATCAACACCAGCAATCTGTGTGTTACTGCCATGTACCAGCCGTCCGGTCTCGTCCGAAATACCAAACCCAAATACGGATGGGCCTACTGCCGTGTGGACTTCGTAGCGGATTCGGATATTCACGGAACCACCACTAGCAACAGATCGCGTCACATTCCCGTTGTCGTCAAAGAAATCTGCCCCTTTCAACACGACTTCACGAGTTCCCCACTCCCTTCGCAAATCCCCCCCGGACTGACCGCGCGAGAAAGATTCGTATTGCCCGATAATGTCACTGGGGGCACCATGTCCTTTCATCTGGCCGTGATCCAGGAAGAGTATGGAGTCGCTTACGGACTGAATGGCATGAAGGTCGTGCGAGATAATCAGCATAGTCTTCCCCATCGCCCTGAATGACGCCATCTTTTTCAGGCACTTTCTCTGGAATGCTGCATCCCCTACAGCCAGGACCTCATCCACAAGCAGGATATCAGGATCCACCTCGACCGCTACGGCAAAACCGAGGCGAACATACATCCCGGAGGAGTAATGTTTCACTGGCTCATCAAGGAATGGTCCGATATCCGCGAACTCAACGATGGAATCCAAGCGCTGTTTCATTTTTCGCCGGGATAGCCCCATAATTGCACCAGCGAGAAAAATATTCTCCCGGCCTGTGAGATCCGGATGGAAACCCGCTCCAAGTTCCAGCAGGGAGGATATCGAGCCCTGAGTCTGAATAATTCCGGTTGTTGGCGTCATCGTTCCTGCCAGCAAAGCAAGCAGCGTGCTCTTTCCCGCGCCGTTCGCACCGATAATTCCCAGCGTACGGCCTGCCTCAACCTCGAAATGGATGTCTTGCAGTGCCCACAGCTCACCACCCGTTCGCCCCCCATGGCGCAATAAGTCCATTATCATCGACTTAATCGTTTTGGTGGCCGAGTGCCGCAATCGGAAGCGCTTACTGACCCCGGAGACTTTGATGGCTACGCTGGACACGATTATACCTTATAATTCATCGGCGAAGCTTCGTTGCAGTTTCTGGAACACCACGACGCCCGCTGCGAGCATGAGCCATGATACGGCCAGTGAGGGGATCCACAAATTCGCTTGCGGCATGGCTTCACCCATCAGTGCGTTCCGATAAAGCGCCAACAATCCCGTCATTGGGTTCAGGTAAAACAACTGGTGCAGACGTGGGTCGCTAAATGTCTGCAGAACCATGACAGGACTGTAAATCACCGGAGTTACGAAGAACCACGCCATCATCAGCACGCCAATAACGTGTTGAACATCGCGGAAGAAGACATTTGCAGCCGAAAGCAAGAGGCTAAGGCCGATGCAAAGCGCCATTTGACTTACAATCGCGACGCAAAGCCAGAGGGGCATTCCGAACGAAACGTTGGTAAACACCAAATAGATACCGACTATGATCAGTGAAAGCAGAAGATTGACCAGATTAGCGAGCACAATAGAAAGGGGTAACAGGACACGGGGAAACGCTGCCTTCTGGATTAAATTCGCATTGCCTACGATGGCATTTGTTGAATCCCCAAGTGTCATCGCCAGGTATTGCCACACGAATATGCCGGTGACCAGTAGTGGCATCGAAATAGAAAACCGCATGATCCCCAGAAAAAGAGCGTAAATTCCGATCAGTAACAGGGGCCCCAACAACGTCCACAGAAAACCCAGCACCGATTCCTTGTAACGGATCTTAATGTTCCGTGCTACCAGCATCGCAAGGAGTTCACGATGACAGATCACATCTTTGACTATCGTTACCATGCTGGATGCAAGAGTAGGGTTTTCCAATCAAGATTGTCGAACGGAATCTTCAATGCAATCAGGCTTCGCCACAGAGCCCCTCACTTTCAGAATCCAGGGGCCCAGACATAGGTGATGGAATATATAACGTTGACTCATATAGGTTCTGCGGGGACTTTAATCCGAAGAGCATGACGCACAACCCGCACATCAAAGAAGCATTCATCGGCGCGTTCCTCCCCATCAATCTGGGCCGGCTGTGGCCGGCCTAGACGGATCTGGATGCATCGCCCTTGGGTGTGCCTGGCGCGGTTGTCAAGGTCTTGGGATAATTCGCGGATACGATCAGGATTGTGACGAATAGCCAGCAGATATCGCGCGAGATAGTTCGTTGGGTCGGTAAAAAGAACCACATCAAGCAATCCATCATCAGCATAGGCATTTGTGCAGAAATCAAAGTCACCCGCATAAATGCGCGTGTTATTGATAACAAGATTGATCAAGGGGCCTGCATACCATAGGTCTCCATCCACGATCACCTCAGCCTCAACCGTCGCGTGAAGGATGAAGCGAGAACCCCAAGAGAAGGTGTAAAGCCATCGTCCCCGAGCCAAGTATCGCATCAGGGGAATGTTCTCAATCCTGCGCTTCCCTGCATTACGAGTTCTCAGTACGCTCGAATCCAATCCGATCGTCAGGGCGTCCGCAAAATAGCATCCATTGATCAATCCCAAATCCAGCGAATAGTCCGCGCCATGCAGAATCGCTGACACCGCACGTCTTAAATCCCGCGCGGAAATCTCATCACGAATTCGAATGCCTAGTGATTTCGCGATGTCATTCCCTGTGCCGAGAGGCACAAAGGCGTAGGGCGGCAAAATTGCCTCAGGATAGGATTCGCGGAAAGCCATGAGCCCATTAATTACACCCGAATGGGTTCCATCACCCCCTATGCCGGCGATCGCACAGAAGCTGTCTGGTGTGCCTGAGGAAAGATAGGCACAAACCTGATCAGGAATGGGTATACCATCATGAACGACAAGGAGTTCCTGCTTGGCTCCCTGTTTGTCAAGCAATGCCGAAACGGCATTCCACCGTTGGCTCGCCAAGCCGCCGGCTGCATTTGGATTCAGCACGCACAATACTCGCATAAACCATTGCGGCCACAATCTCCGCTCCGTGTGGCATAACCGCATCCCACTTCGGAGCGCATTGTGGCCGCATCCTTGCCGTCGTGCGCCCTTCACACCGGGCGCGAACCTGCCAGATTACTTACTTTTAAGTTTCGCTGGCTCCTTGAGCAACTGGCGAACTTGCGCGGCGTTGAGTTTCTGGACCTTCGCAGGCTCGACACCGAGCGCGATTAGACGTTTACGCTGTACTTTTTCACGACGCTTCTTGTCGCCAGCCTTCTTGACTGGCCGCTTCATCCGGACATTAATTCCTTTTCCAGCCATAACCGAACCTTCCTTGCTTCGAGATTGCGAGAAATACGTTTACGCCATGCTCTTTTGAGCCAAGGCCAGGATCTGGTTGAAACCCTCCGGATCGTGAAAGGCAATTTCAGACAGCATTTTGCGATTCAACGCAACCCCTGCCTTCTTCAACCCCTCCATAAAACGGCTATAACTCATTCCTTGCTCACGGCATGCGGCTGATACCCGTACAGTCCACAACCGGCGAAACTCCCCTTTTCGCTCCTTACGGTGCACATATGCCAGACGCATGGCCCGGTCCACGGCTTCCGTTGCCTGACGGAACAGCTTACTTCTTGATCCGCGAAAACCGCTTGCTCTCTTGAGCCGTGTTGTTCGTCGTTTGCGGGATGCG
The DNA here is from genome assembly GCA_903908715.1 of uncultured bacterium. Taxonomy (GTDB): domain Bacteria; phylum Verrucomicrobiota; class Kiritimatiellia; order CAIKKV01; family CAITUY01; genus CAIVSY01. Next base: position 115,953 of record CAIVSY010000016.1, read on the forward strand.
GGTGCGTTTGTTGCTCTAGGCATCGTCTATTCCTTTCCGGTAATTCAGATCATTTCCCTGATGCGGCCATGGTCAGCCGCATGACCAATTTTGCTACGCCGCAGATTGCGCTTCCGTTTGCGGCTCTTGGAACTCAACAGATGGCCTTTCCCGGGACGGGCGAACTTAACCTTGCCAGTCGCCGTCAGCTTTACCCGCTTGGCCGTCATCTTCTTTGTCTTTTTCTTCGGCATCTCCTACCTTCCTTCCTCGGTCCTCAAAAAGAATAGCGCAGCAATGTATCCGATGCACTCGATCAAGTCCAGTACTTTCCGCCATATTTTCCTGTTTTCCTAAACGAATTTCCCTGGAGCAGGCTCAGGTCGCCGGGCGAAACTCCAATTGAATAGCGGCAATGTCCTTTTTCGCCCGTATCGCCGCAAGCACCACATCAGGGTCAAATTGTTGCCCGGACATTGCTTCGAGTTCGATGAATGCTTCATTCAAGCTGACCGGCTGTCGATACGGACGGCTGGATGTCATCGCATCGATCGCGTCTGCCACGGATACAATCCGTGCAAAACGCGGGATATTCTCGCCGATTAACTGATGGGGATACCCTTTGCCATTCCACCATTCGTGATGATACAAGGCAATTTCCGACGCTGTTTTCACGAGCGAAACATTGGACCCTTGCAGGATTCGCTCTCCGATGACTGTGTGCTGTTGCATGACCGCCGTCTCCTGCGGCGTCAACTTGCCCGGCTTCTTCAGCACATCGTCCGGGACTCCAATCTTGCCGACATCATGCATCGTGGAGGCAAGCCGGATAAGGCGGCAATCCTCCTTTGAAAGGTCCATTGCCACAGCAATCACTTGTGCATACCGGCTTACTCTTTCGACGTGTGCTCCTGTACTGTCATCGCGAAACTCGGCAGCCAGCGCCAGCCGCCGCACAATCTCCAGTGCGGCGGCTGCCGATTCGTCGAGCGCCAATCGCAACGCAGCAGTTTGCCGGGAAACCTCCGCCTCAAGAACTGATCGTTCATTCTCCAAACGATCCCGGTAAGCCTTAGAGTTCAAAGCCATGCGCACCCGCGCCAGCAGTTCGGCCATGCAAATCGGTTTGCTCAAGAGATCATCGGCTCCTGCCTCCAGCGCACGTGTCTTTTCCCTTGTAACATCCCGCCCTGTAATCATGATAATGGCTGCCTGCCGGGAAGCAGGATCTGCTCGCAATTGACTTGCCACCTCATATCCATCAATGCCTGGCATGATTAGATCCAGCAGAATAAGATCAGGACTGCATTCCTTGGCCTTGCGCAGGGCATCTTCGCCGCTTTCCGCCGAATGGACGTCGTAGGATTGCAACCGCAGCATATCGGTCAACATCTGACGCGTCATCGAATCATCATCGACAATTAAAACGGTTTGCGCATTCACTTTTCTTCCCGTCTCGGCGCTAGGCCGGCTGCCCTTTGGCCCACTCCAGAATTGATAGCGGCAATCCATCCACCTTTAGAATCAGTGCCTCCATATCACCCTGCTCACCAGGAACAAACAGATTATCGCCCGACTTGCGTCCCGCCAAGGCCTTCCCCAGTTTGCTGCTGCAAGATATAATCCCCATAGAAGGCTCTTGATCCCACTCTCCCAGAATATAGAACCAATGATCGCTTCCATCCTGATAGCGAAGGCAGACACTTGTTCCCATACCAGCTTTGTCGGCCATACTACCCGAAAAATCGGTTCCTCGCACCTGATTGAGATCCTGCTCCCATTCCGCTCGTCGGCGGAGAAGAATGCCCTGCTGTTCCTTCGCCGTCTTATATTCGAAGTTCTCACGGAGATCCCCATAACTGCGCGCGATCCCGATGTCCCGACTATTCTTCGGGATATCCTCGTTCACGAGCTTCTCCAGTTGTTTCTGGCGATTCTTATAGGATCGCCATGATGTAAGCCCCCCCTGGATAACAGCTGACTCCTCCCGGCTCTCCTCCAGCAAACGGGCAAGGTGTGGATGGGAAATGCAAATCCGCCCAATCATCGCCTGCGTATCCAACGGAATCCGCCCCATTGAGGTCTTGAGCATGCGAATAATGCTGGTTTGCTGAACCTCATTCATGCTTTCGACTGCCGCCTCCAGCCACTTGCGCTGCTGTACCAGTTCACCCAACTGGTTTGCAGCCTTGAGTCGCTCCCCCGTGTAGGTCCGTTCGAAGAGCGGCAAGACATGAAACATCAGGTCGCCGGCTGTGCCTATTCCCCACAAATCAAGCTTTTCCGGGTGGCGTGCCAACCACAAAACCATCTCAACGCCAGCCTGGCGACGCGCCAGTTCCTCGCGGAACACCCCGGCGATCGCTCCCTCCACGCCCCTCTCGATCAGGAAATCAAGAAACACATTCAGTGTTGCCATTGGTGCACGGGGCAAGAGCTTCAAGATGGCATCCTGTGTCCGCTTCTCGTCTTGTCCAGCCGCAGCTTCCACAAACGCCGAGAGCTTCTTGGCTGGTAAGTCAACGGTTGCAGCCAGCAAGGTGTCCGGCAGCAGCAACCCCTCCAACTGAGATTGCCATGGGATCCACTCCTCCGGAAGATTCCACTGTCGCGCCGACAGAACGACTTTCACCCGCAATGAAACGTCAGTGTCACCAAAGCCTTTTAAGAGGAATTGCAGTCGGTCTGCAACCACGTGCCGCCCGGCGTCGTCTGCCTCTGTCGGCCCCATAGCTGCCTGCAATTCTTCGATTCGGCTCAGGATGGCGTCAATCGTTCGCTCTTTCGCCAGAAGTTCAAACCAGCGAGCGTCGTAATTGATTTCGCGGTCAAGCAGCTGAATCGGATCACTCCGCTTGACTGGAATCACAACGAGCGGGTCATTCTTAAGTGTCTTCCGTGCAGCCTCCCAGAATGTCTTCCATTCTCCCGGCGTCAATATTCCGTCGGTCAGGATCTCCTGCAAGCGCGAGACCGGCATCGCACCATGACTGCGCAAGGCAATTCGAACAACCTCCGCCGGTTGTTGTTCAGCCAGGGACTTCAAGCCTGCCGGATCCAAAAAGTGCCGCGCCTGGAGATGGTCATCACTGACGAACTGGATGGCTTCTGCAGCATAAGCCATGGACATCTCGTGACCGCGCTTGCGAACGAAATCAATGGTAACCCTTTCGTAGAAAGGGTCAATCGAACGCACCCTCCCTATGCCCCACGTCCTGTCCAACCCCAACACACCTTCTTGCAGTTTCAGCAGCGTGTCCAACCGGCGAAAGCATTCTTGCATCGGGATAGTCTTGGCAAAACCCGCATGCCCAACGAACTTCTTCCGGAGAGGATCGTTACGAAACGCCCAGTGAATGCGCTTTTCCACATGGCGCCGAAATGCCGGATCAGTTTCACGCGCGGCTGCACGATTCCGTACCGCCCGGACCATGGCATCACCCAGATCACGCTCCTCAAGTGAATCTTCCAGCAGTTCAGCCCAACTGTCGGCCTGAGCCGTCATTCCCGCCCTGCGGAGTTCGTCCAAAGCCCCAAGCATATCATCCAGCGGGATTGTTTCAGCAGACAAGCCCGCGAGAAACCACTCTTCAAACTGATCCTCACCCATCTGCGCCGTGATCCCTGATGCTTCCATGCTTCGCCCTTCTGTCTTCATGTTTTTTATCATATATCATAAGCTGGCGCACAGAACAAGCGCATGATCCTTTTGAAAGCATCCCTACGCTTGAGCCCGAATGTCTTCGCAGAAGACTGGTCTACTAAAGCTTGGTACTGACTGAAAGGAATTCGGCTCATGAAGCCTCTGAATTATTTTACAGGGAGAATCTGACGTTGAGCAACATCGCACAAATTCCCAAAGTCTCTAATATTCATTTCTCTCGAAATCGGAGGGGAACCATAGAGCAGAAAGCCTGCGCTAATGGGCCGGGGAGCTGGACCGTCCCTTCATCCACCTGTCCTGCTCCAATCGAGACTCGGCCGTCCCGAGCCATCCCTCTCGGTTGCCCACTCTACCGCCCCCCCCCGCACGATGCCGCAGTGCCTCCCCCCTTGGGGCAGCCTTACCCCTTGCGTTTCCAGCCCACTCCGACGGTGGCGATGCCATGAGGCGGGACAATCACGGTCACAACCCGCCCGTTGACGTTGGCCGTCCCCTTCTCCACTTCGCGCTCCAGAAGGTCCAGTTCAACCGCCGACTCCGGTTCGGGCATCAGTCCGCCTCCCGAGAAATCCAACTTGGCGATCACGCGCTCGCCGATTGGATTGAACACCCGTACCACCAGGCGTCGGCCATCCTCCGCCTGCTTGACGCCGCATAGCACTGCTGTCGACGGCGTTAGCCTCAAGAACCGCCCTGAAAGCGGACGGTTCCCTTCATGAACATCCGTCCCCATCACCCGTAAAGCCTGATTAAACGCCTGCCCGTCCGCAATGGCGGACTCCACAGGCAAGTCGCCGCGGAAGGGACGGATCGCCAGATGGATCTCATGTTGTCCGATTTCCGGCAGGATGTCCGGATCGTAACTACCCCGGATCAGCGTCAACCGGAGTGTGCTGCCCTGGAGGGAATGCCCGTACTTGCAGTCATTGAGCAGCAGGCATCCGGCCTGCGCATCGCCAGCCGTTCCCGTAACCTGCGCCCACTGCAGGGCAGGCACTTCCTCCCGCTGGTTCAGGTCCCGGTCGAGGGCGCCAAACGGAATCTCATAGCGGCCCCGCGCATCCTTGAGGGCCAGCGGCAGGACAAAACTCAGAGCGGGCACACCCGTCTGCGGCGTGCCGCGCTGGAACCAGGTTCCGGCAATCCGGATATACAATTTCGGATCGCCGCGCCGGATTTCGTACGTCACCGTGAACTCGGATTCATAGATGGCAAGATCGGCCTCCAGCGTGGCCCGGTACGGGCCGTTCAATCCCCGCCGCAACGCCTTCAGGCGCGGATACTCCGGCGGTGTGCCGGGGTGCTGGATCAGCCAGGCGGTCATGCCATGCGGTCGTTCCACCTCGTATTCCAGCACGGGCGCGGACGGCATCGGCTGGATCAGGTCCACGCCGGCAACCTTGTCCAGCAACCGCCGGACCCCCCCAGTGGCCGGATCGATCTCGACGCGCAGGAACTCGTTCTCTAGGCCCTCCGCACCACGCTCTACCATGGAGTAGCCGCAATGGTGTACCGGACCGTTCAAAACGACCGGCTGATCCACCGGTCCGGCATTGTCCGCGGCTCCTGAAACCTCTTCGATCACCGTATATACCGCATAGCCAAGGCCCGCAACGCTGACTGGGAACGCCACCGTGGCATAGTCATGGCCCCAGTACCCGCCCCCGCCAGTCACCTGGGCCGGCGCCACCGTGCCGTCCGGACCCTGTACCCGGTACCGGCGGTTCCGCATAGGGGTCGTGCCAGCCGGACCGTTGTCCCATACGTGCGCATCCACCACTTCATGGCGGTCTCCCGCACCAGGGTTGAACAGTACGATCGGACGGCTTCCGTGCCCCGCACTTCGTTCCGCGCGGGACAGACCTCCGTCGGCCGTACCAAGTCCCACCCCCGCGCCAAGACCGCTCCGTAGACGGGACGCCGGAGTCTTCAGTTGTTCCCCGCCCGCCAAGCCAGAAGTATCCAGAGAGGCCGCTAGTGCTTGCAGGGCAGCCCCTTCCGCCTGGGCCGTGATCGCCATCGTCTGCTGATAGATTCCGTGGCTGTATGTGCGCGTCTCCATCACGCCGGAACCTGGAAGGATATCGTGAAAGTGATTAAATAATATATGGCGCCATCCTTCTTCGAAGGCCGCCGATGGATATGTTCCCAATCCCGCGGCTGATACCAGGGCCGACGCCGTCTCCGCCACCACCAGCCGGTTCTCGCCGTAGCGGTTGGCTTTCTTGATCAGGGTCTGGGTTGTATAACATCCCGTAAACTCGAAGTTCAATTCGCCACGATGCACAGGCAGTTTTGCACCCTTTACCGAAACAAGATCGAACCAGAAACGGGTGGTCGAGAAGCGAACGGACGGAAAAATGGGCCATGTATTCATGTCCATGGCCCGCTCCAGATCACGCCTTGTTGGGCCCCCGCCGTGATCGCCGACACCGTACACAAACATGAAGTCTTTAAGGCCTGTTTCCCGTGTGTACGCCAGGAGATCCTGGATCCATCCGGGACAAATTGAACCGCTGTATGCATGGCGCGAGTTGGACTCGTTACGGATAAGGACCCGTGAACCATCTGGACCCTCCCACCAGAAAAGCCATGGTTTTGGCGTCAGAAGTGTGCCAGGACGGTACATGTACAGGTATCGGATGCCGGCACGGCTCAGGTATGTTGGCACCGTTGCGGGATGCCCGAACGTATCCGGGGCCCAATCGATAGGGACATCTTCAGGAGTCAACCGGAACAGTTTCTGCATATACCGCCGGGAATACAGGACATGACGACAAAGGCTCTCCGGTCCAGCCAGGTTCTTGTCCCCCTCGACCCAATGGCTGGCGGTGACCTCCCATCGTCCTTCCTTAACACGACATGCAACACGCTTCAGAAGGTCAGGGCGGTGTTTTTCCAGTATCTCATAGATGGAGCATTGACTCTGAGAGTAGCAGAACCCAGGATACTCCTCCATGAGGCGAAGAACGGTGGAAACTGTATCCACTGTCACTGCCACGGTCTCCGGCCACGACCACATCCAGTTCATATCAATATGGCCATGTCCAACGGCATGGATTGTATAGGACTTCGCAAGCTGTCCCAGCGGTCCAAGACACTGCTCTGCCATCTTTACTGCATCCCTCATCACGGTGTAATCACCGGTTTCTGCAGCCGCCTGCACCTGCGCGGCGGCTTGCTGGATCAAGGGTTGCCATGTTCCCGCCTTATCCGGATGCAAGAGGCACAACTCCCTTGCCCATCCTAGTTGCGCCTCAATGCGTTCAACTTCGTGCTGGAACCGTGCCGAAACCAATGCAACTGCTGACTGTATGCCTGACATTCCCGTTCTCCTGTTTGTCATCGGGGGCGGAGTCTGAAGGTATTCTCCGCTGTCCAAACTGTCGGATTGGCAACCCCTTCCATCTGATCAGGATCCTTACCGAATTCTATGCCTGCCTGACAAATGTTTTCACTCGCATTCGGCACAACAGCATGATTGAATTCGAACCATTGGGAACTAAAATTAAGATCGTGCAAGAACAGAAGGAGAGCATATGAAGATGTCATTCTGGATACTCGCCGTAACCGCAGCGACAATCACCGCTCACGCTTTGGCAGGGCTTGAAATTACAACAAAAACCATTACGGAAGGGGATCCGTCGGCCCGCGGAAAGGGGCAAACACATAGCATTGTCACCAAGATGACGGCCTCGGGCGAGAAAGCCCGGATTGATTTCGTGGAAGGCAAGACTCCTGCAGCATCCGAGGGTGGGTACCTGCTGACCCGAGACGCGGGGAAAACCTTTTTTATGGTATCTCCAAAGGACAAGACCTACATGAAATGGGATACCGAAGCCATGATGGGCATGGCCGGAGCTATGGGCGGCATGATGAAGATGCAGATCACGGACCCGAAAATGGAGAAGATGCTCGACGAAGCCGGCCCCGTAATGCTCGGCTATCCGACCCAGCATTACAAGTTCCGAACTTCATACCAAATGTCGATGTCGATTATGGGATTCAAGAACCAGATGTCTGTTGTCAAGGAGGATGAAACCTGGGCGACCACAAAAATGGACGTAACCGCCTTTAGTGCATGGATGAACAAGTCACCCAAGACCCAGAATGCCGAACTGGATAAGCTGATTGCCATGGAAAAGGGAAAAATGAGCGGCTTGCCCCTGAAAACCATTTCGGTGCAGACCACAACAGACAACCAGGGCAAATCAACCGTGAACCGTTCCAGCACAGAGGTTACAAGCATCCGGAATGTGAGCGACGTCCAGGTTGATATCCCATCCGACTACCAGGAGGTTGATCTGCTTCAAGCCGCCAACGAAGCACAGGATGCCGAAGAATCGAATTCTGCCCCGTCTGGAAAATCCATGCCGAACATCAACTTTGGCAACATAATGAAGAAAGCAATGGAGTCAGCTGAATAGCCGGCTTGTACACATCCTCCATTCCTTTGCCTGGGTTCATCGCTTGTGCATGAACCCCTTGAAAACTTCGAGTTGCTGCTGCAGAACTTGCCGCTTATTTCAGCCTGCGGGCTATCTGGGCGAGATCGTCCGCGCTCAATCCCTGAGCAAAACCGGGGTCGACCTCTGCAATGGCCTTCTGGATATCGGACGCCTTGCCGGAAGCTGAACGGACCTCCATCACCTCGCCCGGCATCAGGTCCACTTTACTGCCATCTTCCTTTACAAGGGAACAAATCCCTGTCTCCGGACATAACTGCACATTAAGCTTGCTCATATTGACTCCCTTGTTTTCACCGCATTTCCAACTTTATGAACCAGTATCACAAGTCTACATGCAACACCATTTTCAACCGTAAACAATCGGCGCATAAACCGGATATCCAGCAAGTTTCTGTCGCCCCCCCAGAAAGGCTAGTTCAATGAGAAAATCAATCTCCGCAACGGAGCCGCCCGCCCGTTCAATCAATCTGGCTGATGCCAGTGCGGTCCCTCCCGTTGCCAGCAAGTCGTCCATCAGGAGCACCTTGTCCCCAAGGCTGAAGGCATCCGTGTGAACAGAAAGCGTGGCCGAACCATATTCCAGGTCGTAACTCTCCTCATGGCATGAATAGGGCAACTTCCCTTTCTTCCGAATCGGCACTAGTCCGGCCTTGAGTCTATAAGCGATGGCAGAACCAAAAAGGAATCCCCGTGCATCGATGGCTGCTACCCTGGTGATCCCTTTGCCCTTATGCCGCCTTACAAAGATATCGACTGCAGCTTTGAATAATTTCGGATCTCTCAAGACCGGTGTAATATCCTTGAACAGAATCCCGGCCTTCGGAAAGTCGGGCACATCGCGAACCGCCGTCTTCAATACACGCACACTCATCCCTGGCTCCTCCTGATGATTACCCCTTGCCGACCACTCTGATGGGCGACCATAAACACTTGTTGATTCATTCAACGATCATTGTATGCGGCAAGGACTTGCGCACCCTTGCCATTTCTTCCCGTGGAAGCATGTTCCCGTTTAACGCAAGAACTTTCAACCCGTCGAGATTCCCGATTGCGGCGGGAAGGTGGGTCAACCGGTTATGAGCCAGACTGAGCGACTCCAACCCACGCAAATCGCAGATTGAGTCGGGGAGCGATGAAATACGATTCCGGTCCAACGAAAGAGACTTTAGAGCCACCAGCCCTGACATGGTGGCCGGCAGATCCCGCAGCAGGTTGTCGTCAGCGTTCAACAGCTCCAATTTGGATAGAAGTCCAAGAGATCCCGGCAATTCTATCAAATGGTTTCTACCAACACTGAGAACCCGCAAATTCCTGAGCGATCCGACTTCATCCGGCAAAGAACATATCTGGTTGTCATTCAGCGACAAGATTTCCAAGACTGTGCTTCTGCAGAGAGAATCCGGCATGCTCAACAACGCGCACCCCTCCAAACTCAACCTTCGAAGTTGGCGAAGCGAAAGTATATCCTCGCCAATTGCAATCCCCGCATTCTTGTCGAGGCAAAGCTCCTGCAACCCCTGAACTTCCAAGACGGCCTGAGGTAACGCTCCAAGGCGTTGTCCACTTAAGTTCAACTCGGTTAAACCATCCTGGTAACGTATCCGCTGGGCCGGTGTCCCCCGTGGTGGCATGACGGGTGCGGGGGATATTATGCACCCGGAACTTGTCACAACCACAACACCTACGATTAACCCCTCCGCTAAGAACCGTTTCATGATACACCCTTCTCCTTGATCTGGCTGTTATTATGCATGCCCCGGCGCATCCCGTATCACTGTGTCATGCCGCCAATGTGTGTCATCCCGGTCCGGATGGTCCAAGGTATAGTGCAGACCGCGGCTCTCCTTTCGCCTCTGGGCAGAACGGATGATCAGTTCAGCCACATCGGCGATGTTGCGTAATTCAAGAATATCAGGCGTCACCAGGTAATCGAGGTAATACTGCCGGATTTCCTGGCGAAGATTATGAATCCGACGCGCCGCACGTTCCAACCGTTTGTCGGACCGCACAATACCTACGTAATCCCACATGCAAGTGCGGACTTCATTCCAATTATGTTCCATCACAATGCTTTCGTCGCTTGGCACAGCTGCACCGTACTCCCAAATCGGGATTGCGATTGTCCGCGTGTCGAATAAGGGCTCTTTGGCGAGATGGTCGGCCATGCTGGCTGCGCAGACAAGAGCCTCCAGCAGGGAATTGCTTGCCAGCCGGTTGGCGCCGTGAAGTCCAGTGCAAGCCACCTCCCCACAGGCGTATAACCCTGGCAACGCGGTTCGCCCATCCACAGAGGCTTCTACCCCACCGCAGAAATAGTGCGCGGCTGGAACGACAGGGATCAGGTCGCGCGCCATATCAATCCCCAGGGATAGACAGCGGGCATAGATGTTGGGGAACCGGTCAATCAGGAACTCTGCCGATCGATGTCGGATATCCAGATACATGCACGCCGCGCCACTGAGTTTCATTTCATGGTCAATGGCCCGGGCTACAATATCTCTCGGCGCCAGCGCGTCACGAGAATCATAACGGTCCATAAAAGACTTGCCTGTGCTGTCGACAAGCTTGGCACCTTCGCCGCGCACCGCTTCACTAATGAGAAAGGACTTGGCTTTCGGATGATAGAGTATGGTTGGATGGAACTGAATGAACTCCATATTCTTGATTGGCAGTCCCGCCCGCCACGCCATTGCGACGCCATCTCCGGTTGCAATGTCGGGGTTACTTGTATAAAGGTACACCTTGCCGCCGCCGCCCGTTGCTAGAATGGTCGCCGCCGAACGCACAGCAAAGATTTCACCGCTGTTTTCGTCCAACGCATAGGCCCCTACACACCGGTTCCCGTCTGTTCCTCCAGCAGACTCACCGCGGCATGAGGCGCGATGATCCAGCCAGCCTGTCGTGATCAGGTCAATGACCATGCAATGATCCAGGATGCGGATATTGCCACTGGCGTGTGCTTGCGCCAGCAAGACCTTTTCCACTGCCTGACCCGTGATATCCCCTGCGTGCAGGACGCGTCGCTGGGAATGTCCCCCCTCCCGGCCCAAGTCATATGTTCGCCCCTCATTCCCTTCTCGCCCAGAGAAATGAAGTCCGAAACGCTCCAGTTCCGTGATGCGATCCGGACCGTTGCGAACAATCTCCCTGACTACCGCGGCATCACACAAGCCTGCTCCGGCATCAAGGGTGTCATTCACGTGTTGCTCAAAACTGTCGTCTGACGCCATCACGCAGGCAATACCGCCTTGCGCGTAGTTTGTATTGCTTTCTGCCCTGTCCTTTTTGGTAAGCACAAGCACCGTTCCACGGCTGGAAAGATGCAAAGCCGACATTAGGCCAGCAATTCCGGAACCGAGTATCAGGAAATCTGAATCCAAGGTCTTCATGATCAACAGAAGAATACTGCACTCGCCCAAATCCTGTCCAGTCCTCGTCGTTTCATTGATCCAAGAGGCCAAAGAGCGCTCGCTTGAGAAGCAGTCGCTTGAATGACCTTGCAACAAGGGTAACATTTTCATATAAGCAGAAAATATGTTCAAGACACTCTCCATTTTCATGTGTTGGATGTCCCTGATTGTTGCGCGTATGGCTTTTGCAGAAGGCGTCATTGATTTGCACCCGGACACCCCTGTTGCTGAAAGTCCACTTACAGATGATATTCCAGAGTTGCCTGCAGACATCCGGACACGAAATGATGTATTTGGCTCGGTCAGCCCACTTCGGCTTGGTTCACAAGAGGAGGATGAGAAGATTTTTGCCGCAATTCGTTGGCCTTGCATCCTGAAAGCTATTTCATGGGCTAAGTCCGCAGCATCACTTCCGCAACCAGGACGTGCTGAAATACTTATACCAAAACTTAAGGCCATATTTTCCAGCGAGGGCGTCCCGGCAGAATTGGTGTGGATTGCCGAAGTTGAGTCCAAGTTTGACCCGGAGGCCATCAGCCAGTCCGGCGCCCGCGGACTTTTCCAGTTCATGCCGGCCACAGCCGAGGAGTTCGGACTGATCAATGCTGAGGGTGACCAGCGCACAAAGCCGGAACTTTCCGCACGTGCTGCCGCTCGGTATCTTTCGAGACTCTACGCACGGTTCAAGGACTGGCCGCTTGCTCTGGCGGCTTACAACGCCGGCGAGGGTCGCGTAGGACGCCTTCTCAAGAAGCATCAGGCAGACTCTTTCGCTGAAATTGCAACTTATCTGCCTGCGGAAACCCAAGTCTACATTCCCAAGATCATGTCAACCTTGGCCCGCCGGGAAAACACGCGTTTAAGCGCGTTGCCTTCGCCAAATCTCAGTCCCACATTGAATTGATCTCTCGTCTTACCCGGCCTACGATGTCACCCGCGTACCCTTCTTCGTCTTCTGCCGGATAACCGTTGACCCCGCTGGAAACTAAAGTGCAGGTGGAGCGAACATCGTCTGTGAGAAATCGGGACAACTGCGCGTAGGCATGCCGGTCTCCAAAACTGGACCGGCGCTGGTAGTACCGCAAAGGCCACGTTATGTACAAGAAGTTCTTGGCGCGTGTCATTGCCACATAGGCAAGCCGCCGCTCCTCCTCGATCTCCTTATCACTCCCTGTCGACATATCCGATGGCAGCCACCCGTCCGCAGCGTGGATCAGATAGACAACATCCCATTCACAGCCCTTGGCCGAGTGAATAGTGGAAAGCACCAGCCAATCCTCGTCCTTCAATGGGGCTGCAGCAAGATCGCTCGTTGAATTCGGCGGATCCAGCGTCAGATCGGTCAGGAACTGCCGCCGGGACCGGTATTTCCCTGCAATCTGCTCAATATGTTCAATGTCCCGTTTGCGCTGCACAGCGTTATCGTACCTTGCCGCCAGAATATCATCATAAAAACCGCGAATGCGCTGCACTTGCCCGGAAGGGTTGCCTTCCCCAAGGTTGATGAGATCATCCATGAGCCCTGCCAACCCCTTCATCCCCTCCCGTCCGGCTGCCGGCGCGTCAAATGACCGGATGACCCGCGCATCACGCGCTTTGGAGACATGGGCGATCACACGGGCTGCCGTGGCGGGTCCAATGCCATCAATGAGCTGCAGAATGCGGAACCAGGCGATCTCATCGAGTGGATTTTCCGCCACTCTCAGGATACTGACCATATCCTTCACGTGTGATGCCTCAAGGAACCGCAGGCCGCCATATTTGTGATAAGGAAGGTTCCGCCGCGTCAACTCGATTTCAAGCGAATCGGAGAGATGGCCAACGCGGAAAAGCACGGCTTGCTTTTGCAGGGGAATGCCTTGTTCATAATGCTCGAGGATCTTGTCGACGACGAATCGATCCTGGGCTGACTCATCCCGGCAGGTCACCAGCAATGGCTTGTCCCCGCCCTTCCGTATCGACCATAGGTCCTTGGTATACCGCTCGCGCGCGTGGGAAATAAGCGCGTTCGTTGTTTCCAGAATCGGCTCCACCGACCGGTAGTTCTGCTCCAGCGTTACCACGGTCGTCCCTGAGAACTGCTTTGGAAAATCGAGAATGTTCCGCACGTTGGCGGCCCGGAAGCTGTAAATGCTCTGGGCGTCGTCACCCACCACCATGAGATTCGGGTTATACTTCCGCATGCCGCGCAGGATGTCTGCCTGCACGGTGTTCGTGTCCTGATACTCGTCCACCAGCACATGGTCGAAGCGCCCGCACAGTTCCCGTGCCATGGTGTCATCGGTCAGCAACTGCCTCCAGTAAAAGAGCAAATCATCGTAGTCCAGCACGCCTCGCTGCTGCTTCCGGATTACGTATTGCGTAAAGAGCTGCTTGAGTTGTTCCTTCCATTCCAGGCACCAGGGATAGAACTGTCGCAGGACGCTCTCGAGCGGCTCGTTGCCGTTTAAACAACGGGAGTAGACGGCCAGGCAGGTTCCTTTACGGGGAAACCGCTTTTCCCCCTTGGCCAGATTTAGCTCGTGTCGGACCACGTTCATAAGGTCCGCTGCATCTGCCTCGTCCATGACGGTAAAATCGGGCGACAGACCTGCTTCTTTTGAGTAAATGCGGAGGATGCGGTTCGCAATGGCATGGAAGGTTCCACCCCAGATACGGGAGGTGACCACGGGCCCCTGATCGCAGATGGCAGCCGCGCGACGCACCATCTCCTCCGCTGCACGACGGGTAAACGTCATCAGCAGAATCCGTTCCGGCGCAATATGCTGCGAACCAATGAGGTAGGCAACCCTGTAGGCGAGAGTCTTCGTCTTCCCGCTGCCCGCCCCGGCTACTACCAGCAGCGGGCCGTCGCCATGGGTAACGGCCGACTTCTGTTGCGGATTCAGTTCTTCCAACCAACCGAAGTCATGTGTTCTGGAGTCACGACTCATGGCGTCAAGGCGCAGGAAAAGGCTGGTGGGCGATACAGGACTCGAACCTGTGACCCCTACCATGTCAAGGTAGTGCTCTAACCAACTGAGCTAATCGCCCGAACCAAAGCGTGACAATATAGGTCCCGGCCGAATCCCTGTCAATCATTTCAACAACCTAGCGTTTTTCCACCCGCCCATCCGCATAAACCACCTGCCCTCGCCCAGGGCTGTGCCACCGCGCAACTTCATTGGTTCCAAAGGCGCCATCATAGGGGCTTGCAGTGACATTGGCATCATCCCCGAACAGAACAAGACTGGAGACAGAGTACCCGATAACAAGACGGTTTGCATTTGTGCTCATGGAGTAACTGCGCATGGCGTCTGTTTGCCCGCAAACTTTCGGCACGGCAAATGTTGGACAAAGATAAACATCCGGATGCGTTGCATAGGCCCACAGCGTCCCGTTTGTAATGGTTGAGTAGCCCTGTGATCCGCGCCAACTGTAGTTGCCATTCGCAGGACGTGCCCCCCCTCGAGGGCCGTCCAACGGACCGGAAACATCATACCAGGCCACCCAGCCATGCTGGTGCCACCACTGGTCACTCGCATCAGGCTCCCACGAACTGTACGCTCTCGGCATATGTCCATCATCCCCGGCATAATTGAGTACCGCAACCTGCAACTGCCGCAAATTAGAGCCACACCGGGCTGCACGTCCGTATTCCTTTGCCCTATTCAAGGCCGGTATGAGGATTGCAGCCAGAATCAGCATGATCGCCATCACAACCAACATTTCCACAAGCGTAAACGCCCTCTGTTTCCATTGACTTTTCATTCATAGTCCTCCCACCACCGGTACTCTACCCTCTCAACCGTCTGGGCTCAAACATTTTGACAAGTTCTTTGCATAGAATTCTGCAAATGGCCTTGTTCGATAGGTCCAATCGACGATATACTACTTCCATAGAAAACCGATGACGCAACCGCCAGGTTTGAGTATTCTACAGCAACTTATTTTCGGTTTGACGAAAGGATGAATTCGATGCGCGTTGACAGATACATACGGGTGGCGCTCGACATTGAACCTGATGGCAAGCATTCCCGCCAACCGGCAACGAATGGCAGGATGATGAAAATCATAGCTGGATGTTTACTGCTTCTCTCGTTGAACATGCCTAGCATTAGTCATGCTGCCGTAACGACAGAGAACTTTGATGCCAACTGGGACCCCATGCCGCAAACCACGTACACCAACGGAACCAATTTCGCTTCCGGATGGATCTCTTGGAACATAAGAATTTATGATGGGCAGGGGTTTGAATCACCATCCAATGCGGCCGTGGCCCGTCCATCGACAGGCGGATGGACGGAATCACCAAGCCTGTCAAACGGAGCCGGTGTGGTTTCCTTCTACGTTAAGGGCCCTTCCACCGGTTCAGGAACTGGCGTAGTCGAGATCTGCACGGATGAGGTGAATTGGCGGACCAATGGAACGCTTCATGCCGTTAGCGGAACCTCCTGGCAACTTCAGACTAACGTAATCAATACCAACGTCATCACAAAGGTGCGTATCCGTCGCATCGCCGGCACTTGGTATTGGGATAGCATAAGTATTTCGGGGCCGCCTCCGGCGATTACGATCAGCAATCTTACAGCGTCACCTTCATCGCCCGCGGATCTCGATCCGGTCTGGATCAGTGCCAATGTCAGCATAGCCGGAATCAATGATGAGCTGTATGCCACGAATTTCTGGCGCGAATGGCCCAATACATCCTGGAATGCCATTGCCATGACAAACAACGGAGCAGGACGCTTCTTCGCCAGCAACACGGTCCCCGGCAAGGCGATCGGCGCGGTGGTGGAATACTATGTGTCAGCAACATGCGTCTCGGACGGAACTCCGTACACAACAAATACCCCGGTTCAATCGTTTGTCGTCCGCCCGCAATCCGGGTACACGAATCTCTCAGTAACCGGGGATATCAATACCAACCTTTGGATTGGCCAGAATTACGCATGGCAGCGGGCTGTGGCGCTATCCAATGCCGTAAACAACCAATTCAGGTATCAGGGGGTTAGCAATGGCATAACGACCCTTTGGGGTGACAGTAATCAGACAGCCACCAATATGCCCGCATATGGGACTGCAGAAGCCAATGCAACCAATATCCTCTTGTCCCGCACAAATACCGGAACCTTTGTGTGGAACTTCAATGATGTTACGCGAGGTTATTCCGTAATTCCCTGCGACTATCTGAACTTCGACTCATGGACTTCGACCACCTTCAATAGTTACGGCAACTATACCAACGGAAGTTGGATTGTTTATGGCGGAGCCACATCCAATGATTCAGCACGAATTCTTTCCGGTCGTTCCCTGATGCTAAACGGGCAACAAGGTGGGGCGTCCAGCACATACCTGCTTTCGCCCCCCCTTTCAAACGGCATAGGACAGATATCCTTCTGGTACCGCAGTTGGGCGACCAATGCTTCTCCATCCGCCAGGCTTGATATTCAAGTAGCAACGTCGCCGACATCCGCAACATGGATAACCGTTGCTACTGTCACTAACATAATCAGCACAAACTACCTATACTATACGGTTGGAAGATCAGACCGTGAAAATCAATATGTTCGATTTCTGAACAACGCTAACAGCACTAGTTCCCGCCTTTGCCTTGATGAAGTCATCATTGCGCAACCCGGCGCCGGGGTTGTTCCTTCTGGCATCACCAATACCCCATTAAATCCCAGCATCATTGATACTGTCGATATTTCCGGAACGCTGACCCCCATGTCGGATGCCTTGGTTACAAATGTTGTTCTTTGGTATCGAATGGGTAGTGACGGGAATTTTGACCAAGTCTCCATGAGTACCACAAACGGCTTATTCTGGAAGAATGACACTCCGATACCACGTGCAGGCACAGGAATCGTGCAATATGTTATTCAATGCTTTTATTCAGGGTTCCAAAGCGAATCATCCAGTCCCCAATGGATCCCTTCCGCCGGGACAAACAACCCTGCCTACTATACTGTGGCAGATGCCTCGTCTGAGCGAAGCGAGAACTTTGATGCGAACTGGTTCCCAATGCCGCAGAGCACATACACAAACGGAACCAATACCGCAACTGGATGGAACTCGTGGAATGTTAGGCTCTATGATGGACAGACATATGAATCCCCCTCCAACGCTGCCGTTGCCCGTCCCAGTACAGGCGGCTGGACGCAGTCGCCCGTGCTGAGTAACGGAGTCGGAACATTAAGCTTTTATGTCAAAGGCCCTGCGGTTGGATCTGGAACCGGCGTCGTGGAAGTATCCAGTGATGACATCAACTGGAGCACGAGTGGTTCGCCGCATGCTGTAAGCGGATCAAGCTGGCAGTATCAAACCAACAGCATTTACACGAACGCGCACATAAAGGTGCGATTGCGCCGGGTTGCGGGAACATGGTATTGGGACAGCATACAGGCCCCCTACCCGCCTGCCGACGTGTTGATCACCAATGTCTACACTCATCCGGCCTACCCATCGGAAGCAGACGATGTTACCGTAACTTGTGATCTATTCTCCGTAAACCCCTTATTTGAAGCATGGGCCTTGACCCCGACCTTGTACTACCGGCGACAAGGGACAACTTCTTTCACCGCGATTCCCATGACCAGGGTTTCGGGAACCTTATACTCCACCTCCCCCTATTCTGTTCCCGCGTTTCGCCGGGACACGGTAATTGAGTATTACATCCGGTGCGACTTCAAGGGGTATTATGGCTCAGACTTGGACAACCATAGCCCCAGGCTATTCCCCGCTGAAGGTTCAGCCGGTCCATCCACCTACACGGTAAGGCAATTTGCCTCTTCATACAGCAATGTTGCGGCAATTGTGAATGGAACGTTGAGCGAAGGCCGACTGCTTGAGAACGGCATATGGCAGAAGATTGTAACGATTCCGGACGATACGAACATCCTGACGTTTGCCTTCAGCGGTTTCGGATACGGTGCTGGTTCAGGATATTCGACTAATGCCGTTGTCTGGGGAAATGCAAGTAACTGGCAGTCCGGTCTCCCCCTGTCCGACTATTCGGCCACCGGACAAACGGAGTTCGCTATCAGCGGCCTTTTCCCGAAAGGCCAGGAAATCCTGCTGCGATTCGACGAGTACTCCGGCTTGTATCTTGTGACTCCATGCGTTTTCCAGGATTTCAATAGTGTGGCAAACTCTTCCCTTTATATCTTGAAGTTGATCGGATCCAGCACAAGCGCTCCGCCGTCCACCTTGTCATTCACGTCCGTCCCTACGAACACAGCCCGGATCCGCAGGGAAACATTCGATAATATCCGTTGGGGCGACTACACCGGCGGGTATGTTGAAGGCGGCATCGGAGGCGATGACTTTTTTGTTTTGTACGGAGCTAAGATCAACACGTCCGTAGGCTCGGCTGTTGAACCTGATCCCGCGCGTACAAGGGGAACCCGATGGGTTGCACAGATTGTGGACGAGGGGAATCCTGCATTCCGCGGTCTGGAATATGTGATTTACAGCTATCGCGCAATCAACACATCAAGCAATATCCCAAAGTTGGGCGTCTATTTCTTCCCCACCAACGCCCCCTATAGCTCAGATTATTACGAACTGACGCAGACGAACAAATGGCTGACGCTCACAAATAATATCAGCGTTACGAACATGTCGTTTGTCTCTGTGACAAATGTCCTCCAAACCAACTTCGCCAACAATATAATTTGGTCGCAGGATCAGGGCACAAACCAGATTGCCATCGATACCATCGAGTTGAAGGAGTGGTATTCCCAGTCCATTACAAACGCGGGCTGGACCGTAACCCACGCGTGGATAGAAAACGGTCCAGTTGGCCGGGTCTGCCGACTTGAGCCAAGGCGTGCATCGCCCCCTGTCAACACGAACCAGTATATTGTTTCCCCGCTTCTGACAAACGGGATCTACACATGCAGCATCGATTTCTCGGCCGGAGCCAACGGCAGTGCCAGTTTTGATTTGGATGTCGCCTATGAGACACCAGACTCCTGGACAAATGTCGCGCAGGTTGTGACAAATGTGACGAATCCGGGATCCAATTACATCAACACGCTTTTCACGTTCCTGATCCCACCCACCAATGCCTATATGCGCCTCGTCAACAAGACAGCCGCACCAGGTTCGCTATTGATCAAACAGATAACGGTTGAACCTAATGTTCAGGGCGAAACCTGGAAAATGAACAATATCGCCATTGATGAGTTGGATCCAGTCCGGCGGTATGAACTGCGATCCGGCTTCCTGAACAGCAATCGCACTTCCAACATCGGCGCACCTACGCCCAACACGAATATATTTGCGTACGTACGTACGCCGCCTCTGCAAAACGGAATTGGCGAGATCAGTTTCTGGTATCGCAATTGGGCGATTCGTAATCCGGTGCCTCCGGCCAAGATTGTCGTTCAGACTTGCTTGACGGACAGCACAAACATTCTTGATTGGACGACTGTCGCCACGATCACAAACGTCGTAAATACCAATGACTACCTCTACTTTCGGACCAGCGTGTACGACACCAACAGCCAATACGTGCGCATATACAATGATGACCTGACGGTTACAGGCCCCGGCCGCATCTGCATTGACGACATTCTGATCACAGCCCCCCTGGCATCACGCCTGTCCATGAGTAACCTTGTTTGCTCCCCCGTAATCCCACTGTACTCAAACTCCGTGGATATCCTGGTGGATGTGTATCATCTTTTCCTGACACCTTCGAACCTCAACTTCCTCGCTCTTTATGGAACCGCAACAAACTATGACGGTCTTGCCACCGCACCGCTTACCAGTATTACTATGAGTTGCATTGCAAGCAACCTATCAACGCCCGGCAAGTGGTATCGATTCAAGACAAGCACTCCGATTCCGACAAACTCCATTGATACATTTGTAAGGTATTCTGTCCGCGCCACCTATGAAGGCGAACACACGGAGATAACCAGCCCACAAACAAACAGCCAGTTTGGTGTTTATCCATACTGGTATGACCCGATGAATACGGTATACGGCACGAATCAGGCTTACTATGTCGTCTACTCCTGCCCTACCGGTGCTGTTTGGTTCAACGAGATTAATTATGTTGATGACAGTTATGACCTTGGGTCATGGACAAACGAGTACGTTGAGGTTTGCGGTCCATCCGGTATCTCTCTAAAGGACTGGTCTGTGCAGATTCTGTCGGATTATGCCTCTGGAGGAACCGTTTCCGTTTATCGCATCACGAACAACTTCGTGCTTCCAGCTGACACAAACGGTCATGGCTTCTGGGTTCTTGGAGACGCAGTCGTCCGGAATGTGGATACCCCGTTCACGCACTTGTACACGAATTACATGGATTCCCTAAGCACTAACCAGCAACTTCCAATCGCCGGAGGATTTGTCCTCTTAAGGAAGACCGGAGCATACGAAGATCGCGTCACCTATGGGCAGCTTGTGGATGAATGGGCTGGATTTGTGCATGCAGGCGATTGTGACACCTATTACGGCCAATTGGCCATGTATGGAGCCGGCGCTTCAAGAGCCGACTTCGAATGGGCCTCCGAGGTCATGCACTATTCGCCAGGGACAGTCAATACGAACCAGGCAATTACCGGCGAGAACACCGCTCAAAACGCCACACCTACAATCATTATATTCGCATTCCGCATCGATACGAACGTCTGGATAAATTGCAGCACAACCAATAACTGGTTCCCAGTTCCATGGTATTCCACGAACCTGCTGCTGACGAACGCATGGACCAATGTCCCTGTCTTCGCGCGAAGCATTGCAACCACCAATTGCACGATCAATTTCGCCAGGCCAACCAACAGCACGCCGCACTTCTACAAGGTCGTTGCAACAAACAGCCCGTGATGAGAATGCGACAGGATTTCACGGGCGCCAGGGCAATTCCTCGGCGGACTTTCGAGGTCGCTTAGGGTGGACCGCATTGACCGGCAAAAGATTGCGATGCTGTCCTAATCGAAGATACAGTCAACACCTGTACACTGTGAACTCTCACCTGTGTACTGATGGAACTCGATCTTGACTCCACTCGGATCCGCGGTCCAAGCTTGCCAGCTCTTGTCAGCGCCAAGCGCTTTCTCGGTTACGGCAATCCCCTGCTCTTTTAGACGGCGGCAAACAGCATCAAGGTTGCTAACCTCAAAGCATAAATGCTGCAGGCTTTGGTTCTCAAAGTATTGCGCGTCGGCATGTTCGAAGATTTCCACATAACGGGTCTGTGCAACTTGAAGATAGAAACCGACGACTTTCCCGCCGCGCACAAAATTAAACATCTTGCGGAATCCGAGTCCATCGCAGTAAAACCGCTCCGCGTCGCCAAGGTTCTTCGCCAGCAGGCAAACATGCGCTATATCTTTGATCATCTAGCTCTTTCCTTTCAAATTGAACGTATCACGCCTGTCCCTTTTTCAGTGAAGGATCAGACGAATACAGGCGGAGGGGATTCCCCGAACCGCCTGCTAAGTTGAAGGACGTCTTCTAACTCAACAACCCCCTCCGACGCTCCCGGTTTTGATAAACTTGCCGCCGCACAACAAGTTCCAAGGCTTGCGGCATCCTCAATCGACCAGCCTTCGTGCAAACCGTAAAGCATACCCGCACAGAAAGCGTCACCGGCCCCAGTTGCCCCCGCGATATAGCCATCCGGCAGTTTGAGTGAACCCCGAGAGTACCTCCTTCTTGCCTGGTCGCGCATGTACACACCCTCGGGCATGTGGACAGCAATTAACTGCATGCCTCCATCAGCGCACAATATCTCAACCGCGTCAATCAGCGCTTGCCCATCCAATTTGCCGTTACCCATGCGCACATTGACGCCCGCAGCCCTTGCCGTCTCAATTTCATTTAAAATAAGGTAATCAACATACTTCAACGAGGGCGGAACTAGTGTCCGGAATCTGTCGCTTTCCTCACTAACCACATCCACGCTTGTTAGAATTCCTGCGCTTCGCACAGCGGCGAGCAATCGAGCCGCCACCGTGCCATATGTCGCATCCGCTTGATCCATTGCATCCAACAATAACAGGTAACCAAGGTGGAAGATTTTACAAGTAAGCCTGCTAACCTCAACATCCTCTGGCTTAAAAAGTGCATTTGCCCCACGGTGATGATAGAATACGCGGTCACCACTCCCGATTTCGCTCATTACATCAGTGAAGGATGTGGGGGCATTGGGCGTCATCCGAATGCCGCTGACATCCACGCCCATCGTCCGGAATACAGAGAGCAGATAATGCCCGTCCGCATCATTGCCAACAACGCCCAGGCCAGATAAGGGAAACTTTGCCCCAAGGCGGGCGAGGTCATTCAGAACGTTTGCTGGAGCGCCTCCGGGACATAACTCCTGCCCCTGGATATTTCCAAGCATGCCGCGCCCCGGGAGTCGATCGACACGCTTAATCCTGTCAACAATCCAATTTCCAGCCGCGGCAATGCCCTGTCTGTTCATGCAGTCCCCTTCCCGGTCAGTCACCGTGGTTAGTCGCTGACCAGTTTGACAACCGCGCTCTCATCTTCCTCAATCTTACTGAAACGGCCCACACGGCTGTCATCAAAATAGTTGTCAGCCGAATCATCATTTGC
Source organism: uncultured bacterium (assembly GCA_903908715.1). GTDB lineage: Bacteria > Verrucomicrobiota > Kiritimatiellia > CAIKKV01 > CAITUY01 > CAIVSY01. The sequence goes on from CAIVSY010000016.1 coordinate 139,034, forward strand.
CGTTGAAACTTCGCCAACTATGGCATATTCGGATTCAGCCCAGAACGCATGACGAACATCTCGGACCAACGTTATCCGTTCCCCTGCACTCAATATGAGCGGCTGACCTGCGGGTACATCCATGGCCTCACCGTTAATTTGCAGGCGGACAGCAGGACTCGCCGATTGCAACTGGACGGCAAGCCTTCCCCATCGGCAAATGATGTCCTCTTTCTTGTTTTTGTGACAGTGGCAAGGCGTCTCTTGCTTACGCTTTACAAACATGACTTTTTCGCAGTACTCGGGCTGCTCAGCAAGATTAACCAGAACGAGTCCGTACCGCGCGAAATTTCCCAACCCGAAATCTGTTACGTCCCACCTTGGCTTTGGAGGTAAAATCCAGCCATGCTTGAGGAATGCATCTCGAGCTTCAATCACTGCTGCATTAATTTCAGATCGTTTCATAGGGACCCTTCGTTAATGTCCAAAATAAATCACTGAACAACGGAAGTCCACATCACAAGTGATGGATTTGATTCAAGGGCGGACAGAATTGGTTCCTGCGTCGTAACGCAGCCTTAAACGCAAACACCCGGAAACCGCATGGCCAAGATGGTCGGGGCGGGGGGATTTGAACCCCCGACCTTTTGGTCCCGAACCAAACGCGCTACCAGTCTGCGCTACACCCCGCCTTGTGCCACATCCTGAACTCACCTACACCGATTCCACGGGAAGAAACCGTTTGCTTTTCACGAAAAAAGATGTCGCAGAATATCAGCATCACATCCCGTCGTCAAGTTTGTGCATAAGGAAAACGGCGATGCTTTCTACGATAGTTTCGCAACATGCGGAAGAACCGAATTGTGTCTCTCACAGGGTGAATCTTGCTCTTCTCCGTGCCATAGATCGTTTTCACTGCCACGCTGCCGATCTTAATCCCACGCCGACTAAGGTCCATCAGAATCTCGGATTCCGCTGCAAAACCGCTGGCAGAAAGCGGTACGCTTGAAACGACGTTCACTCTATATAAACGGTAACCGCACTGCGTGTCCGGGACCCATTGCCCTATCTCACGGCTGATCAGCCAACTCATGAAACGGTTGGTCAGCCAACGGACCCATGGCATGGAGTTTGTATCCCCCATGCGGTTACCCACAAGAACATCTTCTTGCTTTCCCATGTACGCACTCACAAAGGCCGGTATATCCTCGGGTGAATGCTGACCATCGCCATCCATGGTAATGACATACTCAAAACCTCGCTCTTTCGCCGCCCGGATGCCGGTTTCAAGTGCCACTCCCTTGCCTCGATTCTCCTCATGCCGGATTACAGTCGCGCCTGCTTCCAGAGACTCGACAGACGTTCCGTCCGTTGAGCCGTCGTCGACAACAATGACATCCGTAATTCTAGCAAGCACATCTTGCACAACCGCGCCAATTCGTCCGGCTTCCTGATAAGCCGGGATCAGCACACATCCATGATGTGCAGGATTATTGCCCATCACTGAGAATCCTTTAGATCTGCGGCATTAGTGCTACTGCCCGAAAACGAATGTCCATAGCTGCGGCCGTCCCAGACTTTCTCAAACATGAACCACTGCGATGGATCTCCACAGATTCCCTTCTCGAGAACCTCTGCAATCCTTTTCCGAACATTCGCCTCTGTCATCTCTGATTCCGGGTCAATAGGAGGATACATCTGGAGCACAAACGTGTCATCCGGCCGTCGGAGCATGAAACCGGCCACGACGGGCGCGCCGGTTTTGATAGACATCCATGCGGGTCCTCGTGGCAGGCAGGCCTCGGCTCCACAGAAAGGTACGAAATCATTGCGCAACGAATAGTCACGATCTGCCAGCAACGCCACCAGTTCGTTGTTCCGCAATGCCCTGATCAGGCTGCCGACAGCATTTCCAAGCGATATGATCTTCATTCCCCTTTCGCGCCGGTGCCGCTGAAAGAACTCGTTGAGTTTCGCGGATGGTTGGCGCAACGCTACAGCACTTATCGGATACCCCATACCTGCGAGAACAGCGCCTCCAAGCTCCCAGTTGCCCAGATGCCCTGTAACCAGTACAACGCCCTTACCTTTGGCTAGGCCTTGATCTACATAATCAAGGTTTTGTATGTCAACCAGTCGCCGAATATCCTGCTCGCTCAGCCTGGAGAATCTGAAGAAATCAACCAGATATTTACCGAAATTCTGGAAGGCTCTTCGCGTAGCCAGGGAAAGTGCACGCTCGCTTACCGACTGGTTCTTGAACAAGAACACTTGACGCAGGTTGGCTGTCACAGCATTTCTTCCGCGCCGATCCAGGAAGAAATAGGCATCCGCTATGCGCAGGCTGAGCCAATAAGCAAAATGACGTGGAGGCGTCTTACTCAGCCATTTAGCGAGCTTGTATGCCAGATAGCGCAACACAACATCGTCCTTTTTGCAAATTGTGGGGGAGTCATATCAAACGACGAGCCGGTAATAAAGAGGAAAGAAAGGGCAAAACCGATGCCGGAACCGAAATAATGCCGGCCGTCAGGCCGTCCCCGACGCTTCCGCTGAAGCCCACTGTTCTCCGGCATGGTAACTGGACCTGACAAGGGGGGCGGATGCCACCCCCCGGAAGCCCATCTCGAGAGCCCACTTCGCATACTTATCGAATTGGCATGGAAGTACAAAACGACTCACGGGAATATGAGCAATGGATGGAGCAAGGTACTGTCCGATTGTGACAAGTTCACATCCGGCATGACGTAAATCCTGCAATGTGCAACGAATCTCCTCATCCGTTTCTCCTAAACCAACCATGATCCCCGATTTTACTCGCAAATGCCTGTTCGCCTCTAAAGTGTCTTTGGCAGGCGGTTCGCAACCAATGCTCGGGCAGGCTTCAGAAGGACGCATCTCGTCCCGCAAGCAGCCCGTAGTCTTAGTATCCTGGGAGGCGCGCCAATCCGTTTTATCACGAAAGTCCGCTGCAAATCTCAACACATTGAGGGAACGATCATAGTCTGCAGCCGGCCGGATCAGTTTCTGAATACGCCGCACCGTTTCAAGGTTATGGTTGAAAACGTCAGGTGCTTCATTCAACACGCAAAGCAGACTGCTTTCGGCTCCCTTGAAATCCGGGGTCAGCACCTCGACACGCGATTGAGGCAGACGAGCATGAATCGCCCGAATGGTATGAGCAAACACCCATGCACCCCCATCCGGCAAGTCGTCCCGTGTAACACTTGTTATAACAACATGCCTAAGCTGAAGTCTTGATGCTGCTTGGGCTACACGCTCAGGCTCATCCATATCCAGCGGCAAAGGCACACCCTTGTGAACGGCGCAAAAACGGCATTGCCGGGTACACACATTGCCGAGAATCATGAACGTGGCAGTTCCATTACGAAAACACTCGCTCTCGTTTGGACATTGGGCTCCAGTGCAAACTGTATTAAGGCCACACTCCGCGAGTACATCGTGAACTCTCTCTGCAGTACCCCTGCCCAGACGAATCCGGATCCACGGCGGCAAGCGCCCAAGACTTTTTTTCTGCTCCTGTTGCATCGTCAATCTGGTATAATCGTAGATGTGCGAGATTTTGACAAATTACCGCTTGGCGAGCCATCTCATTCTTCTTCTGACAATAGACATGACCTCGACCCGCGCTATTCACAACCCACTCGCCGTCAGTTTGTTGTGGGAGCCGCTTGTGCCCTGCTTGGCTGTGCTTGCAAGCGGTCGGAAGCGTCCCTTGTGCAGGCGAACGCCTCTCTGCTACATCCATCCAAGGAGGCGTTGTTTTATACAAAGAATCATGACCATTCCATCGTTTGTGAGCTTTGCCCTCGCAATTGCAAGGTCCCGCATGGCGGGCACGGCTATTGCCGTGTCCGCGTCAATCGTAACGGTCGTTACTTTTCCATTGTTTATAACCGCCCTTGCGCAATACATCTCGATCCGATCGAAAAGAAGCCCCTGTTCCATGTATATCCCGGCACAAAAGCCTACTCCCTCGGAACAGTCGGATGCAATCTGCACTGTAAATTCTGCCAGAACTGGGATATCGCGCAAGCCAACCCGGAAGAGATACCCGTCCCCCTGAAATCCCCCGAGGCGATTGCCGAAGCCGCATTCCGGCAAGATGCCCGACTTCTCGCCTTCACATACAATGAACCCACCGTGTTCTATGAATACATGATCGACTGCGCAAAGGCTGCCGCGCAGCGGGGTATCGAGAGTGTCGTTATCTCCAACGGATACATGAATGATGCCCCCATGAAGCATCTATTGCCGAATGTCAAAGCGGTTAAAATCGACCTCAAATCGTTCTCGCCATCCTTTTACCGCGATATCTGCGATGGGAATCGTGATCCAGTCCTGAAAACACTTAAGACCATAGCTGATGCCGGGACTTGGCTGGAAATTGTTTGCCTGTTAATCCCTTCCCTGAATGACAAGGACGACGAGATTCAGAGGCTCGCAGCATGGGTACTCAAGGAACTGGGCCCCAATGTCCCAATCCACTTCACCCGGTATCAACCCCTTTATCAACTTCGCAACCTGCCGCCCACTCCAGCTGAGACCTTGAACCGTGCACGACAGCTGGCAATAAAGGCAGGCTGCCGGTTTGTCTACACAGGGAATGTGCCGGGACTTCCGGGCGAAGACACGCCCTGTTACTCGTGCGGAAAGCTCCTGATACGTCGCTACGGCTATCTGATTCGGGAAAACCTGATCCGCGACAATCGTTGTCCTGCCTGCCATACGATCGTTCCAGGCATCTGGTGAGCGGCTGAAAGACGAACCGAATCCTTGTAATACAAAGCCATTATCTGACATAATGACCGGCGTATTTATAAATCATTTCGAAAGGGCATATGCATGGAAGAGAAAATCAGGCAGAAACTTGAGGAACTTCGGGGATTCCTTCAGGCCGATGGGGGCGACATGGATGTCGTAAGCATCGATGGAGCCAACGTGCGCTTAAAACTGAAGGGAGCTTGCGGCGGTTGCCCTCACGCAACGATGACAATCAAACAGGGCATTGAGCGTATCCTTCGCGAGCAGGTCGACGACAAGATCGTTGTTGAACAGGTGCGCTAAGCAAGTGCGGATGCTTGCGTCTTCGGCACAATTCATGGCGATATGCCGGCTGACAACAAAGGATTTGTTGCGCCAGCCTATTTGCTTGCTTGTGACACTTTCTGCAGTCATCTTGATTGTTTTTCTGCCGCAGGTTTTTGCTTATCAGCTTGGACAGCAGGAGAATCTGGCGCGGGATTCCGCCCTGGCAACCCAACTGCTTTTCGGGATCATTCTTACAGGCTATGCGGCCGCATCCACACTGCACACAGAATCAACGGCGGGAACCCTTTTGACCCTTTTCAGCCGCCCGGTAAGCCGCGCAACATTGTTTCTAGGAAAGCTTTGCGGCGTGGCAACTGTTATGCTCATCTTTGTATGGGCATCATCAAGCGCTGCTCTAGTGTCCAGTTGCCTCACACCCAGACACTTTGAAAGCCATACGTCCGGATTGATTGCCGCGTCCCTTGTGTTCCCTTTCGTTCTTGGGATTTCCGCGTTTCTAAACTATAAGCATGAACGGTCCTTCCCTGCCGCCTGTCAGATCCTTCTGCCGATCGGCATGAGCCTTGCCGCACTTTTCGTAGGCTCTCGCTCTGCGGATGGCGAACTGGTTGGTTTTGCCTCCGAATTGGATTGGCGGCTTCTTGCAGCCGGTTTCATGGGCGCAATGGTCCTGTTGTTGCTGTCCTGCCTTGCACTTGGCCTTGCCGCAAGACTCCGGCCCGCACCGGCCACCGCTCTGCTGGCTGTTGTCTTCACCGCCGGTTTGCTTTCCGACTACCTTGAAACTCTTTGTCTACCCTGGCCAGTTATGCGGCTGGCCGTCCGTTCCTTTTTGCCTGACATCCAGTCATTCTGGCTGGCTGATCGGCTTTCTGATCCGGGCATCTTCAATCCGGGAGTGATCTGGCGCTCTATATTTTATGTGATTGCATATTCCACTGGAGTTTCCTGCGTAGGCATCCTGCTTTTCCGCCGACGGGAATTCTAGCCAGGGTGCCGGCAAAGTCCTGTCGCAAGGGATTTCATAGTCAAACAGGATGATTCCAAGTCTGCAAATGAACCGCTGGTGAACATGGCTCGCTCTTTCAGAACCATGCATAAATGGGTCTGAAGCCGTACGCTAGCAACCGCTACCGGCTGCACGCTGCCACTATTTTGCAAGGATGGCGAGGAATCGGTCTCGGTATGCCGCCTCCCAATCATCACAGGCCTTAGGATGGAAGCGCTCCACTGGTGAAGATTGCACCGCAACCTGTGCCGCCTGTTCCCATCCCTCGATTTCACCTGCGCTGCGCAACTGCCCGAGCAGATTCCCCATTGCTGTCGCCTCACTCGAACCGCATACGATCTCAAGCCCGGTCGCGTCGCTTGTCATCTGGTTCAGAATCCGATTATTCACTCCTCCGCCGATGATATTCAGGCTTTCTGGCTGTATACCTGTCAGGCGCGACAAGTTTAGCACTGTATGCTTGTACTTCAGGGCAAGGCTTTCGCTTATGCACCGCATGTATTCTCCTTGTGTAACGGGGGCCCTCTGCCCCGTGGCGGCACAAAGAGCTGCAATGGCTTCAACCATGTTGCCCCGATGGAACAGGCTCTCGTGATCGGGATCGATCAGCGCGCCGAATGGACGTGTGGCTTTCATCTCAGCATCCAGATATTCAAAATCGACTCGTGCCCCGGCCGCTTTCCATATGCGTCTGCATTCATTGACAAGCCACATTCCCATGATGTTCCGCAGGACCCGGTAACGGCCATCCGCGGCACGCTCATTGGTCAGTTTTTGTTCCATGGCCTCCCGGACTGCAACTGGATGATCTGAGACAATACCCAAAAGCGACCAGGTGCCGGAGGAAAGAAAGAGAGGACTCTTTTCACTTGTTGGCAGCGCCAGCACAGCCGATGCCGTATCATGGGTGCCTGTTGCATTCACAGGCACCTTCTCGATCCATCCAAGCTCTTCCCGAATTCCCGGGAGTAAAACGCCCCTCTGATCGGGGATCTTGTACACAGTCGGGAAAATATGGCCGGGCAGTCCAAGTCGACCGATCACGTCCCACGCCCACGTTTCCCCGTTCAACTGAAGCAATTGAGTGGTCGAAGCGTTCGAGAGTTCACACCCAATACTACCCGTCAAAAGGTAGTTTAGCGTGTCGGGCATCAGCAGCAACGTCCTTGCATTATCCAGAATCCACGGCTCACGCACTTGTACACCCAGCAAGTGGTACAGCGTGTTGAACGGCTGAGACGCAATGCCTGTCTTACCATACAACTCGAATTGTGGAATTCGAGAGAAACAAAGAAAGTCCATCGCCAGGCTTCGCGAATCCCGGTAACACACCGGCGCTTGAAGAATTTCCCCCCGCCGGTCTAACAACGAAAAATCCACGCCCCACGTATCGAAACCAATGGAGTCTGGCGGAATTCCGTATTGTTTCCTGAACTCGCTCAAGCCGTTCAGGACATTCTGAAGCAGGCCGAAAATATTCCAGAAATAGTGTGATGGCGTCCGCGCTGGGATATTATCGAACCGGCAAACATCCCTGAGTTTCAACGCCCTTCCATCAAATTCGCCAGCAATGCCACGGCCGCTTGAAGCCCCCAGATCATACGCCAAGAGGATTTTCTTTTTCATGAATGGCTCCTTCCAAAACCTGATCCCCATTTTTTTGGCGGCAGATCCTTTTATTCTTCTAATGATTCATGGCGCGCCTGTGAATTTGTATCAATCAGTGCGCCACCCGTCAATGAATCCGCCGACAGGCAAATCCAGAATAGCAAGGCAGGTCTATGGCACTGGTGGAGCGGAAGAGATTCGAACTCTCGACCCCCACGTTGCGAACGTGGTTGGAATCTCGATATGGCCTTGTTTATTGGTTTTTTCAGATTTGGTTGTGTTAAAAGTTGTGTTTTTCCGATTGCAGATGCCCAGCCGTTTCCAGTATGATTCATGGCGTACCAACAAGAACATTGGAGGCCATTATGGGACTGGAAATGCGGCGTGGTCAAGACGGAAACCTGAAATCGAAATGGTGGTATGGATCGTACATGGCGAACGGGAAACGACACGTGACCCGCCTGGGCGTGAAAATCACCGGACGGAATATCCCCCACTCCCTGAAGGAAACCGGAGATGTGGCGTTCGAGCAGTCTCGGGGCGCGGCTAAGCTGGCTCTGGAGAAGGTGGTCGCCGCGGCCATGACACGGAAAGCCGCGTCGGCACAACTGGAACAACTGTACGAGATCCGGACCGGGGAAAAGGTCGGGAAGATTCCCCTGGATAACATGGCCGACGCATGGAAGAAGGCGCCCCATCCCAGGGAACGGTCTAAACGGTATGAAGAGCAGTCCCTGACGACCATCAAGGCGTTTGCGGCGTTCGTGAAGGAGAACTTCCCCGCTGCGGCCAGTATGGACCGGGTGAACCGGCGCATGGCGGAAGCCTGGATGGCGTCGCTTGCCGGCGACAAGGTCTGCCCCGCCACCTACAACGATAAGCTGGTGCTGCTGCGGTCGGTATTCAAGTTGCTGCGCCATGACGCCGGGATGGCCTGGAACCCGTTCGAGAGCATTCCGACAAAGACACGGCAAACCACACACCGGAAGCCTTTTACGGCCGCTGAACTCACAGCCATCATTGAAAAGGCCGATCCGCTGGTGCGGCCTGTCATCATCACCGGCATCTTCACCGCCATGCGCCGGGGTGATTGCTGCCTGTTGAAGTGGTCGGATGTGGACCTGAAACAAGGCTATGTGGTGGTGAA
>CAIVSY010000017.1 GCA_903908715.1 uncultured bacterium
AGGAGGCAGATTCCACCCATATCCCCCACGCGGGCATATACCAGGCCCGGCGAGTCTTCCTTCACCTTCCCCACCGTCAAATCGATCCGCTCCGCCCTCCCATCCTGCCACGCGGATATCTCAAGGACAGCATCCTCCCGACCCATACCATACGCGACCGGATCCGCATAGGCGGACTCCGACACGAACTGCTCCACACGCAAGCCACGCAGCACTCCGATCAGCCGTTCCACCGCCGCAGCATCGGCCCGCGCCTCCTGCGGTTGCTGCAAACGCCATTCCCCGCCTCGAAACGCCAACTGCAGGAAGCCGCCCGCGTGCTTAACCTCGAGGCGGACCACCTTCCCGAAATCGGCCGGCATCACCATCCAGTCCCGGAGAAGATCGAGCCCGGCCGGAATGACTCCCTCGATATCGCGGCTGGCGGCAATCACACTGCCGCCCTTCTCCAGCATCACATAGACCTGGTCACTCAGCGGAACCGGCGAACCGATGAATACCTCTTCCTGCTTCTGCTCAGTCCCCACATTCACCCGCGCCCTCGGCACATCCAGCCCGAAACTGGCGGGCGTCAGACCTCGCTGTTTCTGTCGCGGCAGGTCAATCACCTCGCGCCGCACACTGCTCCGCAAGGCATCCAGCATGCGGCGGATCATGGCCGCATCCGCCCTCGTCGCAAGGGGAGAAAGCATTCGCCACCGCCCGTTCCGCAGGGCACATTCAAACGTGAAATCCACCGTTGTAACCGAAAGCCGCGTCACCGCATCCTCATCCAGACGCAAAAGGGAAGATTCTGCCAGCGCGCCCAGACTGCCTTGCGGCATCCCGCGCTCAAACACCAGGATGAAAAGCCCAAGGCAGCAAACCACCACCGCAAGCCATCCGATCGGCCTCCAGGTCATGTGCCCCTCCGATCCTGCGTCCTGCGATCCCGCCTCAGCAAGAAGACCCCCGCGGCCAGAACAACAAACACAAAGGGCCACCATAACGCCGTAACCAGGAACACCGGCCAGCGCTGCTCTGAACCCAGCTTCACATCAAACAACCCGGGCGTCGCACCGCCCCCTCGAACCTCTCCCTCCTGCTCAAGCAGCCAGTCGACGGCGTTTATGAAAAACCATCGGTTGCCCCCCGCAAGGCATCGGTTGGCCGCAAACTGGGAATCGCCGATCACCACCATCCGGACAGGCCGGATATCCATCTTGATCCCTGAACGGCCCGCCTTTTCCACGGCCACAGCCACGCTCAGCGGCCCGCGCCGGTCATAACCCTCGTTGAACTGCGGGGGCTGCTGCTCCATGTCGGATTCCAGCCAACTGCGGCCGGACGTCATGGCCAGGGATACAACCCGGGGGCGGTCAATCTGGTCTCCAAGCCTTCCGGGCCCGCCTGCATCCGCCGGCCCCTCGATCACACGCGGCAGCGTCAGTGTACTCACCAGCGACGACAAACCGCTCAGGATGGGATGCTCACCATATGCCGTCAGCATCACTTCCCCCATCCCTGTCGCGGAACGCCGCTTGTCAAAAGGAACCACCATCCCTCCGCGCGGCTCCACCACAAACCCGGCTCCGGACCGAACCCCCCACTCCTCCAGCAAGGATTGCAGACCCGAATCAAAACCAGCATCAAGCAGCAACAGCAATCGCCCGCCGCCAGCCAGATAGTCGCGAACCCGCGCGATTTCCCAGTCAGAAAGCGGACTGACCGGACCGGCGATGACCAGCAGCGAACAATCATTGGTCACACCCCCGGGCCCATCCAGGGACAACGACCGTACAGACGCAGGACTGTCCCGGATCATTCCGGCAACTTCGGAATATCCGCTGTAGTCGGCAAAGTCATCCGGTCGCCTCTCCCCGTGGCCAGCCAGGAAATAGACAACCGGAACCTTTTCCTGCGAAAGAACATGAATCGCGGAAGTCAACCCCTGTTCCAGCGCGGACAGGAACGCACCTCCGCGCGAATAAACCCGCCGTCCCGTTCCACCCTTGTCAGCAAAGGCCGTCAGGTACAAGACCTCCTGCCGCCGGCCGAAATCCACAATCAAAGCGCCAGTGGACCGGATCCCATAGCGGCTCACAAGATCCCGGGTCCGGCCAATCTCCACATCCGGATCCACATGCGCTACCCGCAACATCGGCTGCTCGCGGCTGTACTGGCTCAACAGGCGCCTGACTCCCGGAACATAGGAATCCGCCTCCCGTCCCACAAGTGTAATCCTGCCGGGCACCCGGATCCGCTGCAATACCTCCACTGTCCTGCCCGAAAGGAGCCCGCGGCCACCGGATGTCCAGTCCCACTTGACCCCGTGGCGCATGGCCACGTAGTTGACCAGCAGGGCCAGGACCACGGTCAACACGCTCGCCGCGGCAACATTGGCTATCGTGGCCGCACGACGGCACCGGGCCAACTGCAGGCTCCGTACGTTGAGGAAAATCAGAACGCTGATCCCGCTCGCATAGAAAACCAGCGCACGACTGTCCACCATGCCCGTCGCAAAGACAGAAACATGGGAGCCAACCGCCGCAAAACCCTCGCTGCCTGTGCCGATCCAGCTGCGAATGGCACCCCGGAAGACCACCATGCCGCAAACCGCAAAGGTGATCAGGGCGGCAGGAACCTGACGCCGCACCCATTGCGAAACCAGCATACCCACAGCGGTCACCATGCCGGTTACAAGCAGCAGAATCAGCAGGCCGGCCAGTAAAGCGCCCGCATCCATGCCTGCCGGCGCCGCCGTGACCAGATGCAACAGCCATGGATACGAAACCGACGGAAGACACAAGAGGAAAATCCAGGCCAGTGTGGTCCAGTACTTGGAGAGGATGATCTCCACCTCCCCCACGGGGGCCGTCATCAGCAGCTCAAACGTGCCCCGTTCCTGCTCCTCACCCAGGGGCCGAACCGCACACACGGAGGACAGGGCCAGTACGGCCATCCAGAACAGGATCCCGCCAAAGACGACTTCCGACGTCAGCAAACCCCGACCCGGAACCACCATCACATTGGCCCAGAACGCCACACCGGTCAGGAACAGGAACGCCGCTCCCATCAGGTAATTCCCCGGGGCAATCAGCCAGGCGCGCAACTCGCGATCCCATAGGGGATTCCTCAGGATCATGCCGCACCCTCCCGTGCCGTCAGGGACTGGAAAGCCCCGCGCACATCAGAAGCTCCCGTGGACGCCATGAGCCCTGCCGGCGTATCGAACGCAACCAGCTTCCCGTGGTCCAGAACCGCAATGCGCGCGGCAAGCGCCTGCGCTTCGCCCAGGTCATGCGTGGAGAAAACCACCGCACTCTCCGCGCCAGCCGCCGACAGCATGGAACGGACCCGCGCCGCATTGGCGGGATCAAGGCCGAGCGTAGGTTCGTCCAGCAACAACACCGCCGGGTTCCCGATCAGGCTGTCGGCCAGCAACACCCGCCGCACTTCCCCCTTGGAAAGATGGCCCAGCAAGGCTCCTTCGAGCCCCCGCAGGCCGCAGCGCACGATCAATTCGCGCAACCGTTTGGAACGCGCACGCCCGCTGAGCCCCTTCAGCCGGGACCGGAAATTGAGGTATTCCATCAGCCGCATATCGGCGTAGACCGCGTCCCGCTCGGGCAGATACCCCACCATCCGCCGAACTTCCCTTGAATCCGTCCGGGTTTCCACACCCCCGACATGAATGGTGCCTTCACTCGGCAGAAAGCAGGAGGATATCAGGCGTAGCAACGTGGTCTTGCCCGCACCACTCGGACCCACCAAAGCCACAATCTGGCTTCGTTCCACACGCAGGGAAATATCAGCCAATGCCGCGACTTTTCCGAACCGTTGTGTCACATGGGATATCTCAATCATGATCTCAAGCCCGTGCCTGTCTCCGCCACCGTAAAACCCTTCATTACCAAGCGGAAACACACTTCGTCAAGAAACACCGTCCCATCCCCATCCCATCCCAGGCGTCAATTGGCCTTGAGGGAATGACCGGGCTTTGGTATCAACCCCAACGCTCGGGCGAGTGGTGAAATTGGCAGACACGCAAGACTTAGGATCTTGTGCCGCAAGGCTTGGGGGTTCAAGTCCCCCCTCGCCCACATCCCGCAAAGAACCTTCAGATCCGCCGGCGCTGAAACGCCCTCTTTGGTAAACGGGGACAACTGCCCCGTGCCCCGCCTTTCTGCTTTTTCCCTCCTATCACCATCCTTGTCCATGGACTTTCCCCAATCAATCGCTTACTCTCCGTGCGCATCGGTCCCTGCAAAAGGAACTGCCCCATGAAAAAAAAGATGACGTCCAAGGAACGCGTCCTCACCGCCTTTGCCCGGCAGGAACCGGACCGCGTACCGATCAACTACTCCGGAAATCCGGGCATCAACCGGCGCATGATGGAACACTTCGCGGTGGAAGATTACGACGCGCTCATCGAGCGATTGGGTGTGGATTTCCGCGGCGTCGGGGCGTCCTACCAGGGACCGCGGCTCCATCCGGAAATCCCCGACCGCAGCGTGGAGCCGTGCTGGGGCTGGAGGACCCGCTACGTCGAGCACGGAACGGGCGGCTACTGGGACTATTGCGATTTTCCCCTGATGACGGCTGACGAGGAAACCGTGGCCAAGTGGCCCATGCCAAATCCGGATGACTTTGACTATACCCGGATGGCAGCGGAATGTGCGGCGCAAAAGCAGTATGCCGTCCATGTCGGCCACGCCGGCCTGGCCTGCATCATGAACACCGCAGGCTTCCTGCGCGGCATGGAGCAGGTCTTCGTGGACCTCGCCCTCGACGAACCCGCCGGACTGCTCTTGGTGGACCGTATGCTGGCGATCCAGCTGGAGGTCACGCGCCGCGAACTGGAAGCGGCCAGGGGCGGCGTGGATTTCATGTGGATCGGCGAGGATCTCGGCACCCAGCATTGCCCCCTGATCAGCATGGAAACCTTCCAGAAACACATCAAGCCGCGCCACAAGCCATTCTTCGAACTGGCCAGGGAATTCAACCTCCCGGTCATGATCCATACCTGCGGATCCAGCAGCTGGAGTTATGAAGAGTACATCGCCATGGGCCTGACCTGCGCCGACACGCTCCAGCCGGAGGCGGTCGATATGTCGCCGGCCTGCCTCAAGAAGCGTTTTGGCAACCGGCTGGCCTTCCATGGCTGCATCAGCACTGCGGGACCGGTATCGTTCGGGACCGTGGAGGATGTGATCAAGGACTGCCGGCAGACGCTGGAGATCATGATGCCGGGCGGCGGTTACTGTTTCTCACCCACACACTGCCTGCAGGATAACTCCCCGACCGCTAACGTGGTGGCCATGTACGAAACCGCCCACCGCTGCGGACGCTATTGATCCGGCCCCGCCCACCCGTATGCATCCAGCTCAAAGGCGGATGCCTAGATCAATGAATTCCGCATCCACGGGAAAGCGGTCCGCAAGCAACCGGGCAACCGCCTGGACACCGAACACCTCCGTGGCGTAGTGCCCCGCGAAAAGGGCATGGATTCCATACTCCTGGGCGAGAGAATACGCCGCAAGCTTTGGCTCCCCGCTCACATAGACATCCACACCCGCTTCACCCGCCTGCGCAATCTCATCCGCCGCACCACCGGAAACCACCGCTACCGATCGGACCCTGGCCGGCCCGAACTCGAGGGTCGCCACCATATTCCCGAACACCGCAGTAGCCCTCTCCCTGAATTCCGGATACGGGATCGCCCGCGGCAACAGGCCGCGGTAACCAAGGGTCATACCCTCGTAGATCCCGAAGGGTTTCAGTTGACCCAGGCCCAGCGCACGGCAGATTCCCGCGTTATTCCCCAGCCGGGGATGCGCATCCAGCGGAAGGTGGCAGGCATAGAGGGCCACATCATGGTCCAGCAGGCAGCGCAATCGGCGGTAATGCAAACCCGTGATCCGCTTGAGGGAATCACCCCAGCTAAGGCCATGATGGCAAATCAGCAGATCCGCCTTCTTCGCCACCGCCTTGCGGAAAAACTCCAGGGACGCATCCACTCCGACGCAAATCTTCCGCACACAGCCGGAATTCTCAACCTGAAGGCCGTTATGGGAACTGTCCCGGAACGCGGCAATGTTCAGTTCACGGTCCAGAAACGATGTGATCTTCCCGAGTTCCATCCTCTGTACCCTCCCCGGCGGCCGCTCCCCCGTGAAAAACACGGATAAAAACCGCCGCAATCGTGCAACCCGCCATGTTGGACACTAGATCCCACCCGGTGTTCATATACCCGCCCACATTCGTCTCCGGGACCGTCAACGTCGCAATAAATTCCACAACCTCATTGGTCGCCCCGAATCCCATGCCGGCCGCCATACACAACACCAGGACGCCCAGCCG
>CAIVSY010000018.1 GCA_903908715.1 uncultured bacterium
ACCATAGGGGCTGAAGCCCGTGCCGGGGCGTATGTCAGTGCACAGGCGAACGTCACCTTCGAAGCCCATGTGTTCGGGCTTTCAACCACTGTTAAACTGTACGCTGAAGTGCACGCAGGGTTTATGGCGCATGGTGAAGCGGTGGTCACCATAGGATTCGATGGCAAGGTGAAGTTCCAGGTGGGTGCGGGTGTGTCCATAGGGATTGGCGCTTCCGCCGGGATGGAGTTTGAAGTGGATGCCTCGGAGTTGATCAAGAAGCTGGGGCTGAAGGATTTGGATGAATTGCTTAAGTGGGTCGAGGAATTCCAGAAGGATCCCAAGGCGAAGATCGGCGAAATCATCGATGAAGGCGTTGACCGGTTGATCAAGACGGTTATTGAGCCATCATTGGATAATATACCGGTGGTGCCGGGATTCATTTCCGCAGGGGATATATACAGGTTTATTAAGGGGCCGGGCGATGGGGACGATGGTGGGAATTTGCCGGATCCCGATCCAGTGGACCCTCGGGAACCGGGGCCGGACGACGATGTCAAGAATCCACAGCCGCCAAACGCGCCAGGTGAACCCTATCAGCGTAATCGGACATACGAAACAAAATACAGTAAATGAAGCGGCCAGATGAAAGAAAGTAATTCAAGAGCTGGATCTATCTTGCTGGAAACCATTCTGGCTATTCCGATCTTTATGTTGCTCATAGGCGGCATGTTGTGGATTGGGGATCTTTGCGTGGTGAAACAGAAGCTTATGGTGGCTGATCGCTATGTGGCGTGGAACATAGGGAATTGCCATAGGCAGCTTCAGACCACTGACCAACTTGCCGACGAAGTCAACGCGTTTGTAGCGGGTATCCCTGGGCAGAGTTTTCGTGTGCGATCGAAGTCTCTTGTGACGATCGATTGGAAGTTCTGGAGTCAGAATTCCGGTGGAGTCAGGGGGCAGGTGAATATGCCGGATTGGGTGAAGGGATGGTTGGCTGCCGGACAAATAATGTCCACGTCATCAAACAGCATTGATGCCGAAGCCTTTCTTCATGCCCGGGATCTGCCTGAGGACAACGATGCCGATCCTGATGCTTCGCTGACATATGAAGGGCATGTGGTGATCATGAGGTCGGGAACGTCGCGGGAGGCGAACGGGGTGGCGTTGGTGAACCTGGACGCGAATGGTGGCCCGCAGCCTTGGCAAGGGATTGTGGATGAGGAATGGCCACAACCGTAAGCGGGTATGAGTGGGGCAAGTGTCATAATGAAAACGTGGCAGGTGAATACAAGTCACGTGCGAACTGGTGCATATTTGGTCTGCTGCTGGCTGTTATTTGCCGGAGTCGAGATTGCAGGGGCGGGCGATTATGTGATTGTACCCTACAAGACAAAGATGCATCTGCCCCAAATGCCCGCATTGGCGGTGATTGAGGTTTCAACCGAGAAGGCTGACACTTGGCAAAGAACGGGAGTCTTGCCGCTGAAACGGGAGGTGGCTCATCGTGACTGCGTTGCCCACTTCAGGCGGCAAGGGTGGGAACTGGATAAGGCTATCCCGATGGGTGGGGATGGGGAGCAGGGAGAATTGATGACCTTCCGCCAGAAGGATAGAACTTTGCTGCTGATGTTGTGGCAAACCCGTCCAGGAGAGACGGGGTTTTCGCTGGGTGAACAGGACAAGAGGTGACCGGCAGGGCTGGAAGAGAATTGGAGCAGAGAGAATGAAGAACTATATTCCATTGGTGTTGGCGGTGTTGTTGGGAGTGGCGGCGGTGTTGGCGGTGGGGCGATTGATCCGGGGACAGAACAAGGCCAAGGAGGAGACTTGCCTCGTCACCGCCGTGTCGCGCGATATCAAGGCGGGCGAAGCGCTAACGATCGAAGCCATGATGAAAAAAGAGATCCCGGTTTCGGCCAGGCCCGCGCAGGCAACCGCCTGGTCCATGGCCCCGCAACTGGTCGGTCAAAAGGTCTGGCGGCAGATTTCGTCCGGGGATTATGTCCTGATGACCGATCTGGAGCCCAGCCGGACGATGGTCGGGGAAGGGGAATGGGCTGTCACCCTAAACATGGGCGGTGATAGCATCGCCGCGCTCGTCCAGCCGGGGGATGAGGTGGCTATTATCGGGACGTTCGGATTGTCCCGGAGGGTGGCGACCACGGACCTTTCCGCGCCGGTGCGCGAGGAGCAGAAGGATGCCACCATGGTGCTGTTCCCGAGGGTTCGGATCCTGGCAACAGGTGGACGGCGAGGCGGGGAAGGTTCCGGGGAATTGATTGTCGGATTGAAACCGCAGGAGGCGCAGTTGCTGGTCGCCGCCCAGCAGAAGTTCAAACTCACGCTTGCCCTGCGGCGGCCGGGCGACGAAACGGCCATCAACCGATTGGATGTGGGCATGGTGGATGCAGAGACGTTCAACAAGTTGTTGAACGGAATGGAGTCGGTGACCTTGTCCGCAAAGCCGGGCATGGCGGTAAGTTCAGAAAGAAGCAAGTAAACAGAGGAGGATCGCAGCATGAATACCAGGACAAGTCGAGGATGGATGGTCGCGGGGTGGCTATGTGTTGTCGTGTTGATGTTGGCCAACTCCGTCGCCACATGGGCGGCGGAAGAGGCGCAAAGCTGCTCTATTCCCAAGGGCGGAATGACGACGATCGAGATGCCATTCGCAGTAAAAGGCCTGAGTATTGCGGATAAATCGGTCATCAAGATCGAAACAGACAGCCCGCAGAGGCTTCGAGTCATCGGGTTGAAAGAAGGCTCCACCGGGTTCCAGGTGACGGGCGACGGGGGTGCCTCGGCCCAGTACAACGTGAGTGTGATTCCGGATATTGCCGCCGTGCTGGGGTCCGTGCGGAAACTGCTGGAAGAGGTGCCGGGTGTCGAGGCGCGGATTGACAGTGCCAGCGGCAAGGTTATGGTTAGCGGCGACGTCGTCAGTCTGGACCAGTGGAATCATCTGGAGAAGGTGGTTGCCACATATTCCCCGCAGGTGCTCAATTTCGCGCGGTTCAATCTGACTCCGGAGGCCAAACAACGCCTCATGGACGCATTCGACAAGACCGGTCTCAAGGTTGTGGAGAAAGGCTCTCCAGAGGCCGGAAAGCCGGGGGTGTTGACACTTCAGATGTCGCGGAATTGCCTGGTTGTGTCAGGAACCGTGCTCAACAAGGGCGAGCTGGGCAAGGTGGGGCAGATCCTTTCCGCCCATGACTGGATGATCGCCAAGCCGGGGGAGGATCCGGCGAAACTGGCAGGCAAGGTGATGGCGGTGGTGGATGTGGGGGTCGATTCCAGCCTGATCGAGGTCGGAGTGGCGTTTGTGGGAATGCGTGAGTCTGATTTCACGGCCCGTAAAGGCAATTTGCTTGAGAGGGGGCTGTTGTTTGTCAGTGATACGTCTCTGGCCTTCCAGGGGAAACTGGGCCAGGATGCAAGCGGTGGCCGCGGAAGATTGAGCGGGCAGTACAATATCAGTACCGGACTTGACGGTGCGTTAAGACTCCTGAGCGGGGAGGGGGCCAGGCGGACGGAGAAGATCGGACATTTGACTCTCAAGAATAACGCGGAGGGCGCCAGCTTCAAGGATGGCGGAACGATCAAGGTCAAGGTGAGCGGGCAGACCAGCGGGGACCTCAAGGATATCCCGTATGGTATTCAATTGCAGGCGGACGGATACTTGAAGGATGCTTCCACGGTCGAGTTGAAACTCAACACCAGTGTTTCACTCCCCATGATGCAGGGGAATGGCGACTATGATATCAGCGAGCAGAAGCTGGAGAATGTGCCGGTGAGTTGCAAGCTCGGGCAGACCTTGGTGTTGGCAGGCTCAAAACAGACCATGGAATTGACGGATCGCAGTGGGGTGCCATTCCTGCGCCAGATCCCCGTCATCAACTGGTTCGCATCCGAAAAGGCGTCAGGCAGCGAAGAGATCCGCCTGCTGATTCTTGTGAGCCCCCAGTTGGCGGCCGGAGCGCAACCCGGAGCGCCGATGTCGGAACAGACCCGGGGGTTGCTGGATGACATGAAGAAGCCCCTGCAAAAGTAGACGGCGGAAATCAGCGCATGCCTGTTCTGGTCATCAAGGGGGCCGAAGGGAGCCCGGGAAAGGTTATCCCGATTGAGGAAGGGAAGACACTCGTGATCGGGCGTCTTCCCGGCCCTTGCGATATCGCCTTGCCGGGCAACAAGGTCTCCAGACGGCATGCGCAGATCCATGCGGCAGGCGGGGTGTGCAAGTTCGCGGATATCGGAAGTACTCACGGTTCTTGTGTCAATGGGGAGCAGGTTGCCCGGGAGGTGATCCTTGGCGACGGAGATGAGCTTGGTCTGGCCGATGTGCAGTTGCAGTTCTATTCCGGTCAGGTTCCGCCGAGCACCCAGCGGCCAGCGACGGCAGGTCATTCGAGAGCATCGGGAGCGAACGACAGGGAGAAGGATCAGGCCCTGGCCTATCTGGATGTCCTGTACACGCCGGAGGTCATGGCGCTCAAGAAGCGCATTCATGAACTGATCCTGTCGAGGTTGAAGCTCACCGAAATGGTGCTCAAGCAGTCAATGGACCAGGAAGTCCGTGACCGGCTGGAGCAGACCTTGGATAATGTTCTGCGGGAACTCAAGCATGAGTTACCCCAGGAAATGCCCCTCCCGGCGCTCAAGCGCTCCCTCTTGGATGAACTGATTGGATATGGTCCAATTTCACCTCTGCTTGCGGATGAGGGGATCAATGAGGTGATGGTCAATGGCGCCGGACAGGTGTTTGTGGAAAAGCGGGGCGGCAAGATGTCGGAAACCGGCATCCGTTTCTTCGATGAGGGGCACCTGATGACCGTGATCCGCAGGATTGTGGAGCCATTGGGACGCCGGATCGACGAGGCCAGCCCGATGGTAGATGCCCGCCTGCCTGACGGGTCCCGGGTCAATGCGATTATTCCTCCCCTGGCCTTGGACGGCCCCAGTGTGACGATACGCAAGTTCTCGAAAACCAAACTCTCGACAGATGATCTGACACGACTGGGGAGCCTGACGCCGGCGATGGCGGAATTCCTGCGTGAGGCGGTCCGTTCCCGCCAGAATATCCTGATATCTGGGGGAACGGGTTCAGGGAAGACAACCCTTCTCAACATCGTGTCGCAATTCATTCCGCTGCATGAACGGCTTGTCACGGTCGAAGATTCAGCCGAACTGAAGCTGACCCATCGCAATCTTGTACGGCTGGAGGCTCGGCCTCCCAACATCGAAGGGCGGGGCCGGGTGACAATCCGTGACTTGGTGATCAATTGCCTGCGTATGCGGCCGGATCGCATCATCGTGGGGGAGTGTCGCGGGGCCGAGGCATTCGATATGTTGCAGGCCATGAATACCGGTCACGACGGTTCGCTGACCACAATCCATGCCAATAACCCTCGGGATGCTCTTCTGAGGCTGGAAAACCTGGTGTTGATGGCTGGGTATGAGTTGCCTGCGGTGGCCATCCGCGAGCAGATCGCATCGGCGGTGGACCTCATCGTGCAACAGACCCGGCTGGTAGATGGATCCAGGAAGATTACCCAGATATCCGAGATTACGGGACGGGAAAAGGATGTGGTGCTCATGCAGGACATATTTGTCTTTGAACAGAGCGGTTTCGGGGAGGGTGGCAAGGTTCTGGGGCGCTTCAAGGCGACTGGAAACATGCCGCGATTTGTCGAAACGCTCAAGTTGAAGGGTGACCTTCAGTTGGATTTGGGAATATTCAAGCCATGATCGAAGCATTGGTATTGCTGCTCGTGTTCACGGCGGTTGCATTGGGGGTGTGGGTGATTGTGCCGCTTCTGGTGGATGCCGGCATGTGGCGGGCCGAGGCCGCAGGCACTCTGGTTTCGCCGGCCAGCGTCCCGATGGGGAGGGTTGTGGATCCAAGGCGGCTTCTCCAGATGTGCTGGTCGGCAGCCGTGTTATCCGGGGGTATCTTTGGCGCCGTTCTCCTGGCGACCGGACTTGCCGAAGGGGTGGGGGCTCTTGTGGGGGCAGTCCTTGTTGCCTTCCTTGGATATCAGATGCCCAAGGCGTGGGCGCGTCGAAGGCTGGCAGCCCGGCAGTTGTTATTTGATGCCAAGCTGATGGACTTGACGTTGGGGCTGTCAAATGGGCTGAGGGCGGGGGCTTCCCTGCCACAGACGCTTGAACTGGTGGCACGGGATATCGGTGGCGTTGTCGGCGAGGAATTCGCGCTTGTACTGCATGAATACAGGCTGGGTGTCGATCTGCCGGAAGCCTTGAACCGCTTGTGCAAGCGGATGCCGAACGAGGATCTGACCTTGTTGATCAGTGCTGTTCGCCTGACCATGCAGGCAGGGGGTAGCCTGGCTGAAGTGCTGGATAAGATCACGGCGACGATACGCGAACGGACGTCATTCCAGGAAAAACTCCGTACAATGACCGCGCAAGGGAAGTTTGAAGCCATCGCCATGGCCGCAGCACCCGTGGTTGCCTTTCTCCTCTTGTTCTGGATTGATCCGGAACTGATGCGTCCCTTGATCGCCACCAAGCCAGGATGGTGCGCGCTGGGGGCGGTGGCGCTTCTGGAAACGATAGGGTTCGCTATTATCAACAGGATTGTGACCATCAGGGTGTGAACACATGGAAGTGATGCTTGCGCAATTCTTAAGTTTCGCCGCCGTGCTGATGCTGGTTTTCGGCATCCGCAGCGCCATTCGCCCCCGTGAGCCGGACAAGAATTCGCGACCGGGGATTTTCGGCTTCTTCCAGGGGCCTGTGTCGGAAATCGGACGTGTCCTGGAGTCGCCGTATGCGGTGGCATTTCCTTCACAAGTCAGGCGCATACACGGATTCCTGCTCGCCGCCTCGCTCCAGGACAGGATGACCGTCCGCGATGTGCTTGGCATGCAGGGACTTCTTGGCGCGGGTTGCTTTGCTGTTGCACTTGTGGGAGTCTTCACGGTTACGCTGCGGGCGGATGTGGCCATTGTCGCCGCCTTTGTGCTTGGCCTTGTCGGGTGGATGTACCCGACGCTGTGGCTTGGACGGGCGGCCGCCATCCGGCAGGAGGCGGTGAGTCAGGCGCTGCCATACGCGATTGACCTGCTTACGGTGGCCATGCAGGCTGGTCAGGATTTCGGCGCGGCTGTCCGTTTTCTGGTCCGTGAGGGGCCGCATGGGCCTTTGCGGGACGAGTTTTCCGTCATGCTGCAGGAAACGGAATTTGGGAAGACTCGCATTGACGCATTGCGAACAATGGCGGCCCGGATTCAATTGGAGGAAGTCGGCACCCTGGTTACGGCAGTTGCACAAAGCACGGAGATGGGTTCCAGTATGACCGATACGCTGCGTATCCAGGCGGAGGAAATCCGTCGTGCCCGGTTCCACAAGGCCGAGCGGAAGGCGGCGCGGGCGCCTTCACTGATGATGATCCCTGTGGCACTCTTTATCTTGCCGGCGGTGTTTATCATCATTCTGACGCCGGTGATCCTGCGAATGACCCACACGCTGCATGGAGTCCGTTAACGGAGGCACACCATGATCAGGTTGATATTTCAAAAGGGCGGGCCTGTCGGAACGGCTTTCGATCTCGATGAAGGGGAGCATTTGCTGGGCCGTGGCCACAAGTGTTCCATCCGGTTGACGGCCGCCGATGTGTCGCGGGAGCATGTTCACCTCACAGTGGCCGGATCAAAGGCGACGGTTGAAAACCTGAGCCAATACGGCACCCGCCTGGATGGCCAACCGGTTGAAGGGAAGGCGGAGGTTCGCGATGGGCAGACGCTGTATATAGGGAAACAGACTGTTCTAAAAATAGCATTGAATGTCAGCGCCGCGCCATTGGCGCGGGGTGATGTGACCATGGGTGGCGGCGCGGGACAAAGCGCAGCGCAGGCCAGTGGGCAAGGGGGAATGCCCAGCGCGGTAACCCGCCCTCCGCCATCGCTGGGTGTGGCAGGCACGCTGGACACGAGGGCACCGGGTTCCATAATGGGCGGGACTATGCGCCCTGTGGAGTGTGACGGAGCCCAACGTCATGGGGATGACGCCCCGTCGTCGGGCACATGGCTGCGGGAACCTGGCGGCGAAGCGCATACCGGTGGAGGGACTCGTGCCCAGATGACGCGGGGTGTGCCGCCCGAAGTTATTGAGGAGACGCGGCGTTGGATCCGGGAGAAGGAAAAGCGGCGGGTGATCCTTGTTTCGGCGATTCTGGTTTTAGCATTGGCCTTGATTGTTGCCATCGCGTACATACTGAGGCCGAAAGTGGAGAAGGAAATCCTCTGGCCTAGTGATGAGAAGTGTCAGCCGATGAAGCGGTATGAGGCCGGAGTGAACGGTGGCAGGAAAGATGATGGCTATGATGTGGTTTTCCCCGGGGGACCAGACGTCAAGGTTGAAAGAAGCGATGTGGCCATCGTCATTCGCTGTTCGATAGGCCGCAAGCGTGATGTGCCCATGCATATTGTGGTCCGCGAAGAGGTGGATGACTCGATTGTGACCCAGAGTGTGGGTACTGTTGTGGCGCAATGGTGCGAAAGGATGGCAGCATCAGATGGTCGGTACGTGTTTGACAAGCCGTTACCCAAAGTTCTCTTTCTTGGTTCAGACCTTAAGGAGAACGGGATCCCGTTTCAATACGTCCCGTTTGAAAGTAGTCATGACAACAAAGGGTGGTTTGGAGCGGCCTATGTTTTTTGCAACGGCCGACATCTGGTGGCCGCGACGGTTGAATTGCCGGCCTCGGAACGTGTCCGCGCCGAAAACCTGCTTTTCAACTTCTACATCGAACCAGCACATGATTATGTCCGTAGTCATTGGGAGGGTGGTGCTGAAGTCAGCCGGGTTTCCGCGATCGAAAACCTTGCCAGAATTCGACAGGAACTGCGGCGTCAGGCGCCTGGAACGTGGGGCAGTATCCGGCTGACTATTCGGGGTGTTCTGCAGAAGGCCATCCTGGACCATGATGTCCAGGCGGAGAAAGAAGCCTTGGATTTGCTCAGGCAACTTCGCTCCCAGGAAGCCCGCTGGTACAACAATCAGGCCATTCAGATTGCGATTGCGAAGACATCGGGAGAAATGGGCAGGGTCAGGCAACTGGCCGACGAGGCCCAGGGGGTTTTCACAAGCAAGGATGATTGGCGGTTCTACGAGTGCCGTCGATGGTAGCAGGACAGGATCGGCATGAGGATTCGGCTTGAATACAAAGGGCGTGTGATACAGGAAGCGGAGTCCGGCGGTATTGCCGGCGAAGTGCTGATTGGACGCGGACATCAGTGCGAATGGCGTGTACCGGAGGAGGATCGGCTTGTCAGCGCCGTGCACGCGGTGCTTTATCGGCAAGGACGCCATCTTTGGATCCGCGATCCGGATCCTCCCAGCAAGAACGGATTGTATATGCAGGGGCGGCGCCTGAAGAAACCGACACGGATTACAGATAAGGACAAGATAACGCTTGGTGACTGTGTGCTGGTGGCCGAACGTGCAACGGGGTCGAGTGGGGGCAAGCCGGTGCCCGAGATTGTCGTCTTGTCCGGACGGGCACGGGGGCAGAGAAAGGCAATTGTCGCTTCAAAAACCACCATTGGTTCCTCGCCAGGATCGACTCTGGTGCTGATGGATGACCTTGTGTCACGTGCCCATGCGGAAATCGTTCTAAAAGAGGATGGCAGTTGCTGGATTAAGGACTTGAAAAGCCAGAATGGCACGTCGGTCAACGGCATGGCGCTGCGTGAGGGCCAGGAACGGATGCTGAAGGATAGTGATCGGATTGGGGTGGCGCATCTGGAACTTCGCTTTCGGGATGGAACCACCCAGCATTCCGGTCGGCGGGTGCTATTGGGGTTTGGGGTTCTTGTCGCCACCGTGACGATGGCCATGACCGGGATATGGATATGGCATAGGCTTCAAGACCCGTACGAACGTTTCCTGACCGAGGCAAGACAGGCTGCCGACAAGGGGGATTTCACTGCTGCAATGGCCTGCATCACAAAGGCGGAAGGCGCCAGGGGTGGGGATGAGGGCGTGGCGGTGATCGCGGACCTGCGCCGGCAGGTTGAACTCTGGCAGTCCACCGACTCGGCATGGGATTCTGTGGTCAATCATCTGCGGGAAGCCCGATGGCGAGAGGCGGCGAGGGGGCTTGGTGTGTTGGATGCGAGACCTGTCGGGGCATGGGGGTGGGGAGCCAAAGGGGATGAATGTCGGCGGGCGTATGGGCAGGCAAAGTCATTGCTGGATTCCTTTCTCAGGGTCAAAGGCATCAGGGAAGCGCAAGAATGGAACGGGAACAGCATTGAGGAACTCTGCCAGCGGCTTAGAGAAGCAGTTGATGTTGCGTCAATCGCGGCGCCGGAATACTTGGGCCCCCTTTTGACGGAAGCGCGGGCGTCACTGCAGCAGATGGAGGCCACGGTGCAGTCGGCGCGGCGGTTGGATGTGGCCTTGTGTGGGTTGACCAATTGGCCGCCTGATCTCAAGCAGGCGGTGGCCGTGCTGGACGAAACGGCCCGGAGTGATGTGCGTCAACTGCAGGAGCGGGCGCAGGGCCTGATGGATGCGGTCAAAGGGTTGGATGCCGGGCTGGAGCAATTGCAGAAAGAAGCCAGATTGGCCAAGGATGCCAGATTTGATGAGGTAGATCGGCTTGAACTGGCTTTGCCACCGAGGGAAGTTCTGGTTTTGGATTCTCGCCTGGCAGTGGCCTGGAACAATTTGCGGTTCTCGCATGAAAACCTGAAAAAACAGGCCGGGGAAGCGAGGGTTCTCTTGAGGCGGATGGAGAAGACTGAAAAGGAAGTCCGAGCCCATGGCGCTCTTGACGACCAATGGCGATTGGATGGCAATCTCGGCAAGGTCCTGGACTGTGATTCCCTGTCGACACGTTTCTCGGTGCGTCGGGAGGATCGCCCGCTTGGAGAGTATGACCGTTATGTGGGCATCGAGCATTTTCATGACGTGCTACAAGGCATGAACAACCGTGAAATGCCTGCTCCTGGTTTGGATGATAGCCGGCCAACGCCATTGGTGGTGATGAGCGCGGACCTGTTTTCGGCTGCTGCCCGTCTTCAGGCGTATTTGGAAACCGGGGACGGACAATGGCTGAATGGGGGGAAATTGAGGGAAACCTTACTACATGTGCGAGAGTTGTCCACAGCCCGGGAACGCATCGTTGGTGTCCTGATGGATGAGGCTCGGAAGGCGACCGGACGGCGGGCGGTCATTGCGGCTGGGATCGCCTATCAGTTGTGCCGGGATCCAAGTGGGCTCAAGATTGACGGCGTTGGAATGGAAGCATGGTTGGCCGGGAAGGTGAAGAAATTGACGGATGACGTCAGGAAGCTTTCCGCCACCTACGATTCATGTCAAGCGCAGGAACAGATAGCCTTGCGGGACAGGATTCTTGGCATTGGGTTACCGGGAGACCGGGATGTCAAACGGATGTGGTGCCAGAAGTCACTGGCGACAGGAGAGTGAATCCCGGGATGAACGAAGAAAGAGGAGAGTAGGGGAGAAGTCATGAAGACCAAGAGTGAAATCATTGGAGAGTTGGCGCTAACAGTCGGTGTCGAAAAGAAACAGGCGGCGGAGATGCTGGAGACCCTGGTCGGGATGGCGTACCGGGAAGCCGCCAATGGTTTCGTCATCCCCGGCCTCGGAAAACTCGTCAAGGTTGAGAGGGCAGCGCGGACCGGCCGCAATCCCGCCACTGGCGCGACGATTCAGATTCCCGCCAAGACCGTTCTGAAATTCAAGATTGCCAAGGCAGCGAAGGACGCGATTCTTTCATAGGGAGAGGACCGTGGCATAGATGCGGCGGATGATTTAGAGTTTTCAGAAACATCCGTAAACAGCGACCACGGGTTGCTTACTTGTGCCAAGGTCCGAAATGTTTGGTTCTGGATAGTTTCTTGAATGTCTCTTCGACTGTGTATCGTGCCTCTTCGACCACCTGGAGGAGATCAACGAATCTTTGCTTGCTCATCTCGATATCGTTGCCGTTGCTTCTTTCAATGACGGTATCGCCGTTTAGCTCCACCCATGCATGGTCTATACGCCTGTCGGCGGCATCGCCAAGCCTGGGGACGATGGTGCCGTGTACGAGTCGCACATCCTTTACGCGTGGATCGCCACGTTGCTGAAGTAACCAAAGATCGAACGCCACGCTACGTGCCGTAGAATAGCAATCTCCTCTGGCCGTATTTGGTTGCTTCAAGGCTCGCATGGTTTGTCGATCGACAGTCTGCGTGTGCTATAGGCTCAAGCTGCCATAAACGCAGGTCGCATTCAAGAGCCATCAACGTCTGTACGCTCTGATGAATCCAAGAAGATCCTTGGAGTTGAGAACGTTTATCCGTTTCACAGATCGATTGATCAATACATCTGCATTCGGAAAAACCAAAATCGAAACAATCCAGAGATTGCGTCCGAATAACTGCTTGGTTGTGTGCCGTATCCAACGGATACTTCGGTTGACCTGACAAATAGGGTTAGTGGCAAAGCATCGTTTGTTGATCAAGAGTTGTTTGCCGTTCCAAGTGACTCTGCCCCGATGGGACTTTGTTTCAATAAGGAATATGACGCCATCTTGCCGGATGACAACATGATCCAGATTGCCATATAGGAATGGCACGTCATTCAGGATAAGGTAGAGCCTGTCCCATGAGCATGGGGGCACGGTGGGTGAGCGTGGGAGGGGGAAAATAAGAAGGGCAAAGGCCGTCGAAAACGGTGCTTTGCCCCGAATCGATGTGTTATAACCCTGGTTACGAGGCCTGGGAGACACACCG
>CAIVSY010000019.1 GCA_903908715.1 uncultured bacterium
CTTCGTCAGCGCCGCCCGCATCATCTCCGAAACGGTCAGTCCGGGCTTGTCGTCCAGTCCGGCGACACCCCAGGCCTCCTCGAACTTCTTCCGGACAGCGGCGTCCGCCACGGGCTGATAGCCGGAAAAGACATTGGGCAGGGCCCCCATATCGCAGGCGCCCTGGACGTTGTTCTGTCCGCGCAGGGGGTTGACGCCTGCGGAGGGCTTTCCCACATGGCCGGTCAGCATGGCCAGGTTCGCGCAGGACTTGACATTGTCCGTTCCCGTGGTGTGCTGCGTGATGCCCATGGCGTAGACGATCATGGCCTTTTCGGTGGCGGCATAGAGCCGCGCCGCCTGTTCCAGGTCATGGCGGTCGATCCCCGTGATCTTCTCCACGACGCGCGGGCTGTAGCGGCTGACCATGGACTGGAGCGCCTCGAACCCCTCGGTGCGGCTCTCCACGTATCCGCGGTCGAACAGGCCCTCCTCGATGATGATGTTCATCATTCCGTTGAGCACGGCCACGTCGGTGCCGATGTTCTGCCGCAGGTGGAGGGTGGCGAAGCGGGACAAAGGAATGGCGCGCGGATCGATGAGGATCAGTTTGGCGCCCCGTTCCAGGGCATTGATGATCCGTGAACCGATCAGGGGATGCTGCGCCGTGGTGTTGGACCCGGTCACCAGAAACAGGTCGGCCTCCTCGAACTCACCGATCGAATTGGTCATCGCTCCCGAACCGAATGCGGCGGCCAGACCGACCACCGTCGCACTGTGTCAGAGACGGGCGCAATGGTCCACGTTGTTGGTGCCGAAGGCCGCCCGCGCCATCTTCATGAACAGGTAATTCTCCTCGTTGGTCACCTTGGCGGAACTCAGGAAGGCCAGGGACCGGGGACCGGATTTCGCCCGGATGTCGGTGAGGCGTGCGGAAACGGTGTTGAGTGCCTCGTCCCAGGAACACTCGACCAGGGAACCCTCCCTCCGCACCAGGGGGGTGCGGAGCCGGTCCGGGGCATGGACGAATTCATGGGCGTTCCAGCCCTTCACGCAGAGCATCCCGCGGTTGACGGGGTTTTGCGGGCTCGGCTCCACCCCCGTCAAGCGGTCGCCCTCGGAAACGAGATAGAAGCTGCAGCCGCAGCCGCAGAAGGGACATACCGTTCGTGTCCTGGCCATGGTCAGATCGCCTCCTTGATCGTTTCAATTTCTGTATAGGGAAAGACAGGCCCTTCGATGCAGCAGTACTTGTCGCCGAAGGCGCAGTGGCCGCACTTGCCGACGCCGCATTTCATCATCCGCTCCAGAGACATGTAGATGTGATCTTTGGTAAAGCCCAGTTCCAGCAGCTTTTGGAGGACAAAACGGTACATGATGGGCGGGCCGCACATGACCGCATAGGTGTCTTCAGGGGTCAGGGAAGTCCGGTCGAAGAGGCCCGTCACGACCCCCACGTACTGCTTCCAGATCCCCTCGTCATCCCGGTCCACGCTGTAAAAGTATTGGATGTCATTCCGGTCGAAAAATCCGACCAGCTCATATTTGAACAGGACATTGTCGGGATTGTTCGTCCCGTAC
>CAIVSY010000020.1 GCA_903908715.1 uncultured bacterium
CGCCGGGGGCGTTGACATCGGGGCCTTCGAGTACAAGGGCGACGGTGAGGCGGTCCACAAGAGCGACAGTGTTGTGACGGCGGCGTCGGCGTTCGCACTTGGGACGAACGGGCAATTCATGATCCGGGGCGGCACGCAGTTGGTCTTCGTGGCCGGAACCGTGACGAACGTGTTGGACTCCAACATCCGGAGTCCGTGATTGGAGGAGCGCATGAAAAGGAAACTGCTTGTGATGGTGTTGGCGAGCGCCGTGATCGGGGGAGCCCTGGCGGCAATGGCTGAGGGCTGGGCGACGACCTATGCCCTGACGAACGGGACGGCGACGGTCAGCAATTCCCAGGCGAACAGTACTTGGACGCCGCTGGCGGTGCTGTGGAAGTTCTCGGCAACGACGAACACCCAACTGACGGTCTATCGGCAGAGCCAGGGCGTGACCTTTGTCCTGTCCCAGTTCGAGGCCAGCAACACGGCCAGTGTGGTCTGGGTGCCGGAGGCGGCCTATCCGTTCGCCTTCGGCGATGCCCTGTTGCTGACCAGTAGCGTGAGCAACGGGCAGGTTCAGGTGATTCGAAAAGGGAACTGAGACGGGAGGTCGGTATGATTGGGAAACTGGAAGCGATTGTGGCCGGCGGAGCGGCCGTGGGGGCAACGACCGCGGCGGTGCTGCCGGGGGCGGAGACCTTTGACGCGGTGGGGCGGTGGCCGGTGGTGGTCGTGTTGGGTGCGGTGTGCTGCTTCTGCGTCTGGATCATCTACAAGCAGGGCTGCCAGTTCGGCAAGCGGCTCGACAAATTGTCGGACGCCATCAAGGACCTGGTTGGTTGCCTCAACGAGCGGCCCTGCATCCGGCACAAGGAGAACGACTGATGAGCGGGCGGTGTGGCATCCTGGGGCTTGGCAAGGGCCGTAGCGCGGGCCTGGACCGGCAAACGGAGAACGCCCGGATCATTGAGTCCTTCGACGTGCTCAACGTGCCCAAGGACATTCGGGGGCTGATCCGCGAGGCGCTGGACTCGGACAAGTGGGACTGGTTCCGGGACTGCGACGGCTGCACGGGCGTTTCCGAGATGTACTGGCCGACGATCTACTTTCCGCCGTGCCTGCGGCATGACTTCGACTGGCAGACCGGCCGTGGGGGATGGCAGTCCAATGTGCGGTTCTACAGGATCCAGCGCGCTTATGGCGTATCAGCCTTCAGAGCCGGGGTCCGCGCGGCGGGTGTGACGGTCGCCTGGTTCGGCTGGGCGAAATGGAAAATGTAGTCGAGTAAGTCATCGTCCGCTGAACCATTGACCTTCAGGCTGCGCACCTGAAGGTTGGTGGTTCAGGAATTTTCAGGTTTTTCCGACTGGGCACCCGTGCACAACCCGTGCACAAGAAGCATGGATTCGCACCGAATTTCACAGCGTCTCTTGACGAGGGGGTTTTACGGGCGACACTCATTTCGACCAATAAAAACGGGCCTGATATTGCTATCAGGCCCGTTAAAAATTGGTAGCGGGGGTTGGATTTGAACCAACGACCTTCAGGTTATGAGCCTGACGAGCTACCGGGCTGCTCCACCCCGCAGTGCTGTCTTATATCCATCAAAGAACGACCGAGACCCTCTCGACCTCGAACAGACAATATATGGACATCCGGGAACCAATGCAATATCTTTTAACTGAATTTTGCCCGCCGGAGGCATAACATCCTCGTCGTTACAATCGTCCTGCGTGAAAACGTTGCCAAAACCGTACCGTTACTCCATCACCGCACTTGCCACAGCCCTTGTCTTTGGCATCGCCCTCCTGGCTGCGTTGAACCTCTGGTACCTGCGGCGCCTCCAAAGCGAAAACGTCCACTTGGATGCCGCCCAGTCCGTCCTCGACCTCGGAATGAACCTGACCCGCCATATCGCCCAGGCGAATGCCGAAGCACCCAACGCCTGGGAAAACCTCCACCAAACCCTCCTCTCCCTGAAAACCTTGGAGCCCGCACTGCTCTTTGTTTCCATCACCGAGGAGGATGTCACCCTCTTCCACGAGGATCTTTCCATCCCGACGATCTCCTCCAATAAACAGGATGTCGCCATCGGCAGGCGAATCCTCGCCACCGGCAAGGACCTGGTTCCCGTTCTGACATTCACGACACCTGTGCCGGGAACCCAGCCTTCCCGACGCCTGCACCTTGGCCTTCGGAAGGATGCCGTCAGCCAGCGTGAAGCCCATTCCGCGGCCGTGCTGTCCCTGATGTTCCGCTTATCCCTCGCCACGCTCGCGGCCGCATTCATCCTCGCCATCCTCCTCGTCGCATGGATCCTCCGCCATGAAATGGCCATACAACAAAGGCGCCGGGAAACCGAACACCTGACATTCGCCGGCATCCTCGCCAACGGCATCATCCACGACGTCCGCAACCCGATGTCGTCCCTGCGCCTGGATATCCAGCTCCTGCAGAAGGAATCGGCCCGGCAGGAACAGGCAAATCCCGAACGCCTCCGCGAATTGGCCGAACGGGCACGCAAGACCATGGATCGACTGGATGCCGTCATGCGGGAATTCCTCTTCGTTTCCAGGCCGGATGCCACTGTCCGGGAACCCATGGACACCAACACCTGTATCCGCGATTGTGCCGATTTGCTCCAGCCCAGGTTCGAGCGCGCAAACGTGAATCTCTCCCTCCAGCTGGCCCTGGACCTGCCCGTCACCCTGGGTCATGACGTGGGGTTGAAGAGAGCCCTGACCAACATCCTGATCAATGCGGTCCAGGTGTCACCGCCCGGCGGAACGGTGACCGTTCAGTCGCTCCAGGCAGACCGGCGCATCCTGATTCATATCGATGACGAGGGACCGGGCATTGCCCGCGAAGACCAGGCGCGTATCTTTGACATGTTTGTATCCGGAAAACCGGATGGAACCGGCCTGGGCCTGTATCTCGCCCGCGTGGCCGTGGAAAAACTTTCTGGGACCATCAAGGCGACAAGCAGGCCGGAGGGTGGAGCGCGCTTCTCGGTATCGTTGCCCCTCACGCCAGCCTGACCCGCCCGGCACACAGTACCCGCACACGATATTGACAGGCCTTGGATGGCATTGCAGGATACGCGCAATCCAGCAGAAAGAGATCAACATGAAACTCACCCGGGTGGACACGGAAGCCGCATCGATCCTTCGTAAGTTTGCCGCGCAGGCCGGCATGAAACTCGCGGGAGCCCGTATCCGGCGCACCTCCTCGCGGCTTTGCCTCGGGGTCGAGCACGGGGACTACAACGGCACCGATCTGTTCGGTGTCGGCACGGACCGCTTCATCTGGATGGCCTATAAGCCGAATGGAACCAACCGTATGCGCTTCTTTGACGGCAAGTTCGCTGCGGACGGAATTGTGGAATTCCAATCCGGCAGGATCCCACGGCCACGGCACCCCTCCATCGCGCATACCTGGGCCCGATTCGCCTACGGTTGCGACCACGTTCTCCGGCAGGCCGGCTTTTCGCTGAATACAGGTTTTGACGCGGTCCTGTTCGGAAACATTCCGGGCGGCGGAATGTCCCGCTCCGCGTCCCTGACGCTGAATCTGCTGATCACCATGCTGGAGGTCAACAAACTCCAACCGGGCCGCGACCGGATGCGGATCATCGATCTCGCTCAGGCAGTGGAAAACGAATACATCGGATCACCCTGCGGACAACTGGATCAGATCATGATCTATTTCGCAAAAGCCGGCATGGGCACCTTCTACTCCCCCTCGGACCGTTCAATCCAGTATGTCCCGCTTGGCGCCAAGGCCGCCGACTTCCGGCTTGTCAGCCTGGATACCGGGACCGTCCGTCCCGGCCTGGAAAAGTCCACCTACCGCATCCGCCGGGCGGAATGCGACTCGTTTGCCGCCCTTGCCGGAAAGGCGTTCGGCTTCAACAAACTGGCCGACATCCAGGACCGGAAGCTCTATCAGGCGGTCCTGGAAAAATTCCGCCAGACGCATCCGAACGAGTGCGATCGCATGACTTACATCTTCGAGGCAAAAAACCGGTTCCGCAAGATGCTGAACGCCTGGCGGACCGGCGACATAAAAACCGTGGGGGCCATCTTCCGGGCTGACGGCATCGGGTTGCGGGACCTGTACAAGATCTCCGGTCCCGAATTGGAAACCATGTGCGACATCGCCCGCACCGTACCCGGCGTCTTTGGGGAACGCATGCTCGGCGGAGGCGACAAGGGCGCCGCAGGGGCAATCGTGGCCACCTCGAGCGTAAAGGCACTCCAGGCGGCAGTCGCAACCGCCTATCCCCGCAGTCGCCCTGAACTGGCGGATAAATTCGCTGTCCATCCCCTGCAGATCGTGGATGGCGTCACTCAGCAGGACGGGCTGCTCTAGCCGGATCGGAAAGCTGAATTGAAATCCATCCATCCATATTCATTCTGCAAGGAACGGATTGTCCTCCTGCCGATCCTGACCGGCCTGCTTCTTGCCCTGCACGCCGCGGCCATCCCGCAGGAAGAAAACGGCCCGCAAGCCGAACAGACCTCCAGCCAGACGGAACCCGGCGAACTGCTGGGAACCGGCACACTGCACCAGGTGTTCGACCCCAAGCCAGCGGATGAGCAGGCATCCGAAGCCTGGAATCGCCTGCAGAGCCCGGCCGGCAACAGCAACTCCAACCACTGGCCGTCGGAAACCAGCGCGACATTCAAGGTCATCGGTCACTACTCTGAGCGCTTTAACAACATGGATGTCGAGCGGCTGGTCAGCGCGGTTGAATCCAACCCTCCGTCCGCGACACAACAGGCGGCACACCTCCCCATGAATCCGGACGTGATGCAGCGGGACCTTCGCCCCCATTCCACCAACGAGGATGACGAGGAAAAACGCATGCGCGCCCTGATCAGGGCCGTGGCCGCGTCAAACCCGGAATCGGACAAGGAACGGATCAAGGGGTTGCACATGGCCCTGACCTACCTGGTCATGGCCGGAATCATCATCCTGATTATTTTCGCGCGGCGCTGATTGCAGCCGCCACCATGGCATCCAGGCTGCCCCGGTTCCGCTCCACCACACCCAGCGCCCTCGCCCCGAGTTCCGCGCGCAAGGATTCTTCGGCAAGAAGTTCGTCCACACGGCGTTCCAGTTAATCGGCATTCCGGACCTGGATCACGGCGCCTGCCGCGAGAAAGTCCTCCACCACATCCCGGAAATTCTCCATGTTCGGCCCCACAACCACCGGCCGCGCACAGGCCGCAGGCTCGATCGGATTCTGCCCCCCATGCTGGGTCAGGCTCTTACCCACAAACACAACGGACGCTATCGCGTAGAGATGCCGCAACTCACCCGTCGTATCCGCCAGCAGGACATCGGGCCTCTCCGCACCGGCAGGCAGGCGCCCCTTGCTTCTCTGCACATAGGTCAGGCCGCGCGCACAGATCAACTCCACCACCGCATCCCGGCGCTCGGCGTGGCGCGGAACAAGGACCAGGCGCAAGGCCGGGTACCTGCTCCGGAGGCGAAGAAACAGGTCCATGAGAACCGCTTCCTCCCCCGCCCAGGTCGACCCGCCCAAAAGAATGACATCTCCCGCACCCAGTCCGGAATCGGCCAGAATGGCTGCGGCCACGGAAACATCGGCTGGCGCCTGGGCCGCCACATCATACTTGGCACTGCCCGTCACCTGGACCCGGCCGGGCTCCGCTCCCAGCGCGATAAACCGTTCGCGATCCCTCTCCCCCTGCACGCAAAGCCGGTCCAGCATGGCAAGCACACGCCGGAACAGGAAACGGAAACGCTGATAGCCACGATAGGAACGGTCGGACATCCTCCCGTTGATCAGCATCACAGGCACACCGCGTCGCGAGGCCATGCGGATCAGGTTGGGCCAGAACTCACATTCCGTGAGAATCAGCCGCTCCGGGCGTAGCATCCGGAAGACACGGGCGAGGACAACGGGCGTGTCCAGGGGGAAATACACCATCACGTCATCCGGATGCAGCGACTTTGCCGCAAGAGCCTGCCCGGTTGAGGTATTAACCGTCAATACAAACGCAACGCCAGGTTCCAGCTTTCTCCATCGTTCGATAAACCGCAAGGCCACCATCGTTTCCCCGACACTCACGGCATGGACCCAGATCCGGGAACGCTCCGCCAGCCGCGCGGCAACCACCTTGTCATAAATACCCACGCGCTGGAGGAAGCCGCGCGCATAGCCACCGCGCCGGGCCATGCGCAGCAAATAATATGGCAACACGAGCGCCAGCAGAACCGGGAAAAACAGATTGTAGACGATCCAGATCATGGTTCTTCAGAACAGGAAAGCATCCCTAGGCCCTCGGATGCGCATCATCATACACTTTCTTGAGTTTCTCAACCGTAACGTGCGTGTAGATCTGCGTGGTCGAAAGGCTGGCATGGCCCAGCAACTCCTGCACGCTTCTCAGATCCGCGCCGGCATCCAGCATGTGCGTGGCAAAGGAATGCCGCAAGGCATGCGGCGATATCTCGGGATTCAATCCCGCGGTCACAAGGTATTTCTTGAGCAGTCGCTCGATGGAACGCGTCGTCAGTCGTTCCCCGCGGACATTCAGGAACATGGGCTTGTCCCCCCGGGGCCGGCGCCCCATGTCGGGCCACAAGGCGTCCCGTATCCTCAAGGAAGCCTGGATCGCCTTGACCGCAGGCCGCCCCAGCGCGCAAAGCCGCTCCTTGCGCCCTTTACCGCGCACACGCACAACCCCGCTCAAGGTGTCCACCGCGGGCTCGGAAAGTCCCGCCACCTCACTGACCCGGCCACCAGTGCTGTACAAGGTCTCCAGAATGGCCGAATCGCGCCGGGCCGCATATTCCGCCATGGCCCGCTCCCTGGCCCCTTCCGGCCGCGGGCCTTCCTCCCAGAGGCGCGCCGGAGCAGACAGGAGGCGATTGACCTCCTCCACGGAAAGGAAATGCGGAAGTTTCCTCGCCCGTTTCGGCGCCTTTAGCCCCGCAAAGGGGCTCGACTGGATCATTTCCTCGCGCTCCATGAACTTGAAGAATGTCCGCAGGCTGGAAAGCTTGCGCGAGGTTGTGGAGGCCTCGCGGCCTCGTTTCTGCGAATCCACTAGGAAAGCTCTGGCCTGGAAGCGGTCCACACTCCCCCAGGCATACGGGGCCGACGCATCAGCCGTCCATGTAAAACGCGCAAACTGCGCGATATCCAGAAGGTAGTTCGACAGCGTGTGCGGCGAGGCATTGCGCTCGTGCTCAAGATGCGCCACAAACTGCGCCACGCAGGGATCACCCTGCAAGTGCTCAGCGCCACTTGAACCGCCTGCCGCCGGCTTGGATCCGGACGCCATAAGCGTATCCGATCTTCTCATGATTCCGTTGCGGGAGAATCTGCCTTGTCCTCCGCGGCCGCCCCGCGGGCGCCTGCCCCATACCGGCGCGCCATCCGCTTCAGGGCGCCTTTCTGCCGGGGCGTCAGCGACTTGCGCTGCGCAAACTGCCGGGAAAGCGACTCGAAGAACGCCTTGTCGTCGAATTCCTGCCCCTTCTTGCTGATCGTCTTATGCCAGTGAGTGACCCCCTTGAGTCCATCCAGCAGGGCCGCACTCTCCGCATCATCCACCTGGGCCGATTCACCAAGGTGCAGTTGCGGGCGCTGGGCCTCAAAGTCCGGAATCTGCTCGGCGTATTTGAGGACCATTCGATCCAACACCTGGATCTGCGCCGGCGAGAGGCTCCGGTTCTGATCCGCACGCTGCCTGAGCGAATCAACAAACGCCTTGTCGTCGTATGTCCTGCCGCGGCGTTTTTCCGGCGGGTTGAAGGTTACCCCTTGCAGCAGTTGCAACTTCAGCAGTGTCGAGGGGCTCGGTGGTTCCGGCGGTTTCTCCTCCAGCAAGGCGCCCAATCCCGCCGAGGCAAGCACGTCCGCAAGCCCCGCAATCTGGTCGCGGTAGCGGATCGCCATCCGGCCCACGCTTTCCAGCTGGCGCTGGGACAAGGCCTTCTTGCCCTCCTCGAGCTGCTTGCGGATGGAGTCCACGAATTTGCGGTCACTATACGTCCTGCGCCCGCGCTTGACTTCCGGTCCCCATTCCCGGATCTGGTCCATGGCGGCGAGGACCTGTTCCACGTGGCCTGTCTCGGCGGCCGGCCCCTTCGCCCCGACCATCCATTGCTGGAAGCGCTTATAGAAATCCCCAAGCATGGCTGTCCACTCGACTTTGCCTTCCTCCACCTCGTCCAGCAACTCTTCCATCGCGGCGGTGAACTTGACGTCAAACAGCTCGTTCAAACTGGTAACGAGCAAGTCGTTGACCTTCATCCCGCGTTCTGTGGGCTGGATGGAACGCTTCTCCTTGGCCACATAACGCCGGTCATACAAGGTCGCGATGATGGAGGCGTACGTGCTGGGCCGGCCCACGCCGTTTTCCTCGAGGGCCTTGACGAGCGAGGCTTCGCTGTAGCGTCCCGGCGGCTGCGTTTCCTTGCGCTCATGCAGCCACTCGAGCAGATCCAGCGCCTCTCCCTTTTCCAGCGGAGGCAACTGGTCCACTTCCTCCTCCTCGTCGGCGCCGCCTTCCTTGTCCGCCGAATCCTTGTCCTTCGTCTTCTTCGGCATTCCCGTGACTTTCATGTAGCCCGGAAAGACCACCTGCGACGCCGTGGCGCGGAAAAGATACTCCGGCACATCGGCCGCCGCGCCGGAGGTTTCCACCTCCACCGTCTTCTGTTCGATCTTCGCCGGCGCCATCTGGCAGGCCACAAACCGCTGCCAGATCAGCGTATACAGCTTGAGATGCTCGGCCGTAAGATAGGCCGCCATCTCGTCGGGCGTGCGGTTGACATCCGTAGGACGAATCGCCTCATGGGCTTCCTGGGCCGAGCCCCGGCTTTTGTAATAGTTGGGCTTCTCCGGAACATACGCCTCCCCATAGGCGGAGCCGATAAACTGACGGCACGACTGGATCGCGTCCTGGGACAGGTTAAAAGAGTCCGTGCGCATGTAAGTGATCAACCCCACAGGGCCATCCCCGAGATCCACGCCTTCATACAACTTCTGGGCGATCTTCATCGTGCGGCTGGGCGAAAAGTCGAACACCCGCGACGCCGCCTGCTGGAGCGAACTGGTGATGTACGGCGGGAAAGCCCGGCGGCTCAACTCGCGCGAAAGGATATCACGAACGCGCAGGTTCCTTTTCGCAAGATCCTCAAGAATGGCATCCGCCTGTTCCTGCGTATGAACATCAGCCTTCTCCCCGCGGATCCGCGCCAGGCGGAGGGCAAAGGGATCCCTGGGTTCCTTCTGCTTGCGCACATTGGCGCCAAACAACCAGTACGGCTGCGGAACAAAATTACGGATCGCCATCTCGCGCTCGCAGACCAGCCGCAGGGCAACGGATTGAACCCGCCCCGCGCTCAGTCCGCGCGCCACGCGACTCCACAAAAGGGGGCTGACCTTGTAGCCCACAATCCGGTCGAGCACACGCCGCGCCTGCTGGGCATCCACCAGATGCTGGTCGATATGCTTGGGATGCGCAAACGCCTCGCGAACCGCCCGCGGGGTAATCTCGTTGTAGGTGACCCGGTAAAACCTGTCCTCGTCCACGGCCTTCGCCAGCAATGCCTTCAGGTGCCAGGCAATGGCCTCCCCCTCCCGGTCCGGATCGGGCGCCAGGTACACCGCATCGCAATCCCTGGCCGCATCGGACAGTTCCTTGACCACCTTCTTGCGATCATCGGCCACCACGTACTCGGGCGAGAAACCCTTCTCCAGGTCCACGCCCAGTTTCTTGACCGGCAGATCGCGCACATGGCCCATCGAGGCCTTGACCACGAAATCCCGCCCGAGGATCTTGTTGATCGTCTTGGCCTTGGCCGGGGATTCCACAATTACCAGTTTGCTTGCCATGCGCCCTTCTCCTTACTGCCGTCGCAGACCGACCCGCTGGCCGGGAAGCATTTTCACGACTCTCTTGATCTCCAGTCCCATGATCAACGCACTGATCTCCGCCGCCCTCTTCCCCGTACGGCGAATCAGCGTATCGACATCCGATTCACCCTCCGCCTCCAGCAGGCCGACAACCTCCCGCTCGGCCTCCGACAACGGCACCGCATCGTCCATCGCCCGACGGACAGCAGGCAGGGCCGGTAACAACGACTGCAACTCCTCCAGAATGTCTTCCACGGTCTCCACAAGCCGCGCACCCTGCTTGATCAACCGGTGGGGCCCCCGCGATCCAGATGAATCAATCCGGCCCGGTACCGCATAAACCGTGCGCCCTTGCTCCATCGCCTGATTGGCGGTAATCATCGCACCACTCGTCACGTCCGCTTCCACCACAACCACCCCTTGCGACATCCCGCTGACAATCCGGTTCCGCACAGGAAAAGTCGTCTTATCCGGCTGCCGTCCGAATGGGTATTCTGTTATGACCGCACCCTGTTTTTCAATCTCCTCCGCCAACCCCACGTTCTCGGGCGGGAACAGGCAATCGAGCCCTCCCCCCAGCACGGCAACTGTCCGACCGCGCCCCTTCACCGCACCCCGGTGCGCCGCCGTATCAATCCCCCGCGCCAGGCCACTGACGACACTGACCCCATGCTGGGCCAGCTGAAAAGCCAGCCTCTCCGCCGTTTCCAGGCCGTAATGACTGCTACGGCGTGACCCGACAACCGCAACTCCGGCCTCGTCCCTCGACTGCAGAGTACCTCTCACATATAGCGCCATGGGCGGATCATAAACCTGAAGCAGTCTCTTCGGATATTCCGCATCCACCCGAGTCACAATCCGCGCGCCAGCCTTCTCCGCCCTGGCCTCCTCCTCGGCGGGATCCAACCGCCCTCGCTGCTCGAGAATGCGGCCAACCATCTCGTTCCCAACCCCTCGTACCCGCTTCATATCCGCCCCATCCGCCTGCAGGATCGCTTCCACCGACCCCAGCGCTTCCGTCAGGTTACGGACCGTAACGGGCCCCACTCCCTGCATCATATTCAGGACAATATAGGTCTGACGCTCGTCCACAATGGCTCCCTCGACCCCGCATCCAGACGAGGCACGGAGGCGACTACATACCACAACACCGGAAACGGCGCAACCCGCTATGCAGTCCAAAACTGCTCGCCCTCATCCGCCCTTGTATAGCGGTGGGCACTCGACACACCCTCCCTGCCGCGCTATATTCACGGGCGCAACCAGAAAGGATGAATCCATGAACAGTGACAAAATCAAGAAAGGTTCCGAACACGCCCCGCACCGTAGCCTCCTGCGCGCCACCGGCCTTGTGAAGACCGGGGATTTCGAGAAACCATTTATCGGCGTCTGCAATTCCTTTGACGAGATCATTCCGGGCCACGTCCACCTCAACAAGGTGGCCGCCCTCATCAAGAAGGAGATCCGCAAGGCAGGCGGCATCCCCTTCGAATTCAACACGATTGGAATCTGCGACGGCATCGCCATGGGCCATACCGGCATGAAATACTCCCTGCCCAGCCGCGAACTGATTGCCGACAGCGTGGAGTCGATGATCAAAGCCCATTGCTTTGACGCCGTGATCTGCATCCCGAACTGCGACAAAATCGTTCCAGGCATGTTGATGGGAGCTCTGCGAGCCAATATCCCCGCCATCCTGGTCAGCGGCGGCCCCATGGCGGCAGGTCACACTCCCGATGGCAAAACAGTCGATCTGATCAGCGTGTTTGAAGGCGTCGCCGCCCACGGCCGCGGCAAGATCAGCGACGGCGAGTTGCAGACCCTTGAGGAATGCGCCTGCCCCGGCTGCGGCTCGTGTTCGGGCATGTTCACCGCCAACTCGATGAATTGCCTCTGCGAGGCCATCGGGATCGCCCTGCCGGGCAATGGCTCGATCCTGGCCAACGACCCGCGCCGGAGGAAACTCTTCCGCCAGGCAGCCCGCCGCATCGTCGAGATGGCCAAGGCTGGCAGCCCGCGCCCGCGGGAAATCGTGACACTCAACTCGATGGATAACGCTTTCGCAACCGATATGGCCATGGGGGGCAGTTCAAACACGGTCCTCCATGCGCTGGCCATCGCACACGAGGCTGGCATCCAATACGACCTGGATCGCATCAACAGCATTTCGCAGAAATGCCCGAATATCTGCAAGGTGTCCCCCTCCTCGAAGTACCACATGGAGGATGTGGACCGCGCCGGAGGTATTGGCGCCATCATGCGGCAGATCGCCTCCATCCACGGCCTTATCCACAAGGACGCCATGACGGTCAGCGGGAAAACCATCTGGCAGAACATATCGCGCGCACGCGTGACCGACACCGAGGTGATCCGCCCCCTGGAAAACCCCTACTCACAGGATGGCGGATTGACCATCCTGCGCGGCAACCTCGCCGAAGGCGGCGCTGTGGTGAAGAAAGCCGGCGTGGCCCAGTCGATGCTGACGTTCCGGGGCCCGGCCGTCATCTTCGAGTCCCAGGAGGAAGCCTGCGAAGGAATCCTCAAGGGCAAGGTCAAGGCGGGAGATGTCGTGGTGATCCGCTATGAAGGCCCGCGCGGCGGGCCGGGTATGCAGGAAATGCTTGCCCCGACATCGTACATCATGGGACAGGGACTCGGCGAAAGCGTGGCTCTCGTCACGGATGGACGTTTTTCCGGCGGCACACGCGGCGCCTGCATTGGCCATGTCTCCCCCGAAGCCGCAGCCGGCGGCGTGATCGGCCTCCTAAAGCCGGGCGACATGATCCGGCTGGATATCCCGAACCGGAAACTGGAAGTGGAACTCTCAGAGGCGGAACTCGCAAGACGCCGCCAGGAAGCCCCGCCCTTCCAGCCCAAGCCGCTGACCGGTTACCTGAAACGCTACGCACAACTCGTCACCAGCGCCGGAACCGGCGCGGTCATGAGCTGATTCCAGGCAGACAAGCCAAGGATAAACGCCGGATCGTCACACCCGATCCGGCGTTTGTCTTTACCCTGCGAAACTGCCCGCCCTGCTATGCCTGCGGAGTTGCCTCGGGAGGAATTTCCGGACTTTCCGGAAGGGCCGGCGGTTCTTCGCTCCGCACCCTTATCGCATCACTGTTCAGGAAGAACACCACGGTCATAACCAGGAACAAGGCCGCAACAATGTCGGTCAGGGTATCGGAAAGAATGTCGAGCACACGGTTTTCAGGGGTAAAGATGAATGGCACCGCCAAAAGAGCCCCAGCCAGGAAACCCAGGACATTGATCACAAGAAGATAACCGAAAACCCGCCACCACTGGCCCTTCACCAGGGACTTCGAATAGTCCAGGGCCGCTTTGCCGGAAAGCCCCCGGAGGGCCACGACGTACAGGAAAAAGGAATAATACAGGCTCCAGATGATTCCAGGCACAATCAGCAGCAGGAACATGCCCAGCACGATGACCCCGCCAAGCATACCGCTGACAATCGCGGTGCCCCATCGGGAGAATGCATGATGAAACGCCTGTCGCCACGTGCAGGACTGGCCGAGAAAACCCGCCTCAACCAGCTTGGCAATGGACAGGGTAGCCAGTACGCCAATCAGGAATTCCGACAGCTGG
This sequence comes from uncultured bacterium, assembly GCA_903908715.1. Classification (GTDB taxonomy): domain Bacteria; phylum Verrucomicrobiota; class Kiritimatiellia; order CAIKKV01; family CAITUY01; genus CAIVSY01. The sequence continues at coordinate 13,490 of CAIVSY010000020.1, forward strand.
ACAACCTTCATGTACATCCGGAATCCGCGCAGCCCATGCTGCTCAATCAGGGCATCCACCGGAACAAAAGACAGCCCGATGTTGATCGGGATGTAGACGATGAGAACAATGGGCAGGATACTCCTGAAGTGCCTGCAATACTCCCTCCATCCAACGGAAAGAACACGCCCCAGCCCCAGCCTTCCCGTACCGATTCCCTGTTCCATTGATTCCTCCCTGATTGCCCGGATCCGCTCCGAATCCCGGATTAGCTCAACTTATCGGGCATTTCTTGCGATTTCCGCCACCAGCGCAAACTTCACCACGGTCACGCCCCTTCAGAAAGCCACTGGTCCAACTGATCCTCATCAAGGACCGCCACACCCAGTTTCCGCGCTTTTTCGAGCTTTGAGCCCGCCTCGGTTCCGGCAATGAGGCAGTGCGTCTTCTTGCTTACACTGTCCGTCACCTTGGCGCCTTTCTGACGAAGGATTTCATGGATCTGGTCCCGTGAATAACGGCTCAAGGTTCCGGTCACAACCACCGTCTTTCCCGCGAACGGCCCTACGGACACAACCTGCAAATCCTCCAGCCGCCGCAGATTAACGCCAGCGGCCTTGAGCTTGGCAATCACCTGCTGGTTCCGGCCATTGGCAAAGAAATCCACCACCTGAGCGGCCATCACCGGACCGATATCCGGTATCCGCTGGAGCTCTTCGGCCCCGGCCGCCGCCAGAAGGTCCAGGGTTTCAAAATTTTCCGAAAGCTTCCGCGCGGCTCCTTCCCCCACATGCGGAATCCCCAGACTGTGTATCAGGCGCCATAAGTCCTGCTTCCGGCTTTCCGCAATGGCCGTAATAACATTACTCGCGGATTTCTCCCCCATTCTGTCGAGAGCCGACACCTGTTCGACGGTGAGGGAATACAAGTCTGCCACGTCGTGCACCAGGCCCCGGTGGACCAGCTGAGTCACAAGGACTTCACCAAGACCCTCGATGTCCATCCCCTGGCGCCCGGCGAAGTGTTCCACACTCCGCCTGAGCTGGGCCGGACACGCAATATTGTCACACCTCCACGCCACAAATTCCGGATCGCGGTGGATCGGGCCGCCGCAGGCCGGACATTTGCCGTGTACGTGCCCGGCAAGATCGAACGGCCTCGTGTGGCTTTGGCGTCGAGACTGTACCACACTCACCACGGCAGGGATCACTTCACCGGCCTTCTCGATGACAACCGTATCCCCCTCCCGGATGTCCTTGCGCCGGATTTCCTCCTCATTATGCAAGGTCGCTCGTGAGACCGTGGACCCGGCGAGGGCAACCGGCTCCAGTTCAGCCACCGGTGTGAGAACCCCGGTCCGCCCCACCTGGACGGTAATGCTCCGCAGGACCGTCTGCGCCTGCTCGTGGGAATACTTGTAGGCGATGGCAAAACGCGGCGCCTTCGCGGTCATTCCAAGCTTCTGCCACTGCCCCAGGTTGTTGACCTTGACCACCGCCCCGTCGATTTCATACGCGAGGGAGGCTTCCAAACCCCTCAACTCCTCGGATCGGCGGATCACATCCTCCATATCCCCGCAAAGCCACCAGTTTGCGGGTGTCGGCAGGCCCAGGTTCCTGAGCCCGCGCAGAACCGCCTCCTGACTCTCGAAGGTGACCCCCTCGGCAACCCCAACGGCATAGAACACGACCGCCAGCGGACGCTTTGCAACAATCCGGGAATCCAACTGCTTCAGGGACCCGGCCGTAGCATTACGCGGATTGGCAAACACTTCCTCCCCCGCCAGGGCCCGCTGTTCGTTCAGCGCACGAAAACCGTCCACCGGCATATAAGCCTCGCCACGAACCTCCAGGAATTCCGGCACCCGCCCCATCCCGGCCGTAAGGCGCAAAGGCAGGGATCGGATCGTCCTGAGATTTGCCGTGATGTCATCCCCGGTGGCTCCATCACCGCGTGTGGCCCCGAGCGTCATCCGGCCCTGCTCATAACGGACACTGATGGAACATCCATCCACCTTGGGCTCGAGCACATAGCGCACATTTTCGCCGGGCAACAACTTGCGAACCCGCGCGTCGAATTCCCGCAATTCGTCAAAGGAATAGGTGTTATCGAGCGACATCATCGGCTTCAGATGCCGCACGGACGCGAACTGTTTCAGCGGCTGCCCGCCAACACGCTGCGTTGGGGAATCCGGCGTGACCCATTCCGGGTGTACCGCCTCCAACCGCTTCAGCTCATCATATAACCGGTCATATTCCCGGTCGGAAATCTCGGGACGTGCCTCGACGTAGTAGAGATGATTGTGCCGCTCGATCGCTGCTTTCAGCGATTCCAGCCGACTCTGTTCATCCGCATCCGCCATGAAAGCACGTTGCTCCGCGGCCAACCCTCAGCCCTCCAACGGCATCGGATTGCAGAGGTTGCCCTCGTGCTCCGCCACACGCCCGCAGTTGAAGCAGATGAACTTGGGATCGCGAGTAATCTTCTTGATCTCATCAAAACGCCCTTCGCTCGCGAGGACACAGAGATGACCGGGATGACCGTGCTCGTGTTTGCAGTCCTTTTTCTTGTCGTACATGTCTTTTCTCCTGAAACGTTCCTTTATGCAGTCCAAAGCTGTACATTCCGGGCCTCGCAAACCGCCCTGCCCGCCGGTAGGGTCTCCGGCCTCCCGAGCAGGCGATCGATGGCCTCGCGCTTCCCGGGACCGGAAACCACAAAGATAAGCGTTTCCACCCGTTTTAACAAGTCAGGCGTTACGGAAACCCGGTCCGGTTTTTCGGGGCGTGGCACAGACAGGGCCATAACCCCTTCGCCCCTACGGATATCGTCCAGGGTGAAAAGCGAGGCCGTATGCCCGTCCGCACCCAGCCCAAGAAGACCCAGGGTAATCCGCCCGCCTTTCCGGAAAAAACGCCGGATCGCCTCGTCATATGCGTGCGCCGCCCCGCCCGCCTCAAGGCGGGTATCGACCCGCAGGATACAATCCTCGCGGATCCCCATCCGCGCCAGATATTGACGGGTGTTCCCGTAGTTACTCAGGGGGGAATCCGTCGGCACCATCCGCTCGTCGGTGTACAGGACGTGGCAGTCCGCATCCGCCACCACGCCACCGGCTGACGCTTGTTCATAGATCGGTAACGGGGTCTGCCCGCCGGAGAGAAGGATCGCATGGGGTATCCCGACGTCCTGCCGCAGGTGGTCCAAAATCAACGCGGCAACAGCACATCGCAAGGAATCCGGCTCCGGAAAACTCCTTTCACGAATGACTGCCATAACCTGCCTCCCGTCAACCCGCAGGGGCGTATCCCGTCCCGCCGTGACTCACATCGCCCATCGATGTTCAGCCCTGGACGGCTGACAACCCGTTGCGACGGGCCAGACCAAACGCCGCCTCCGGCATACCTCCGCCGAACGGATACGCCTCCGGCTGAATGCGCCTTGATTCAAGCTCATGCAGCACGGGGGTAAAGACATCCCATGCCGCCGCCAGTTCATCCGAACGGATGAAAAGATTGCGATCGCCCTCAATTACATCCAGCAGAAGACATTCGTAGGCATCCGGAATCTCCTCCTTGAAGGCCGTCTGGTACCGCAGGTTGAGTTCCGTTTTCTCCAGCTTGAGATCCAGTCCCGGGGTCTTGTTCATGACCTTCATGGTGATCGCCTCGTCCGGTTGGATCCGAATCACCAGTTCATTGGCCGGCAGTTCTCCCACCTGCCCGCCAAAGATGTTGCCGGGGACTCCCTTGAATCGCATCCGAACCTCGTTGATTCGCTCATTCATCGCCTTGCCTGCATCAAGGAAGACCGGAACCCCATCCCACCGGGGGTTCCGGATACGAAGAAGCGCCGCCGCATAGGTCGCAGTCAACGAGTCACAAGGCACCGAAGGTTCCCCCTTGTAGGCAGGCCCTTTCGGACTGGCCGCATACTGACCCACGCAAACCTCGTCCAGGGCGGGCGGCGGAATGCATCGCAAGAGACTGACCTTCGCATCCCGCACAGCCGCCGAACTGTAGTCCCCTGGTTTTTCCATCGCCAGCAAGGCAAGAATCTGCAGAAGATGGTTCTGCATGACGTCACGCAGGATGCCAAAAGAATCAAAATACCCCCCCCGCAATCCCACTCCCACCGGTTCTTTCCAGGTAATGTGGATGCTGTCCACGAACTCCCGGTTCCAGATGGGTTCGAAAACAAGGTTGGCAAACCGCAGAACCATCAGGTTTTGAACGATCTCCTTCCCCAGGTAATGGTCAATCCGGTACGTGAACTCCTCGGTAAAGACTTTTCCCATCTCTTGCACCAGCTGGTCCGAAGAGGCCCGGTCACGCCCGAACGGCTTCTCAATTACCACCCGCGACCATTCCTTCCGCGAACCGCATGCCACCAGACCGGAATCCCCGAGGGCCCGCGCAACCTGCATGAAGATCGACGGGGGTACCGCCATGTAGAATATCCGGTCAACGGCCTGCCGCCCCTCTATGCCGCGCATCATCTGGAACAGGTCGAGATACGCATCCACGGAACCATACTGACCCGCACTGTAGTAGCAGCGCCCGAGGAATTCCGCCATTCTGGCGGCACACGATTCACCCGGAACATAACGGCAGGTCAGGTGCATCATCAGCCTCGCCCGGAACTCCTCGTGCGTCATCGGAGTCCGGGCCAACCCGTAGACATGAAAGTCCCGTGGCAGAAAACCCTGACAGTAGAGGGCGAACAAGGCCGGGACAATCTTGCGCTGGGCAAGATCGCCGGAGGCCCCGACAATGATGATGCCCAGAGGACGTCCGGAACCCTTTTCACTCCTTTTCATGTCGACAAACCTTTCTCCCCGCTTTCTGACAGGTCTTCGACTTGCAGCCAGAGTCCTCGCCACCTGCCAACCACCCCTTGCATACCGAACACCTCGCATCCGGGCACCATTGGCACAACCGGCAATCAGGGCACGGATGCTTCTTCCTAGGGCGCATCGGACGGTTCCTTTCCGGGGTGAAGTCCCTGCGGCTTCAGAACCACATAGGCAGGCAACCCCTGGACCTCGAAACGCTCCAGGACCCTGCGAACCACTTCATCCTGCGGCCGCTCCGCCTGAACCTTGAGCATCAGATAGGAAGACAAACGCGCCTTCACCTTCGGGTCCCGGAACGTGGTGGCGTCCATGGCATGACAGTTCTTGCACCAGGTCGCCCAGAAATCAATGAACACCGGACGCCCCTGTTGCCGGGCTTCCCCCAGGACAGCCTCCAAGTCCCCCGGAACCGCCGCATTCACGTTCCGGACGCCCGGCGCATCCGTCGGCTTCCCCTGTGACGAGCCAAACCACCCCCGCCACGCCAGAAACCCGTAATAGACCGATAACACTAAAATGAAAATCCCGAACCCTTTCTTGACCCAGTTCATCCACGCTCCCGGCTTGGGAAGAAAGGATAAGCCCGCGCCTGCAATGGGCCAAGGGAGGGCCATTCCCACCCCCAGCAGGAAAGGAAGGAGAACCCCGACCTTAGCGCCAGCCACATAAAGTTTTCCGGACAACAGCAATACGGCAATCACCACCGGGGCCACACAGGCTCCAGCCAGCAGGGCGGCCACCCCTCCCATGACAAGGGCCACAGGGAAACGTCCTCTCTTACCTGTGCTGTCCGGACCTCCAATCCGCCCCTGGAACCGGGAGAAATCAATCGCCAGGACATCAAACATCGCAAGGCCAAGGATCGCGAAAACAACCGCCATCACCGTATTGAATTCCGGCCGCGCATTGACGGCGCCGAACTGGGATCCCGTCAACACCACAACCAATCCAAGCAAACCATATACCAGGGCCATGCCGATTCCGTACACCCCGCCGAGGGCAAAGCCTCTTGCTCTCGAGCCATCCCCCGCACCAGCCCCGATAATGGCCAGGTTGATCGGGATCATGGGCAACACACACGGTGTTAGGTTCAACAACAGGCCGCCAAGCAGGATGATCAGCAACGTCCACCACACACCGTACTGCCGGAAAAACTCCACCGGATCCGCACCGAACAGCGCCATGGCGGTCCTGCCTCGCGTGGCCAGCGAACCCTCGCTTGTCACCCCGCCGGCCCCATTCTTCCCCTCGACCCGATCCAGGAAGGCAAGGAACTCCCCCACCCGCAGGTATCCGCCAGCCCGCCCGCCAACCTGGAGCACGACCTCCCCGGCAGGCTCCCCATTCTTCCGGACCTCCGGCCCCGCATCCGCCTGGACAGTCCCGCCCAGGCGGAACGACCGGGTCTGGGGAAAGAAACAGGTATTCTCGTCACATCCCTGGTAGGAAACCTCGACCGTCTCGACACCCTCCTGCAACGCAAACGATATGGAGAAATCGTTCGTGTAAGAGGCCCGCTTCTCCTCCGAGAACGCATCCCATATAAGAACAGGATTCGCCCCTTCCAGGCGGCGGAGCCTGGTTTCACCCGCGGCTACCGCCAGTTGATCCTCGTAAAGATGGTGATGGGCAGGAACCTTGAAATGAACCACTACAACACCGGTTGTGCCGGACATTCCCCGTTCAACCGAGACCTCGAAAGGATCGGCTGCGAAAGCCGAAGCAGCTATCCCCCCCAGCCCGGCAATCCACGAAATCCAATGTAACCACCTTCCCACCTTATCCTCCTCCGCTCATTCCGCTTTCTTCGGCCACGCAACTATAAGTTGCAGCACTTCACGCACGAAGGCGCATTCACATTGAATGGGACATCTTGCCAGTTCACTCTTATGCAGGCAGTACCCCGGGCATTCCTTTGTGCCCCTCATTCGCCCCTCGAACATGGGACCTTCATACAGGTCAAAGAAATGCCCCGCATCAATAGCCATAGTGGTATTACAGCCCGTCGCCTCATGGTTGAACAGAAAAAAACCTTCGGACAGATCCCTGAAGGAAACCTGGTAACCGATCAGTTTCACCTGAGGATCCGACAGGAATTGCTCCCTTGAATCCCATTCACGGCCGCAAACCGTACACGTTCGGTACATCTTCCCCTCGTTATCCCACCCGGAAAAAAACATGCCGGCCCCCTGCGGGATACCGGCATGTCCATGTTCACCCCTTCAACTGCAATCAACCCTTGGCACCCCGCTTGCCCAACTGCTTATCAAGCATCAGGAGAGCCCCGGTGGAACTTCCGGCCATCTTCAGCATGCCAATGATCTCGCTGTCGTTGGCTTCCTCTTCCACCTGCTCGGTCACGTACCACTGCAGAAGGATCTGGGTCGCGTAATCCTTCTCCTTCACCGCCAGATCCATCAGTTTCCCGATGCAGTCCGTGATGAACCGCTCATGTTCCAGGGTCGCCTCGAACATGGCCAGCAAGGACTTAAACCCGATTTTGGGCTTGGCAATCGCCTCAAGTTGCACTTCCGCCCCCTGCTCCAGCAGGTACTTCTTGAACTTCAGGGCATGCTCCATCTCCTCCTGGAACTGGACCCTGAACCACTGTGCCGTCCCCTTGTAGCCCTTGATTTCCGCCTCCGCGGACATAGCCAGGTACAAGTAGGCCGAATACAGCTCGTTGTTAATCTGCTTATTGATCGCATCCCGCATCTTATTTCCAATCATAGCCTCTTTCTCCTTTCCTTTTCCCTCACGCCTTCCACAACCCGTGCAGGTTGCAGTATTCACGCACACCTACCGCGGCGGCCGTCACACCTTCAAAAACAGCCACAGGCTGCGCGCCCGGCTTGAGATACTGGCGCAAAACCTTGTCGTCCACCAACAGTTCAACCCACTCAATGAAATGCTTCTCCTCCATCGGGTGCGCCACACTCCCCACGGTCACCTTGATCCCGCCGGGAATGCGTTCAACCACCGGCACATGCTTCTCCCTGGATGCATCCACCGTGTTCTCCACCACGCGCTTCATCGGTTTATCACAACAAACAAGAGTACCACCGGATGCATGCACGACTTCCACAATGTTGCCGCAAACCTCACACTTGTAAACTTCCTGCCTTGATGTCATACCCGTTCCTCCTTTTTACTCGGATGCAAATTCACTCTTGCCGACCCCGCAGTCCGGGCAAACCCAGTCGTCCGGAAGATTCTCGAAAGCCGTTCCCGCAGGAACGCCATGATCAGGATCGCCTTTAACGGGATCGTACACAAACCCGCAAACGCCGCAAACGTATTTCATCTCTCTCTCCTTTGTCGTTTCATTCTACATCTTGCCAGCAAACCCTCAATCGCAAAAAAATCCCGTCCAGCCTGTAACCGGCTGTCACGGTTTTCAGAAACCATCCATTCCTATCTCTTCCCGGCATCCTTCAACAACTCCTCGAGATGCTTGACATATAACGCGGCTCCACCCGGCCGGTATCCGGTCCGCGCCAGTTCATTCCCATCAGCATCCACAAGGATAACGGTGGGGAAACCCTGAACATCATACTTCTCGGCCAACGCCCGGTTAGCCTTGGCCATATCCGCAGGTAAAGCCTTCCTGCGGGGGAAATCGACGAGTAACAGTACTAGCCGTTCCTTGGCAAAGTCCTGGAATTCCGCCTTGGAAAAAACCTCCTTGTCCAACCGTATGCACCATCCGCACCAGTCGGAACCGGAGAAATCCACGAGAATAGGCACCTTCTTTTCCGTAGCCGCCTTTGTCGCTGCACCCAGGGACGTCAACCACTCGGCACCCCCTGTATCCACAGATGCCGCCACCCCCTCCCTGCCGCATCCTGACGAGACCGCCAACGCGAATGTCAGTACTACAGCCGAACCGAACCGCAATCCCATGGAGAAAATCCTCTTCCACTGAATCTTCATGCTACTACCTGCCTCCCTTTCTGCGCTGATCATGCGATTGGCACTCCCTCTCCGCTTCAGCCATGATTCTGTACCCATAATCCCGTGTAAGTCCATAAAGAATAAAACACCGGTCATCACAATCTTCCTGTATCGCTTCATCCGCCAGAGAAACCATCTGCTCGGCAAGCAACTTCAAACGAATCATGTTCTCGTCACTCTTGTCCATTGATCCTCCATCAAATGGTTTTCACGTTATTCGTGCAATTTCCGTGCCGACGACGCATCAAACCACCAAAAAACACGCATCTAATTACCAATAAGAATGTTGCACGCTCACACAACAGGACAGAGACGGAGATCGTCTTGTCTCATGGAACAATCGGATGTAGCAAAACAACCCAATCGAGTGACGGAAGGCAGGAAGCGGAAAGACAGGAAAGGGGCAGGATACAATTCACCAACGGAAGGACCAAGAGCCGAAAGATGGTGCACCCGGAGGGAGTTGAACCCCCACACCTTGCGGTATAAGAACCTGAATCTTACGTGTCTGCCACTTCCACCACGGGTGCTCCGTGAAAGAGGCCGGTATTCATACCAGAGGCAGGAAAACCCTGTCAACAGTTTCTTGCCAATATCAGGCTCCGAATCCACGGAAGCCCAGCCAGACGAACAGCACCCCCGTCGCCAGGAAGGCAACGGCGAGCCACCGGCAACGGGTATCCGTGCTTCCCGCAAATTGTCCCCATTCCCGCAAACGGTACGGCGCCAGAACAAGCGCCATCCCGGCAATGACCCACAGATAGGCCAGAATAACCGGCGCCAGCCGCCATACGGATTCCCGGAAGCGTGCATCCGTCAAAAGAAGGTTGGGCAGCAACAACAGGATCCCGCCGAGGGCGCGCGGCGCCAACAATTCATCGACAAAGAAGATCACCAGCAGGTACGCCACGGGCCCGGCAAACCACAACCATCCCTTGTACGCATCAAACCATCCGAGCGGCATATCCCGAACCAGATGCAGCGACCAAGCCACCGCCACTGCCGCAAGAAACCGGCCACACCATGCATTCCGGGGAAAACGCCGGAACGCGTCGCGCAACCGGTCTGGCACAATAACCAACAGGCCCCCAAGGATCAGGTGGACCAAACCAATGACCAGAACCATCCCTTCGAGTGTCATCCTGTCAGCCTCTCTCCCGGCTGGATCGAACCATACAACGTCTGCGCACCAGCCTTATCGATGCGGACCTGTACTATAGCACCAGCCTCAATCCCTGCAACAGATTCAAAAATAACGATCTTATTGGAGCCTGTCCGGCCCGCCCAACGGGCTTGGTTCCGCAAACTCGGCCCCTCCGCCATGACTTCAAGTGTGGTCCCCTGTAGAGCCTCGTTAATCCGCAGCCCCCGCTTATCCTGGTCTTCCAAAAGCACATGGTTCCGCCGGAGTTTCTCTTCCGCCGTAACATCATCCTTCATGGCGGCGGCAGGCGTACCCTCGCGCGGGCTGTACTTGAAGATAAAGGCATTGTCGAAAACCGCCTCCTCCATCAGGCTTCGCGTAGCCTGGAAATCCTCCTCCGTCTCCCCGGGAAAACCGACGATGACATCGGTTGTCAAGGCCAGGCCCGGCACGGCGGACCGCAGGCGCCGTACTGCTTCCAGATAATAACCCGCCGTATAACCGCGCCTCATCATACCCAGGATCCGATCCGAGCCCGACTGCACCGGCAGATGCAGATGCGGGCACACGCCGGGTATCTCGGCCATTGCCCTGGCCAGTTCAACCGTGCAACCGGACGGATGCCCGGAAGTGAAGCGGATTCTCCGGATCCCCTCGACCGCACCTACGGCTTCCAGCAACCGGGGAAGCGGTTCACGGAACCCAAGACGCGAGACGTACTCCCCCGGCCAGACAGGATTCACCCGCCCGTAGGACATCACGCTCTGCCCCAACAGCGTGACCTCGCGCACCCCGCGCGAAACCAGGGATTCCACTTCGCGTAGCACCCCGTCCGCCGGCCGGCTCCATTCACGGCCCCGGACAACCGGAACAATGCAGTAGGCACAGTGGCGGTCACATCCCAGCAGGATGTTGACAAAGGCCGAGGGACCGCCCGTAAGGTGCTCGGTCAGCGGCTCTGCCATCTCATCCTCCCCTTCTCCCGCGTCAATCACCGGCCCCCGCCCGGCATATACAGCTTCCACAACCGCCGGCAAAGTGTGCAGACGCCTCGGCCCGACAACAAAATCCAGCCCCTTCACCCTCCGCACCAATTCCCCGCCCAGGCGCCGGGCCATGCAGCCTACCGCTCCAACGACCAGCCCGGGGCGCTCCCTCTTTCCCGCCACCAGCAATCCCAGTTTGCCAATCGCTTTCTCCTCGGCCTTGCCCCGCACACTGCAAGTGTTGACCAGGATCACATCCGCATCAACCTCATCCTGCGCCAACCGGTACCCATGCCCGATCAACAACGCGGCGATACTCTCGCTGTCCCGCTCGTTCATCTGACAGCCATACGTCTTGACATACACGGACGGCGGAGCCGTCCTGCCCGGGGACGGTCTCATCATGGGCCCTTCTCCTTGCGTACTCCGTTCTCAAACCAGGAGGACAGTGAAAGCGATGCGGATTTCCACTGGGGGTCCGTAAGGGTCCCCTCCAGACGAAATTCGAGCAACTTGCTGAGCGGCGAAGTCAAGGCCCGGACAATAGGTCCCACCCCCTTGCGCTCCGTCGCCGGACGAACCTTGACCGAAAAATTCAGTTTCCCGTCCAGCGTGCAATCCCCCTCGCCCTCCACGGAGAAGAAATCCCCCTCGATCCGCGCATCCCGTGTTTTGATCCGCCCCCCGCCAATCGAATAGGTTGCACTCGCCGCCCTCTGCGCCACAAGGGCATCCACCCCCTCAAACCGGGCAGCAAGCGTCCGAGTCAAGCCGCCGAACAACGGCAGGGAAAAGAGGCGCCCCCCCGTTATGCTGATCCCGCCCGAGCCCGAGATCAAACCCTTCGGGACATCTTTGCCTGCCGTACCCTCCAGATCCAATGTCCCGTAAAGCCGACCCTCCATCGGTGCTTGCGATCGCGCACCCGCCATTTCAAGGAACGGCGCCAGTTCGACATTGAGAATCTCACAGCGCACCCGGTAGTGCGATCCCGAGGGATATTGCGGATCGGGACCTACCACCGCCCATCCATTCATGGATCCGCCGGCAACCCGCCCGCGGATATCCCCGAACTCATGGCGACCCCCTTTCATGAGCCAGCGGAGCGACATCTCATCGAACCGGAAACGCTCCAACCCGACATTCCTGCCCTCAACCGTCACCTCAAGATCGGAACTCGCAGGATTCCCGTATGCGAAACGCCCCTTCGCATGCACCTTGAGCCCATCCCCGAATTTCCATGTCTCCGGCACCGTGCCGCGCGGCACTTCCGCGACACGCGTGATAACGGGCCATTCCAGCATCGACAGAACCTCGCCATCGACCGTCCTCCGCAGGAAATCCACATTCACCGAACCCGAAAGGGATTTCCCACGCGAGACCAGGACCAGCGGATTCAATACGAGCCGGCGTTGTGCTTCCCCCCATTGGCACTGCCACGTGATGTTCGCAAATCCTATCCCCGCCCCGAGATAGGCGAATTCCGAAGCCTGAAACCGGCCTTTCACATCCACCGGTTCCCTGGCGTCCGGCGGCAGATCAAAATTCACCTCCAGGGAAGGGGCGTCCGCATGAAACGAGAACCGGTCGACCACCCCGGAGAGATCCAATCCCGCTTCCCGGAGAAGCGGCAGGACCAGATGAGGATCAACCCGTGAGGAAACCCGGCCGGTCCACCGTCCGTCCGGGTGCCTCACACATTCACCCTCCACATTCCCCCGGGCGGATTCATCTCCCGGAAGGACCCGCAAATTCAACAGCCGCAACGCCGCCTCATCCCGGATCACCCGCACCCGCGCATCCCGTATGGGGACATCCAGCACGGCAACATTCCGCAGATGCAGCAGGAAATCCAGTTTTCCAGCCGCTTCCTCCGCCTTTGTATCCGGCCCCCGCCCCCCGCCGGAAAAAGCCGCAGCGGACGAATCGGAAAACCACCGCCACGACCGGACCCATCCGCGCTCCACACCCACTTCGCGTACACGGACCCGCCCGCTCCGGATCAGGGCGAGAAGTTCCACCCGGATATGTACCCTTTCTCCCTCGAAAACCGCAGGCCCCGCCACACCTTTGCGGAAAACCCGCACCGCATGCGCCACAATCCCTCCCCGGGGATCGAGTGTCAAACGATTCACTTCACAAAACCAGGCTCCGCGGTTGACCGAAGCCAGCAGGGGAGCAGAGAGAAGGGGTGGAATCCCGATAAACGTGATGCCCGCAACAAACAGGGACAGAAGCAGTCCGGCTGCAATCAGGATACGGGCGGCAAACCGCCGCTTCACCCCGCACCGGGGACTGTCCCGCTGCACCTCCTCAGCCTGTTGTTCCGAAACTGTCACTTTTCCGCGGCTCCTTGCCCCGCCCCTGTCTTCCTCTCCACGGCTCAGGGCTCAAACACAAGCTTCCGGGTCAGCGCTGCAACCGTCTCCCGACGCAAGACAAACACCACATCCTGTCCCCGTACTGTCGCATACACGTTCTCATCCTTTGTAGCCGCGCCAAAAACCAGCGTTTTCTGGATTCCGCCGGCCCCCGCAAGACCAACGGTCAGGCGTGACGCTCCCTCCGTCAACCCGTACTCCGCGAGATGAGTCGCCGCCGCGGATTCAATCCGCACCGCCTTGATATCACGAATCATTGCCACAAGCCCGGCCACCACGTCCTCTTGCACTCTGGCCTCCGGCGGCGACTCTGCTGTCCAGCGGCCGGCCGCATCACGGACAACACTTTCTTCCACCCCTTCTCCCGACCGCACGAACCGCCGCACATTGGCCGGATCCACATCCAGAACCGTCCGGTCCATATAGCCAAGCACCTCCTCCGCGGCCCCGCTCCAGACACCGTCCGGAAAATCCGTCGGCTTTACGCGGGAAACCTGCCGGGAGGCTTCATCCAGAACCCACCGCCAACCGCCCGCCGCATCCTTGAGGAAAACGTAGCTCCACGTACGCCCCGCCGGAAGTTCCGCGGCCGCCGCCCCGTTCGTGGTTCCCGCCACTGCAGGAATCGTGGACAGCACCACGCGCCAGACAGCCGAGGTCGACAGGACCGCCATTGCATTGGTGACCGCATCCCCCAGGAGTGGCTCCGCTTGCAGGCTGCATAAACGCTTGAGGGTTCCCCCGACCCGGCTGGCATCGGCCCGCGCCCGGAGGGGTTCGGCGATCATCCATTCCTCAGCCCCCTGCCGCTGCAGGACCAGTTTCTGCTCACCGTCGCGCAGCACAAGCGATGCAACCTCCGCAGGCGTTGCATCACACAAGCGCCGATCCAGCATCGAGTCGGCCCGGACAGCGAGGCGGCTGACTTCGCCCGCCGCCAGGAGGCAGATTCCACCCATATCCCCCACGCGGGCATATACCAGGCCCGGCGAGTCTTCCTTCACCTTCCCCACCGTCAAATCGATCCGCTCCGCCCTCCCATCCTGCCACGCGGATATCTCAAGGACAGCATCCTCCCGA
>CAIVSY010000021.1 GCA_903908715.1 uncultured bacterium
AGCCCCATGGCGCCGACTCAACTGAACGTAATTCTTTTCATCAGTCTACCTTATCAACGACATCTGCCCTGCCAACGGAAAGTTCAGCGCACACGCCGGAAGCTTCAACGCACAGACGGAAGGTTTGCTCGCACCACGGCATGACGACCGGACCACATACCACCCACACATACTATTGTGGATACTTTCGGCCGGTTGGTGTAATATTCCCATAGAAGAGGTGGATCATGAAAAAGACATTGTTCATCGTCATTTCCGCCGTCATGATTGCGGCCCGTGCCGCTTCAGCAGACCCGAATTATTCTGTCGTTGGAGCCATTCTGGGCGCCACGGCAGGCCTGGTCATCGGTCATAACGTGGATGGCATTTCCAAGGAGGTAGCCGTTCCGGTATTTGCCATCACGGGCGGTATCATCGGACATCAATATGGGTTACACCGAAATGAATGGGCGTATCGAACCGATCCTTGCGGCCGCTATTACTACCTGGATGATTGCGACGCCTGCGGCAGGAGGAGTCGTAATGACTCCTACGGGAAATACGATCCATGGGGACGCCCCTACCCGCGGAACTATCGCAGCGGCTACGACCGCTACGATCACCGAAGCAGATACGAGGAACCTCGAACCAAACTCGGAAAGAAGTTTGCCATGAAGAAGGCCGAGTCCCAGAGATACGAGATTCCTGATGCCCACCCCGGAGTCAACTTGATCAAGGTTTCCATCCTGAACAAGAGCGGCATCCGCTCCGACGTTCCCGTTATCCGGGTGAATGATCAGTTCATCGGCCCCCAGGGAGAAGTCTACAAAACCCTGCCTACAGCCGAGGATCTGGCCCGGCGGTACCGGATGTAAAACGGCCAACTGGGCGGAATCACCTGCCGGCGTGGAATCCCCGGCCGGTTTACTCTTGAAGCAGGGCAAGGCTAACCCTATGATTTGCCCCCGCACAGTACCCCCGTAGCTCAGCTGGACAGAGCATCGGATTTCTAATCCGGCGGTCGCAGGTTCGAACCCTGCCGGGGGTGCCATTGACGCCGCCGACCGACCGGAACACGGCTCTCGCGCCTTGGCCAAGGTTCACTGTTGCCTTTTCCCGCCAAATCCATAGGATTCCAATCATACGTAATCACGGGAAGGCATCTGGGCCGCCCGGAATTATCACGGAGTTAACCATGAAGCATTTTCTATCCGCCCTTGCCATCTGTACCCTTCTTGCAGGATGCTCACCATCGGACCAGTTCTGGAAGAAACCCGATCTCGGACCCCGGATCACCAGCCTCAATGACGCCACCGCTAACCCGCAGTCGGTCCGCAACCTACACCTCTACGACAACCAACTCGAGATATTTCCGTCTGAAATTCTCCAACTTTCAAACCTGGAGCGGCTGAGCCTCCGGAAAAACACAATCCCATCCATCCCGGAAGGAATCTCTTCCCTCTCAAAGCTGGAATGGTTGGATCTCGGACGCTGTAATCTTGCCGAGTTGAATCCCGCCATCGGCAAACTGGAGGTCCTTGCCTTCCTCTACCTGAACGACAACACGCTCACCTCATTGCCGGAAGCGATCGGCAACTGCACAAGACTGCAATACCTGAATCTGGATCGGAACCAGCTGTCCGCACTGCCCGATGTAATCTGCCAACTCTCCTCCCTGAAATGGTTACGACTGAACCGCAACACCCTGACGGCGCTACCAGCCGACATCGGTCGCCTCGCCCCAAACCTGCGTCGACTCTACCTGAAAGGCAACCCTATCCCGGAATCGGAGAAGGCAAGAATCCGCAAGGCACTCCCGAACTGTGAGGTCATTTTCTAATTCCCGATCCGGAGCCCAACCATGCGACAGAACTGCAAATTGCGCCTAGGCGTGAATATCGACCACGTGGCAACCCTGCGGCAGGCCCGTGGCACTTCCTACCCGAACCTGATCGAGGCCGCTCAAGCCTGTACCGCCGCCGGTGCAGATGGCATTACAATCCACCTGCGCGAAGACCGCCGCCATATCCAAGATCAGGATGTCTATGCCTTACGCCACGCCATCAAGACCTCGCTGAACTTGGAAATGGCCAACCATCCCGACATCGTCAAGATAGCGCTGGATGTGCGGCCCGACGAAGTCTGCATGGTTCCGGAACGCCGGCGTGAACTGACAACGGAAGGAGGCCTGGATGCCGCCGGACAGGAAAGGCAATTACAGCCGACTCTGCGGAAGTTGCATTCAGCCGGTATCGCGGTAAGCCTGTTTATCGCTGCTGATCCGTGCCAGGTCCGGGCCGCCGCCAGGCTTGGGGTCCCTTACATCGAACTTCACACAGGTGCGTTCTGCGATAGTAAAGGCGCAAAGGCACGTCGTGAACTTTCCAATCTTTGCTCCGCAGCCCGTCTTGCCCATGAGCTCGGGATCAAGGTCAATGCCGGTCATGGAATTAACCTTGAGAATCTTCCTCCCATCCTGACCATCCCTTATCTGGATACGCTGAATATCGGACATAGTATTGTAGCCCGTTCCGTGTTCATCGGGATCGGGCAGGCCGTGAGGGAAATGCGGAAGGGTATGCGCGGATACCGGGGAGCAAAGACGTAAATGTGCGGCAATGTCATTGGAACCGGTGTTGATCTGGTCGAAAACGACCGCATCCGGGAATTGCTCGCCAAGTGGGGGGCGCACTTCAAGAATCGGGTCTTCCTGCCTGCCGAGCAGACTTATTGTGATTCAAAAGCCGCTCCCTGGCTGTATTATGCCGGACGCTTCGCCGTCAAGGAAGCGGTCTCCAAGGCGTTCGGAACCGGCATCGGTCCCTCCTTGGGATGGAAGGATATCGAAGTCGTCCGCAATTTGCACTCAGGAGCCCCATCCGTGGTCCTGAGCCCGCACGGAATGAAACTCGCCCGCCAACAAGGGGTCGATCAGGTCCTCATCAGCCTGTCCCATACCCATCACTTTGCCGTCGCCCACGCGCTTCTGACCCGGTCCACAAAACTATGAAAGCCATCACGACAAGCCAGATGCGTGAGCTGGAAAAGATCGCCTCGGAGGAATTCCAGATCCAGGGTGTCGAACTGATGCGACGGGCCGGTCGCGGTGTGGCCTCAGTTGTGGCTTATCTAGCAGACAAGGCCCAGGTCGGCGACACCTTCATCCAATTGATTGCCGGTCGGGGGAATAACGGAGGCGACGTCTTCGCCGCAGCAACCTTCCTCCACGAGGAAAAATTCGAAATCGAGGTCCTCCTTGCAGGTTCCGCATCAGAAATCAAGGGTGACGCACTGCGGCATTTGAGCAAAATGCGGGCCGCGGGAGTCCCACTGGTCGAATTGCCAACCAAGGAATCGTGGGAAAACGCCGTACACGATGCGGGCAGCGGGGAAATCATCGTGGATGGAATTCTTGGAACGGGCGTGAACGGTCCGCCAAGAGGACCCGTGGCGGCTGCTATCCATTATATCAATACGGTGTCCGCAGATAACCTGGTTGTTTCCATTGATGTCCCCTCCGGCTTGAATGCCGATACCGGCGAGGCTCCGGGTGAAGCCGTTCAAGCCGACATTACCGTCACGATCGGCATGCCTAAGACCGGGCTCCTGACCCCGAAGGCTCTCCCGTATGTGGGAAGCCTGGAAGTCGTCAGTATCGGAATCCCTGTGGAACTAACCAGCCACTATGCCACCCCGCGTGAATTGATTACAGGCTGGGACGCCCGCCTCTGCCTGCCGCGCCGCAACAGAGACGCCCACAAGGGCGCGTTCGGCCATGCCCTGATCATCGGGGGAGCCGTTGGTATGGCTGGGGCTCCCGCGCTGGCCGCTAGGGGGGCCATTCGCGTTGGTGCCGGCCTGGTCTCTGTCCTGGTCCCGCGGCCGATCTATCCCGTGGTAGCGGGCACCAGCCTGGAAGTGATGACCCATCCGGATCAGGAGACGGAATCCGGCTCTCTTGCCTATTCCGCATGGGAGTATTGGAGGAACCGGCTCACAGGCTATGATGCCATCGTCGCCGGCCCAGGTATGTCCCTTCATGCAGATTCGACCCTCTGGATCCGGTCCCTGCTTCAAGAGGCCCGATGCCCGCTTCTGCTGGATGCCGATGCCCTTTCGGCCATCGCGGATACCCCGGAACTGATTGCCAAGTCCCCTTGCCCTGTCGTGATCACCCCCCACCCCGGCGAACTCGCACGCCTGCTCCGTTGTACGGCCGGGGAAATTCAGACGGACCGTGAAGCGGCTGCAAGGCAAGCGGCCCGTTTGACCAGCGCAACCGTAGTCCTTAAGGGAGCCGGAACCATCGTGACAACTGCGGATAGCCCCATGCATGTCAATCTCACAGGCAACCCCGGAATGGCGACCGGCGGCACAGGGGACGTTCTAGCAGGCATCATCGGAGGGTTGATGGCACAAGGCATCCCCCCATTCGATGCGGCCCGAACCGGTGTATTCCTGCATGGCCGGGCGGGGGACTGCGCCATGTGGAAGAAATCACAAGCAGGACTTCTGGCTGGCGACCTTGTCGAGGAATTGCCCTCTGTCCTTCGCGAAGTCTCAACCCGCTGACTTCACACCGCCGGATTGTACCCCGCCCTCTACCGCTGACTGGTTTCCGGTCCTGTCCCGGACTTGCCTTCCATATTCAGGATCTTGCGCCGCATAACCGCGGACGCCGATTCCATGAGGCTGTACATGACCGGAACCTGAACAAGCGTCAGGACCGTGGCAAACGTCAGACCAAAAATCACGGCCACAGCCATCGGCCCCCACCATGCCGACGTTTCCGCACCCGCAACCAGTTTCGGCGGCCATGTATGGATTTCGAAACTCCACCCCACCGCCATCGGAATCAGTCCCGCGACTGTGGTGAGAGCCGTGAGCAAAACGGGCCGCAAGCGGGTCCGGCCAGCCTCGACAATCGCATCCTCCACGCTACCCGACTCCTTCTTGCGCTGGTTAATGTAGTCAATGAGAACAATTCCGTTGTTGACCACAACCCCGGCCAGGCTGACAACACCAATACCGGTCATGATCACACCGAACGGCATATGGTTGAGAATCAGGCCCCACAAGACACCCACCAGCGAAAGAATGACCGCAAACATGATGATAAACGGCTGTAATACCGAATTGAACTCCATGATGAGAATTAAGGCGATCAAGGCTAGAGCGACCAGAAAGGCCTTCTGGAGAAAGGCCATCGCCTCGTTCATTTCCTTGGTGTCCCCCATGAAAGTCACCGAATACCCCTTGGGTATGGACATCTTGCCCATCCGCAGTTTCACATCATCGAGTATCTTGTCGACGCCCCGTCCGTTATTACTACCGGTAATGGTAATGACACGCTTCTGGTCCTTGCGGCGTATCTGGCCGCGCCCTCCCTCATAGGAAAACGACCCGAGGGAGGCGAGAGGCACAAGACCCCCCGTACGGCTGACCACCTTTACCTCCTTCAGCAGGTCAACACTCTGTCTCTGGTCCTCTCGCAACCGCACCGTGATATCAAATTCGTCCTCGCCCGCCCGGAACTTGCTGGTGGAATCACCATTGATGGCCGTACGCAAGGCGTTGCCAACCGTCCTTGTATCCAGGCCAAGCAGCGCGGCACGGTCACGGTCAACATGGAATCTGAGTTCGGGGCGCGCATCCTCCATATCATCCTGCACATCCACAAGGCCAGGCACTGTGACCATCTCGCGCTGAATGGCATCCGACAACTTGGCCAACTCCCCGAAGTCATCACCCGCCACCTCGATGCTTACGGGCGCGCCGGTCGGCGGCCCCATCTTTTCCCTTTCCACTTTGATTTCAGCACCGGGAATCACTCCGATTTCACGGCGAATGCGTTCAACAAGGTCACGGCTGTTCTCCCGCCGCTCACCGAACTTCAGGAATTCAACATGGATCGACCCCAGATGCGTCCCCGAAGCCGCACTCAGCGCCCACTCACCGGAAGAGCCGGCGTTGGCAAGGCAGAACTTGATATCCCTGTAGCTTGCCAGTTTCCGCTCGATCGACTGCAGGGCTGCATCGGTCGTCTGGATATCAGTCCCCTCAGGAAAACGGACAGACAGGGTCGCAGTCCGTGGTTCAACATCCGGAAACAGCTCCTTGCCGAGTTCAAGCCGACCATACAGAACGCCGCTGAACACAAGAAAAACAAACCCGATCGACGTAACCCACCACCGATGAGCCAGGGCAACCCGCAAAACCCACTCGTATGCGTCCATGAACCGGGTCCAGGCGGCATGCGGCTGCTCTTCCCCTTTGCCGGCGGCCGGCCGCTGAACGAAAACCGAGCAAATCGCCGGATTGACAACCAGCGCGATGAACAGGGACATCGCAAGGACAATAATCGTCGTCTTGGGCAGAAAACTCATGAACTGCCCCATGATGTCCGGCCAGAAGACAAGCGGCCAGAAGGCCGCCAATGTAGTGAGCGTGGATGTCGTAACAGGCCAGGCCACTTCCGCCGCACCATCCAACGCAGCCTGTAACCGGTCCTTGCCATTACAATAATGCCGATAAATGTTCTCTACCATCACGATGGCATTGTCCACCAGCATACCGACGGTCAGGATCAGGCTGAAAAGGACAAGCATGTTCAGGGTGATCCCCATGACAGACAAGGCAATAAAGCCCAGCATAAGGGAAAATGGAATCGCCAGGCCGACAAGCACGCTGTTGCGGACCCCCAGGAACAACAGCAGGATGGCCACCACCAGGAGAAATCCGCTGACAATATTGTTTTCCAGATCCTCGATCATCAAGCGGATCATTTCCGACTGGTCATTGACATAGGTAATGGCAATTCCCGGCGGCGGCGCATTGCGCCCCAGCAAATCCTTGACCTCTCGGATGACCCGGACGGCATTCTCCCCGCTGCGCTTGTGAACCGCCACGGAAACACAGGGGGCCCCGTTCACCCTGGAAACGGACACCAGATCCTTATAACCATCCAGCACAGCCGCCACCTCACCAAGCCGGATCTGGCGCCCATCCCGCACAGCCACAACAAGGTCCGTGATGCGATGCACATCGGAAAATTCCCCGGGAATCCGCACCTGGAACTTGTCACCGCGGATTTCAAGATTACCAGCCGAAACGGTTGCGTTCTCCGCGAAGACCGCCGCCATGAGATGGGAAAGACTGATCCCATAGGCATTCAGACGCCTCAAATCCACGTTGATCTGAATCTCACGCTCTCGCGTCCCATATAGCCTTGCCTCCAGGACTCCCGCGATTGTCTCTATGAGGTCCTGATAGTCTTCGGCAAGCCGCTTCAAACGCTCGGCATCCCGGTCTCCCGAGATCGCAAACGTGAACACCGGAATATCCGTGCTGAAATTGAACCCCTGGATAACCGGTGCATCCAGATCCTTGGGAAGATCCCGCTTGGCGAGATCCACCTTGTCCTTAACCTTCTGCACCGCATTGTCGATATCCTGCCGCGGCAGGAATTCAATTGTCACGGTGCAAACGCCTTCCGCGGACGAGGAAGTCATCTTCTTGAGATTTTCCAACCCCTTGAATTGCTTCTCGAGCGGAATGGTGATCAGGTTCTCAATCTCGGCAGGCGCCACCCCTTCATAGGCAGCCGTCACGAAAACCATCGGAATGGTAATATCGGGCGCGCCTTCCCTCGGCATGGTGAAATAGACCGCAGGCCCCGCGACCATGAGAATAACCAGCATCGCGAAGACAGAAACACGGAATCGCACCGCATAACGGGTCAGAATCATGGCAGTACCCTGACGTTCGCCCCATCGCTGATAAGACGCTGTCCTGCAGTGATAACCTGGTCACCGGAATGAAGCCCTTCCGCAACCACCGCGACAGTGTCAACCACGGCGTTCAACTTGACAACCCGGCGAACGGACCGTTCGTTCTCGACCACATACGCCACATATTGTCCCTGATCCGGGATCAGCGCGCGCAGGGGGACCACCACCGCATCCGCTTGCTTCCCCCGCCCGAGCCGAACTCGGGCAATCATACCCGGCTTCAACCGACCCTCCAGGTTATCCGCTCCAATTTCCAAACGGTAGGTCAGGCTCGACTCATCAGCTGCAGAGGCCACAAAGACAACATGCCCTGTACATCCCCCGCCCCCCAGCGCATCGACTGTAAAAGGCAGAGGCATGCCCACCCGCATGAAGGAAACATCGCGCTCGGGAATATCGACGATCACTTTAACCCGGTCCATCTGCACAACCTGGAAGGCCGGCTTCCCGGGCATGGCCATTTCCCCCACTTCAACAAACCTCCGGTTGACCACACCATCCACCGGACTGTAAACACGGCGTTTGGCCAGTATTCCACCGGCCTCCTCATAGGCGATCCTGGCCAGATCGCGATGATTACGGACAGCCTCGTAATCATGGACCGATACCGCCCCTGCATCCTTCATGGCCAACCAGCGTGAAAGATCCTCTTCCGCTTGCCGCAAACTGACCTCCGCACGCGCCACCGCAGCCGTGGCAACCGCATCGTCCAGCCGCAATAGCAACTGCCCCTCTCTCACACGATCCCCCTGATCCGCCCCCATCCAAAGGATTCTCCCGTTGTCGTCAACGGCCAGGTTTAAATTCTTCTCCGCCTCCACCTTGCCCGTTAAAACCACCTGCTCCTCGATATTCGTCCGGATAACTTCCTGAACCATCACCGGCACGGCAACCGGCGGAATCACAACAACCTTTTCCTTGGCCTTCGGCCAGAAAATCAAACCAAAGATTCCCACAACCAGAATCAGCAGAACCGCCAACAGCACAACCCACAGCCATCCGACAACAGGCTTACCGCTGACGGAAGCATCCGCCGAAATCTCACTGGGCAACAGGTTCTTTTTCATCCTTATCCTCCTTGACCGGCAAGCCGGCGGCATATCGGACTTGTACCCTGGCGACGCAATAGGTGTGCAATGCCTGCAGCATCTGCAATCTCGCCGTACTGAGCGCCAGATTGGTCTCCGTGAATTCCAGATAGGTGGAAATCCCCTGCTCATGCCGGACGGAAGCCAGTGCCAGACCTTTGACAGCCAATGCCTCTGTCTCACTGGCAACCCGGATTGCCTCCTCGGCATGCTTCAGGCCAAGGAATGCCTGCCGGACCTCCAGAGTCACGGCACGCCGTAATTCCCTCAGTTCCGTCTCGGCACTTTCAAGCGCCAGTCGTTTCTGCAATGTCACGGCAGCCCGCCGACCTCCATCCGCAAAGGCCCACTCCGCCGTCACACCCGCTGTCCAATGCCACTCCCATTCCGTCTGCATTGGTGAATACGTACTGCTGTTAGCCCCCTGATAATTGCCGAAAGCACGCAGGGTCGGCTTGTAGGCAGCCTCGGCGACCTTGACATCCTCACGGCGCAGTCGAACTTGCGCCTCCATCTGGGCAATCTCAGCACGCCCCGCCATCGCCTTTGCAAGAAACTGGTCAAGCCCGAGTGCTTCCTGTCCGCATGTCAAGCTCCCCTGGATTGCGTAATCACCTTCCTCAAGATATGCCAGTGTCCGCAGTGTCTCCCTCGCAACCTCTAGATGATTGCTGGCCGCAATCTGCCTGGGCAAGGCATTAGCGAGACGAACACGGGAACTGAGAAGCTCAAATTCCGGTATGATCCTCTGCGATAGCTGCGCTTCAGACCGGGACACCAAGCGCCGTAACTGCTGTACGGATTCATTTTCAACCATCGTCTCAGCCTCGGCCAACTGCACACCGTAGAACGCAAGGCAAATATCCCGATCCAGCGATGCATCGGCAGTTCGGCGCGCCTCCCCTGCAAAATCCCGATAGGCCTTAGCCGCACGTAGTGCCGCTCGCACCTGTCCGCCATTGTACAGGAGCTGGCTCAGCCCGGCTGAGACACCGTAGTTGTTTTCGGTCCCCACCTCAATGGGGCCCTCCCCGATGTCAAAGGAAGGAACTTCGTCAATCCGGGTATACCTGCCGTTCAGATCCAGATGCGGAAGCGCCTCCGCCCGGGCCTCCTTCACCCCTGCCGCAGCCGATTGTTCGGAGCGACGCGCGTTTGCAGCGCGCCCGGACCGCTCACGTCCGCTCTTCAGGCAATCGTCAAGCGTGTAGAGACGGGCAGGTCCAGCAGTGGCCATTCCCTGCCAAACCCACACACCCAGCAAGAACAGAATGAAAACCCGTTTCATCGCAAACGACCATGAAAACCATGTGTCAGATTTCTTCCGCCATCAGGGATCCATCTCCGGGGCACTTCCAAGACTCCCGCCCGGACATCGGCACAAGCGGGCATCATACCCCAAACCCTGCTGTGTTCCATCAAGAAAAAACCCGTCGTTGTTCACGACGGGTCTTCAGTGCGAAAGTCTGGCGAGAATCAGACGTCCTTCCGCTTCCCTTCACCTTTGGAATCGGCGCTTGCTTCCTCTTTCTTCGCCTTACGGCTCTTGTCCACGTGGGCCAGGTTGACCCACTCAAGAACCACCATTTCAGCCCCATCCCCGCCGCGCTGCCCCAGCTTCACAATCCGGGTGTAACCACCCTGGCGATCCTTGAACTGCGGCGCGATCGCCTCGAACAACTTGTTCATGGTCGTACGCTTACGAAGAACCGAAAGCGCCTTTCTCTTGGCGACCATCAGAGCCTCCGGCTTTCCGCTCGCCAGCGCCCGCTTGGCTGTTGTCACCAGACGTTCCGCCAAAACCCGCGTCATCTTCGCCTTTTGCAGGGTTGTGGTAATCCGTTGCTCCTCAATGAAACTCACAGCCAACGAGCTCAACAGAGCCTTCCGCGCCTCCGCCGTGCGGCCCAGTTTCACACTATTCTTCATGTGTCGCATATCTCAACTCCCGACATCCTCAGCCGGCCGATCGATTGCCGGCAAACCCAACACCTGTTGTTCCTGATCCGATCGGCGGTTCCTGCCGCGCAACCCCTACTCCCGATCCGCCTCCGGAGTATTCAGCCTCTTCAGCAACTCGTCATCGAACTTCATGCCGAGCCCCAGCCCCAGCTCTGCCAGCTTGGCTTTGATTTCGTTCAAGGACTTCTTGCCGAAATTGCGGTACTTCAGCATCTCCGCCTCGCTCTTCTGCGCCAACTGCCCCACCGTCGTGATGTTGGCGTTGTTGAGGCAGTTCGCGGCTCGAACACTGAGCTCAATCTCGTTGACACTCATGTTCAGCACCTTCACCAGATGCTCGCGCTCCTGGTCAACCTGCGCCTCCGTATCCTCGAACTCCACCACGTTCTTGTCGTAATCAACAAAAACGTCGAGGTGATGACGCAACACAGCCGCGGACACCTTCATGGCATCATCCGGCGTAATCCGCCCGTCTGTCGTAACCTCAAGAACGAGCTTGTCGTAATCCGTACGCTGTCCCACGCGGGTGTTCTCGACCATGAAATTAACCCGGGTAACCGGCGAAAAAATCGAATCCATCGGGATCCGACCAATATCCTGATTGTCCCGCTTGTTCCAGTCAGCTGGACAGAATCCGCGTCCCGTCCTGATTTCAAGCACGGCATCCAGAAGCCCGTCCGCCGCCAACGTCGCGATATGCTGACTGGGATTCAGGACCTCCACGGTACCGTCCGTCTGGATATCCCCCGCAGTGACAACCTTTGCGCCCTTCACCTTCAGGGTCAGGTACCGCGTCTCGCGCGACTGCATGCGCAACAAAACCTTCTTCAGGTTGAGGATAATATCGGTCACATCCTCCACCACACCCGGCAGGGCACAGAACTCATGAGGCGCTCCTTCAATACGGACAGAAGCAATAGCGGCTCCTTCCAGCGAGGAAAGCAGCACGCGCCGCAGGGAATTCCCGATGGTACGCCCATAGCCGACTTCCAGAGGCTCGGCAATAAACCGACCGAACGTCGGTGTAGCCGAAGCATCGTCCTTGATCAACCTTTTGGGCATCTCGAATTTGCTCAATCTGATTGGCATGATTCAACCCTTCCCAGAAGAACTACTCCCGCCGCTGCGGGCGATTATTACTTGGAGTACAATTCCACAATCAACTGCTCATTCACAAACGGGGCAATCTCTTCCTTTGTTGGCACACGCAACACTTCGCCCCGCAGGTTATCCTTGTCCAATGCCAGCCAAGGCGACAACTCCCGGCTCTGCACATCCAGGGTACGCTTCACAGCTTCCTGACTCGGCTTGCGCGACTTCACGTCAATCCGGTCACCCACTTTCAGCGTCATCGATGGCACATCCGCACGACGACCGTTGACAGTGACGTGCCCGTGTAACACAAGCTGCCGCGCCGCCCTTCGGGAAGCCGCGAATCCCAGACGATAGACCAAGTTATCCAATCGCATTTCCAGCAACTGCAACAGGATTTCGCCGGTCACACCGCGCTTCTGCGAGGCCCTCTGGAAGATCAGACGAAACTGACCTTCCTGCAAACCGTAGAATCGGCGCAGCCGCTGCTTCTCCCTCAACTGCATGCCATAATCCGACTTCTTGGAAGGACGCGCACCGTGCATTCCCGGAGCCGGCCTTCCCGTATCAATCGGACACTTTGCCATCCGGCAACGATCGCCCTTCAAAAATAGCTTCATGCCCTCACGGCGGCACCGTTTGCAGGCCGGACCTGTATATCTACCCATTCGAATTCTCCTCTTTCTTCCAAATCCCCGCCGTTACACGCGCCGGCGTTTCCGCGGCCGGCAGCCATTATGCGGCATCGGCGTTACATCCTTGATCAGCGTGACGTTCAGCCCCGCCGCCTGCAGCGCGCGAATCGCCGATTCACGCCCCGCACCGGGACCCTGAACACGAACTTCCACTTCCTGCATACCACGCCCGACAGCCTGACGCGCCACTTCTTGCGCCACCACACTGCCCGCAAACGCCGTACTCTTCCGCGAACCCTTGAAACCCGCTCGTCCAGCCGTGCTCCAGGCAATCACACCGCCCTTGGAATCCGTCACGGAAATAATCGTGTTATTAAAGGTGGCGCGAATGTGCACAATGCCGAAAGGCACCACACGCCCGCCGCGCGCCCGGGCCTGACGCACCGGTTTAGCGCCTTCCGCCGCCGCCTCGGGGGCTCCAGCCTTGTTCTCAGCCGCTGCACCCGCTTCGGCCTTTTCCGCTTTTTCTACTTGTTCAGCCATGGCAAGTCCGTACCTCTCTATTCCCACTCCTACTCATCAATATCACTTTACCGCCGCCCGGGCTTCCTTTCCGCGAACCGCACCCACCGTGCGCCGCGGCCCCTTGCGCGTCCTGGCATTCGTACTCGTACGCTGCCCGCGCACGGGCAACCCACGCTTGTGCCGAATCCCGCGATAACTCCCGATACTGATCAGACGCCGTATGTTCTGGGCAACCTCACGACGCAGATCACCTTCAATCCGGTAATCGCTCTGCAAAACATTGATGATGCGCGCCAATTCCTCATCCGAAAGATCATCCGCACGCTTGACCGGATCCACTTTCGCCTTCGCAACCACTTCCAGCGCCGTCACAGGGCCTATCCCGTACAAATACCGCAGGGAATACGCAATCTGCTTCTTGCCGGGTATATCAACACCTAATATTCTGGGCATGAAACACTCCTCAACCTTGTCTCTGCTTATGACGCGGATTGGTGCAGATCACACGCACCACACCCCGCCGGCGAACAATTTTACACCGCTCACAAATCCGCTTGACTGAACTTCTGACCTTCATCCGCTGTCTCCATTCCAAAAACAGCCCGCCACGTTAGCAACCAACGGACGCACTGTCCACACAAAAACACTCGTTCAACCTACCATCCTTCCCCTATGGTCAGGATCTCCGGCCCGTCCTCACCAACCGCCACCGTATGCTCAAAATGCGCCGAGGGGCGGCGATCTGCTGTCAACACCGTCCACCCGTCCGCCTGCACCTCCACCGCATACCCCCCCAAATTCACCATCGGCTCTATCGCCAGGGTCATCCCCGGCTTCAAAACCGGCCCCTTCCCCGGAGGTCCATAATTCGGAATCTGCGGCTCCTCGTGCATCTTCCGCCCGATCCCGTGTCCAACAAAATCCCGCACCACCGAAAATCCAGCCGCCGATGCCGTCGACTCAATCGCATTCGATATGTCCGACAACCGGTTGCCCGCCTTCGCCCTCGCAACCCCTTCAACCAGGGCCTTCTCCGTCGTGCGCACCAGACGTACCACTTCCGGATCCGTCACCCCCACCATCACCGTCGCAGCCGTATCCCCGACAAATCCATCATGTACCACACCAACATCCAGGCTGACAATCTGCCCCATCTCGATCCGCCGCTCACACGGTATCCCGTGGACCACCTCGTCATCAATCGACAGGCAGATGTTACCCGGATATCCGCGGTACCCCAGAAAGGCACTCCGGCATCCCAAGGCTTCCATCAGCTCAGCGGCCTTGCCGTCCAGCCACTTGGTGCTGACTCCCGGCGCCACCAGCCGCACAATCTCATCCCTTACCCTGGCCGCCAGCCGCCCGCTCTTTCGCATCCGCTGCAGCTCATCGCGGCTCTTGATGACAATCATCAGACCGTCAACGCCTCCGTCACACGCAGGATCTCCGCCACCGTATCCTGCCGGGGACGGGCGGAATCCACGCGCACCAGTACGCCCTTCTTGTCATAGAACGAAATCAAACTCTCCGTCTGCCGGGTGTACACATCCAGACGATTGAGAATCGTACTCTCCTGATCGTCCGCCCTCTGGTACAAATCGCCCCCGCACACATCACAAATCCCTTCCTTGCGAGGCGGAATATTCACGACATGATACCCCTGACCGCATTTCCGGCACACGCGGCGACCCGTCAAGCGCGAAATCAGTAATTCCCTCGGCGCATCCAGCAGGAAGACCCGGTCGATCCGTGCCGCACGCTTTTCCAGGATCGCATCCAGCATCCTGGCCTGCTCGATGGTCCGAGGGAACCCGTCGAACATGTAGGCACCATCCCGGCTACCCTTATCCAGACGCTCTTCCACAAGGGCCAGAATCACTCCATCCGGCACAAGTTCGCCACGCTTCATGAAGGCTTCCGCCTTCTGACCTACCGGCGTTCCCGCCTTGACCGCTTCCCGCAACATATCACCGGTGGACACGTGAACAAACGGGCTGGACGAGCGGATACCCTCCGCGATCGTACCCTTACCCGCACCCGGCGCACCTAGTAGAATAATCGTTCTCACAATCTATTCCCGCGTGTAATCCTTTAGCGCCGCGCGCGCAAACGCCCCTTGGTCAGGAACCCGTCATAGTGCCGCATCAGCAGGTGCGATTCCACTTGGCGCATAGTGTCCAGCATGACCCCGACGACAATCAGCAGGCTCGTTCCCCCGAAGAATGAAGACACCAACCATGGCACACTGAACTGCCGGTTCATCACCGTTGGAATCACAGCGATAATCGTCAGGAACAAGGCTCCCGCTAATGTGATCTTCGTCATGGTCGAATCCAGAAACTCCGCTGTCGGACGCCCCGGACGAATTCCCGGAACATAGCCGCCGTACTTCTTCAGATCATCCGCGATCTGGACAGGATTAAACTGGGTCGCCACCCAGAAGTACGAGAAGAACAGGATCATGATCCCGTAAAGGATCATGTAGATGCCCGTATCCATGGTCAAGGCGTCGGCCATCCGCTGCGCGAAACCGGCCGGAATCCGCCGAAGAATGACCGCAGGGAACATCAGGATGGATTGCGCAAAAATAATCGGCATGACACCCGAATAATTCACCCGTAGCGGCATATACGTGCTTTGCCCGCCATACACCTTGCGCCCCACCACACGTTTGGCATACTGGATAGGGATCTTCCTCTGTCCCTGCGTCAAGGCAATGGTGCCCGCCACCACGAGGAACAACATCACCAGCAGACCGACCAGATAGAACGGAGAGAACTGCCTCGTCCCGTCCTCGGTCGCCTTGAACATGTGTGTCATCGCCAGGGCAGCCGCCGGCAACCGGCTCACAATACCCTCCGTGATGATAAGCGATATGCCGTTCCCGATGCCTCGCTGCGTGATCTGCTCGCCAAGCCACATGATCAGCATCGTCCCGGTCGTCGTCGTCAGAATCGTCATCAACCGGAACCCCCAACCGGGATTCATTACAATCTGTCGCGAAATCCCAAGAGCTTCCGGATGTTCCAATGTGCGGGCCAAGGCATACCCCTGCACCAAGCACAGCAGGACGGTCAGATACCGGGCATACTGCGTAATCTTCTGCCGCCCCGCATCCCCCTCCTTCGCCAGCCGCCCCAACGAAGGAATGATCGCCGTTAGGAGTTGGAGGATGATCGAGGCGCTGATATACGGCATGATTCCCAGAGCACCCACGGCGCAATTGCTCATCGCGCCACCGCTGAACATGTCGATCAAGCCCAGAAGCCCTCCGCCGACGCGGCTCTGGATGTCATGGATGACCTCCTGCAGGGCCACCGCATCCACCCCGGGCGTCGGAACATTGGCCACAAGCCGGCAAACGAAAATCAGGCCCATGGTGAAAAGAATCCGGGCCCTCAATTCCGGGATCTTGAAACTATTCGCGAATGCCGAAAGCATGACCAACCGCCTTACGCCTGGTTGACAATTTCGCAACGGCCACCGGCCGCTTCAATCTTGGACTTGGCCTCGGCGCTGAACGCGTGCGCTTTGACGACCAACTTCTTGCCCAAGGATCCGCTACCCAGGATCTTGACCCCATCGAGCGTGCCCTTTGCCAGCCCAAACTTCTTCAGGACTTCCGGTGTGACCTCCATGCCGTTCTCAAACACCTCGAGGGCCGATACATTGACCGGAACATACTCCCGCCGGCTGATATTCTTAAATCCGCGCTTGGGCAGGCGTCGGATCAGGCGCATCTGTCCGCCTTCAAAACCGGCCTTATGCTTGTGCCCCGAACGCGCGTATTGCCCCTTGTGCCCGCGCCCCGCCGTCTTGCCCAGTCCGGACGCCATGCCGCGCCCAAGTCGCTTCTTGGTCTTCCGCGCACCCGGCGTATTTTTCAACGTATGCAGATTCATAACATCCCATCCCCATTCTCAAAGCGTCCGCCTACACGCGGGACGCAGAAATTTGCTCATACGAACGCAACTGCTGCAACGCATCCACGGTCGCCTTGACCACATTCACCTTGTTGCCGCTGCCCAGCGATTTCCCGAGCACATCATGGACACCCGCCAGCTCCAGGACCGCACGCATACCGCCGCCGGCAATCACGCCTGTACCTTCGGATGCCGGCTTGAGCATGACACGTCCACCGTCACACTGCCCCGTTACCTCGTGCGGAATCGTCCGATCCTTGAGGGTAACCGGGAACATGTTTCTGCGGGCCACATCGCCCCCCTTACGAATCGCATCCGCCACCTCATTGGCCTTGCCGAATCCGTAACCAACCATTCCGCGCCGGTTGCCCACAACCACGATCGCGCTGAAGCTGAACCGGCGGCCGCCCTTGACCACCTTTGCACAGCGATTCACAAACACCACGCGCTCCTCTACGTCGGAAGACGCCGTGGTGTCAGCCTCTGTTCGTCCTCTTGTCACTGCAGTCTGATCTTTCATAGATTGTCGGGCCTAAAACTTGAACCCCGCCTCACGTACCGCATCCGCTATCGCCTTGACCCGGCCATGATACTTGAACCCGCCGCGATCAAATACAACTTCACGAATCCCGATCTTCCGGGCCAATTCCGCCACACGCTGGCCAATCGCCTTGGCCCCTTCCAGATTCTTGTGTCCGGCTCCATCCTTCCCAGCCGATGAAACCATCAGCAGGGTCTTGGATGCCTCATCATCCACCAACTGCGCATAGATGTGCTTATTTGACATCATCACGCTCAGCCGCGGCTTATCCGCCGTCCCGCGAATGGCACGACGCACACGCT
The DNA here is from genome assembly GCA_903908715.1 of uncultured bacterium. Lineage (GTDB taxonomy): Bacteria > Verrucomicrobiota > Kiritimatiellia > CAIKKV01 > CAITUY01 > CAIVSY01. The sequence continues at coordinate 17,838 of CAIVSY010000021.1, forward strand.
CATGCCGCCGCTGCCTTCCGATTTTCCTGTCCACTGTCTTCATAGGTTAGGCCACCGTCTTCCCGGCCTTGCGCCGTACATGTTCACCCTTGTACCGGATCCCCTTGCCCTTGTAGGGCTCCGGAGGATACGAGGCGCGAATCCGCGCCGCCACATCACCCACCTGCTGCTTATCGGGCCCGCTCACGGTAATGACGCTCTCCTTGACCGCAAGCGATATCCCCTTGGCTGCCACAAACTCCACGGGATGGGAATATCCGATCGTCAACGTCAATTTCCCGCCCTGCACCGCTGCACGGAAACCTACTCCCTGCAACTCAAGCTCCACTTGGTAACCCTTGGAAACCCCTTCCAGCATGTTGGCAACCAGGCTCCGCGCCAACCCGTGCAAACCGCTGCTGTTCACCACAGCCGCATCCGCCGCAACGTGCACACTGCCGTCCTTCACCGCAGCCTGGACCGCCGCCGGAAGTTCCATCGTCAATTCGCCCTTGGGCCCCTTTGCCGAAACCCGACGACCATCCACTTGTAGGGTCACCCCGGCAGGAATCACCACCGGTTTTTTGCCGATTCTTGACATTCTCGTCCCCTGTTTACACCTGTTTCAACCCGGGACTTAACACCCCAGGTTCAGCTTCCACCCACTGGCTGGCCCGCGCCTACCAGACTTGGCAAAGCACCTCTCCTCCAACGCGCTTCTCACGCGCTTCCCTGTCCGACATCACACCCTGCGGTGTGCTCAAAATCGCCAAGCCCATTCCGCCGAGCACCCGCGGGATCTTGTCGAACCCCACGTAACGGCGCAACCCGGGCCGGCTGATCCGCCGCAAACCCTTGATGACGGGTTTACGGTCCGCCGCGTATTTCAAGGTCACCTGCAGCGTCTTCCTTCCGCCCTCGGCTTCAACGACGCAGTCCCGTATATAGCCTTCCCTCTTCAGGATCGCGGCAATCTCGTTCTTCATCACTGAATGCTCGATCTCAGCCATCTTGGCCCCTGAGGACGAAGCATTCCGGATGCGATTCAACATGTCACTAATTGGATCCGACAAACTCATAGGCTCTCCATTTCACCAGCTCGCCTTGATCACACCGGGAATCAGTCCGTTCAGCGCCAGCTCCCGGAAACAAATGCGGCAGATCTGAAATTTTCGCATGTAAGCATGTCTTCTTCCACAGCGCTTGCAGCGGTTATAACGGCGCGAACTGAACTTCGGCTCGCGGCTCGCCTTGACTTCCTGTGATATCTTGGCCAAACTTGTTTCCTCCTGAAGTGATCTACTTCTGCGACTTCGCAAACGGAATCCCCAGCAGCGCAAGCAACTCGCGCGCCTGTTCATCCGTTTGCGCCGACGTGACAACCGTCACGTTCATTCCCTGAACCTTCTTGACCTTGTCCGGATCGATCTCCGGAAAAATCGTCTGCTCCATCAGGCCAAACGTATAACTCCCGCGTCCGTCAAACCCCTTGGGGCTCAGTCCGCGGAAGTCGCGGATACGGGGCAACGTCGCATGAATCAGGCGCTCGAGGAACTCGAACATCCTGGAACCGCGTAACGTAACCTTGGCTCCAACCGGCATCCCCTTGCGCAGCTTGAAATTGGAAATACTCTTCCGCGCCTTGGTAATGACCGGACGCTGACCGGTAATCGCCGCAAGATCCTCAGCAACCGCCTTGATCATGTCCTTGTCCATGGAGGAATTAAACCCCATGTTCAACGTCACCTTCAGCAACCGGGGCGTCTGCATAACGTTCTTGCACCCCAGCGACTTCATCAGCGCCGGAACAATCTCCTTCTTGTACTTCTCCTTGAGTCCCGTCATAAGCCACCTTAAACTTCAACCGACTGTCCGCACCGTTTGCATTTCCGAACACGCGTGCCACCCTCAAGACTACGCTTGACGCGCACACCCTTCTTGCATTGCGCACAGAACACCATCAGGTTCGATACAGCAATCGCCGCTTCCTTCTTGATAATCCCTCCCTTGGGATTGTCCTGCGACTTCTTCAGGTGCTTGGTCACAAGGTTGACGCCCTCAACCACGGCCCGCTCCCCACCGGCCAACACCTGCAGGATCTTCCCCTGCTTGCCGCGATCCCGTCCGCGCAATACCACCACATTGTCATTTCTACGAATATTCATGCTATCCTCATCACAGCACTTCGGGCGCCAGCGATATGATCTTCATGTAGTTCTTTTCACGTAGCTCACGGGCAACCGGCCCGAAAATGCGTGTCCCGAGCGGATTAAGCTTCTCATCCACCAGGACAACCGCGTTGTTGTCAAACCGCACCGTCGAACCATCCGGGCGCCGGATCGGCTGCTTTGTGCGGACAATGATTCCGCGGCAGACCTGCCCCTTCTTGACCATCCCGGTCGGTTGCGCTTCCTTGACGGCCACGCGAATCACATCCCCGATGTGCGCATAGCGCTTCCTCTGCCCGATCAACCGGAAACATCGCGCCCTGCGCGCACCCGTGTTGTCCGCCACCTCAAGATCTGTTTCTTCCTGGATCATGGTCAGTCTTCCATGTTATTGGGCCGCCGCCTTGGACAGGATCTGAACCAGCCTCCAACGCTTCAGCTTGCTCAGCGGACGCGTCTCGCAGATCTCAACCTTGTCCCCCACCTTGGCCTCGTTTTTCTCGTCATGCGCATGGTACTTCTTGAACTGCCGCATCTCCTTGCCGTACAGGGGATGCCGCCTCTTCAGTTCCACGCGCACCACAATCGTCTTCTGCATGGCATCGCTTACAACGACACCTGTGCGCCGTTTCCGAATCCCGCGCTTGATTTCCGTTTCTTCCGTCATGCTCAACCCCGCTGCCTCTGCTGCTCCCGTGCAATTGTCCTGGCCCTGGCAATGTCCCTCCGCAGACTCCGGATCCGGGACGGCTGCTCTACCTGGCTCGCCGACTTGCGAATGTTCAGCGCACGCAGCTCCCGCTGCATGTCCGCACACTGCTGTTCAATTTCCACTGCGCTCAATTCTCTCAATTTCGCGGCCTTCATGGCTATCACCGCATCCTTCGCTATTTCCCAGCCCGTTTTACCGGTGCCGTTTAACAAACATCGTCCGGATCGGCAGTTTTGCCGCCGCCAGGCGCAACGACTCACGCGCCATCTGCTCCGGAACACCATCAATCTCAAACAGCATCGTCCCGGGCAGGATCACCGCCACCCAGAACTCCGGCGCGCCTTTCCCCTTGCCCTGACGGGTTTCCAACGGCTTCTTGCTCACCGGCTTGTCAGGAAAAATCCGCATCCAGACCTTGCCGCGACGCTTCATGTGGCGATTCATCGCCACACGACACGCCTCGATCTGGATCGCCTTGACCCATGCACGATCCAAGGCTTTCAAACCGTATTCGCCAAAAGCCAGCGTGTTCCCCGTCTGCGCCACACCACGCCGGGTGCCGCGCTGCACCATGCGGTGCTTCACTCTCTTAGGCATAAGCGGCATTGGATCGTCCCCTTACTGCCTTTTCCGGCTCTTCCCTATCCTTGCAAATCCAAACCTTGACACCAATCTTACCCGCCGTCGTATGCGCTTCCGCGAAACCGTATTCTATGTTCGCACGCAATGTATGCAACGGGATCGTGCCTTCCTTGTACCATTCCGTACGCGCCAGTTCGGCTCCACCCAGACGTCCCGCCACCTTGATGCGCACACCCTTCACGCCCAGATCCATTGCCATCTTGATGGAACGCTTCATGGCGCGGCGGAACGACACCCTCCGCTCCATCTGCACCGCCACGCTCTCGGCCACCAGTTGCGCATTCGTATCCGGATTCCGGATCTCGCGGATTTCCAGATAAACATCCTTGCCGCTCATCTTCGCAAGCTCTTCGCGGATGCGATCCAGATCCTGCCCTTTCCGGCCAATCACAATCCCCGGACGCGCCGTGCAAATCGTCACGCGCACACGGTTGGCGTAGCGTTCAATGATAATGTCCGCCACCGCAGCAGCCTCCAGGCGTTTCTTCACAAGATCGCGGATTTTTAGATCCTCGATCAACATCAGACCACAGGTCTTCTTGTCAGCAAACCAGCGCGATTTCCACGCCTTGCTAACGGCTACCCTGAGTCCGACAGGATTGGTTTTCTGTCCCAAAACGTTGCTCCTTTCCAAATCGTCCGGATCCCGGACCCTCACTCCTCATCCGTCAATACAACTGTAATGTGGCTCGTCCGTTTCCGGATTCGGCTCACCATGCCCCGCGAACGGGCCCAATATCGCTTCATCGCAGGCCCCTCACCAATCGTTGCCTGCTTAACCTTCAAATCATCCGCTGAAAGCTTCGCGTTGTTCTCCGCATTCGCCACAGCCGAACGAATCGTCTTCTCCAACTGGTTGGCCGCCTTGCGCTCGCTGAACTGGGCAATCTTCAAGGCCTCCGCAACCGGCAAACCCTGGATGGCCCGCGCCATGTCCCTCGCCTTGCGCGGCGACATCCTCACATACTTTGTTACTGCTTTGACTTCCATTGCCTTCGCTCCTACTCCTTAGCGGCAGCCGCCAGAACCACCCGGTCTCCCGCCATCGGGAATTCCCTTCCTGCCCTGCTCACCACCGCACCGGCGATCCCTGCACGTACATCCACCAATCTCAGCCTGGCCACCAACTTTCCGCCACGCATGGCAGCCAGTTGCATACCCGGCCTCAACCCCTGCTTCCGCCCACCTTCCACAACGGCCATTCCAAGTCCTTCATTCACATCCAGGACACTGAACTCATCCTCACCAGCCACCGTGCCATCCCGCGACACGCCATCCCCGGCCGCCGTAAACTCAGCCCTGTCCCACTTCGCCCGCAGGGCATCCAGCTCCGCCTTCGCCGCAGCAAGCGAATCCGTCAGGCAGTCCACCTGCCCCTTTAATCGCTCAACTTCACCCGTCGCCTCATTCCCCTCCGCAAGAACCACGCCCGTCCAAAGCATGACCCCTGCCATCCACCCCCATCCAGACGACTGGAACCAACCTGTCATCCCTCTTACTTCAAAGCCACCGTCTTGTCCGTATGCACACCATGCTTACGGAAAATCCGCGTGGGCGCGAACTCGCCCAGCCGATGTCCAACCATGTGCTCCGATATGTATACCGGTATGTGCTGCTTGCCGTTGTGCACAGCCACCGTGTGACCGACAAACTCCGGCACAATCATCGAGCGGCGGGACCACGTCTTCACGACGCGCTTCTCCCCAGCCCGGTTCATCTTCTCTATCCGCTGTAACAGCCGATCCTCGACGTACGGCCCCTTTTTAAGTGAACGGCCCATGGTTTATTTTCTCCGACTGACGATGAATTTGCCTGACGTCTTCCTGCGACCGCGGGTCTTCTTGCCCTTGGTCAACTGCCCCCACGGAGTCACAGGATGCCCACCACCCGAGGTGCGGCCTTCGCCACCGCCCATGGGGTGGTCCACCGGGTTCATGGCAACGCCGCGAACCGTCGGCCGGATTCCCAGCCAGCGCTTGCGGCCCGCCTTACCCAGGCTCACACTGTCATGATCCACATTCCCGACCTGACCCACGGTGGCCATGCAATTGACATTGATCATCCGGATTTCACCGGACGGCAACTTGACATGGGCAAAACCGCCTTCGCGCGCCATCAATTGCGCGGATTGCCCCGCACTGCGCACCATCTGCGCGCCACAACCAGGCCTCAATTCCAAATTGTGTACGGCCAAACCCAGCGGTATCTTCGCTAAGGGCAAGGCATTCCCAACCACGGGTTCCGCATCCGGCCCCGACATCACAACCGCCCCCACCTGCAATCCCGCCGGTGCCAGAATGTAACGCTTGTCGCCGTCCCGGTAGTGCAACAGAGCAATCCGGGCGGAACGGTTGGGATCATACTCGATCGCCGCCACACGGGCAGGAATCCCCTGCTTGTCCCGCTTGAAATCGATCAACCTGAACTTCCGCCTGTGACCACCCCCGCGATGGCGGATGGTAATCCGCCCGGCGGCATTCCTGCCGGCCTTCGAGCGGCGGGACACCGTAAGCGAACGCTCCGGCGTACTCTTTGTGATTTCGTCAAACGCCGGCAATTGCGTGAAACGCAAGCTCGGTGTCTTCGGTTTGAAAGTCTTCAAAGCCATGCGCTGCTCCCTACTCGAGATCGATCTTGTCGCCTTCCTTCAATGTCACGATCGCCCGCTTCCAGTCCGGCTTCTTGCCGTACTGCAAAGTACGCTCACGACGCTTCTTCCCAAGGTAGTTCATCGTGTGAACCTTCAGAACCTTGACCTTGAAGAAGGATTCCACCGCCTGCTTGATCTCCAGCTTGTTCGCCGAAGGATCCACCTTGAACAAATACTTGTTCTGGGCCGCCATCTGCGTGCCCTTTTCCGTGATGTCCAACCCCTTGATCGCTGACAATGCGCTCTTCATGCCTTCCTCCCAGCATCACCCTCAATGCGTGCGCGCAGGACATCCATCGCGGATCGCGTAATAATCGCAACCGGATACCTCAGCAATTGCGTCGTGCTGACCTCCCGGGCCGCGGCCACTTCCACGCCTGGAAGATTACGAACCGCGCAAATCAGGTTCTTGTCCAGACGGTCCACCACGATCAATGCGCTATCCAGACCCAGCGACTTCATCACCGCCACCGCGGCCTTCGTCTTCGGTTCGGAAATCGCCAGGCTCTCCATCACACGGACCCGGTCTTCCCGGACCATATCGCTCATCACTCGGCGAAATGCAAGGCGCGCAACCTTCTGGGGCACCTTCTTGTCGTACGACCGCGGATGGGGACCATGAGCAACCCCACCACCCCGCCATACCGGGGACTGCTTGTAGCCCGCACGCGCCTGCCCCGTACCCTTCTGCCTCCAAGGCTTCTTGCCGCTGCCGGAGACTGCGCCCTTGCCAAGCGTCGAGGCTGTTCCAGCCCGCTTGCCGGCCTGCACAGCAACCACAACATCATGGACCGCCTGGCTGCCTTTCTTCGTCAACAGCTCATCCGGGAAAACAATTTCCCCGCAAGCTGCGCCTTTCATGTCATATACCGACAACTTGCTCATTTCGCCTGCCCAGCCTTCTTCAACGCCTTGCGCACCACAACCATCGCGCCTGCCGGACCGGGCACCGAGCCGCAAACCAACAGCAGGTTATCGGAGGTCCGAAGTTGCGCGACTTTTAAATTCTGCGTCGTCACCTGAACCACACCCATGTGACCGGGCATCCGCTTGCCCTTGTGAATCCGGCCAGGGAATGAACGACATCCGATCGAACCAATACGCCGCTTGGAGTGCCCGCCGTGAGTCACCGGTCCGCCCGCCATCCCATGCCGGCGCATAACACCCTGAAACCCCTTGCCCTTGGTAATTCCGGTAATGTCGACATGCGTCGCACCTTCCAGCACTGCCGCCGTTACGGGATCACCAACCTTGAGGGCTTCCGCCTCGTCCACGCGAAATTCGTGCAGGAACTGCTGCGCCACACCACCGCAAGCCTTGAACTGCCCTGCTTCGGGCTTGCTCGCACGGGAGGCCTTCTTCGCGCCAAAACCGACCTTCAGCGCGTCATAGCCATCCTTGCCCTTGGTCTTGCGCTGAACCACCACGCATGGACCAACTTCAATTACCGTGACGGGAATCTGGCGACCTTCCTCGCCGAATACCCGCGTCATTCCGATCTTCTTTCCTAGTATCCCTTGCATGGCCTCTCACTCAAATCTTGATCGTTATATCCACACCCGCCGGCATGTTGAGCTTCTTCAACTCATCCACCGTCTTTGCCGTCGGCTCCACGATATCCAGCAACCTCTTATGGGTGCGGATCTCGAACTGCTCCATCGATTTCTTGTCCGCGTGTACACTGCGATTGACGCTGTAGCGTTCCACCCGTGTCGGCATGGGAATCGGCCCCACCACTCGGGCCCCTGTCCGCTTGGCTGTCTCGACAATGTCGGATACCGATTGATCCAACACGCGGTAATCGTAGGCTTTCAAACGTATTCGTATGCGTTGTTTTTCCATAGTTCCACTCACCGTTCCAGAAGTTGTTGCTGTACCGCCGCCGGCACCATGTCAAAACAGGCCGGCTCCATCGTGTAGCTCGCCCGCCCCCGCGTCAAGGACCGGATGGCTGTCGAATACCCGAAAAGCTCCGCCAAGGGAATTCGCGCACGGATCACCTGCATCGTATCCCGGCTGGTCATGTCGTTCACATGCCCGCGCCGCGCACTGATATCATTCAGCACATCCCCAAGATGCTCCGCCGGCAGGACAATTTCCAAAGACATGATCGGCTCCAGAATCACCGGGGCCCCTGCACGGGCGGCCGTGCGCAGCGCCATGTTCCCCGCTGTACGGAAGGCCATCTCCGTGGATTCCTGCTCATGGAACCCGCCACCGATAATCCGGACACTGACATCCACAAGCGAATAGTTCGCCACCACGCCGGTCAACAGACCGTCCCGGATCCCCGCTTCCAGAGAGGAACGGAACTCGCCAGGAATCCGGCTTGCAGGCACGTCAAATTCAATCACATTCCCTGTGCCGCGCTGCGCCGGTTCGACCTCCAGCACCACCTCGGCATACTGCCGCTGTCCGCCAATATCACGCTCAAAACGGTGTTCACCACGGCCAGCTGCGGAAACCGTTTCACGGTAGGCCACCACCGGCTTGCCGGCATTCGCCTGAACCTTGTACTCACGGAACATCCGGTCCTTCAGGATTTCCAGATGCAGTTCGCCCATCCCGCTCAAGAGGGTCTGCCCTGTCTCGGTATCCATCGAAACCACGCATGTCGGATCCTCCGCCGCAAGGGCCGCAAGGGCATCCGAAAGCTTTTCGCGATCGGCCTGGGATTTCGGTTCGACCGCCATGGACATCACCGGTTCCGGGAAGCGAATCCTCTCCAGTTCCACCGGCTGATTCTCCGCACACAGGGTGTCACCAGTCGTCGCCTGCTTCAAACCGACCACCGCGCCGATCTCGCCGGCATGAATGGTTTCCACCTCCTGCCGGTCATCCGCGTGCAATAAAACCAGCTTCATCACTCGCTCCCGCTTTCGGGTCCGCGGGTTGAAAACATTCTGGCCCTTCTTCAACTGTCCGGAGTATACCCGCACAAAAACCATTCGGCCCATGTATGGATCATTCATGAGCTTGAACGCCAGAGCGCTCAATGGGGCAAAATCATCCGTCTCCCGTGTAATCGGCTCCTGGGTCTTCGGGTGCGTTCCCGTCACAGGGGGAATATCCATCGGGGAAGGCAGGTAATCCACCACGGCATCGAGAAGCTGCTGCACGCCCTTGTTGCGCAGGGACGAACCCGCGAGGACAGGAGTCATCTTGTGCTGCAACGTCACACGGCGAATTCCAGCCCGGAGAATCGCAGCCGGAACATCGGGACTCTGCAGGTATGCCGCCAGCACCTCCTCGTCATGCTCCGCCACCGCCTCGATGAGTGCAGCCCGTGCCTTCTCGGCCACAGCCGCCAATTCACCCGGGATCGCCAGAACCTCAAACTTGGCGCCCAGCGAACTGTCATCGTATCCAATGGCTTGCATCGCGATCAGGTCCACAATCCCGCGAAACGAGTCCTCGCTGCCTACAGGTATCTGGATCGGAACCGGATTCGCACCCAGCTTTTCCCTTATCTGGCGGACAACCGAGGAAAAGTCCGCCCCGATCCGGTCCATCTTGTTCACAAATGCCAACCGCGGAACCGTGTAACGATCGGCCTGCCTCCAAACCGTCTCCGACTGCGGCTGAACCCCGCCCACTCCGCAGAACACGACAACAGCCCCGTCCAGAACGCGCAGAGAACGTTCCACCTCCACGGTGAAATCAACATGCCCCGGCGTGTCAATGATGTTGATCTGGTGATCCTTCCAGAAACAGGTCGTCGCGGCACTGGTAATCGTGATCCCGCGTTCCTTCTCCTGTGGCATCCAATCCATCGTGGCGGTACCTTCATGCACCTCACCCATCCGGTGGACACGCCCGGCATAGAACAGAATCCGCTCAGAAGTCGTCGTCTTGCCCGCATCAATATGGGCAATAACGCCGATATTGCGCACACGGGCCAAAGGACGGCTCCGATCCGCCGCTTCCCGCGAACGGACCGCTCCCGCTGCTTCCCCTTTGCGTTTCTGTTCCAAAACCGTTTCCATTGCCGTTATTCAAGCCTTAGGCGCGGCACACATGCGCACGCCAAGCCCCTCTACCATCTGTAATGCGCAAACGCCTTGTTCGCCTGGGCCATCTTGTGCGTATCGTCACGCTTCTTGATGGCATTCCCCTGCTCGGCGTACGCGTCAAGAATCTCCATCGCCAACGCCCTCCGCATCGGCACGCCCTTCCGCTGCTTGGCGTACAGGATCAGCCACCGCATCGCCAGCGCCATCTGCCGCTCCGGGCTGACTTCGACCGGAACCTGATACGTCGCTCCACCCACACGCCGCGACTTGACTTCAACCCGCGGCTTCACATTGTCAATGGCCCTCAGCAATACCTCCAGAGGATCCCCCTCCGGCTGCTTCTCCTGGATGACGGCAAGAGAATCATACACGATGTTCGTGGACACTGACTTCTTGCCCACCTTCATCAGGTGGTTGATCAGGCGACCAACCAGTTCACTGCTGTACTTCGGGTCCTGCTGGACCGCACGCCGTTCCGCTTTACGTCTTCGTCCCATGATCTTGCGTCGCCTCTAAAGCTTACTTTTTGGGCGTTTTCACGCCATATTTCGAACGGCCCCGGTGCCGACCGTCCACACCCAGTGCATCCAGCGTCCCGCGGACAATATGGTATCTCACCCCAGGCAGATCCTTGACACGCCCGCCGCGCACCAACACAACGCTATGCTCCTGCAAATTATGCCCTTCCCCGGGAATATAGGCCGTTACTTCCTCACCGTTCGTAAGACGAACGCGCGCCACCTTGCGCAACGCGGAATTCGGCTTCTTCGGTGTCTGTGTCTTGACCGCGAGGCAAACCCCGCGCCGCTGCGGACAGTTCTTCAATGCCGGCGACTTGCTCTTGTAGCGGACCTGTTTCCGCCCACGCTTCACCAGCTGGTTAATTGTTGGCATATCCTACTTCCTCCAAGGCGCAAAGCGCGCCATAATGCCGAAGCATCCCTACACCTGTCAAGCCCTATCCAAGTAACTCCTGTACTTTCTTCACCGCTTCACTCTCCTGCCGCAATTCCTCCTCCGGAATCGGCTCAGCCAGCGGCACAAGCTTGATATTGCGATACATCGGGAAACCGGTTCCGCCAGGAATCAGATGCCCCATGATCACATTTTCCTTGAACCCATAGAGCGTGTCGATACGGCCCAGCGTCGCAGCCTCCGTCAATACCCGCGTGGTATCCTGGAAGGACGCCGCGGAAATAAAGCTTTCCGTTTCCAGGGCCGCCTTCGTCACACCCAGCAGTGCCGGGGAAGCTTCCGCAGGCCGCTTGCCCTCGGCTGCCGCCAGCGCGTTCGCCTCCTGAAACGTCTGCTTCTCGATCTGCTCGCCCCACAGGAAGTCCGTATCGCCCGGATCCGTGATCCGGACCTTCCGCAACATCTGGCGCACAATGATCTCAATGTGCTTGTCATTGATGTCGACACCCTGAAGCCGATAAACCTCCTGCACCTGATTGACGAGATACTCCTGCAACTCCTGCGGACCACAGATCTCCAGAATCTCCTGGGGAACCACCGGCCCTTCCGTCAGCTGCTGGCCCTTCTGCACATAGTCGCCCTTGTAAACGACAATGTGCTTGCCCATCGGGATCAGATGCTGCTCCTCATCCCCCGTAACCGTGTCACGGATGATCAGGCAGCGGCGACCGCGCTGGTTCGGACCGAAATCCACCAGGCCGTCGATCTTGGCAATTTCGGCAGCATCCTTTGGACGGCGCGCCTCGAACAACTCGGCCACGCGCGGCAGACCGCCGGTGATGTCCTTCGTCTTGGACTCCTTGCGAGGGGTCTTCGCCAGAACCTCGCCGGGCATAACCTTCTTCCCATCCTTGACCATGACATGCGCGCCAGCCGGAATATTGTACGCGGTCGGCGCATCCTTGGTGCCCGGATACATGATCACAATCTGGGGATGCAGGTCCTCCTTGTGCTCCAACACCACCGTACCCATCAAACCGGTCGATTGGTCAACCTCCTTCTTCACCGTCACATTCTCGATGAAGCCCTGGAAATGCACCACGCCGGGACGTTCGGCCAGAATCGGAACGCTATAGGGATCCCATTCGATGAAGCTTTGCCCCTTCTTGACCCGGCCACCATCCGCCACGGAAATAATCGCACCGATGGCCAGCGTATGCCGCTCCACCTCGCGACCGGCATCATCCAGCATACCCACGGATCCGTTCTTGTTCAGAACCACGTAGTTGCCCTGCTCATTCTGAACCACACGCAGATTCGTGTACTGGATCACGCCATCATGCTTGGCAATCACATGCGGTTGCTTGAACACGGAACTGGCCGTTCCACCGATATGGAAAGTACGCATCGTCAGCTGCGTGCCGGGCTCGCCGATGGACTGCGCGGCAATGATACCCACCGCCGTACCGATCTCCACCAGCCGCCCCGTCGCAAGATCCCGCCCATAACAGCGGGCACAAACTCCCCGCTTCGATTCGCAGGTAAGCACGCTGCGGATCCGGATCTTCTCAACATCCGCGTTGACAATCCGGTCTGCGGTATCCTCGTCGATCACCGTTCCAGCCGGAACCAGAACCTCGCGGGTAATCGGATTAACCACATCACCCAGCGCCGTCCGACCCACAATCCGGTCGCGGAGCGAAACCAGGTTATCTTCAGCCTCACCAATCCCCTTGACCTCAATGCCATTCAGGGTGTTGCAGTCCTGCTCCACCACGCGCACATCCTGCGCGACATCCACCAGTTTGCGGGTCAGGTAACCGGCGTCAGCCGTCTTCAAGGCCGTATCCGCCAACCCCTTGCGCGCACCATGCGTACTGATGAAATATTCCAGCACGCTCAACCCCTCGCGGAAATTGGAGAGAATCGGACGCTCGATAATTTCACCGGACGGCTTGGCCATCAGTCCGCGCATACCCGCCAACTGGCGGATCTGCTGTCGGCTGCCGCGCGCCTTGGAATCCACCATCATGAAGATGGGGTTCGCTTCATCGCTTCCGGCGTTCTCCTCAATCGCCCGGTACATGGCGTTCGAAGTCTCTTCCGTCGTGTGCGTCCAGATGTCAACAATCTTGTTGTACCGCTCCCCGTCCGTGATAATACCACGACGATACTGGCTTTCTACCTCGGCAACCGCCTTGCGTGCCTTACCGATGATCTCTTCCTTCTCGGCGGGAATGATCATATCCCCAAGACCAATGGATACACCGGCGAGCGTCGCATGCTCAAACCCGATGTTTTTCAGGCGGTCCAGGACGCGGACCGTCTCCGCATGCCCGCTGACGCGATAGCATTGCCAGATGATCTTTCCGAGGAAGGACTTATCACAGCAGCGGTTGATGAAGCCCAGCGACGGCGGAAGAATCTCATTGAAGAACACCCGACCGACCGTTGTGACCACCATTTTGGAAGCGCTATCCCCAAACACCGTGTTCCGCTTGTAGTCCCGGTTGCGAAAACGGATCCGGTCATGAATCCGTAGCGCACCTTCGTCATAGGCCAGCCGGACATCTGCCGTTTCCCCGAAAATCGGAAGATGCTCCTGCTCTGCCGGCTGCCCCGTAACCTTGCGCTTGTTTTCACGGGCACGATCCTTTTGCGCAGCCGATGTCAGATAATAGATCCCCAGCGCGATATCCTGCGTCGGCGTCATGATCGGCCGTCCGCTGGAAGGCGAAAACACGTTGTTCGTCGAGAGCATCAGCAGACGCGACTCCATCTGCGCCTCGATCGACAATGGCACATGCACAGCCATCTGGTCACCGTCAAAGTCCGCGTTGTACGCCGTACACACCAACGGATGGATCTGGATGGCCTCGCCTTCGACCAGAACCGGCTCGAAGGACTGGATACTCAGGCGATGCAGGGTCGGAGCGCGATTCAGCATGACGGTCTTGTCACGCGTGATCTCCTCCAGAATCGCCCAAACCTCATCGGACTGCTTATCGATAAGCTTCTTGGCGCTGCGCACTGTGTGCGCCACACCCATTTCCTTCAATCGACGGATGATGAAAGGCTCGAACAGGACCAGAGCCATCTTCTTGGGCAAGCCGCACTGGTTCAACTTCAGCTCCGGACCGATCACGATGACCGACCGGCCGGAATAATCCACGCGCTTCCCAAGCAGGTTCTGGCGGAACCGACCGCCCTTGCCCTTCAGCATATCACTGAGGGACTTCAAGGGACGGTTGCCTGCCCCCGTCACGGCACGCCCGTGCCGCCCGTTGTCGATCACCGCATCCACCGCTTCCTGCAGCATGCGCTTCTCATTCCGGATGATCACATCCGGGGTCTTGAGTTGCAACAGGTTCTTCAACCGGTTGTTGCGGTTGATAACCCTGCGGTACAAATCATTCAAGTCCGACGTGGCAAAACGCCCGCCTTCCAGAGGAACCAGCGGACGCAGATCCGGCGGAATCACGGGAAGCACCTCGAAAATCATCCACTCCGGACGGGTGTTGCTCGTCAGGAACCCCTCCAGGACCTTCATCCGCTTGGAAATCTTCTTCCGGTTCTGCTTGCTGCGCGTAGCGGCCATCTGACCGTCCAGTTCGACGAGCGTCTTCTCGATATCAATCTTGCGCATCAGGTCGCGGACCGCCTCGGCTCCGATTCTCGCCGTAAAGGATTCACCGTACTTCTCCTGTGCCTCACGGTAATCCATTTCACTGAGAAGTTGCTTCTCTTGCAGGGGAGTATCCCCGGGATCCACAACCACGTAATCCTCATAATACAGCACCCGCTCAAGGGCCCGCGCGGTCATATCCAGAACCAGGCCTAGCCGGCTCGGCGTACACTTGAAAAACCAGATATGAGAAACCGGTACGGCCAGATCAATGTGTCCCATACGCTCACGACGCACCCGCGAAAGCGTTATCTCAACGCCGCAACGGTCACAAATGACCCCCTTATGCTTGATTCGCTTGTACTTTCCGCAACTGCACTCCCAATCCCTGGTCGGACCGAAAATGCGCTCGCAAAACAAGCCGCCCTTTTCCGGCTTGTAGGTCCGGTAGTTGATGGTCTCGGGATTCTTGACCTCCCCGTTGCTCCACGATCGGATCGTCTCCGGAGACGCCAGGGTGATACTGACCGAATCAAAGCCCTCAGCGAGGGGAACACCCAACCGCTCTCGGACCGCTGCATTCGTCAAGGTGCGTTCTAGCGACATAGTAATCGGCGTTATCGCCGCCTCCCTTACACTCGTTTTTCTTTGCGTTCGGTTCGCACGTCCAGGCCAATACTGCGAAGCTCGTTGATCAACACATTGAACGACTCAGGCCGCTTGGCCTCGAGCACGTTCTCGCCCTTCACAATGGACTCGTAAATCCGGGTCCGGCCCGCCACGTCATCGCTCTTGACGGTTAGCAGTTCCTGCAGGGCAAAGGCCGCCCCATAGGCCTCCAGCGCCCACACTTCCATTTCACCCAGGCGCTGACCACCGTATTGCGCCTTGCCGCCCAGCGGCTGCTGCGTAACCAGCGAGTATGGCCCAACAGCTCGGGCATGGATCTTGTCGCTGACCAGGTGATGCAGCTTGAGCATATAGATATAGCCCACCACCACTTTCTGATCAAACGGCTCTCCTGTCCGCCCGTCGAACAACCGCGTCTTGCCATCCTTGGGCAAATCGGCCTTTTGCAGGAGCTCCTTGATGTCCTTCTCGGAAATCCCGTCAAACACCGGCGTGCTGGCATACAACCCCAGCAACTTGCAGGCCCAGCCAAGATGCGTTTCAAGCACCTGCCCGACGTTCATACGGGACGGCACACCAAGGGGGTTCAGGACAATGTCCACCGGGGTGCCATCCGGCAGGAACGGCATATCCGCTTCCGGGAGAATCCGGGCGACAACACCCTTGTTCCCGTGACGGCCCGCCATCTTGTCCCCAACCGACAGCTTCTTCTTGCTGGCGATATACACGCGGACCTGCTTGATTATCCCCTGATCCACCTCATCGCCGCTCTCCAGCCGGTCCATCGCATTTTCGTACTCATGATCGAGTTCGACAAACTTCTGCTGGTATTCGCCAATGATCTCCTGGATCTTGATTTGAATCGGGCTGCTCTCAATCTCGATATGGGCGCTTTCCGCCGCCAGCTTGCGAAGCAGGGTCTTCGTGATCTTGCGGTTCGCCGGGATAATGATCTCCCCTGAATCCACATTCACAACATCCAGCGGGATCTTTTCCCCCAGGAGAATGTTGCTCAAAGCTTCGGTCAACTGCTCCACCAGTTCCTGTTTCTTGCCCTTGTGCTCCTCGGCCACGTTCTTGGTCTGGCGCCGCCGCTCCGCAGGCGTCATCTTCTCCCGCTCAATGTCCTTGTGGGCCGAAACCTTGACATCCATGACGATTCCATAGGTACCGCTCGGGACCGTCAGGGATGTATCGCGCACATCCGCCGCCTTCTCCCCGAAGATCGCACGCAGCAAGCGCTCTTCCGGCGCCAGTTCCGTCTCGCTCTTCGGTGTGATCTTGCCGACCAGGATGTCATCCGGCTTGACTTCCGCACCTACGCGGATCACGCCGTCGGCACCCAGATTGCGAAGAGCGTCCTCACTGACATTGGGGATATCCCTCGTGATCTCTTCCGGACCGAGCTTCGTATCGCGTGCCCCAACCTCGAACTCCTGAATGTGCACCGAGGTAAAAGTATCCTCCCGCACAATCCGCTCACTGATCAGAATCGCATCCTCGAAGTTGTATCCGCACCAGGGCATGAAGGCCACCAGGACATTCCGTCCAAGCGACAACTCGCCTGAAGCAGTGGCGGGACCATCAGCCAGCACATCTCCCTTCCTGACCTTCTGCCCCACCTTGACGATCGGCTTCTGGTTCAGGCACGTCCCTGCATTCGAGCGCATGAATTTGCGCAACTGGTGCACATATTCGCTCTTCTTGCCCTTGGATTTCGAGGCGTCGGAGGAAACCACGATCTGGGTCGCGGAAACATAGGTCACCACACCGCTCTCCTCGGACAGGGTAAGCACCCCGGAATCCCGCGCGATTCGCCCCTCGAGACCGGTCGCGACAAACGGACGCTCCGTGGCCAACAAGGGCACGGCCTGACGCATCATGTTCGACCCCATGAGGGCGCGATTGGCATCGTCGTGCTCCAGGAACGGAATCAACCCGGCCGCCACCGAAACCACCTGCTTCGGCGAAACGTCCATGTAGTCAACCTTGTCCTTCGGGACTTCCAGAAACTCGCCACGATGACGGACCGCTACCATGTCACGGGAAATCCGGTTCCGGCCATCCAACGGCGTGTTGGCCTGGGCAATGACAAACTTCTCCTCGCGGTCGGCACTCAGGAATTCAACATCCTCCGAGACCGACCCGCTGCTGACCCGCCGATAGGGCGTTTCAATAAAGCCAAACTCGTTGATCTTCGCATAGATGCCCATCGAAGAAATCAAGCCAATGTTCGGACCTTCCGGCGTCTCAATCGGACAAATGCGGCCATAATGACTGCTATGCACGTCACGTACCTCGAAGCCCGCACGCTCACGGCTCAAGCCGCCCGGACCGAGGGCGCTCAAGCGCCGCTTGTGGGCCAACTCGGACAACGGGTTGGTCTGGTCCATGAACTGGCTCAACTGGCTACGTCCGAAGAAATCCTTCACCACAGCCGAAAGCGTCTTGGGATTGATCAGGCGCTGGGGCGTCAACGTTCCCGTCTGCGGATCAAACAACGTCATGCGTTCCCGCACCAGGCGCTCCGCGCGTGCCAATCCGATCCGGCATTGGTTTTCCACCAGTTCCCCGACCGTACGCAGCCGCCGGCTTCCCAAGTGGTCGATATCGTCCACCATGCCTTGACCGCCTCGGATACTGATCAGGTAGCGGACTGCGGCAATCAGATCCGCTCCGTCGGCGGTCAGCGTGCGCTGCTCCCCTTCCACAGGAGCCGTCATCGCCTCCCGCTCCTCGGCACTCTTGTCCTTCAGGATCTTCTGGATCAGCCCGCGGGCCTCCGCAAGTTCCGCATCCAGTTTCTGGTTGATCTTGTACCGCCCAACCCGACCCAGATCATACCGGCGCGGGTCAAAAAACAGGCGCTTCAACAACTGCCGGGCATTGGAAACCGTCGCCGGATCCCCCGGGCGCAAGCGCTGATAGATATCCTTCAAGGCATCGTCCATCGAGTGCGTCGGATCCTCCTTCACACTCTTAAGCATGATGCCGCCGTCCCACGATACGTCCACAACCTCCGCGTCCTTGAATCCCGCAGCCTTCATCTGCGAGAGCACATTCTCGGAAAGAGGCTCGAACTTGCGCGACAGGACCGTCTGGGACTCCACATCGATGATATCTTCCCGGAACACCAGGTTAGACAGGGACTCCGCATCCACAGGCTCGCTCAGTTTCATTTTCCGGAACGAGTAGAACAAGCGGAGCAGTTCCTCATCCGAGCCATACCCCATGGCTCGAAGGAACGTCGTCGCAAGGAACTTCCGCCGGCGATGCCGGCGATCCAGATAGATCCAAAGCAGATCCGAAGCATCGAACTGCACTTCCACCCACGAACCGCGGTCCGGAATGATCCGGAACGAGTACAGCATGGATCCGCTCGAGTGCGGCGACTGCTCAAAGCAGATACCCGGCGAGCGATGCAACTGGCTGACGATGACCCGCTCGGCACCATTGATGACAAAGGCACCCTGGTCTGTCATGAGCGGAATCTCACCCATGTAGACACTCTCCTCGCGAACCTCGTCACCCTCCTTCAGGCGAAACGTCACCTGAAGCGTTCCCGCATAGGTCTGCCCTTCCCGGAGCACCTCGTAAGGATCCGTTTTCGGCAGTGAGAACTCGTACTTCACGAAATCCAGCACATACCGGCCATCATAGCTCTCAATCGGGAAAACTTCCCTGAAAACCGCCTGCAAACCCATTTCCTTGCGGCTTCCCGGAGCCACACCCAGTTGGAGGAAGTCCTTGTACGACGCCGTCTGAATCTCAATCAGGTTCGGCGGCTCAATGACCTCAACCAATTTTCCGAAGTTCGTTCTCTGACCCATTCCAGCACCTGCTCCACAGGGTTCTTACGCCCACGCGGCGGCCTTGCGGCCG
>CAIVSY010000022.1 GCA_903908715.1 uncultured bacterium
CTCAGCCATCTCACCACATGCGGGCTTGTCCCCGCCTGTCCTTCCGAGCAGACGCTTTTGTCGGGGCTCACCCCACCAACACCCGATCCCGCCTGACCACACCGGTCACCCTCCGCCGCCCGCCGCCCTCAACCCTCAACATACGCCCGCACCCCTCCGTCTCCCATCGCCGGTGATTTGCCAGAGCCAACGCCATCACGCAGTCATCGTGATAACCATCCGGCGCGTTGTACGTTATCCCGCCTGACGGCCCGATCGCGTACTCATACCGCCGCATTTCGGCCGTCAGAACATCCCAATCCCTTCGGTCCTTCGTGTCCTTTGCGTCCTTCTGTTCAAACGCTTCTCGCGGTCCCGGCCAGGATACTTTCCGCTGCTCGACAGCCACAATCAACCGCTGCACAAGCTCCACCTTGCTGGTGGACGTGAACTTGAACCCCTCGACATCCGGATACACCCTTTTCAAATCATCGAAGATGGGGTCCCCAACACCAGAAGCATCCAGAATCAACCGCCCCCTATACCTCCTCACGAACCCCAATATCCGTTCCTTCTGGATCGGCCAGTCCAGATGGTTGAACCGCTCCATGGCAAAACACCGCCCAGTCTCCGCATCCATGGCGATCAACACCGTCCAGTCTGTATGCTTCGCCACATCACACCCGATCACCACATTCCGGCGGTACTCGTCACCCGTCACTCCGGCCTCGTCACCGATCAAACACCCGTCAATATTCCGAAACACCCCGGCCGAATCCTCCAGGAACTCCGCCATGTACTCCTGCCGGAAGACATCCTCCGGCAGCGTCCGCCTGGCTTCATCCCATTCCTTTACCGGGAAGTACGGTGACGCCTTGCTCGGGAATGTCAGGCTGGCATAGTCCGTCTCGCCGGGATCCATGCCCCGCGTGAACAGATCGTAGAACCAGTTGTGCCCCTTCGGCGTACTGACAAATACCGCCCATCCCAAGGTCTGGGCGATGGTCGGCCGCAACACGTAATGCCACACGTCGGCCGGGATCGCCGCCGCCTCGTCAATCACCACCCCCTGAAACCCAAACCCACGGATATTGTCCGGATTGTCGGCGGACAAGAACCACACACGCACCTTGCCGGATGGCCCCTTGAACTCGACCCGCGTCGGAGCCCGACCGCATATCTGGATGAAACCATCCGCAATGGTTCTGAACGCCTCGATACCACGGTCCGCCACATTGTATGTCGGCGCCACCCACCCATAATCACCAGACTTCTCGCATCCTCCTCGGTCCAGCAACTCCGCCGCCAGGCACAGTGTCTTGCCGAACCGACGCCCGGTGCATACCGTCCTGAACCGTTGGCTTCGCGCCCGATGTATCTCCATCTGGGCCTCATGCGGCTGGTAGTTCAACGTAATCGCCATGCTCTATTCCTCCGGCAGGGCAGGGATGGTGGCTTGCCCAGCCTCTTCCAACTCCACGTCCACCGTCAAATCTCGACCCTCTACCGCTTCCGCCCCCTGCTGGGCGCTTGCGCCAAGCAGGCTCTTCCACTGGATCACCCCCGCATGATCAAATGACAACTTCGACTCGCGTGGCAGCAACGGCATGATCATGGTCCGGAAGAACCGGACCGGATTGGCCAGTAATTCCTTCTCCAGTGCCCGGATCAGAGC
>CAIVSY010000023.1 GCA_903908715.1 uncultured bacterium
CGTTGAACGGAACCGCTTCGCGGAGTGAAGACTGCGAAGCGGTTTTTGCTTTTATAGAGTGACTCCAGAGGCGGCACGGGTAGTCCGTGCTGACCGAACCAAGGAGTCATTCATGGGAGCGTTACGAGATCAGTTCTTGCAGTACATGAGGTTGAAGGGGTTTTCGCCGAAGACGCTGGAAAGTTACGAACGGGCGATGCGGGACATCACCCGGCATTACCGGGTGTCGCCCGACACCTTGAGCAACGCGCAGATTCAAGCGCATGTGGATCAGCTGATCCAGGTTCGGAAGCTGGCCTGGTGCACCGTCAATGTTCACGTCAGCGCGTACCGGTGTTTCTATGGCGAGATGCTCAAGCGACCGACCGCGGAGTTCTCCCTGCCGCCACGGGGACGCGCGAAGAAACGGCCACGGGTACTGGATCGCGAGACCGTGCGCAAGATTCTGGTGGCGGATCGGAACCTCAAGCACCGCGCCCTGCTGACCTTGACGTACGGGTCTGGGCTACGGGTGAGCGAGGTGGTTCGGTTGAAGCCATGCCACATCGAGAGCGCCGCCGACCGGATGGTGGTGCGGGTGGAGCAAGGCAAGGGCCGCAAGGATCGCTACACGTTATTGTCGCGGCATTCGCTGGAGTTGTTGCGAACCTACTGGAAAAAGTATCGCCCGACGGACTGGTTGTTTTTCGGATTTGACCGTTCCAAGCCGATCGACAAGGGAACGGCGCAAAGGATCTACTATGCCGCCTGCAAAACGGCGGGCGTGGGCAAGCGGGCCGGCATTCACAGTCTGCGCCATGCCTTTGCCACTCATCTGTTGGAGCAAGGCACGGATTTGCTGGTGATCAAGAGGTGCCTGGGGCATTCCTCGCTGACAACCACAGCCCAGTACTGCCACCTGAGCGCGGAACACCTGCGCAAGGTGCAATCCCCGGCGGACACGCTGTTCGGAGTCCAATAGATGGACCGTCCCCGCCTTCGGGTGGCGGACGTGCTGAAGCAACACTGGCCGGAATACTGCCGGGATCATCCCGTGGAATCCCATGTCCGCAAGGTCATGGACCACCTGCGGGACTGCCGCTCGGCGGCCCTGGGCGGACATCTCCACCGCTGCACCCATTGCGGCGGGGAGATTCCTGTCTACAACTCCTGCCGGGACCGGCATTGCCCCACCTGTCAGACCGGACGCAAGCAACAGTGGGTGGCACACCGGCAGGCTGAACTCCTGCCGGTGCCCTACTTCCATGTTGTCTTCACCCTGCCACACCGGCTGAATGCGCTCATCCGGGCCAATCCCACCCGCCTCCTCGGTGAACTCTTTGCGGTTGTGGCATGGGTGCTGCAACACTTTGCCGCCGATCCGCAGTGGAAACTCCGCGGGCAGCTTGGCTTCATTGCCGTGTTGCACACCTGGACCCAGAAACTACTGCCGCACTATCATGTCCATTGCCTTGTCCCCGGCGGCGCATGGGATGCCGCCACGGGAACATGGCGGTGCGCCAACCGTCATTACCTGTTTGGAAAAGACGCCCTCGCCAAAGCCTTCCAAGCCCGGTTCATCAACCGTCTGCAAGCCTTGCGCCGCGCCAACCGCTTGCGCTATGACGGCCATGCCGCCCCGCTGAAATCCGACGCTGCATGGACACTCCTGATCCATGACCTCTGGAAAACCCCGTGGATCGTCTACCCAAAAGCCACCGCCCGCAATCCGGAACATTCGCTCGACTATCTCGGCCGCTATACGCACCGGGTGGCCATCGGCGATCACCGGTTGCGCTCGCTGGAAAACAACGCCATCACCTTCGACTGGAGGGATCGATCTGACGGAAACACGGTCAAACAGATGACCTTGCCCGTCCATGACTTCGTCGCCCGTTTCATGCTCCATATCCTGCCCCACGGCTTCGCCAAGGTCCGTGCTTATGGCTGGCTCGCCGGCCGGAAAAAAACTGCCACCCTCTCCGCCATCCGGGCCGTTCTCAACATCAAACCGCCCTCATCACCGCCTGCGGACGAATCCTCCGCCGAACGCATCGCCCGGCTCACCGGCGTGGACATCACCCTCTGCCCCTTGTGCAAAACAGGCCGCCTGATGAACCTCCGGCGTCTTCATCCTTCCCGCGCAGGCCCATGAAAAAACGCCCGCTCATTCCCCTATGCATCACTCCCGTCAAGGCCTTCACGCTTGTCTTCGCCGGGGTCTATCGTAACGCAGGGAAACACACCCATCCCCACCGTATCATCTCCCTCTCGCTCTCCCTCCTGCTCGTCGATCTGCCCAATCCCAGCCGTCCGACGCCAACCATCCAACCTGTCTTATCCGGGAAAACCCTTTCCAAAGCCCATACCGCTTCCTGACGGCAACGGCTCCGTCCAACGGCATTTTATCCCCCATGCGGCGACATCCGCTTGATCCCCAACCCCAGCCGTGTATACTCGCCGCACAAGGGATAAAACGCTATTCGTTCGCCAAGAGAAAGGATTGAGGAATGAGAATCTCGTCGTTGCTCGGATGCTTTATCCTTGGGACGCTCGCTGCCTGCTCCGCAGCGCACGCAGCCGACTTTGAGATTACCGGCATAACCGGAAATGGGGAACTGACGTGGGACGACACGAACACGAACGGCACCTACACGGTGCAATGGTCCCCGTCTCTTGCGCAAACCAATTGGTCCTCCGACTGGTCTGCCCTGACTCAGATTGCCGCCACGGGCGGAACCATACGAGCCAGAATCCCGATGTTCTTCCGCGTCATTCACCGGCCCCGTCAGTCACAATCAGCTAA
>CAIVSY010000024.1 GCA_903908715.1 uncultured bacterium
AGGATTGTCACGGGTACGAAGTCCTTCGAGCGTAGCAAGGACATGAAGAAGCCCGTCAAGGCCGACATCGGCACCAGTGTTGGATTAACCGCGACGGAAATGACGCCGTAACACGCGTGGCATATCCCCCGGGGCGACAGGGTGTGCGCGGCGCGTGAGGCGTCAAGGAGCCGAGCGAGTGACTGAAAGGTTTTCCCGTATCCGAATGAGCGCCGCAGGCCTGGGTCTTCTGCTCGCAGGGGGCCTGCTCCCTCTATTGCCGATCTCAGCCCAGCAGGTGGACCCTTCCGCATACCAGCGCGTGATCGAGGAGAACCTCGACTTGCGCCGTCAGCAGGAAAAGGTGCTGCGGGATCTCGATGCCCTTCGCCGGCAGAACGCCGCGCTGTTGCTGGATGTGCAGGACCTGGAACGCAAGAGGGACCAGCTGTCCGCACTCGTGACCCAACTGAAGACGCCGGATGAAACCAGGAATGAACTGGCACGACTTGAAGCGGAAAAGCTGGTGCTGATCCGGGAAGTGGAACGGCTGCGCCAGGCCTTGTCCCGTATCCGCGTGGCGCCGACGAATGCGCCCGAGCCGTCGTCTGTTGCCGCACCCGCGCCCGCACCGGGTTCCGATTTGTTCCGGTCACTGGAAAAGGAAAACGCCTCTTTGCGGCAGGATCTGGTGACTCTGCGCGGATCCCTGCAGGCCGAGGTTGCCGCCGGCAAGGAACTCACGCAACGCATCGCAGGACTGGAAGCCCAGGTGAGGCAGGGCGGAACGGATGCGGCGGCGGCGCGCGCCGACGCGGGCAAACAGGCCCGGACGGCGGACGCGTTCCGGAAGGCTGTGGAAAAGCTCGCCCGGCACTCCTACCAGCAGGAGCAGGAAATCCGGGAATTGAAGGACAAACTTGCCGCATCGTCGCCGGCCCCGGCGACGGGTCAGACAAAGGAAAAGGTCGTGAAGGACCGCAGCAGCCTCCCCTTGGTCCGGCTGGCCGAACGGGCCCTGCAGGAAGGGGATCCGGAATCCGCCGAGAAGTATTACCGTCAGGCGCTCGAACGCGATGGGAAGAACCCGCGATTGTACTACAACCTGGGGGTCCTCTACGACGATTACCTCAAGCAGCCGCGCAAGGCGGCAAACTATTACCGCCAGTATCTGGAACTGGAGCCGGACGCGAGGGATGCCGATGCCGTACGTGCCTGGATCCTCGATCTCGAAAGCCGGATGTAGGTTTCCCCTGCCGAAAAGATGGCGCCAGCCCAGGGACGGCAATCAAGCCGGTGCATCATGCGACGCGATGTAAAATTTGTCGTTCTCATCCTGGTGCTGATCGTGGCGCCGGCGGTCATCCTTTCCTTCCTGGCAGCACGGGTGCTGGAGAACTGGGAGGTCATCCTCCGTGACCGTATGGCCGGGGATGCGCAACGGGTCCTGACGGCCACGGCGGAATCCTGGAACCATCGCATGCAGGGATTGCAGGATGCGGTCCGGAACCGTTTGCTGGCCCGCGTGGCGGATCCGACCGTTCCGCCGGATTTTCCGGCCGTAGTGTCGGTCGTGGCGGAGATACGTTCGGAATTCCCGTGGATCCTCGGTGTGGATGTGATCCGCGACAACGGCGAAATCCTGTATCCCGTTGCCCTCCGCCAACAGGATCTATCGGCCAGTTCTGAATCCGCGGGCGGACCCCTGGCCCTCCTCGCGCAGGCGGACCAGCGGCGCCTGCAACCGGACGATGCAACGGAGGGCATGGCGGAATATCGCCGCATGATTGCTTCGGTGGATCTGGATCCCGTGGTGCGGAGCCTGACCCTGTTGCGGTTGGGCGATAGGGAGGCGGCTTCGGGTCAGGCCGACGCGGCGGCGCAAAGGTTCATGGCCTGCGCCGATCTCGCATGGCGGAACGGAGTGTATTTGCCGATCCGTGAGCCGGAGGAAGGATTCCTCCCCGATCTGGTGGCTCTGGGCCGCTTGGCGGGCCTGTATGCAGCCGCAAACCGGCCCGATGCCGCGGAAAAGACGCTGGCCCGGATACGCCTGCAGGCAGGCGGGGTGTTTGACTCAATACCCGCGGCCCAGCGGGCGCGGGTGGTAGCCCTGATGCAGGATGCGGGGCGGAAGAGTTCCGATCTGCGCTGGGAGGAGTGTGTGCGTGCGCATGCGATGGCAGGAGCGGATCGCAGGCAATCCGGCCGCGAATTGTCGGCCTTCCTGGAGTCGCTGGGCCAGGAATCCGGTCTGCAGTGGATCCGCAAGGGGGGAGGCGACTATCTGGTTTGCGCTCCGGCGAAAGGCAGGACACCCCCGACCCTGGCCATCCTGCAGGTGGACGCGGCTCAACTGGCAAAAGCGGTGGCGCAATCTGCGGGACCCTCGGCGCAACCCATCGGCCTGAGGCTGGATTGCCTGCCTGCAGGGATGGATTCGCCCGGCGGGAGGGAGGGAACCGTGCTTCTCGAGCGACGGCTTGCGGCTCCTCTCGACCGGCTGACCCTGGCCGCCGCTCCGGCGGATCCGCAGGCGCTTGCGGCCAACGTGCGATTGAAGAAAAACCTCTATGGCGCGGGCGGGCTCCTCCTTCTGGCGGGTGTAATGGCGGGCGCATGGATCCTCTGGCGTGAAACCGTGATGGAACTGCGCATGGCGCGGGAACACAGCGAGTTCGCCGCGGCTGTCTCGCATGACCTCCGGACCCCCTTATCCTCGATGCGGATGCTTGCGGAGAGCCTGTACCTCGATCGCGTTCAGGATCCGCAGAAACGGGCCAAGTTCCTGGAAACCATCCTGAAGGAGAGCGACCGGCTCAGCCGTCTTACCGACCGGGCGCTGTATTTCATCCGTCATGGTGAGGGAGCCTTGCGATACCGGTTTACGGAAGGCGATCTTGGGACCGTTGTCCGGTCGGCTGTCGAAACCTTTGCCACGGGTATCGGGGCTGATGTGGTGCCAGTAGAGGGTGAGGCGGCGCTTGCGCAGGATGCGGGCGCGGGAGACAACCGGTGGCGGATCCGGCTTTGGATTCAGCCCGGACTGGACATGGTACGTTTTGACGCGGGAGCCCTGGAACAGGTGGTCTTTAACCTGCTGGACAATGCAGTCAAGTATTCGGGGCGGGAGCATGCCATCGAGGTGGAAGTCAAGCGGGGGCCGGCGGCATCCAGCGGGCGGGCGCGATGGTTCCGGGCCGGCCGGCACAGGGGAACCGTGGAATTGGCAATCCGCGACCATGGCGCGGGGATGAGCCCCGAGGAAGTCGGGCGGATCGCCCGGCCCTATATGCGCGGCCGGACCGCGGCGGAGACCCACGCGCGGGGAATCGGGCTCGGGCTGGCCTTATGCAGGCATGTCGCGCATGCGCACAAGGGGCAACTGCTGATCCGGAGCCGGGAGGGGGAGGGTAGCATATTCCGGGTCCTTCTGCCTGCCGGGTAAGGCATCGGGCCCGGCTCGCCCCGGTAGATGGAATGCGGTGCGGCATTTTCGGGAATACGGCAGACAGAACGCTGCCAACGGTTGTATCACGGAGGATGAGAAAAAGGAAATCCGGAGACCTGCCATGAATCGACAGAAGACTGTGCTGATTGTGGAAGATGACGAATCCCTCATGCTGGGGCTGGAGGAAAACCTCAAGGTTGCCGGCTACCGTGTGCTCACGGCGACATCCGGATCGGAAGGCGCAAAAACGGCGATGGAACGGATGCCGGACCTCATCCTGCTGGATGTGATGCTGCCGGACCTGAACGGCTATGACGTGTGCCGCACGCTGCGCAACAAGCGGCTGATGATGCCGGTGATCATGCTGACCGCCCGCAAGGAGGAGGTCGACAAGCTTTCCGGTTTTGATGCGGGGGCGGATGACTATGTGACAAAGCCCTTCAGCATCAAGGAACTGCTGGCAAGGGTCCGCGCGGTCCTTGCCCGCGCCGAGAAACCCTCGCCGGCGGCCAAGCAGTACCGGTTCGGCGAATGCGAGCTGGATACGGTCGCCAGGACCTTGACCCGGAAAGGCAAGGACATCACCCTGACCCGGACGGAATTCGACCTGCTGGCCTACATGGCCGCGAATGAAGGGGCATCCCTTTCCCGCGAGAGCCTCATGCGCGATGTCTGGGGGATGGAATACTTCGGGACGCAGCGGTCGCTGGATACCTTTGTGGCCATGCTGCGCAACAAGATTGAAAAGAACCCGCACAAGCCTCAGCATATCCTGACGGTTCATGGTGTGGGATACAAGTTCGCGAAGTAGGATCAATGGACCGTATGGTCAGGATTTTCCAGTTCATTTTCCTGTGTGTTGCGTACGCGGCGCTGGCCGATACGGGGCCGGAGGCCCGCTTTGGCGCCGCTTATGAACTGGAAATGCAGGGCCGTTTCGCGGAGGCGCTGGCGCAGTACCAGATCCTCCTGGATTCGGCGGGGCTCGGCCAGGGGGCGCTTTCGAGCCGGATCCTCTACCGGATGGGCGCCTGCGAAAAGCAGGCGGGCCGGATGGATGCGGCACGACGGGTGTGGCAGGATCTGTTGCGAAGCCTGCCGGCGAATGAACCGATGGCGCTCCGGGTCCGCGAGGCGTTGAAGCAACTGGAACGCGAAACGGAACGGGTCCGTGTCGGGATCCGGATGGTAGCCCGTGCGTCCGAAAAACTGGAGCCGGCGCCGGTCGGCCGGGCCTGGGTGCTGGTGGGGGAATGGGGCAACGAGCCGCCTGTCGTCGCGGACGGCGAAGGTCGGATCCGCGCGGAACGCCGCGGCGCGGGCCAGTTGGCGGATGGCCGCCCGTACGTGCTGGTGTATGCGGAACATCCCGAACGACCCCAGGCTGCGGTTGCGGTGATTGCGCGGGACCGCGCGGATACCGACAGTGAGATGGAACTCAAGACGCTTTTCGGCATGACCGGGCGGGTACAGGATCGGGATGGAGCCCCGGTGGAAGGCGCGCGGGTACGGGCCCTGGGCCTGCTGGCAACAGGGGGCAGGGGAGGCGCTGGGGAATGGGTGCCGGTTCCTGTTGACCACCTGATTCCTCCGGTGTTGACGGACAGTAATGGGATGTTTGCCGTCACGGGCCTGATTCCCGGAATCCGCTATACGTTCGTTGCGGAACGTGCGGGGTACAGCCTCGAGCGCGGGCTGGTCCTGGATGCGGGACGCGGGATCGCCGCGGGAGACGGTGGCCGGCCGGTCACCGCCTGGGTGCCTTCGGGTGCGATCCTGCTGCGGCCCGAAGCCAGAATTGCCCTGCAGGGGCGTGTATGGGATGCAGAGGGACCTGTGACCGGGGCCCTCGTCTCCGCCTGGAGCCTGCCGCCCGTGGTTCGTGCCCTGGTAACCACGAATACCGATGCCGAAGGGGCGTTTGCCTTTGTTGAACTGAGGGAGAATCTTGTGACACTCAGGGTGATCGCCGGGGCGCGCGGGTCGCGTCAATTGGCGGGCATCAAGCCCATGGGACAGGATGTCGATCTTATACTGGGCCCGAATGGCGGCGCAGATGGCGATGAAGCGGACATACAAGCGGATGCGGCGCAAAAGAACTCCGCATCCCCGTTGCCGATGAATGCCGGCGCCTGGGTCGGGCAGGTGCAATGGCTGAGAGGGGTCGCGCCGAACGGGGACGCTCCGCGTGAGGAGGATTGGCGCGGCAAGGTGGTTGTCCTGCGATTCTCATCCGCCTATGTCGAGGCGTCCTTGCGGCGGCAATTTCCCGGGGAGGAAAGTCTCCTTGCGCGCCTGGAGGCGGAATGGCGTTCCCGCGGAGTCGCCTGTGCATGGGTGCTGCCCCAGGCGGATGCGGTGGCTGGCGGGCGGGCGCTGGCATTGGAGGCCGACGGGGATTTCCCGGTTGCGCTGGATACGGCCGGGGTGGTCTGGTCGGCCTTTCACCTTCCACCGCAAGGCGGTTACGGGGTGATGGATCGAAAGGGACAGGTCAAGTTTGTCCGGGATGGGGGACAGGTTTTCCGCCTGGTAAAGGAAGCGGCCGCACCGTGACGGGGTCGTAAACGGGGGAGGTCCGTATCCTGTAGTCGGAGCGGTTCAGTTCGAAACACCCTCACCCCAACCCTCTCCCGTCAAGGGAGAGGGAGGCGTAGATCTTGTCGACTCCCGTCAAGGGAGAGGGAGGCGTAGATCTTGTCGCCTCCCATCAAGGGAGAGGGAGGCGTGGATCTTGTCGTCTCCCGTCAAGGGAGAGGGATTTCTGGATCGTTGCAACGCCCCTGCTTCATCACCTCCTGGTGACAACAGAAAAGGAGTCGTTCCACCTCCTCTCCCCTTGCGGG
>CAIVSY010000025.1 GCA_903908715.1 uncultured bacterium
GACCTCGTCATCCAGATGCCGTGCCGAGGCACGCAACGCATGGATTGCGCGGTCTCCGGTAGCTGTCTCGAGTACGCGCAGCATGTCCCCGGGCCGCGGCCGGGACGTCTCCACACACGCAAGCAGCCGGGCCCCCGCCGTAGCCAGGTCGCCACCCGTGGGGTCGAGCGCGCAAGTCCAGCAGAGGTCCTCGACACCGGGCGCATGGATACGAACCAGTACTTGCAGGAGGAGTGCCCGGAAGAATGCCGGCGAGCCGGCATCGTCAAAGGCCGCATACAACGGCGCGAGGTCCGTCCGGACCGCGAACTCCAGAGCCCGAGTGAAGCCCGCGGTGCGCATCGCGAGCGAGGGCCGGTGCGGGTCGGCAGCGATGTAGTTGCGAAGCCGGACCAGGTTCTCCGCGACCGATGCGGCCGGGTCGTAGGCAATCTCGTGCAAGACCGGCTTCGGGAGGGGCGACTCCGGGCACGGCTGCGCGGCCTGCCGGGGCACCACAGGCTCCGGCGGTAGCGGGACCGTCGCGAGCCAGGCGCGTCGCTCGGCGACCCGCGAATATGCGGCGTCCGACGCGGACTTTCGGCTCAGGTACAGGTGAAGGACCCAGACGGTTATGGCCACGGCGGCTGCGGCGACCACGCCCCATGCTATTGCACGCGAACGGATAATGAATCGCTTTTCAGACGGCGCGGGGACACGCCCGCTGGAGCCGGCCCGAAGCACAGCTTTCATGTTTCCAACAGTAACGGAAACGGCTCCAAAGCGTCAAGGCGGCATCTGGCAGACACACCTTTTCAGGAGCCTTAAATGCCGGTATTCATCCGCCGCTCTCCGGATTACCTGACCCGACTCCGTGCGCAACCCTCTACAATAATCGAAGCGTATTGAATCTTTTCAACGCGTGGAGAATCACATGACGGACAGTCATAAGGCGGCAGGTCAAGGGAATGCCAAGATATCTTACGGCATAATAGATCATTTTACCGCGTGTGCTGTGAGAGGCACCCAGTGCAATAATCGCCAGATTGGAGGAATACAGCTTATACAGCTTCTTACGCTGAGCCAATGGATACGCCACCGTCCGCCGGAGATTGACGCAGAATTTCTCAGCCAGCGCGATTTTCAGCCTGGCACGCACAGAATCGGGCATGTCGCGGGAATTGACCCATTCCAGCAATTCGATGGTACTCTGCGCGAAGTCCCAGTCCATGTTAAACCCTTTGGACAAAGACCCCTGCGTGGCAACCCTGTACCGATAGAACGGCTCATTGCAGACGGCGAACTTCCTGCCGGGGAATACCGCCTTGATCATGAAACAATAATCCTCAGCACACCTTGCAGCATGGAATCCAAGCTGATGCTCCATCAGGAAGCCTCGCTTGAACACGTGCCCCCAAGCGGACCAGAATGAACCGGACTGGAATAGCGAAAGCAACACTTCTCCGGAATCACCCATTGAATTGATTTCCATATCAAGCGGATCTGTTGAATACCGGATGATTCTGCCGGATTCATCCAAGAAATACGCCCGGCCGAATAGAATGTCCGGCTCACACTGAAGGTTGGAATGTGCGCGGGTCAGCGCATCGTCCGTCAAGAAGTCATCCACGTCCACAAACAGAACATATCGGCCGCGCGAGTGTGATATCCCGAAATTCCTTGCCGCACCATGACCGCGGTTTTCCTTGAATCGCACCAGTTGAAACCGGGAATCGCTGCCGATGGCTTCCTCGACAATCCGAGCGCCATCGTCGGTTGAACCATCATCGATCATCCATGCTTCCCAATCCCGGAACGGCTGTTCTTGCAGGTTGCAGATCAGCCCCCGCAAGAATGGGGCTCCGTTCTTAAACGGAACAATCACAGAGAAGAATGGAGCTTTTGTGCTCAACGGTTCTCCAGAATAATCCAGTGCTCCGGAACAACTTTTGATGAAGGAAAGTTCCGTTTCCACAACCTGGGGGCAATTACGAGTTGATCCTCATGCCAGGCCAAGTATGCCCCCCACCAGCTGAAGCTCGAATTGGCAATCAAATGATGACGACACTTTGACATCAGGATTAGATCTTCAAAGCTGGCGTCACCTGAACCATTCCAATCCACAACGATGCTGCCTGAGGCCAGCGGCAGGTTACGGACCGCCCACTCCGGCTCATCGGAAAAGACTACAAGCTGGAAATCACGCAGTCTCCGGCTCAATTCATTCAATGCCCGAAAATAATATTCCACTGTGCAGATACCGCCGAACACGGCGGCATCCGCAGGTGAACTTACGTAATCCCCCCGGCGCACATGCAGACAGACCGATCGATCGATCTGTTGCAATTTCGCCGCGAGTTCCCGGTTGCGCTCCTTTTCCGGTTCCGGAAGGGTCAGATCCTGCCGGATCCTGTCGCGGAAATCCGCAAAGAATGCTTCGCTCTGGAAATATCCGTCAAAATAGATGTTGCCGGCGGGACGCAACGCAACGGGCACCGATTCCGTGACCACGGTCTTCTTGGGGAATACTTTCCGGACAGCCAGATGTATTCCACGCTGAATTTTACCGGGAAGAGACAATCCGAATTCGTCAATATCCCCCCATTCCCGGCACTCATCCGGTTCTGCAATCTTGAATTTCAGTTTCGGGAAACGCTTCAATTGAAATGAACGGGGCGCTCTGACTTCCCTCTGATTCTTATCAAACCATGAAATGTCCAGCTTCAGTTCGCTCTTTCTGCGCAAGGACTCCGCCCTGGCGTTCGCATACTGGAAAAGCTGATTGCCTAATCCGCTCAATATCCGTGCCAGGATCATGCCATGCCCCGCTTCCGGAACCGGAAACATCC
Source organism: uncultured bacterium (assembly GCA_903908715.1). GTDB lineage: Bacteria > Verrucomicrobiota > Kiritimatiellia > CAIKKV01 > CAITUY01 > CAIVSY01. The sequence continues at coordinate 2,829 of CAIVSY010000025.1, forward strand.
GCATCCGTAATTCTGACGATTGGCTCGAAATCGTTCATTCACCTGCAATCAACTGCCGCTAGATCGCACATTCCTGCCGGAAACGCCAGCCTGACCTCCGTTTGAATCCCGCCCCTGTCTCCATCATTCCAGCTGACCGCGAACCCCGGGCACCGGATTCTATCGTCCAACTTCGACGTTGTAGAAGTTGATCTCGCAGGAGGAAACCGGCGTTGTGTAGACATTCACCGTCGGCGTAGCCGCCACGTTCGTAAGCCGCGTAAAGCCGTCCACCAGGTTGGACGACACGCCGACCGAATACTCCCGGTTCGAGACACTGGACCACGTCAGCACAAACCGGGAGGAGGACGGCTCTAGTCCGCTGGCTTGAACCCGCAGGACGCTGTCAATGTTGGTTGGATTGGTTCCCGCCAGCCACTCGCGCCAGTTGCTCATCCCGTCCCCATCATAGTCATTCGTCCCGCCCCCACTGCCACCAAGCGGCCAATAGCTTTGCTCCCACGAAAGAGGAAGACTCGTGCTGCCTTCCGCCAGTACGGTGACCGCCACGGTAACCGATCCCGTGCCAGCCTCACTGTCAATGGCTCTGGCGGTGACAGTCTGCGAGCCGGGCGCAACCGCAGCGCTGACAGTCGTCGTTACGCCATACCCGTACACCACATTGGTCCCAATGCTCCAGACCAGATTGGTCACAGTGGAGTCATCGGCGTCCAGGGCGGACCCGATACACTGGATTGCTTCGTTGGCAATGAACTCGCGTCCGCCTGCGGGCTTGGCAATCGAGGGCTGGGGCAGAGTGTTCGCTCCCATGCGCCATCGCGTCAGCGTCGGGCAGTAGGAAGATGTTGACTCGCCGGGATTGAACTGACCGCCGACTGGCCCATAGGATATTCCGCAGACAAATACATTCCCCGCAGGATCGACGACAGCATCCCTCGCCCCATCGTCGTCACGGTAACTGCCCCATAAACGCGTCCAGGACCGGGCCCCGGCCGTATCGTACTTGATCAGGAAATAGTCTGCACCGCCTGCCGACGGCTGCCCATCAAGCATAGCCCCTCCGGTGACCCCCGTTACATAGGCGTTGCCCGCACTGTCACCGGCGACACCGTGTGCTTCCTCCCAACTGTTCGAGCCGTAGATACGACTCCAGTTCCTTGCCCCGGTCGCGACGGAAAACTGCGAGATAAACAGGTCGCCGTTGCCGTACACATTCGGATAATTTGACTGCCCATCGAAATTCCCGAAAGTGACCCCGGTAACATAGACATAGGCGCCCGCCCACACGGACCTTGCATCGTTGTGCTTGTTGGTTGCCCCCCACAATGCACTCCAATAGCGGGCCCCGCCAAGATCACACGCACTGAGTATGAGGCGGTTATACGGGTACACGTTCGTGATGCCCTCGAATACACCCCGGCCGGCAATGCCGGCAAGATAGATCCTGTCACTCGAATCAATGGCCACGTCAGAACAGGTTTCAGAATTCGTCCCGCCCCAGATGGAAACCGTCAGCGGATTGATGACGCCATTGGTCGAGAATCCGGTGAGGCACAAGTCGTAGGCGCCCGGCCGGCTGTTGGTCTGACCGCCAAATCCGCCCGCCGTGTGTCCGGCCACATGCGGCCAGTTGACGGAGTTGATGACGACCCCTGCACAATAATCATTCGTCGTCGAACCCCAGATCCGGGTCCACATCCACTGGCCGTTATTGGACCACTTTGTGAGGAAGAAATCAGACTTCCCTGCAAGCGTGTTGGTCTCTCCATCAAAGGCGCCCAGTGTGTCGCCCGCCACGTATACATACCCGTTGCGATCCACCGCCACACCTCCAACCGACTCGTCTGTGGCAGACCCCCAAATCCGGGTCCAGAGGCGATTCCCGTACCGGTCGAACTTGGAGACGAACGCGTCCGAACTGCCGGAATGAGGCTGACCGTCAAAGGATCCATGCGCCGTGCCGCATACAAAAATATTGCTGAAGGAATCAACCGCAACAGACTTCGCAAATGTGAAGGCGTTACTGGTTCCCCAGATCTTTGTCCATGTCTGCTTCTGCGCAAAGGCATCGGAATGGCCAAGGAAAAGAAAGGCCATGAATGCCGGCACCAGGGGCCTCACAACAGTCAGCCATGTGCGCACGCACATTGTTGCTTCGCAGACGAAACGCCGATTTGAGCTCTTCATGATCCATCCCCCGATGATACGCAAAGCCGAATAATCGCATAAATCCCGGATGAAAGGTAGTCGCAATATTCGTGATCCCTCATTCCTCCTGCAGGGAACACGATACGCCTTATCATATGAAGCCGCGAAGGTTGGTCAGTCTTCCAGTCTCCGGTCTGTGCTCTTCGGTCCTCTGCCTCTTCCCAAATGCACCCGATCCCAATGCAACCATCAACCATTCCTTGTCCCCAGCCCCTTCCGACATTCCTGTTGAGTGGCTGCCGATTGTATGGGAAACTTGCACGGTAACACTGATATAGGACTTAACCATGAATCACACCCTGAAAGCCGCCCTGGCCGCAGTAATCCTCGCCGCCGGAATGATCCTTTCCGCCGCCCTGCTATCGAAATTCTTTGTCCGTATCCGCCATGAACAAGCCATCACCGTGAAGGGCGTCGCCGAAACAAACGTGGTATCGGACATCGGCAAACTCTCCTGCACCTGCTCCGCACGCGGAAACAGCCTGAAGGATGCCTACGGCAAACTCGAACTCCACCGCAATGCCACCCTCGCCTTCCTGAGACAACTGGGCCTGCGGGACCCGGAAATCACCGTTTTCAATATCGAATCGGGCAAAATCGCTAAGCGGGATTCCCAAGGCCGCGAAACCAATGAAATCGAATTCTATGACCTGACCCAGGAAATCCAGATCCTCTCAACCAACGTCACATTGGTCCGCGAGACGGCAAACCGCGTCACGGAACTGATCCAGTCGGACGTCGATATCCGAGCCTCCGCACCGGCATTCCTGATCGCGGACCTGAAGGACACGAAGTTGAGCCTCCTTCAGGCGGCAACGGATGACGCCTACCGCCGCGCTCTGGCACTGGCGGAGGGCAGCAAAGGCAAGGTCGGCAGCCTGATCTCGGCCCAGCAGGGGGTCTTCCAGATCACGGAACCGCATTCAACCGACACCTCCGGCTACGGCGAATATGATACCTCGACCATCCTGAAAAGCGCGAAGGCGGTGGTCACCCTGGAATATGCAATTGAGCCGCGCCGGTAGGCGGAGCCGCGTAATCCTGCCCTTCGGCCATGCAGCAAACCCGTACAGCCCACAGGAGGAACCTGACAACGGGGGTATCAACCCGTTTACCGGAATATCAGGGGAACAGCATACTCAACCTGATGGCAACGGTCATCCGTGCCTGCGGAGGCGCCTCCCCGCACCAGGAACTGGCCGCCCTTCCCTCCCGTGAACTCAAAAGCGCCCGTCGGCTCGTCTACCTTGTCCTGGACGGACTGGGCGCAATCCAGCTACGGAGGCACCTGGCGGACGAACAAGGCACAGCCTTCTTTGCCCGGCATCCTCACTATATCCTCACCAGTGTCTATCCGGCCACCACAGCCGCCGCAGTCACCACATTTGCCACGGGCGCATCCCCGGCCGAGCATGCAATTCTCGGCTGGCACCTGAACCTGCCTGACCTCGGGCTGGTGAGTACCATCCTGCCGGCGATCACACGCACCCGCACGCCGGTGGCCCCCCCGGATTTCAATCTGGGCGCCTATCTGGAACTTCCCCGCCCCATCGAGACCGTCCGCCGGACACGCGCCCTGCTTTCGTGGGGCCACATTCCCGCCAGCCGTTATTCCCTGGCGGGCCCGCACTGGCACCAGCGCCGGGCCTATTCGACCCTGACGGGAATGGAACGGGCCATCCTGGACTTTGCCCGAGCCCCGGGCCGCGGATTGGCTTATGCCTACTGGCCGGACTACGATTCGCTCTGCCATGAGTTTGGCTGCGACCACCGGCGGGTGACCCTCCATTTCCGGCGCATGGACGAGACTCTGGCCCGGATCGCCCGCGGCCTGAAGGGCACCGGCACCACCCTGCTGATCACCGCCGACCACGGCCTGATCGATGCGTCCCCCGCCCACCGTGTGGAACTTCGGGATGTCCCCGGTCTCCTGGACTGCCTGGCCACACTCCCCGCAGGCGATGCGCGGCAGGTACACTGTTTTGTGCGGCCTTCGATGGAATCACAGTTCCTGGCAATCGTCCGGAAACGGCTTGCACCTGCCTGCCGGATCGTTCCCGGTCGGGAGGCGATCCGGAACGGCTGGTTCGGCCCCGGGAAACCGCATCCCGCCCTGACGGCACGCTGTGGCGATTACCTGCTGGTCGCCCGCGGGGATTATGCGTTCGGAACCCGTCTTCCCGGCCAGAAGCCGGATTTCAACGAGGCAAACCACGGCGGCACCTCGGCCCGCGAAATGCTGGTCCCGCTGTACACGGTCAGATCTTGAGGATCCGCTCATCACTGCGGTGAGTACCGGGTTTGCGTGCAGCCAGATAGGGCTCGGTTTCATACCGAGCAACTCCCTGAAGCCGGTGCAGGATCCCCGAGACATCAGCCGCGGCAAGCTGGCATTCGGAAATCAGGCGCTGCATCTCGGGACTAACTTCCTTCTTTTTCATCAGATCAAGGTACACCCCGATCACGGTCGCCGGCTGACCCAGATGATGGCAGGCTGCCCCGACGGTCTCGACCATCACCCGCTGTTGCTCAGTCTGCAGGCGGGAACGGACCTCCTCCTCGATGGCCCGCACCTTGTTGTCGGCACGCTCGATGACGTTGCCCAGCGCCCTGGCAATGGCCGTGAAATCCTCGCTGGTGGCCTGCACGCCCCCGCCGGGCAGTCCACCCTTGGCCATCAGTTCGAAGTAACGCCGCAGGCGGCCAACCTCGATGACATGCCGGAAGAGCAGGACAATCCCGAGCAGGACAAGAACCACGCTGGACCCGAGGATCAGCGCAAGGCTCTCCTGTTTGATCGGCTGTTCCAGCGCCGATTGCGCGAACAGGTAGCCGAACGAAAGCAGCGGGATAGCCGACATGATGGCAATCGCGATTGAGAACTGGTACCGGGTGGTCTGCAGGGCAAACGGCTTTGATGCCTCCCCGGCCGCAGCAACGGGTGTTTTCCCGATATAGCGCCGCGACCGCTGGAGAGGCGTCGCACTGACCGGAGGCAACGACGGATCCGGCCCAGCCGCCGCTTCCACATCCACCGTCGGCCCAGCCATGCCCCCGGTCACGGCATCGCCTTCGAGATTCAATACCCAGCCGGCGCGCCCTTCCATGGATTCCATTGCCAGCGTCCCGCCGTGCGATTCCAGCACCAGGCGGCAGAAGGTCATCCCCAGTCCGGTAGCCTGCGCCCCGGCGTGCGCGGTCTGCGCGCCCGGCTCGCTCTCCCCGGGCGCTTCGCGGCATGCCGGGCACTGCACTTCGATCCGAGTGACTGTATCAGTCTCCGACACAGCCGCTACAACACGCCCGCCGCGTCGGCATTGCAGGATGGCCGACCGCAGGACGTGGCGCAACGTACGCTCCATCAGCCGCTCATCGCATGCCAACCAGGCCGGTCCGCCCTCGACGGCAAGGGTCACACCTGCCGCCGCGGCATTCTCTGCCAACAGGTCCGCGACCCGCCGCACCACCGCCGCGAGATCACACCGGGTCCGCACGGGTTTCAACTCGCCGCTAAGCATGCGGCGGACATCGTTGAGAAAGGAGACCATTTCCTCGAGTGTCTCGGTGGCATCCAACGCCTCGTTGAGGTACTGCGACGCCTCGCTCCTAAAATGCTTCACCGAGTCGCGGTCGGCCATCTCCAACAGGTCGGCCAGACCCATCAGCGGGGCCTTCATGTCCCGCGCGATGAGTTGCGTCAGTTCATCCCGGGTCTGCTCCAGTTCTCGAATCCTGGCGGCATCCTCGCGGGCCTTGCGGCGCAGGCGGTTGTTCTGCATCAGGTTCCGGATGCGCATCCGCACCAGGCCCGCGTCGGCCGGCAGGGCCAGCATGTCGTCCACGCATTCGGCAAGGGCCGATGGAATCCCCGGCTCGCAACCGGCGGAACGAAGCAGGAGGACGCCGACGATCGCACCAGGGTCGCTGCGTACGGCCCGGCATATATCAGCGGCCGGGATTTCGGGTAACGACTCGTCCAACAGGACTGCTTCGGGCAGGGCTCCTCGCACCATCCGCAGCGCTTCGCCACCGGAGGCGGCATGACGGCATTCAATCCCTTCCGCGGCGAGAAGAGCCCGCAAGGTTGCGGTTTCGCCCTCGCGTGCGGTGACCAGCAGGATCCAAGGCTTGGAATTCGTGGTCATATCCGCATCCGTCACTGCTGCAGCTCATTGCGATACGGAATCCGGATCCCGTAATCCTTCCGCAACTGGCGCAACTGATCCATGATTCCGCGGTCCCGGGTCCGGCTATGCTCGCCGATCAGGGAGTAGGTCTTCTGCCAGGCCCAGTCCGTGCGGATCGTCTTTTCGCCGTCCCGCGCCTTTGTCAGGTCCAGGTCGAAAACCATATCGCACTCGATATCGTCCGCACGTCCGGTGGCCTGGAAGACCAGGCGCCGCGCCTCGCGCGGGAACCGGCCGAAAAGGACCAGCGGCCGGTCGAGGTAGAGGTTGCTGGTCAGGGCCGGATAGCCTTCGCACCAGACCTGCCCGGCGAACCGGAAGCGGACATCCGAGAGGACCGGCCGGCTGACCTCACGCGTGCGCGCCTCGAGGAATTGAGGGATATCCCAGCGCCCCGTACGCATGATGTGCGTGTCGCCGCGGTTGCGGTAGCTCAGCAGATCTAGCAGGTAGGCGTTGGCACCCGCATAGGTGCCCAGTGTGAAAACCGAAAGATCGCCGCGGTTGGCCTGGCTGAACGATTCGATGATCTGGGAACGGTCGGTGAGCCCCACGGTGGCGACGCCGTCGCTGACCACCATGGCAATCACGGGCCGGCCGGGCTTGCGTGGAAGATCCAGGAGTTCCTTCAGAGACCCGAAGATATCGGTATCACCGGACGCCTTCATATCCAGGATGAACTCCCGCGCCTTCTGCAGGGAATCAAGATCCGCAACCGCCCATTCGGGGAAGCAGCGCCGGGTCCCGTCACGGAATTCAATCACATTGAAACGGTCCTCGGGTCCGAGCAGCTCCAGTGCCTTGAGCAGGCCTTCCCGGCAATAGTAGAGTTTCTGTTCCGTGATGCTGGCAGAGGCATCCTGCACCAGAAGGAGGTCCTTGGCCAGGACCGGCAACAGGTCGCTCGTGCGGCGCTGGATCTCGATGCGGCAGTAGCCGTAACGCGGATCGGCGGCGCTGTGGTAGACATAGACTTCGGCTTTGAGATATTTCTCCAGGGCCTTCAGCACTGAAACGCGCTGTTCTTCGCTGAACTCCGGGCGCGGATTCTCGAGGGAAATCTTCGGCACCGGCTCCTCCAGGCGCCCTCCGCGGCCGTACCCGCCCCCGCCGCGACCCCAGCTGAACCGGGCCGGATCATCAACCAGTTCGTAGGACAGCGTGGCCACCAGTCCGCTTTCCATGGCGCCACGATCCGCCGGCGCGGAGATATCCGCGCCATTCGCCTGGCGCGGGATGGCGGGTACATACCGCCTCGGCAAAGCGGCCACGTCATCCTGCACAAGTTTGCGGTTGATGCTCAGGATATCCTGACGCGGTTCCCAGACCGGCCGGTTAACCGCCTCGGGCTCGACCAGGGTGCGGGTCTCGCCCACGAGAGCTCCGGCCCCGATCCGGCGCGGCTCCACAGCCGCCTCGTCGACCGGACGGCGAAATGCCACGGACTCGGAGGACGAATCCCCCGCCACGGTCCCCCGCGCCGCTTCCGGCCGGAACCGCGCAGGCCTGCGGTCGGCTTCACTCTCCTCCATCTGCACTCGCACATCACGCAGTTGCAGGTCAACGCGCTTTGAGTCATCCACCCGTTCCGCCTGGAACCCGTAGATCATCCAGCCCGGAAACAGCAGGATCACCAGCACGTGGAGAATCACCGAGAAGACCACCGCCAGGAAGGCCCATTGCAGGTGGCGCCGATGCAGCCGGCGCCAGACCTGGAACGCGCCCGCCGGTTCGGTTGCCTGCCGGAAACTGACTTTATGCCGATTGTTTTTCATATCCGGTTATTGAACCTGTTTCCGTTGTTTTGCCCATGCGCTTTCGGGAAAGCGCTCCAGCAGTTCCTTCACCACTTTATCGCTCTCTTCCTTACGGCCTGCGGCTTCAAACGCCGCGGCCGCCTCGTGCAGGCATTCCGGCACAAGGACGGGATCATCGAAGAGGACTGCCACGCTGAGGAAATAGCGCGCGGCGCCCGCCAGGTCGCCCTGCGCCTTCAGCGCCTTCCCGATGCCCGCATACGCCTGCACGCGCAGCGCCAGAAGGGTATCCGCGGCCGCCATGCCCGCCGCCCGCTCATATTCCGCCTTAGCCTTCTCGGCGTCGCCCGCGGTCAGAAGCAGGTCGCCCAACCTGGCATGCGCCTCCGCCGCAGCGGCGCTCGCGGGCGGCAGGGTCACCACGTTTCCGAAGGCCTCCTGTGCCACCGTTACGCGGCCGAGCCCGAGGGCCGCCTTGCCCTTCAACAGCCAGGCAATCTGTTTCCATGTTTCCGTGTTCGCGCGCTCCATCAGCACAGCAGCCGTCTCCTCCGTCGCCTCATAGGCCTTACGGCCCAGATGATATTCCGCCAGCCATTCCAGGAGTTCAGGCGTGAACTGGATACGCACCGGCGTGCCGATCAGCGCCTGGAGGATCCCGGCGGCCTCCTCCACCCGGCCCACCCGCTGCAGGACCAGCGCCAGACGGAACTGACCTTTCCCTTGCAGTTCAGCGCCCGGCCGCGCCGCCAAAGATTTTCGGAAGGCCTGCTCGGCCTCCTCCAGTTTCCCGCGCTCCTCCAGCAAGACTCCCATCCAGAATTGGGCATCCGCCAGGAACCGGGTTGAAGGAAAACGACGCAGCAAGCCCGCGAGACTCTCCCGTGCCTGGTCATCCCGGCGCAGGAAGACCTCGACCATCGCCTTCTGGTAGAGCGATTCCTCAACAAAGCGGCTGTCGGGGTACTTCTCGATCAGGCGGGCCCATGCCGCAACAGCCGACTCGTTCTGCTTCGCGCGGCCATAGCAAGACGCCGCGGCAAAAAGCGCCTGCGCGGCCATGTCATGGCGGGGATAATCCGCGCCCACCTGCGAGAAGATCTCCGCCGCCTGCAGCAACTGCCCCTGTTTCTGCATCAGGTGCCCGAGCCGGTACAGCGCATCCGCCCCGAAATCGGAGGCGGGATACTCCGTGGCGACCAGCCGGTAATACTGCATCGCAGCGGCATCGTCCCCGATCGCCGCACTGGATTCCCCAAGGAGCCAGAGAACATCCTTACGGATCCGCGGGGTCGGCGTCAGGGCTTTCGCCTCGCTTACGGCATTACTGAAGTCACCCATCTTGTACAGAGTCAGCGACCTCTCGTAGGCGGCGTAATCGGCCATCTCCGCCTGCGGGTGTTGTGTCAACAGGACCGCGTACGTGGCCACCGCCTCGGCATTCCGGGCCAGCTGGCGTTCCGCATTGGCCTTGAGGTAGAGCCATTCCGGCTTCCGCTTCGCGGCCTCCGCCCCTGCCAGGAAATCCTCGCACGCCTTCAGGGCATCGGCGTACAGCCTGGCATGGTAATAGGCCCACGCGAGCTGAAGGCGCGATTCCGGAACCCGTTCGTCCGCCGGATACCGCCGGGCCAGCGATTCATAGGCACGGGCGCTCTGCTCGTAGCGTTTCGACCGGAAATAATAATCGCCGAGCTGGAACCAGGCTTCCGCCCCGACGCGGGCCGACGACGCATTCGAGACCGCCGCCAGGTACAGTTTCTCCAGGCCCGCCTCCTGCCCCGCATCTCCCTGCCGCAACGCCGCCAGCGCGAGCGCGGCATATCCCACCATCGAAGTTCCCGGATACTCCCGCAAGACCGCCTCATACGAACACGCCGCGTCGTCCCGGCGACCCGCCTTGACCAGCGCACTGCCGAGCGCGTACCGGCACGCCGCGCCGATCTCCGGCGCCGGCCGGTTCTTGAGCATCGACTCCAGCAGCTCAATCTGCTCCGCGCCGCGGCCGGACTGCTCCATCAGTTCCGCCCGCCGCAGGCCCGCCCGGAAATGGTATTCCCCGCCGGGAAAATCCGTGTAGGCCCGCGAATAGGCGGACTCGGCCTCAACCAGCTTGCCGAGCGAACGCCAGCATTCGCCCATGCGGTACTGCACCGCATCCAGCATCGCGTTCGTTCCTGCCGGGCTCGTCGCCAGGTACGTCTGGTATTCCTTCAGCGCAACATCCCACAAGCCGCGAGCATACAAGCCGTCGGCAAACGCCAACTGCTCGCGCGGCTCCAGCGCCGACGCCGTTCCGCCCAGGAGCAGGACCAGCGCCGCCAGACTTGTCACCAGGCTTTTCATGTGCCGCTTTTCTTCTCGACCAGGCCGGCTGCAAAGGAAATGTTCCAGATATCCGCCTGTCGGCAGAGATCCAGCACCCGGATCACATGCTCATAGGCGGTTTGCCGGTCGGCCCGGATCAGGACCGGCTGGCCCGGGAACAGCGATACCAGCCTGCGAAGCAGCACTTCCAGCTCCGGCTCCCGCAGAACGCGGCCGTTGACCACTGTCGATCCGTCCTTCATCACGTTCAGGATGATCTCCCCCGGCAGACGCTGCTGCACTTCCGCCGTCGAGGCGGTCGGGAGCTTGACATCAATTTCCGCTTCCCACTGCGAGAAGATCTGGCTGGTCACGAAGAAGCACAGCAGAAGGAACACGATGTCGATCATCGGCGCCAACTGGAACCCGACGGGTTCCGGCTTGTATTTTCCCCTGAAGTTCATCGATTACGCCCTCTTGCGGAGAATCGCGGTCATGACCTGGCTCGACGCCACCTCGAGATCCGAGACCAGCCTGGAGGACCGGCCGCGGAAGTAGGCGTAGAACATCATCGCCGGGATGCCGATGATCAAACCGACGGCCGTGGTGATCAGCGCCTCAGCCACACCGGCCGCCAGCAGCATCGGCTTGGCCTTGGCCAGGTCAAACGCCACGACATTGAAAGCTCGCATCATGCCGAACACCGTTCCCAGGAGGCCCAGCATGGGCGAGATGACCGCCACATCGAGCAGGTACTGCGTCTGGCTCTGGATGGCCGCCGCCTGGCGGGCCCCTTCGCTCTCGATCATCTCGCGCAGGAGTTGCGGATCGACCTTCTCCACGCTCGCGGTGTAGTCCAGCGCGGCAACCGTCACCTCCGAAAAGGCGCACGGCCGGTACCCGCAGGCTGTCCGCGCATCGGCCATCTGGCCGGCCTCGATCTTGTCGAGCACGTCATCGCGCAGGACATCAGGAACGATGTGGCGGTGGCGCAGGGCGAGGAAGAAATAGACTACGAAACCTACTCCCACGATCGACATCAGGATCAGCGGGTACATCAGGATACCGCCCTTGTCGAACAGCTCCTTGAGGGTGATGGACTGGACCACCCCGGCTTCCGCCTTTTCGCCGGCGTCAGCCGCGAATACGGCCGCCCCGCACAGTACCATCAGTGCCGCAACAGCCACACCCAACCACTGCTTGTGTTTCCGCATCATCCTCTTCCTCCCGTTCGCTTGTTGGTCCTCTTCCTTCTGTTCACTTCCTCAACCCTTATACGAAATCCCCAGCAGTCGGCTGACGGCCCGGCAATGGCCGTCCCACCGTGCCTTGCGCCAGCGGCGCTCCGCCCCCACGCGGGCCTCGTAGGCCGCGAAATCCAGGCCCGCCGTGGCCCCGAGATGGGTCTTGCGGCGGATCGACTCGGCCGGATCCATCGTGTCGAGTTCCGCGAGGTGATCCTTGACATACTGATATGCGTCGCGGAACGGCATACCCCGGCCGACGAGTTCCAGCGCCTTGTCCGTCGCGAAGACGCCCGCCGAGAATCCGCGGGCCAACGCCTCGCGGTTGACGCGCGTGTTGGCCATCATCAGCGCCATCGCGCGCAGGCAGGCGCGGGTGGTGGCCAGTCCCTCGAGGAACGGACCCTTGGTATCCTGCAGGTCGCGGTTATACCCGCTGGGCAGGGACTTGCAGATATCCACCACCGCAAGCTCGCAGGCGACGACCCGCGAGACCCGCGCCCGGACCAGTTCCACCACGTCCGGGTTGTTCTTCTGCGGCATGATGCTGCTGCCCGTACCGAATTCTGCGGGCAGGGAGAAATAGCCGAACTCCGGCATCGTGAAGAGCATCAGGTCCTGTGCCAGCCGCGAAAGGGAGAGCATGACCTGCGAGCAGGTCGAGAGGATCAGAGCCTCGATCTTGCCGCGCGCGTTGTTCGCATAGAGCACGTTGTGCACCGGCCGCGCAAAACCCAGCAGGCGCGCGGTGAGCGCGCGGTCGAGCGGCAGGGGTACGCCATAACTGGCAGCCGCGCCGAGCGGACACTGGTCGTTGATCGCGTAGGCGGCGCGCAAAAGGGTGACGTCATCCAGCAGACTTTCCGCATGTGCCGTGGCCCACAGCGCAACGGAACTGGGCATGGCAGGCTGCATGTGCGTACGGCCGACCATCGGCACACCGACATTCGCGCGGCCCAGCCGCGTCATCACCGCGGCCAGTTCCAGCGCCTCGCCGATCAAGCCGATCAACTGCTCGCGTGCGTACAGGCGCAGGTCCACCGCCACCTGGTCGTTGCGGCTCCGGCCGGTATGCACCTTCTTGCCGAGTTCCCCGAGTTTCGCCGTCAGCACACGCTCGATGGCCAGGTGCACATCCTGGTCGTCCAGCGAGATGGTGAACTGGCCGGCCTGCGCCGCCCGCAGGATGGCGCCGAGTTCCCGGATCACCGCCCGGCACTCGGCCGCGGAAAAAATCCGCGGGCGGACGGGAATCCGGGACAGCATGGTCACATGCGCGGCAGTCCCGATGCAATCGGCGGAAACCAGCATCCGGTCCAGTTGCAGGTCGTCGCCCGCGGTGAAATCCAGCACCACTGAGTCGATGGCGCCCACTGTTGTCCTTCGTGTTTTCTGAGCCTTGGTCATTCCGTCACTTCCCGCCTTGCGCCTGCTGTTGCGCATGTTTGTTTTCCACTGCGTCAACATACCGTTCCATCGGACCTTTATCAAGCACCGGCGGTTCGTTCCCCGCATCTTTTTCCCAGTGGCTCCCCGCACCGCCGGTTTCGCGTTCCACGGCATCGAGGTAGGCCTCCCTCCGGCGGGTCAGGTCGCCCAGCCGCTCCAGTTCCGCCTCCGCCTGGCGGATGCGGTATCGAAGCAGGAGCGAGGGGGCCCCGTTGACCAGGTCCTCGTAGAAACGGGCAAACCGTTCGCCAACCGTCATCAGCTCAACCGCCTTACCGAGGGTGAGTACGCGTAATTTCCGCGACTTCTCCAGCGCTGCCGCCGCCACCGCCGGGTCTGAGCGGACCGCGAGCGCTTCCCGGGGCGAAAAGGCTGCGGCCGGCCGGCCGGCCGCAGCCTCGATCATCAGCGGAATCTCGGCCTGCAGCTGATCCACCAGGACGGACGAAAGTTCACCGAAGGACTGCACCAGGTTCGCCTGGCGGCCCAGCCAGCTGATCCAGTCCGACTGCATGGCCCCGATGGATCCGTTCGCGGCGACTTCCACGGCCATCCATTCCGGGGTGACAGTCTCGCCCCGCGCCAGGCGGCCGAGGATCGCGGAAAATGGAGATCCATTATTCGCCGTATGGCCGGCGATCCAGCTTGCGAGGACTCCACACAGCGCCCTGTGCCGCGGCCATCCGGCCGGAAGGGATTCCCACTGCATCATTTCGACGAGCCCCGGAAACCCGCCCTGAACCCGCCAGGCGGAAACGACATTGCGGTTCCGCACGCGCTGATGCGTCCGGAGATTCTGAGCCATTCCCATGGTCAGCCATTCAGGAAGATTCGCCATCCGCAATGCGCCGGCGGCGCGGCGCTGTTCCTCCATATAACCGAGGACCAGGGCGCGGCAGAGCCACTCATCCAGCCGTTCAGGATCCCTGCCCGATTCCGGGCCGAGTGTCAGCACGCGTCGATAGTTGTCGCCTTCCCGCTGGATCTCCAGTCTGGCGATTTCCATCGGCTGGCCCGTTCGGATCTCCACCAGTTGCCCGCGTTGCAGGGAAAACGGTATTCCCGTGAAGCGCTCCAACTGGCCCGCCACGGACTCCGCCCAGCGCGAAACCTGCATATTTGCCGAGCCGTCCGGCCCCACCACCAGGAACCGGCCGGAAGAACTGGTCGAAATGACCCGGTTGGTCCCCGTGCTCTCGCCAACGGCGGGACGGACAGCGGGGTCCCAAAGCAGGACCAGCGATACACAGACGAAAAGGAAACCTGCGGGCACCCCCTCCACACACGGGGCCCCCGTGACTCCGCGGGAGCCGCCTGAACATCCATTTTTGGAGAGCGCCTGGCCCGATCTCATGGCTCCTTTCCGACCCCAGGTCGGGTTAGCGGCCGAACTTCAACGAAATCCGATCCTGCCGGATGACGGCCTCGGCAACGGCATCCACAATCTGTTTTTCGGCAATTACGTCATTGAAAAGGCCGGAAAAATACTTCTTGGCAATAGCCTGAGTCGGCCCCATCAGCGGCAGGTGTCCCATGCGGGCGCTCTTGACCACGAACTGGCCGTTGCGGAAAGTTGCAATCATGGAGAAGCTGACCGGCAGGGCCACTTTGTTCTTAACCACCCAGGCAATATTCGTGGCGTCCGGCGGGCGCCAGGCCAGCGTGGACATGAGCGTGAAACGGTCCTGCTGAAGATCCACGTTCAAGATCTTCACCCCGCGCAGGGTGGCGCGGCTAGCGAGGAATCCATTGATCTCCGGCTCCATGAAGTCCACACCGACCCTCTGCCTCGCGGAGACCGCCTGCTTGATCGCACGGGTCTTCATCATAACCTGCTGGGCGCCCGCGGGATCCACTGGCAGGGCGACCGGCTTCGCCGGCCACAGCGCCAAGCCCACAAGCACCAGCGGCACCACGATGAACAGGAATACCGCCAGACGGGACAGAATGGGGCCGAATTCGATTTCGCGCCTCTTTTCCAAATCCGCCTGCGACGTGCGCTTGAGGTCCAGTTTCACCCCGCAACGGGTACAGAATACTCGACCGAGGTCATTACTGAAACCGCAATGCGCACAGGGAATCTTGATGGCCATGGAATCTTCTCCCTAATCCTTTTTGGGGGTTGAACTGCTGCTTGTGGAAGTGGAAGACGAGGAGGACGTCGCGGAAGCATCGGCCTTCTTCGCCTTGTGATAGCTCTCGCTCCGGTAATCGGTCTGGTAGAAACCGGTCCCCTTGAAAATGATCCCGGCTCCAGAGCCCAGCAGTCGCTTGACCGTTCCCTTGCAGGTCGGGCAGCGCTTGAGTTTCTCATCCGTGATCCGCTGGAAATGCTCGAAACGGCCGCATTTCCTGCACTCGTATTCGTATGTCGGCATAGCTCAACATCCTCCGCAAATTCAAGCCGTCCATCGTAGTCAGAGCCCCTGCGCCTGTCAACTGCGGCCGTAGGTCTTCCTTGCGGACCGCGGCCTGTGTGTACTACACTCTGCCCCCTGTTTCAGATCCAGAAGGAAGGACGGCTCCATGCACGCGTTGAAGAAGACTCCCTACCCCGGACCGAAGGGCCCAGTGGTTCTCGTCATAATGGATGGTATCGGCATCGGCCAATACGAAGAGGGCGACGCGGTCCGCTCCGCTCTGACGCCGAACCTTGACTGGCTCAAGACCAACGCCATCAGCAGCCAGCTCCAGGCCCACGGCACCGCTGTGGGTTTGCCCAGTGACGAGGATATGGGGAACAGCGAGGTCGGCCACAATGCCATCGGTTGCGGGCGTGTTTTCGCGCAGGGCGCACGACTCGTCAATGATGCAATCGCATCCGGCTCGATGTTCCAGGGCCCCGTCTGGAAGAAGCAGATCGCCAACTGCCTCGAACACCAGTCGACCCTGCACTTTCTCGGCCTCTTCTCCGACGGCAACGTCCACAGCCACATGGACCACCTGAAGGCCATGCTGGCCCGGGCGAAGGCCGAAGGGGTCCGCCGGGCGCGCGTTCATATCCTGCTCGACGGGCGCGACGTGGGGGAAACCTCGGCAATCGACTATGTTCTGCCATTTGAAAAGTTCCTCTCGGAACTCAACGCCGGCGGGCGCACGGACTACCGGATCGCCTCGGGCGGCGGCCGCATGAATATCACAATGGACCGCTACAACGCCAACTGGGATATGGTCCGGCGCGGCTGGGACACACACGTGCGGGCCGTCGGGCCGCGGTTCACGTCCGCCCGGGAGGCCATCGAGGCCTTCCGCCGGGATAAGCCGGGCGTCATCGACCAGGACCTGCCGGCCTTCGTCATCGCGGAAAACGACCAGCCCGTCGGCCCGATCCGCGATAACGACAGCGTGATCTTCTTCAACTTCCGCGGAGACCGGGCGATCGAGATCACCCGTGCGTTCGAGGACGACCACCTCACGGAATTCGACCGCGCCCCGCGCCCGAAGGTGGCCTACGCGGGCATGATGCAGTACGACGGCGACCTGAAACTGCCCCGGAACTTCCTGGTCGACCCGCCCGCCATTGCCGACACGATGGGCGAGTACCTCTCGATCAGCGGCGTGCGCCAGATGGCCATCAGCGAGACACAGAAATACGGGCACGTCACCTATTTCTTCAACGGGAACCGGTCGGGCAAATTCAACGAGGCACTGGAGGACTACCAGGAAATCCCTTCGGATATCCTGCCCTTCGAACAGCGCCCCTGGATGAAGGGTGCGGAGATTACCGATGCTGTGCTGGAGGCCATTGCTGCCAACCAGCACCGCTTCATCCGCCTGAATTTCCCCAACGGCGACATGGTGGGCCACACCGGCGTCTACTCGGCCACGCAGATCGCGGTGGAGACCGTTGACCTGTGCCTCGGCCGTATCCTCGCCGCTGTCCGCGAGGCAAATGGCATCCTGGTGGTCTCCGCCGACCACGGCAACGCCGACGACATGTATGAGCACGATAAGAAGAGCGGCAAGGTCAGGACCGAGAACGGCCGGATCAAGGTTAAGACCAGTCATTCGCTCAATCCGGTGCCGGTCTACATTTATGATCCCGCTGGAACAGCCCGGTTGAAACTCCGCTCGAAGCAGGGGCTCGGCATCAGCAGCCTGGCGGCGACATGCCTCAGCCTGCTGGGCTTTGAGCCGCCGTCCGGTTATGATCCGGGCATTGTGGATGTCGGCGCGAACGGGTGAACATGACTACGGGCAGGGCATCGCCGGTCTTCCATTGCCTGCGCTGCGGGAATTGCTGCAGGCAAGCGGGCGAAGTGCGCCTGGAGATCGGCGAGGCGGAAGCCATCGCAGCGGTTCTCCGGATGGATGTGATGGCATTCACCGGTCAGTACACCCGCCTGCGGGACGATCGCCGGGGACTTTCCCTGCGGGACCGACCGGACGGCACGTGCATTTTTCTCGATGGCGATGCCGCGGCTTCCGCCTGCCGGATCCAGGCGGCAAAACCGCTCCAATGCCGCAACTTTCCATTGACCTGGCAATACAGGAACCTGGCCGAGGTCTGCCCTAGCGCATCCCTTGCCGTCTCCTGCCCTGAGGGAACCAGACCATGATCCTGACCCTTACACCTAATCCTGCCTTTGACCGGATCCAGACCGTGCCCGGGTTCGGCCCCGGGCAGGTCTGCCGCGCCAGCAGCCTGAAATTATCCGCCGGCGGCAAGGGCGTGAATGTGGCCCGCGCGATCCACCCGCTGGGCGGCACCGCACTCTGTACGGGCTTCCTCGGCGGTCATACGGGCCGCTTGTTCGCCGAAATGGCGGAGCAGGATGGGATCCAGGCGCAGTGGACCTGGATCAGCGGGGAGACCCGAGTCTCCCCCGTTATTCTCTGCCCCGAAACCGGGGAAACCACCGTGATCAATGAAGCCGGGCCGACGGTGACGCCTCAGGACGGTGAGCGGCTCCTGGCGGACGTGCACACGGCCGCGGCCCGCGCGACGATGGCCTGCGTTTGCGGCAGTCTCCCACCGGGGCTTCCCCCCGCGTTCGCCGGAGAAATTATCCGGACCCTGCAAGCCATCCGCATTCCGGTATTCGTGGATTCCAGCGGAGAGACCCTTCGTGCCGCGGCGCAGGCGTGCCCCGCCGTGCTGAAGATCAACAGCGCGGAGGCGGCCGCCTTGCTCGGCTGGCCGGAATTCCAGGGCACTGCTACAGCTTTTCAGGCGGCGCGGGCAATCCGCGCATCGGGCGTCCCGAGAGTCGTGCTGACCCTTGGCAGGGAGGGTGCAATCCTCCTGGGTGAGAACGGTGCGTGGTCTGCCACCCCACCGCCCCTGAAGGTCCTGAGCACTATCGGGAGCGGAGACAGTTTCCTGGCCGGCCTCGCGGTCTCAATCCAGAAAGGTCTCTCCGATCCCGAGGCGTTGCGTTCAGCGGTGGCATCGGGTTCGGCTAATGCACTTTCCACAGGCGGAGGCGTTTTCCCGCGGCAGGACTACGAACGGATCCTGGCCGGAGTCACGGTGAACGCCATCGGCTGACCCCGGGGAAAATGCCCGGTGATTCAGTATCAGCCGGCCGAAACGCGGGCGATGGCCGCAAGCAGGTCGCGCGCGGCGGTTTCCGGATCTACGGCAGCGGTTACCGCAGTGACCAGCGCCAGGGTTCGCGCGCCGGCGGCCACGAGGTCCGGAATCTGCGCGATCTTGATCCCCCCCATTACGGTGAAGGGAATCCGGACCTGCGCCGCAATGCGACGCATTCCCTCGATCCCGAGATATTCGCCCGTCCATTGTTTGGTGCCGGTGGGAAAAAGCGGGCCGATATTGACATAGGAGGCGCCCTCCGACTGAGCGCGCACGGCTTCCTCGATCGAATGGGTCGACGCGCCGATGATGAGATCCGGCGCCAGGACGCGGGCCTGGGCGACAGGAAAATCCTCCTGCCCGAGGTGTACGCCGTCGGCGCCGACCGCCAGGGCTACATCCACGCGGTCGTTGATGATCAGCAGCGCGCCGGCCCTTTCGGTCAGGGCCCTGACCCGGCCCGCGAGAGCCACAGTTTCGCGAAGACTCATTTCCTTTTCCCGGAGTTGGATGAGACGGACACCGCCAGCCAGGGCGGCCGTCACAATGTTCTCCGTACTGCGTCCGGCGGAGAGCGGCTGCGAGGTCACAAGATAGAGGCCGGCAGTCTGGAAACGCCGCATGCGATCCGCATGCAGGAAACCCTCGGCTGGACCATTCTTGTTTTCGTTCATCGTCAGGGGTTGTGCGGGTCCGGGAATGGACGGACACGCCAAGGTCTACCTCACAGGATCGGCGGCGGGACTTCAGCCAGGACTTCGTCGGCGGAGGCTGCCCGGTACGGACTGCACCAGCAGGTTACCTGCGGGTCTTTCTCCGCGGGAGACAGATCCAGGATCCGGAACGCCTGTTGAACTTCTGCCGCGGTATCGTGCACCACAAACTTCACAGGGAATCCGAGAGGTATCATTTCCTGCTGCCCGCCGACCACCACAATGCGCGGTTTCCGGGGTCCGTATCCCCCTTCCAGCATGGCCCGCGTTCCGCCCTGGGCCACAATGTCATCCAGGAAGATGACCCGCGAGAGATCGTGCCCTGAACGGATCAGTTCCAAGGTCCTGAGGTATCCGGCGGTTTCGAACGACAAGCCGCTGGCCACATCCGCCAGCCACACCGTTTCCGCGGCCTGGCCGGTTGCCTTCAGGGCGTTGTTCACCGCCCCGCTCATGTTTTCGATTCCCAGGATCAGCGGACGGGTTTGCGGCTCATCCCGGAATTCCGCCAGCGCGAGTTTGCAGGCCTGCTGGAAATCGAGGGAAATCCAACGGTCCTCGTGGGGGCTTTGCGAAATCACCACATGCCGCATTTTCATTTTCCGGACATACTCCAGGAGCGGATGGGTGCTTGCGCAGGAGACAAAGATGAACCCCCAGTATTCGCGCACCGCGGACTCCTCGCAGTAGCGCTGCGCCATCTTGGCCTCAAACTGGGGAATCCATGCCGTATCGAACTCCATGTTCCTCTTTAAGGCTTCCTGCTGGCTGAGCAGGATCAGGTCTGCATGATACGTGCCGATCTTGCCCCGGATCCCATCGGTCATATGCAGTCCGCACACGCACAGGATCTTCCTCCGCCTGCGCACCGAAAGCGGCACAAACGATCCACGCCCCTGCTGTTTATCCAGCAGCCCCTCTTCCACGAGCATCTTCTGAGCCTGGCGAATCGTGATCAGGCTTGTCTTGAACTGCTTCGCCAGTTCCGGTTCCGTTTCAATACGATCCCCGGGCTCATACTGTCCTGAAAGAATGCGGCCCCGCAGAACCCGATAGACCATACGATATAATGAATGCATTTTCTTAACCATATTCACTCCATTTCGCTGTCTATATGGACTTACCAGGCCACCACACATGCGTATTCATGCTGCAAGCATCGGAAAAGCCGGACCGATTCCGGGGCTTATGCGTTCTTCATACCGCCGACGTTGATTTTCACGTTGGAGCGCTCTTCCAAACGGTCTAGCTTGCCATCGCGGATCCAGGCGATACGGTCGGAGATGGCCAGCATCTTGGCATCATGGGTAGCCGTGATGATGGTAACCCCGCGGTCGGCCTGCAAGCCCTTGAGCAATTCGATGATTTCAGCCCCGGTCTTGGTATCGAGATTGCCTGTGGGTTCATCCGCAAGGATGACCGTCGGATCGTTTGCCAAGGCGCGGGCGATGGCCACACGCTGCCTCTGGCCGCCGGACAGCTGGTCCGGCAGGTGATCCAGGCGGTGCCCGAGGCCCACCTGCTCGAGAATCTTGGCTGCCCGGTCCCGCGCCTGTTCGTCGGACTCGTTCCGCAGGATCATCGGAAGCGCGACGTTTTCCAGGGCGGTCATGACCATGACCAGGTTGAAGGTCTGGAAGATATAACCGATCTTGTTGCAGCGGATCCAGGCCTGCTGTTCCTCCGGAAGCTTGAACAGGTCGGCTCCCATGAACTCGATTGTGCCGGTTGTCGGCACATCCAGGGCGCCGATCATGTTGAAGAACGTACTCTTGCCGGAACCGCTGGGGCCCATGATGGAAAGGTATTCCCCCTGGTAGATGTCGAGGGAAATGCCGTTCAGCGCCCAGACGATTTCCTCGCCGAGCTGATAGCGCCGCGTCACATTCACCGCACGCGCAATGACCGGCCTGTCGCTCATGCCGCCACCTGTAGCTGCAGGAGATGCTTCAACATGAGTTGCTTCGTGAACACAACGACCCCCTCCTCCACTTCCTTCCGATCCCGTCCCGACTTCTCCATCAGGGTCCCGACGATTTCCCGCAGGGAGCGTTGGCCGTCCACCAGCCCGTAGTAGAGGCTGCCGAACTCGTCCAGTTGCACCTTGCGGCTGTAGTCCTGCCTCAACATGCGCTGCAGCCAGGTCGTCCTTCCCTGGCGTTTCAGGTGCAGGTGGCCAGTGCTGTCCTGGCGCACCTCCACATCCGGCGGGCGCAGGGGGATGGCGGCGAGCGGATCCTTCATCAGTGCACCTCCGACACGGCGATGTTCATTTCCTCCGGCGTACTCACCCGGGTAATGCGCCCGTCCTCAATCCACACGATACGGTCCGAGGCCCGCAGCATCTTGAGGTCATGCGTCGCGGAAATGATCGTGACACCCAGTTCCTTCCGGAGCCGGTCGAACAGGTTGATGATTTCCTCGCCGGTCTTGAGGTCCAGGTTTCCGGTGGGTTCATCCGCGAGGATGATGTCCGGCGAATTCGCCAGGGAGCGGGCGATGGCCACGCGCTGCTGCTGGCCGCCGGACATTTCCGCGGGCTTATGCAGGGCCCGTTCCTTCAGTCCGACGCGCTCGAGGATGCCGATGGCCTTCTCGCGGGCCTCCTCGTCATCCAGTCCCGCAAAGGCCATGGGGAGCATGACGTTTTCCAGGCAGGTCATGACCTGGATCAGGTTGAAGGTCTGGAACACATAGCCCACCTTGCGGCAGCGCAGCCAGGCCAGTTCAAAGGGGTCGAGCTGGGCAATATCGACCTGGTCGATATACACCTTGCCGGAGGTCGGCTTGTCGAGCCCGCCGATCATGTTGAAGAAGGTGGTCTTGCCGCTTCCGCTCGGGCCCATGATGGAAAGGTATTCGCCGCGGTGCACGTCCAGCGATGCGCCGCGCAAGGCATGCGTCTCGGATTCGCCCATGCGGTAAACCTTGCGCACGTCGACGGCACGGATCACGAATCCGGCCTTTTCGGTCGAACCTTCGCCCGCGAATAATGCTTCCTGTTCCTGCGTCATGTCACACCGTACTTCGAAGAGCCGAGGCGGGAACCATCCGCGCCGCGAACGTCGCCGGATAGATCGCCGCCAGGACGGAGAGAAGCGTTCCCGCCACAACGGATGCGAGGCCGGACACTATCCAGAGCCCGAACGGCATCGATTCCATCACAAGTCCAAACTGGTACGAGGCGCCATACACCACAAAAGAGAGAAGGCCGCCGATAAGGGTCCCGATGAGGGACCCGGCCATGCCGAGCACCGAGCTCTCGATCAGGAAGAGCATACGGATGAATTGAGAAAGCGCCCCCAGGCATTTCATGGTTCCGATCTCGCGGAACCGCTCCGTCACCGACATCAGCAGGGCGTTGCTGACCCCGATGACCGTGACGAGGAGGGAGACCACGATGATCCAGCGGGTCCGGAACGACTGCTGGATGGCCTTCTCGCGCAATTCCTTCTCCTGCTGTTCGAGTTCCTCGCCGAAGAAGACCTCGCGACGCACATCGGCAGCGCCGGGCATGTACCGCCGGTCCCTGACGGCGTCAAGCACCACCCGCTGGCTCATGGCGGCGGTCAGCGCCGCGAGAGAGGCCGGGGCCTCCCGGGCATCGCCCAGCACAAGGAGCAGCGCTGCGCCGGCCGCGGTATCGCGCTGGAGTTTCGCCGGAGCCAGCAACAGGAGGAGCTTTTCCTCCACCGGACTGAGTTTCCCGTTCACGATGACGGCAATCGGCTTGCCGGCGATGGCGCCGACCTCCGACTGCACCATGGTCAGCATCAGGGTGGCGGTCTGCCGCTGATCCCGTTCCGAGGCCACGGCCTTCTGGATGATCTGTCCCGTCAGGTTGCTCATCAGGAACGCGATACCCAGTACCACGCCGGAAATGGTCACCAGCGAGCGTCCGAACCGGATCCGTATGCCCTGCATGGCAATCCGCAGCGCCCGCCGGAATCCCAAATGAACCTGTTTCCCGATTTTCTCCATGTCGCTCCTAAAAAGGCGCTGCCGAGACCGCCGAGACAATCAAGTTGACCGCCACCCCGATGAGGGCGATCAGGCCCACACCGGTCCCATATCCAGCCGCCACGACGGGAATGACCTCCAGGAATCGCTTCTGTCCCATCCGTTTCTGAAAATAAAACCGACCGATAAAGGCCCCTATGACCACCGGCATGAAGGTATGAGGCATCTGCCCCACGCCCTGCACGAATCCGAAGATGGCCATCACCGGCAGGTGGAAGGCCGACAGCAGCGCGAAGGCCACCATGGTGAAGCCCGCTCCGCTGGCGATATAGGATGGATGAAGGGCCTGGTAGAACAGCGGCTTGGCCCCCTCGGTATCGAGTGTTGCCGAATACAGGAGGACCGTGTTCTTGGCGCGCAGGTCCCACATCTTCTGGGCAAACGGATACGCGTCCGACGGGATCACGCCGGACTTCCAGATGAAGCCCCAGAAGACAAAGCTCAGGATGAAGCTCAGGGGGATTACCAGTGACCGCGCCTTGGCGTAGGACCAGAACGAGGTACCTGTCAGTTCCTGTGTGCGGAAGTCCTGTGCGCCGCCCCCGAGGTTATCGACGGGGATCGGGGCCAGCCAGATCTCCACGCCCTTGTAGCCCGAAAGGATGTAGGCGGCCTCGCGCACGTAAGGGATATCCACGCTCTGCCCGCAAATACCGATCAGGCGCGCGTTGATGTACGAGACCAGCGGGGTATAGAGGAATGTGAAGAAGAGCAAAAAGAGCACCGGGAACCCGGGCACCAGCCAATGGCAGAGGCTTACCACCAGCAGGGCGCAAACCGCATACACCACCAGGCTGATCCAGGGTGAGAAATCGCCGCGCCCGGCCGGCGTGGCCCAGATATTCTCTCGGACTGCGGGACTGGCCGACTCCACACGCCGCCTTTCCCGCAATTCGCGGGCCTTGCGCACCATATCCCGCGCAGTCTGGTAGATCGAGATCACCGCAATACCACCGGTGACCCCAAACCCGAAACTCATCCAGAAATCCACCGAATTGCTGAAGGTCGTTGCCACCGTCTCCATGCCCGGCTGCCAGCGGGTCAGAACCCCGTAGTGATGAAGGACCGGGTTCATCACAAACGTCAGCAGGAGGGCACAGCCCGTACCGAGTACCGCCCGGAACGGCATGACCATGCCGACAATCAGCAGGCCGAGATCCACGACGATCCCGGTGGGCGTGGCGGGGAAGACGTTCTCCGTCAGGGTGGTCGTATCATACCAGGGCAGCGGGATGAACTGGATCGGCTTGGTCAGCAGTGCGCCGCTGACCAGCGGGATCCCCACCTGCACCGCGCCGTAGACGAGCCCCAGCACCGCGCCGAGGGAGAACATCTTCCACTTCCATGTCGCTTTGCGCTCACCGGACTCGGCAAGGGCCATGGAGCCCGAGGCGCTAATGCCGGCAAACGGGAAGGGCAGTTTCTCCACATCGGAAGTGATCCGGAAGAAGAAGTACGAGAGGGTGTAATACTTGATCGAGCCGATCACCGTCATGAAGACCATCAGGAGGATCGGGACCATCCAGGCGGAATGCAGCAGGTTGCGGCCGGTGATCGCGTCGCTCCCCGGCGCCGGCGCATACCAGGAGGGGAATTTCCCCAGCAGGCCGACATCCCGCACCGCATCGCTCTGGATGAAATACTGGCGCCAGATCAGATCGCCCATTGGGCCGCCCGCAGCCATCGCCCCGGCCACGGCCAGCAGGATCACCAGTTCCTGCGAGCTCAACGTCCGCATCGCGCGGCGGCTGACTTCCGAGAAGATGATCAGCGTCACCCAGGCCGCCGCCACCCCGCCGCCTGTCATCAGGCTCAGGTAGATCGCGCCGGGCATCATCAGCAGGCCGCAGAACAGGGCGCCGGCCACCGCCACCCAGGTGAAGCCGTCCTTGAACTCGGTCGGGGTCGCCAGCAGGGAACGATAAACGTCCAGTTCCTTGTCCCCTGTCATCCTTGTTCGTTTTTCCGCCATGATTCCTCAGCTCATTACCTGCTGTAATCGGCTCTTGGCCTCCGCATACATCTGCCTGCGGTCCGCCTCGGTGGTCACACGCCAGTTCAGGAATTGCTTGCGGACCGTTACCAGGAACGGCTTCAAGGTCCGCTGCCACGATGCCACACGGCCGCTCAACCGCACCAGTTTCACACGCGCGATATATTCCCCTGTTTCCGGGTCTCTCGGCAACGAGATTTCCATACGCTGGGACACACCCAGGTCATAGGGCTTCAGCCAGACGGTGCTGGCAACCGCGGGGACGATTTCCTCGCCCCGCAGGATCTCGACTTCCGGCGGCGAACAGTAGAACGTTTCGGAACTGCCGGATCCGTGGGAATCCAGCCAGTGCCAGAAGTAGCTGACCACCGCCACCCGGTCGTGCTCCGTGAAGGTGAACGGCAGCGAGAATTCCATGGTATCCGCCTCGGCATGCGGCAGGGTCCAGCTACGTGTCTCCGCCGGAGCGGCCAGCCGGGCGGCGTCCCGTGCGGGGAGGATCGTGGAAAGCAGGACCGCGGCCACAATCGCCAGCGAGGCGTAGATGGTCTCGATTGAACTGTAATCCATGTTCAATCCGCCCGTCAGGTTCAGGGCTGTCAGCGCCCGGCCGCTGGCCTGGCTGAGCAGGTATCCGCACATCGCCCCGACCACCGCATACACCAGGGCCTCAGCCATGAAAATGAAGAAAACGTGGTTCGGCGCGATCCCGACCGCATTGTAGACATAGATCTCGCTCTTGCGCTCATACACCGAACTGCGCATGGTGTTGAACACCGTCAGGGCAGCCAGCAGGATGGGCACCAGCAGTTCCAGCAGGCCCGTGAGGGTCCGTGCGCGCTGGCGGACGCCGTAGTATGCCACCCCGTCAATGGCGTAATTCGCATACTGCCCGCTCCGTTCCAGGAAGGCCACCACAGCACGCCGCTGCGCCTTGTAGTCCATCGCCGGACGCTCACCGCCCAGGACCCTGTACGGCTTGCGCGGGAAAAGGATATTGAGGCTCGCGGCAATCACCTCTTCCCCGTCCTTGATCTTCGGCACCGAATTCAGCAACACCACCTGCGAGGCCGGGAGCGGCTTGACATCCTTGGATACAAGCCAACGGGATGAACTTGCCAGATAACCGAAGGACTGTACGCTGTTGATATCGTACGGGAGCGGGGACCGCCCGTCCGGTCCGCTCAGCTTGTCCAACTGGGCGTTATCCATGATCCCCACCACGTCGTAATCCTCGCCGCGGATGTTGATCACCGCCTGGCCGGCATTCACCTCTTCCTTCGAGAGCCCCAGATCGGCGGCGACCGTATCGGGTACAATCGCCTGGCGGCGGAACTTGAATCCGTTCGCGATGGCCTCCGCCACCTCGGCCCGGGTCCGGGGCTGCGGGGTAAACCAACGGCGTTCGGTGACAAGGAACCGATCCATGCCGGAAAAATCCGGCTCCATGGCGGAAAGTATCATGGCCGCACTGACGCGGGACCGCTTCTGAACCCTTGTCGTGCCCGAATAATAGACCCGGTCGATCAGGATATCCGCATTCTGGAAGTTCGGCGCCCCCCCCGTCAAGGCCGTCTGCACCCACTGTTGTTCAACGACAGGATAGTTGACCCCGAAGGTCCCCTGGATGTTCGCGATCGCCCCGACAGACAACGGCAGGTAGGCCGGGTCCCGGATCATCAGTCCGTTCCAGGGCGACCGACCCACCGCGTACTCCTCGCTGACCACGTTGGTTGATACCGACGTGAAACAGATCATCACGAACGTGATCAGGATCAGGGTGACGCAGGTCAGACCGGTTCGGACCTTGCGGCGGCGCATGTTGTTCAGCCCCAGCATGAAGGCAGTCCCCACCACCCCGCCACGACTGATATCCGCGCCATCCACCTGCCCCTCCGCCCGCCGCAGGTCCTTGAGGTTCTGGCGGAACTTCCCACCGACCATCAGGGTCACCAGGAGCGTGAGCAGAAGGATGACGAAACCGAGCAGGATCACGAGTGGCGCGCGGACCATCTGGAAGGCCGGATGCAGATACCGCAGCAGCACGAACACCACGACGAAGAGAATTCCGACCGACAGCAACTGCTTGCGGATATCCGGGGAGCCGATGACCAGTTTCTCCACGAAAAACACAAAGGGCACCAGCAGGGCCAGATACCATAGGATCCCCACCACCGCCTGGCTGATCCGCTGGCGAATCACGGGCTGGTTATTGATGGCGAAAGCGAGCGCCGCCCCCACTGTATTGGCCGCCCCCTGCACATTCCCCGCGGCGCGCTGTGTCCGGGCTTCCGCCAGGAAGTCCTTTGCATTCTGGTGGAGCGAGAGCATCTGCTTGTCGGCCATGCCGAAACGCTGCTGGAGCCGGAGCCGTTTTTCCGCGGTCCGGATCATCGTTGCCGCCGCGTCAAAGTGCGGCCAGGTCAGCACCGGTGTATCCGCGGCGCGGTAGCCGCGCCCCCACAATTCCGGTTCGTCCGGCCCGATGGGAGCATCGGGATCCACATTCATCATGTAGGCCCGGTACTCCAGGATCCGCTCATTGCCCTGCGCGCCGTCCATCAGTCCGACATAGAACTCGAAGTCCGGTTCAAGGAAGAACGTCGATCCCGCATTGGCAGCCTTGCCGGGCCCCGCGAGCCCCGCACGGCTCAGCAAGCTCACACCCTTGAAATAGCTCTGCGTCTGGGGATTGTTCCGCCCGTAGAGGGTAACCGGCGTGGCCGGAAACACCTCAATATTGATCGGCTTGACTTCCTCGCCGCCGCTCAGCACCAGTTCGGCAGGCGGTATGTTCTGACTCCGGTGCACCGTCTGCGCGGCGGGAGAGTCATCCTTGAAGTACTCCAGCCGCCCATCCACGCCGAAACGGGCCGCATCCGCATTAACGTTCCCCCACCCGAGCCCGAACACCAAGGGTACCTCATACTTGCCGTCGGGATTGGTCATCACCACCGGTGCCGTCCGTACGCCACGGCTCTCCAGGTCCGAACGGTTCTTCATCGCGGTACCCAACCCGATCCGGACGACGGTCCGGTCCGCCATCGGATGGGAGGCGATCAGGCCCCCTGTGCCGGCTGCGCCGACCACCTTGCCACGGAAGGACAGCACATTGCCGCCCGTATCAGCCACGATATTCTTGAAGGGGATCTGCCGGTACGCAATCGCCAGGACAGACCGGGCGACGATTCCAAGATGCTTCTCCGCCATCGCCAGTTTCAGCCCATCGAGCGTATCCTCCGGCGTACCCAGCTTGAGCGGAATGAACTCGTAATTCACCACCGAGAACGCCAGCCGCCCGCAGTAGAACCAGGGTTCGGATTCCAGGTCCGTCGTTGCCCGCGAATGCCGGTTGGGCATATCCCGGCGCCCGTCGGCGTCCAGAGCCCCCCACGAAATCACATCGATCGGGTTTTCGCCGGACTTCTCGTGCAGCAGGTTGGCCAGCTCGCTCACCTGCGGCTCCACGCGCGGGCCAACTTTGGACATGCCCACCAGGACCGCCAGGCGGTCCTTCTGGTCCGCCCCGCCGGAATTCAATTCGAGATTGAGGGTGAAGGTCTTCTCGTACCGCTTGAACAGGGCCCGCACCGCCATCGTCTGGTTGATTTCCTTAACCTGTTGGACATGATAGGCCTTCCGCTTCTCCACCTCCGCGCGGAACCGTTCCTCGTACCGCCATTCGGCATACATCGGATGCTTCGCGCGCTCGGCCTGCGGTGTCGTCATCAGGTTTGCCGACTGGTTTTCCCGGCGCTTGGCGGCAAGATACTGCAGCAACAGCGGATGACTGTTCGATTCCTTCTTGCGCTCGGCATCATCCGCCTTCAGCGCATCGAATCCCTCCCGGTAGATCGGACTGCCGGCCCGCAAATAATCCAGGCGCGCCGACAGGGAATCCGCACGCCGGTCGAGGTTGATCTCGCCGGCCACCTGGGCCATGACCGCATCCGGAAGTTCCGGCCCCGCCAGTTTCTCCAGGATCCACTTATGCTGGTTCCGCCGCTTCTCCAGTGTACGCCCGCCCGGCAGTCTTTCCGTGAACGGCTCGATGGCCTCCAGCAGCCGCGAAGCCCCTGCCAGGGTCTGGGCATGACCTGCGGTGAAAACGAAAAGAACGTCGCGCGGCAACTGCCCCTGGTATGGCGACAGCCCCCGGACACACTCCAGCAGCGCTGCCAGGGGAATCGCCTGCTCGGCGCCGGGTGCCACATCGGGCACAACGGAACTGCTGTCATAATAGGCGTTCAGGACCAGCGCCTCGGAAGCCGTTTCCCTGCCGTGCAATACCCCGATGTAATTGCGGACGTACCGCGTCTGCCAGGTCACCCGCGCCCGCAGGTTCACCTTCCGTCCGGCATATTTCTCAATGGGGCCCCGGACCAGGATCCGTGGAAACGCAACTTCCTCCTGGCTCAAGATATCATCCCAGCCGGCCGACTGGTTCGCATCGGTACGCAGGGCGCGCCCGAGTTCGTCCTCGCGAACAAGCAGGGCCTTGACGCCCACGCCCGGCAGCACGTTCCACCCCCAGGCGGAAGCACGGTCCACCATCGTCAGCGCAATGACTTCCTCCGGGTTGTGTCCTTCCAGCCCATGCAGGTTGGCCGCCTCGAGCGTAACCAGCTCGGCTGTGATCCCCTCCGGTGGCAGGAGAACCGGAAGGAGACCGGAAGGTTCCACCGGATAGAGTTGGATGTCGGACAGTACCTGCCCGTCGGCATCGCGCAGTTCGCACACCTCCGTCACAGGAACCACGACCGGTAATTCCTGGACCAGGATTTCCAGGCCCGCCTTGGTCAACGCATCCCGGATCAGGGTCTCGGTGCGGTAGAAACCGGGTGTACCGCTGTAGCGTCCGATGCTCCGTTCGCCCGGGGCGGGCAGGCCGGCCTTCTCGATCTCCTGCAGCCGCGCGGCCAGGCGCTTCTGGCTCAGGACCTCTTCCAGTTGCTGTTCCGAGTAACCCGAAACCGCGGCACCGCGCGGCTTGCGCTCCCTCGGCTCGACCACCAGCACAAACACCGCCAGCGCGGCTATCCCGAGAATCAGGAAAAACAGCGCGGGCAATATCTGGTCACGCCAGGATCTATGCGGCATAGGCTTCATGGGATCCTCGAATATACCTCCACAACGCCCTGCGCCCGCAGAATCAGGCCCGTGACATCAAACAAGACAATCGACACGACACAGCCGATGAACATTCCCACCGCAAACGGGACCAGCCCCCGGCGGATCACCGCCGCACCGCCCATCCGGAACAGGGCCAACCGTGCCAGCCATGCAAGGAAAGCCAGGAACCAGGTCTGCCGCATGAAATTGGTCGAAGCCATCACATAACCCAGAGGATGGAACGGGAACCACATGATCTTCGCGCGGAGGAAGGCCAGGGCCCCGGTGATCACCGCCCCCACCCCCAACCCCTTGGCATCCTGGTTCGACACGAAATTCAGCGGCTTGGATTCCGGAGCCTGGCCCAGTGTTTTCGACGCCAGGGCGCGGTCGGCGTTCGAGGCACCCACGCGGAGATTCTCAAAATACCAGTTCTGGGCATACGGCCAGGAATACTTGAAGTTGGATGCGCCCAGCGCGTACGCCCAGCACAGGATCACGAAGCCCCCGATGACCACCCCGCCGACCAATCCAACGGTCATTCCCGCCCCGACGTCCTTCATGCGGACTTCAAACCTCCGTCCGAGTTCCATCATCTCCACCTGGACCGGCGCCATCAGGAGAAAACACGAGGTACACATGAATCCCGCCGCAATCGTGGCCACCACCATGCCGACCGACTTGAAGACCACAAAACCGCCCATCGCCGCCAGGAACTGCATCCCGTTATACGGCGTGATGTAGCCGAACGGCGCGCCGCATTCCGCACGGATACGGCTCGCCGCAAACCCACAAACCAGCATATATCCGAAGAACAGCAGGCTGGCCCCCACGCCCATGCGGGTCCACCACCCCCAGGCGCCCAAACCGACCAGCGCCGCCAGAATCAGCAGCAAGGCGGTCCGGTAACCGACCATTTCCTCCCGCTCCATCGCCAGTTCCGCGGGCGTCCCGCGCCCGAAAACAATCCGGATCACCCGCCACAGGTGACTCCGTGCAATCACGACCGCCAGGATCGCGTATGCGATATAGCCGCCCATCGTCTGCTGCGACTCCCACGGATACCCCGGAATCGCTGTCAGCCCAAACAATTTCCCGCACAGGTTCCACAGCTGGAAGACCAGGAACATGCTCCAAAGCGAGAACAGAATGTCCGTCTCGATCAGCAGGAAGATCGCATACAGGCACAAGATGAACCCGATGCCAAACCCCACATTCTCCAGGAACGACTGCAGGATCGGATTCGACACATACGAACTGAAGCCCACCGAAGGGAACACCGGCGCCGGGACCCGCGGGAAATAGAACTTCAGCCCCTTCAGCAACGCCAGAAATAACGCCACGCAGAACCCGATCCACATCACCCGGCTCCGGAACAACGGAAGCACAATCCGGCCCTGCGCATCCTTCTCCGCGGTGAACAGGCTCTTCGGCAGAATCGTCAGCGGAAAGGTGAAGCGCTCATGCTCCACCCACTGCTTGCGCAAGAGCACGTTCAACCCCATGAACCCGACGAACAGCGCCGCAATCAGCGCGCCCCAGGCCAGCATCGGCTGGAACCACTGATGGAAGGGAATATACCCGGCCACCAGGTATTTCAACCCCGCTACGCTCCAGAGGTTGTCCGGCCGCACAATCGTGGAATTCCGTTCCTCATCCGATAACGCTTCGAGACGGCTCTCCCGCACGACCTGCCGGCCGACGTACAGGGATTCCACCGCTTCCATGTTGATGAATTCCATTTCCTGAATGGCCAGCTTACCCCCGCCCCGGATTCCAATGCGTAAGGTGATCTTCTCCCGCAGTCGGCTCGGGATCGTTACGGGATTGACACCGATTCGGGAAAACCCCGTTGGATCCGCAAACGTCGGCGCTGTGTTCTGCGAGTTCATCAGCAGGGAAACCGGCGCCGTATCATCGGACTGGATCTCGACGAAGTAGGCCGACTCCTTCGTCAGGCCGTCCGCCTTGACCCGCGCGGAGAAAAGGAAATTCTCGCCCGGCACGATTCCGGCCGACCGGGGGATATCCACTTCCAGCCCCCCCTCGCTGAGGATCGGCACCTTGCGCATCCGGCCGTACCGGTCCTCCATCTCGGCCCATTCGACAGAACCGCCGACCAACCGATACCCCTTGATCCCATCCCGGAAATCATGATTGCCAATCAGGTTTTCGCCGTGCGGCCAGAGCATCGGCGGAAGATTGTCGTAACTCTTGAAATCCTGATAGTGAGGGAAAGCGGAAACCAGGCCGATAATGCGGTGCCAGAACCCCTGCGTCATCAGCGGCGCCGCCATGACCAGCGCAGAGTAGATCACCACCAGTTCAGCCGTGCGCAACCGGAGCGAACGCCGGAAACGGTATAACAGCCCGCCCAGCGCCAGCACCACCAGGATCACGCCCACCGCACTATTGGGAGGAGAATTCTCAGCCAGCGGCCCCCCGTTATAGTTGAAAACTTCCTCGTACTGAATCCAGATCCCCATCAACAACAAGGCCACTACGCATACCACAAGCGACCGGAATGTAAGACCGCGTCGCACAGGATGATTGTTGGAAGAAGAACTGGCCATGATTAAAGTTGCCTTATTATCAGCTCATGGATATGCAGTCAACCCCGGATGCCTTTAAAAAATATACTGACTTATTAATAAAAGGACGCCCCGCAGGAAAACCCCTCCCTGCAGGGCGCAACGAACATCCCTCGTCCTGTCAACCGTACAACGGCCCCAGCTTCTCGCAGGCGCGGAAATCATCCCCGCCAAACCGGGCCCAGACGGACGGACGGAAAATATCCTCTTCCGCCACATTGTGCATATCCACCGGAATACGCAGAACCGACGCCAAGGCCAGCAGATCCGCCCCGATATGCCCGTAACTGAATGCACCGTGGTTCGCACCCCAGTTGTTCATCACACTGTACACATCCCGGAATGGGCCATTCTTCATGAGGCGTGGAGCAAACCAAGTCGTTGGCCACGTGTCGTTTGTTCGATCGTCCAGCCGTTTGTGCGCAGCCGCCGGCAGTGTCACGGTCCAGCCTTCGGCGATCTGGAGAACCGGCCCCAAGCCCTTTACGAGGTTCAAGCGCGACATGGTAACCGGCATATTCCCCTTGGTGACGAACTTCGAGGACCAGCCGCCGCCGGGGAAGTACTCCGTTACCGAAGGATGCCACGTAGTCGCATCCAGGCAGGCCTGCATTTCCTTCTGGCTGATCTCCCAGAACGGCTTCATGGCCGGCTTGCCGTTGATTGACTGCTGACCGCTGCCATCGAGCGAGGCGGCACCGGAATTGATCAGATGGATGATCCCGCCCGCCGCCTGGCCGACAAGCGTGTGACCGGTCACCCGCTTGACCGCGGCGGGGCTCCAGTAGGTTCGCACATCGGCGAAGACCTGGGCCGTATTGGTCAGCA
The DNA here is from genome assembly GCA_903908715.1 of uncultured bacterium. Lineage (GTDB taxonomy): Bacteria > Verrucomicrobiota > Kiritimatiellia > CAIKKV01 > CAITUY01 > CAIVSY01. The sequence continues at coordinate 36,774 of CAIVSY010000025.1, forward strand.
GGTACCCGAACAGCATCGCCACGCCATTAAGGCTGTCGTTTTCGGTTGCGATGATACGGGGCATCCTCATGCCATCCCAGTCGAATGAGCTATTGGAGATGGCCTCGAGAAAATCACCGTTGGGGAATGCGTCCGTCCAGTTACGCTGCCCCTGGAAGCCACCGGCAATCGCATTATGGCCGCGGGCTTCCTCGATGTAGCCGGCTTCCGCCAGATTTGGGCAACCGTACATCAGGTCCCTGGCAATGAGGGTCATCTTGACCGAGATATCCCACTCCTCGTCCAGATGCGCACGGGTGCGCCGCTTGGCGGGCTTGTTGGGATCATGCCCCTCCTTGCAATTCTTGCGGACCCAGCGGATCGCCCGCTTATATTCCTCTTGGTCAAAGATATTGTCTCGCAGCCGGCGTGTGAATTCGGAGAGATCCACCGACTCGACACGCATGCCGAGGAAACTCTCGAAAAACGTCGGATCCACAATGGAACCCGCGATTCCCATTGAGCAGCCGCCCATGGACAAATACGACTTTCCGCGCATCAGGGCGGCCGCCAGGCCGGCCTTCACAAAGCGCAGGATCTTGGCCTCGACATCCGCGGGAATCCGGCCGTCGCCGGCGTCCTGGACATCGCGCCCGTAAATCCCGAACGCCGGCAGGCCCTTCTGGGCATGGGCCGCAAGCACTGCGGCCAGATAGACCGCACCCGGCCGCTCCGTGCCGTTGAAGCCCCACACCGCCTTGGGCGTCAGGGGATCCATATCCATCGTCTCACTGCCATAGCACCAGCACGGCGTAACAGTCAGCGAAACACCCACGTTCTCCTTGCGGAACTTGTCGGCGCACTGCGCCGCCTCCGCCACGCCGCCAATGCAGGTATCGGCAATCACGCAACGCACCGGACGTCCGTCCGGATACCGCAGTCTGGAGGAAATCAATTCCGCCGTCCGGCGGGCCATCTGCATCGTGGTCCCCTCAAGGGATTCACGAACCCCGTTATAGCGTCCATCAATCGTCGGCCGGATGCCCACCGCCGGATAGTCCTGATTCATCGTCGCAACAGTCCGAGTCGTCATCACATTTCCCCTTTCAGGTTGTTTATTCCCGGGAGGCAGACCGGTAACCCCCCGCTGCTATTCGCATGGGCCCAGAGTCGCAAAACGGCCCGACGCGAGTCTATGGATGCAGCAGGCAATGTTATGCACGTTTTACACATTGCCGGGAATGGAACGGAGCGGAATCCGCCGCCGCACAAGCGCCTGCAGAGGTTCGCGCTCCGGAACAGGTTCTACTTCAGAATGCGAGGCAGAGTCTTCACTCTGGCCTCGTCTGCGGCCATCTTCTGGGCCGCGCGGTAGACCTTGCAGGAGATCACGCTCTTGGCCGCCACTTTGGCACCGGCGGCAGGATTCTGGGACGCCACCTTGCCATCCTGATCAGCCTTGCCAGCCTGCACGAAACCTGCCATCTGGTAACTCAGGCCAGCCCGCACGATAATATTCTTCGCATCCGTCGAACTGACGCCGGTCACCGATGGGACCGTCACTATGGCAGGCGCCTGAGCCGCGGTGCGGGCACCGGGGTTTGCCGCGATCGCACCAGCCCCGGCCGATCCAGCCATGAGTACGAGAAGAAGAACCAGACCCAGCGACAGCGCTTTCATATGAACCTCCCAACGGATCAGAAATCACTCTTCAGGCGGCACGGACACAAGTCCGCTGGGACCGGCCTGAATGAGCTCATTCATGTCCGGATAAGTAGCAGTACAGGGAGGACGGCGTCAAGAGCTACTCCGTTGTCGTGGCGCGCCTGACAGGAGTCGAACCTGTAATCTTCTGATCCGAAGTCAGATGCCTTGTCCATTAGGCTACAGGCGCATGTCCGGGAAAAGATGTCAGCCTGTCGCGGAAATTGCCCCCGCAAACCGGCCGCTTCCCCGGGATGGAAACGGTCGCATGGTGGCGGGTCCCGCCCTTGGAGTCAAGATTGAAGAACCGGAAAACATGAACGGATGGCATTGACCTGTCATCCACCGAGAGTAAACTGGAGTCAGGAAGGAGGAGGCACCATGTTCACAGCACAACAAGTAAAGGAAATCACTGTGGAGGTACGGAACGAGATCGGGGTTTTGCACGAGATGGCCAAGCTGGTCGCGGAAAAAGGCGTCAGTATCCTTGCCCTGCAGGGCGGGGTTCAGGACGGCCGCGCGGTGATCCGGATGGTGACAGATGACAACCTGCGGGCGGCGGATGCTCTGCGCGCAAGAAATTATCTGCCGCTGGAATCCGAGGCTGTGATGGCGGAAATCCCGCACAGGCCGGGGATGTTGCGAGTGCTGACCGAGAAACTGGCGCGTGCAGGACTGGATATTGACCACCTGTATGCCACAGCCGGCCCCGGAGATGTTCATTGCAACTTAATCCTCTCCTGTACGGATAACGGCCGTGCAATTGTGGAATTGAACCGGTAATCCGGCGTAAAGTACCGGCGGGGAACGGGGGCATCCTCTGGGGCTCGTTTCGGGTCCGCGCCCTGCAATGGGCGAGTGGTTGGCCGTCGCTTCGAATGGCGGAGAGGGTGGGATTTGAACCCACGGTGCCCGGTTAGAGCACACAGCATTTCCAGTGCTGCGCCTTAGACCACTCGGCCACCTCTCCCAAAAAAGCAAGTCCGGACCATACGAAAAATCCCGAGAGGATGGCAAGTTGATAGTCGATCCGGACCTGCGCACGTCAAGGGCGGGGTATTCCCGTTGGGTGACAGGGCGATCCCGGTTTCCTGATCTCCCTGTAGCGAAAGCAGTTTGTGGTATGATCATTCACCATGCCGACCGCCTGCATGAATGAGTAGCAGATGGTTGAGCCCACGAAGTTGAATCCTCGCTTCTTCAGATCCCGGCTCATCCTGTCGGACGCGTGGGTCTTTGCAGGCAACTCCGCCATGGATTTCCATGCGTTCTGCTTCGGAACGCCATCCACATAGCGCCACAGGTACGCATCCAGGGAACTCCATTCCTCCTGGATATCAAGAACGCCGCGAGCGTTCCGGATGGCCGATTCAATCTTCAGACGATTCCGAACAATGCCGGAGTCAGCGAGCAAGCGTGCCACGTCCTGTTCCGTGTATCTGGCAACACGCGCACAATCAAAGCCGTGAAACGCCTTCCGGTAGTTCTCCCGTTTCTTCAGGATCGTGAGCCAGCTCAGCCCCGCCTGTGCTCCTTCCAGCACAAGAAACTCAAACAGCAGGCGATCCTCGTGGATGGGCACCCCCCACTCTTCATCATGGTAGGCCGTATATCGGGGATCACTCCCGCACCACTCGCATCGCGTTTTCATAATCCTTTCTTGCCCGGCTTCAGCGGTGCGGGCTTTGCACAACCTGGGAGCACCACCCCGATTAACAACCAACATCTTGCACTACCCATCGTCTCATTGCCCCAACAAACCTGTCGAAAAAGGTGAATGGATCGAGCGGGCATTGAAACAGCCCAGACAATCCTGGAATTGCCGTTTTCACGGATTTTTCCGCCGATTTCACCCCTCAGAGTACCCTTTGATAACGCCTTGGGATATATCTCCCCGACCAGGCTTCGGACTTTGACGTGACAGCCGCCTCATCCAGTCAGCTTACCTCCGGCAATCCTATCTACAATGCCCGTCAGATCACCACGATTCGCAGGATAGCACAGAGATCCCGCAACAGCATCCGGTTGTCACCGTAGCAGATCATGTAATGCTGGCTCATGACCTTCTGGATGAATGCCTCGACGGGATAGTCAAACACCATCTCAAGGCTCGGAAGCTGCGGTGCAGGCGGAGCCCATCCCGCCTCTTCCCAGGATCGCGGAGCCCGGGCCTGCGCAAGACTGATATGCATCTGGTATCCGTCCGGCCCATACCCAAGTCGCGCCAACGTAACCTCGCCCGTCTTTAGCTTGGACACATTCAACAAACCTTCGCCGAAATTGCCAAAGGCATTGGGCATGACCGTCACACGCCCTTCCACAATCTCCGCCGGCACATAGTCGGGTACCCCCATCAGGGCCCCGTTTTCCAGGAACTCATAAAACTCCAGATAGGCCGCCACCTGCCCCGTAAGGCCGCGGATCATCAATTGCGTCACGGCCCCGAGACTGTCATTCTCCGGCACTGAACTGATCGACATCTCGCCGTGCAGCAGAGTCATCGCGCCGGCCGGCGCAAACCCCATCAGCTTCTTGATGCCATCCACATCATTGTACGAGAAACCCAGGTAGCCCCGTTCCAGGATCTTGCTGCGCATCGCCAGATACAGCTGGACCGATTTCTCCACCGTCCCCGGCTTCGGTTCGCGGACAAACTCCCAGCGATTCCGCACTTCCCTTGTGAGCCGCTTCACCTCGCCCGGATCGACCGACTCCATCCTTTGCGCCAGTTCCAGGAGCTCGAAGTGTTCGATCTCAGGACCGATCCGTGCCTTGAGGGAAACCCCGTCATACAACGTCCCGTACAAACGCATATCGCGATACCCGGCCATCCCGATCCGGGCCGTCCGCAGCCAGGCCGCCGTATGCGCCGCCCTGGCGTAACTGACAACCTCATCCATCCGCGGCGCATGGTCCCGGTAGGTGACCACATACTTGAAGGTGTATCCCATATCGGCCATCGGCTTGCGCAACGCTGTTGTGCCCGCCTGATCCGCCGTAGTGACAAAACGCCCCCCTTCCTTCCATCCCGTCAGCCCCCACAGGAGGATCGGCTTGTGCTTGAACGGTTCGATCACCGAGAAAACCGCCCACGAGGGAATCCAGCCGGCGACACAGACAACCAGCAGATCGAAATCTCCGCCCGCCTTCAGTTCCCGCACCGCCCGAGCCGCCTGTTCCCCGCCGGGATCGTCGCTGACCGGAGCGGTCTGCACCAGTTCCATTCCGTTCCGCTCCAGCAGACGGGCCGCCTCCTCACAACGCCGGTCAATGAATTCACGCGGCGTATTCACCTCACCAAACCCGACAAATCCAACCCTGATTGCTTTCATGCCATGTCTCCCTCCCGTTGAACCTCAAGAACCATCTGCTTCCAATCCCTGAGCCCCGAAATGGCGTCGTTGCCATACAGGTTGTCGCGCCCCGCAAGCATCGCGAGACGGCCCGCATCATGGATACTTTCTCCGCTCAAAAGGGCCGACAGGAACCCGGCGATCGCACAATCGCCCGCCCCGCAGGCATTGCGGAATCGTTCCTTTTCAACAGGAAACGGCGCGATCCACATCCCTTGCGGGCAACCATGGGTATCCTCCAGGGCCAGCGGCGAAAACGGCCGGGACAGTCCCGCCAGGTCTCCCGTCCGCAAATAGGCGCCCCGATGCCCCGCCTTGATCAGGAGGATCCGGACACCCAGCGACAGCACATGCACGGCCAGGGACTCATACATTTCCATCGGAATGGCCTCAAGGCTATCCCCATCCCCGCAGTCCGAAACAATCCGGCGGTACAGTGACGGCTCCAGCATGTACAGGATTTCCTCGATGCTCGGCATGAAGATATCCACCAGCGGAAGCGTTTCGGCAAGAATGGACCTCCAGTCAGCCCTGCCGGCCGGACTATCGGGATCCGGCAGGGTCATATCCAGCGAAACCGCCGCTCCCTGTTCCCGCGCGCGGCCCAGCAGGGCCCGCAGTTCAGATCCGCCATTCACCCACAGCGCTTCCATCAGCGGCGGATAACCGAAATGAAAGACCCGGCTTTCGCCAACCCGCTGGAAATCCACATCCGACGCAGTGAACACACGGTTACATCCGGCGTCTTCGAGAAACAGGCGATCCGCGCCGGGCGGCGCAATCACCAGTCCGTACGCCGTGCCGACACCGGGCTTCCTCCGGATCCCGCCTTCCAGCCCCCGCTCGGACAGCCGGGCCAGGGCCATATCCCCCAGTGCATCCTGCCCCACGCTCCCCATGAGTTCCACCCGCCTCCCGAAGCGCGCCATCGCCAGACCCGTATTGGCCACCACGCCCCCAAGCGAAACATGCAAACCCTCGGTCTCGATCAGCTTGCCCGGCCGGAACAATTCGCCAAAAGGCACCACAGGCCGCAAGGGACTGAATCCTGGAGTCAGATCCACTCCGAGATATCCTGCCACCACGGCATCCAGCCTGCGGGCCCCGACCGAAGTCGTCACGGATTCCTCCAGAGCGCCGCAATGGCATCCACCGTCGCATCGACCAGCAGGGCGCCGCCATCAGAACCCACAATCCCGTTAATGATCAGCCCGCCATAGCCGCCCAGTTGTTCCGCGCGGGCCGACGGCAGGTACCCGCCTGACCCGCAGCAAAGTTGCACCACGAAGGTCTGGTCAGCCACGCTGCGCGCCTTGATCCTCTGACCGAACTCGAGATACAGCTCAAACGGGTTGGTGGCAAACACCACACTACCGATCCGCAGCACATGCATTTCCACTGAGAATTGCGGTTCCTTATCCTGCGTCTCATACCGGCGAACCACAGCGCGATTGTTCTGGATCAGGACGAAGGGATGCAACTTGCTGTCATACGGTCCCGGCCGGCCGGGAATCTTCTCGTTCCGGCGGACCTCGTCGCAAAACTGCCGGTAGGCCTCGCTCTCCGACAAACCCGCCTCCAGTTGCGCCAACCGAGCCTTGGCGTCCACATATTCGCCATACGAAGCCCTGCGCCGCGGCAGCGACAGACGCTGCAACGAATGACGCAAGACCGGAGCCCATTCGATGCGGGACGAGGCCCGTACCACAGCCTTTTCCACCGCCACCGCCAGGCGTTCCCCGATCTCGGCAACCCCGTCCGCATGCCAGAAGTCGGGCTCACCCCGGTAATTCCTTGCCAAGTCCCGCGGGGACTGGCATCCGGCCGCACTGATCTGGCCCAGCATCCGGAATTCCTCCCCGAAACATTGCTTCAGCCGCCGCCGCGTCTCGCCGATGAAATCGGACGAAAGCTGGTAGGTCGCTTCCATAACCTGTGAAGGGCATGCCAGATTCAGGACCACGCCCGTCGGCACGCCCGCCTCGTCAAACGTGAACAGCAGGTCCAGCCCGGAATCCTCGCCCCCTTCCATCCCCAGGAAATCCGGACGGTCGGTACGTCCATACATCTCCGCCGTACCGTTGGTATATACCGCCCGACGGCAATGCCCCACCCGGGCCGCGGACAACACCCGCCCGATCCCGCCCGGCCGCCGGTTCCGCCACGCCGCACCGATCGCGCGCACCGCACACTCCAGAAGGAACCCCCGGTACTCCCTCGCCGGCAGACAGTCGGGCAATTCCTCAAGCCACTCAATCCCGGTGATCGCATACACCCCGGGCGCGTTGTGCGTGTGCGTCGCGTTCAGGATGACCTTGTCCGGATCCGGTCCCACCGGCTCCGCACGCAGCTTACGTCGCAGTTCCTCCAGTAAATCCCCCTCGCAACAGGCAGTGTCCACGGAAACCAGCGTCACCTGCTCCCCGCCGTCCGACTCGACCGTCAGCGCCGTCAACGAAAGCCGCGAGTGAACACCCTCCATGGGACGATGGTAATACTGCCCGTACAGGTCCACCTTCCCGGCAGGTGTGATATCCTCCTCCGCCCAACCCAGCTTCAGATTCCCCTTCATATCAGAACCTCCTGTTGCAGCCATCCAACACCGCGCGCCCCCAGCCTGTCAACGGATTGTTGGCGGGCCGATTTCCTGTTGTGTTCTTTTCAAACATCATCTATATTTCAAACAAACACATGACGAAGGCAAGCACAATCTCACGGGCAACCCGCGGCAGCGAGGGAACGGACCGGCGGCAGCGCATCCAGGCGCTCCTGAACGGAAGCGGACGGCTCTCGGTGCACGACCTCGCCCGCCGCCTGGGCGTAACGACCATGACGATCCGCCGCGACCTGCAGGCGATGGAGGAACAGGGTCTGCTGGTCCGGACCCATGGCGGATGCGTGCAGCCCGGTTCCCCGCTGGTGCGCGAACTCTCATTTTCCGAAAAGGCGGCCTGCAATGTCGAGGCGAAGCAGGCGATTGCACGGGAAATCGTGCGCCGGCTCCGGCCGGGTGAATCCGTCTACCTGGACACCGGCACCACCTGTGCGCAGATCGCCCGGATGCTTCCAGCGGGGCAGCGAATCCGGGTGGTCACCAACAACCTGCGTGTCGCCATGGACCTGTTCGGGCGGCCGGGCATGGATCTGCAGGTCTTCGGCGGTCAGTTGGCACCAGCCAGCCCGGACCTGGTCGGAGCCACCGCGGCCGCACGGGCCATGGAATTCCGCTTTGACACCGCCATCCTGGGCGCCGACGCCCTGGATCCGGCTACCGCGGAGTTCGGCGCCGCCGACATGGATACCGCCGCCCTCTCCCGCGCGGCACGACAGCAGGCCCGCCGGATCATCGTCGCCGCGGACGCCTCGAAGATCGGCCGGACCTGCCCCTCCATCACCGGACGGCTTGGCCGGAACCTGACTCTGGTGACCGACTCCCGCGTCCCCGTCGCCCAGCGGCGCGCCCTCGCCAGGACCGGAGCCTCCATTGTCTATGCAACGGTTTCAACAACCAGAAAAGGAACCCCATGAACGGAAAATATGATGCCGCCCGGTACTCAATCGACCTCGCCCAGTGGCCCAGGATCACAACCGCCGAACTTCCCGGCCCGAGGTCCAAGGCCGTGCACGCCCGCTGCACCCGGCACTTCAAGGGCCTGAGTGAACAGGTCAAGCTCTTCCCCGTCGCCTTTGAATCCGGCAACGGCTGCACCTTGACCGACGTGGACGGCAACCGCTATATCGATTTCTCGTCCGGCATCTATGTAACCACCCTCGGTCACTGCCACCCGAAAGTCACGCAGGCGGTGCAGAAATACGCCGGCCAGCTGATGAATGCGCACGATTTCACCACCGAGATCAAGACCCGCCTCGTGGAGAAACTCGCGCAGATCCTGCCGGGCGACCTGAAGGGATACCAGTTCTACGACTGCGGCACGGCCGCCGTGGAGGCCGGCCAGCGGATCTGCCGCGCCGCCACCCGAAAGCATGAACTCCTTTCCTGTTTCTATGATTTCCACGGAAAAACCTATGGCGCCGTCTCGCTGGGCCACATCCGCTCCACCGTCTACGGCCCCACCCGCGCGCCGGGCTTCCACATGCTCCCCCGCCCCGACACCTACCGCCCGCATTGGACCAAGCCGGACGGCACAATTGACACCGACGCGTATATCCGCTTCTACGAGGAATACCTCGAACGTGGAACGGCCGGTCAGGCGGCGGCGTTCATCCTCGAGCCGATCCAGGGATGGGGCGGCTCCGTGATTCCGCCGGATGACTTCTTCCCGAAACTGCGCAAGCTGTGCGACAAGCATAAGATCCTCCTGATGGCGGACGAAGTCCTCACCTCGTTTGCCCGCACCGGCAAGTGGCTGTGCATGGAACACTGGAATGTCGTGCTCGATGTCGTCACCCTCGGCAAAGGGTTCGGCAACGGGTTCCCCGTCACCTGCGTCGCCGTGCGCGAACCGTTCATGGAAACCTTTGAAGCCATCTCCGCCTCCTCGAGCTATGGCGGCAACCCGATGGCCTGCGCCGCGGCCCTGGCTTCCATTGAGGTGATCGAAGAGGAAGGCCTGCTCGCCCACGCGGCAAACCTGGAAAACCTCTTTGCCGCACGGATGAAGGTCTGGAAGGACCGGTTCCCCATCGTGGGCGATGTCCGAGTGAAGGGGTGCCTGATGGGAGTGGAACTGGTGAAGGACCGCACGACAAAGGAACCGTTCAACGAAGCCGGGAAACGCGTCTACCAGCGCGCCTTCTCGAAAGGCCTGGCCTGGATTCCCGCAGGCCATATCCTGCGGATGAGCCCGGCTGTTGTCATGCCTGATGATGTCGCCCACAAGGCGATGGACATCATCGAGGAGTCGATCGCCGAGGTGCAGAAAGAACTCGGGTACGGCGCGTAAGGGGGAACCATGAAGGAACTGAAGAAAGGCCTGGATATCAGCCTCAAGGCCGCGGCGGCGGAGCGGCATCTCCGCCGTTTCCGGAAACAGATGAAGGCCTGGCGGCTCGCCATGCCTCCAGCCAGGCCGCTCGTCCTCGACTTCGGGTTGGGCCGTTTCGACGAAACCGGTCTGATTGAATCCTGGATCGCCAACGAGGAGAAAGCCGGTTATTGTGGCAAGTATCTGTTCGTGTCCGGCGGCCAGACGTGCCCTCGACACCGGCACCGGGCGAAGCATGAAACGTTTTTCATCGTGCGGGGGAAAGTCCGTATGCAGAGCGGAAAGCGGAGTTGGATCATGAAAGCCGGCGATGTATTCCCCGTGCCGCGCCATACCTACCACAGCTTTACCGGGGTCGGTCCGGCTCTCCTGCTGGAGGTCTCCACCCCGTGCGTCATCCGCGACAACTATTTCGAGAACCCCGCCATCCCGATTGGAGGAAACCACAAGTGAAAACCATACGTTTCGGTATCATCGGCTGCGGCCTCATGGGCCGTGAATTCGCCAGCGCGGCCGCCCGCTGGGCCCACCTGCTGGACCTCAAGGTCCGCCCGTCCATCGTCTCCATCTGCGACAAGAACACGGCCCTTTACCCGTGGTATCGCGGAAACTTCGCCTCCATCACCCAGGTGACGGACGACTACAAGGCCCTTCTGGCGAACCCCGAAGTGGACGCCGTGTATGTCGCTGTTCCCCACAACCTCCACCGGGAGATCTATACTGCCGTCATTGCCGCCGGCAAACACCTGATGGGCGAAAAACCGTTCGGCATCGATCAGGAGGCCAATCGAGCCATCCTCGCCGCCTGCCGCCGGAATCCGAACGTCTTCGTGCGCTGCTCGTCGGAGTCGCCGTTCTTCCCGGCCATGCAGAAGGTCTGCGCCCTGATCGAGTCGCAGTCCTTCGGCCGCATTGTCGAGGTGAACACGGGATTCCTCCATTCCAGCGACCTCGACCCCAACAAGCCGATCAACTGGAAGCGGATGATCGAGTTCAACGGCGAATACGGGGTGCTCGGCGACCTGGGTATGCATGCCCTGCACGTGCCGTTCCGCTCCGGGTGGAAGCCCCGCAACGTGCGGGCGATCCTGTCGGACATCGTCAAGGAACGCCCCGACGGCAAGGGTGGAACAGCTCCCTGCCGCACATGGGACAACGGCACCCTGCTTTGCGAGGCATTGGACCCCGTGGACGGCGAGCCATTCCCGATGACCGTCAAACTCCAGCGAATCGCACCGGGCCAGAGGAATACCTGGTACACTGAAATCCTGGGGACGCGCACCTCGGTCCGCTGGGCCAGCACGAACCCGCGCCTGCTGGAGGTTCTGCGTTACACGCCCGGCGGGGATCAGGCATGGGAGCAGATCCAGACCGGCTATGAGCCGGCTTTCAAGACCATCACCGGGCCGATTTTCGAGTTCGGCTTCACCGACTCCATCCAGCAGATGTGGGCGGCGTTCCTGCACGAACTGGACACCGGAAAGCCCCTCCACCGCTTTGCGGGATGCGTGACGCCCGAGGAGACGGCGCTCAGCCATCGCCTCTTCACGGCGGCCCTGGAAAGCCAGCGCCTCGCCGCAACCATCCCGCTGGAAGAGTGACCGGAGAAACATCCCCGATGAGCCTACGAGCAGGTGCTGCAGCTGCGGAAATCCCATTGCCTTCCGGAATCCAGCTCTGGGGCTATCCGCATGTGCGCCGCCTTTCCACCGGCTCGCACGATCCCCTGCTGGCCTCGGCCATCGTGCTGCGCAACGGACCCGTTACCCTGGCCCAGATCGCGCTTGATGTCCTGATGCTGACCCCGCCCTTTGCCCGCAACCTGCGGCGAATGGCGGCCCGCACCCTGGAGATCCCCGAGGAATGCATCCTGATTTCCTGCACGCACACCCATTCAGGTCCGGTTTGCGGCCCGATCGTCGCCTGGGCGAACGACACGGCGGCACCACCGCCGGAACCTGCCGTGCTGGATGCGATCGCACGTGCAACTATCCTGGCGGCACAAGCGGCCTGCGCCCAACTCCAGCCTGCCGAGGCCGCGTGGACCACGGCACATATCTCCGGCGTGGGCGGAAATCGGCACGATCCGGCCGCGGTAACCGATCCCGAAGCCGGCGTTCTCGCAATCCGCCGGCCCGGGGGGCCCCTGCTGGCCGTGGCCACCATCTATGGCATGCACCCGACGGTTCTCCACGAGGACTCCACCCTGACCTCGTCGGATTTCCCGCACTACGCGCGAACCACACTTCAGGAAAGGTTCGGCAGCGGCCTGGTGGTTGCCTATCACAACGGGCCCTGCGGCAACCAGAGTCCGCGTCATACCGTCAACGCCCAGACCTTCGCGGAAACCGGGCGCATCGGGCGGCAGTTCGGCAATCTCGTTGCGAAGAGCCTGGAGAACCTTCCCGAGTCGGATTTCGATGCCGATCCGGTGTTAAGCGGGAAACTGTCCCTTTTCCGTCCTGTGCGCCGCAAGTTCCCCACTCTTGTCCAGGCCGAGCGGACCCTTGCCGAGTACCGCGGCACCTTTGACCGGCTGCGGCAGGACAAGGCCACCCGCGCCGAAATCCGGACGGCGGAGTGCGCCGTCTTCGGCGCGGAGGGACTTGTGAACCTTGCCCGCGCCTCGGGAGACGGCACGCTGGACCGCCTCCTGCAGGATTACGCCCCCTTTGAGGCGCAGGCGCTTCGCATCGGCCGGGCCGGTCTTGTCGGCCTGCCCGGGGAACTCTTCAGCGAATACGGACTGGCCATCAAGAGCGTCGCACCCGGCCGCGTTTTTGTCACAGCCTTCACCAACGGCGAACTGCAGGGGTACATCACAACACCCGACGCCGCCCGGGCAGGCGGATATGAAGCCGCAGGCGCCGTGTTCGACTGCCGGACTGGATCCGTTCTGGTCCGCGCAGCCCGCAAACTGGCCCGCGAAATCATATTGGCGCCGGCCAGCCGCCGGAGGCGCTCATGAAGAAGGGCGCCAGATGGATCCTTTCCCTAGACCTCGGCTCCACCACCTTCAAGGCCGGCGTCTTTGATCCGGCTCTGTGCCCCATTGGTTCCGGCTCCGCCTCCGTGGATTATGTGCGCGGGCCCGGCGGCGAGGTGGAACTCGAACCCGGTTCCGCGGCAGACGCCATCCATCAGGCCATCCGCAAGGCCTTGCAGTCCGCCTGCTTGCCTGCCAGCCGCTTATCGTCCATGGCCATAACCAGCCAGGCGCAAACCTTCACCACCGCCGGGGCCGACGGCTCTGCACGCCACCTCTTTCTTTCCTGGCAGGACCAGCGGGCCGCCGGCACATGCGCGGCGTTGCGGAACTCCGGACGCCTGCGGGATTTTTCCGCGCATTCGAGTTTCGGGGAACCGCTGCCGGGCTTGCAGCTCTGCCAACTGCTTCACCGGCGGCAAACCGGGGACGGGCACCGACGCCCGGGCGACCGGATCCTGCTGTTGCCAACCTGGCTGGTCTTTCTTCTGACAGGCAAGGCCGTGGTGGATGACAATCTGGCCGCCATGAGCGGACTGTACTCCATACCCCTGCGGACCTGGTGGCCCGCCGCCCTGCGGGCAACCGGCCTCACGCGCACTGAACTTCCGTCCGTGCTCCCGATCGGCAGCATCGCTGGGTTCACCCAACCGGGAGCGAAGGCTTTTGGACTCCCCGCAGGTCTGCCGGTGATCCTGGCCGGCAATGACCAGACTTCCGGCGCCCATGCGGCGTGGATTGAAGACGGGAATCGCCTGCTGATCACACTCGGAACCGCCCAGGTCGCCTACAGGGTCTGCCGCCGCATGCCCGCTCCCGCCCGTGACAGCATCCGCGGCCCCTACCCCGGCGGGCTCTTCTACCGGATGGCGGCGGACGCCTATGGCGGGAACCTGGTCAACTGGGCCAGAACCGTGATAGCCGGCTGCGAAACGGATGAGGCATTTTTCGCATCCGCCGCCCGCGCAAAGCCCGGCTGCGGCGGCCTCCTCTTCCGCATCGGCGAAACCGCGACAAGCGGACGATGGGAGGGAATCGGGCTCCATCATACGGCGGATGATTTCGCCCGGTCGGTACTCGAAACCCTGACACTCCGCATGACACGCAAGGTCCGCGCGGTGACCCCTTACCCGCAACGATGCAGGATCGTTCTCGCGGGCGGCGGCAGCCGTCAGGCCGTCTGGCGCAAAATGCTGTCGGAGGCACTCGGGGCCCCCGTCCGCGCCATCGCGCACGACCCGCTGGCCGGAGCCGCCCGCATGGCCCGGGACGCGATCCGCGCCCGTCGGACGGCGCAACCTCCGGCCTGATCAGCCGAACACCTTCCGCATGCGCTCGCAGTAGTACCGCACGTTGTCGAATTCCGCATCCGGCGCAATCCGGTGATCCGGGCACGGGATATATCCACCCAGTTCCACCAGCGGCTTCAACCGCTCGATTTCCGCATCAATCGCCGCACGGTCGCGTGCGAATACCGTCTTGTTCATGCCGCCCACTCCGCGCAGTTCGCGCCCGTACTTCTGCCGCCAGGGGGCAATGGAAGCGTTCCATGTGCCCACCTCGATGGGGAACATGGTGTTCACGCCGTTCGCGATCCAAATCGGGATCAGCGCATCGATCCAGCCGTCGCAATCCAGCGAGACGATATCAATCCCGTGGGAGCGGACGCAGTCGGTGATGCGTTTATAGTGCGGGCCGACATATTCCTCGAAAACCGCCGGACTGACCAGGGGCCCGTTCTTGAAGCAGATATCCTCCCAGAAATGCGCAAAGTCAAACGACCCCGGCCGGGCCGTGCGCAGGGCAAGTTCAACATTCCGGTAGCACAGGTCCGCCACCGTGTCGATGATTTCACGAAAGAGAGGCTCATCATCCACATACAGGTAGCTGACCCCTTCGATGCCCACGACATCGCGGATGTGCCCGAACAGGCTTCCGCAATAGATGCCGAGCGGCAAGCTGCGCTGAGCCGCATCCAGTTCGCGCAGCCCGGCCAGGTTCACGCGCGATTCAGACCACTGGTACCGCCATTTGTAGTGTTCCTCCCAGGAGGCCCGGTCCTTGAGCAAATGGTCGATCTCGGCGGGAATCCCCTGGGCGGCCGGATTGTGGACCTCCACGACGCCATTCCAGTTCAACACATGCTGGCTGCCGTCGGGAAACTCGCGAACCACCTTGGGTTCAAAAGCCGGCACCAGTCCGTGGTTCAAGCCATAATTGCAGTTCCAGTTACAGTCGAACCCCAGTTTCACGGCCAACGCCTGATCCTTGGCGTTCCCGTCCCAGAGTTCGGTAATCTCTTCGGAGGTCAGGTGCCCCTGCGCCACCCATTTCTCCAGTGTTTCCCGCCAGTAGCCGAAATGCACGATGGGCAGGCGGTCATACGGGCGATAATGCAAGATCGCTGCAATACATTCCCGGTGATTCACGTGATTCCCTCCCTTGTCAGCCCAACCTCGCGCTTATCCGCGGGCGGCCAGAACCTTGTTCTCGTACTGCTTGATGTCCGCGAGCCACTCGGCGCCGACAGGCACACCCTTGCGCGCACAGTGATAATCCCAGACCGCGCCCATCGGAAGGCTCTTGCTCTCCTCCAGCAGGGCCAGCCGCGTCGTGAAATCCCCTTCCGCCTCCGCCGCCTGCAGGCGCGCCGCCGGCTCCAGCAAAGCCAGCAGCAGGGCCTTGAGCATGTTACGCGACCCGATCACCCAGGCCGCCACGCGGTTGAGGCTGGCATCGAAATAGTCCAGTCCGATATGCACGCGTTCCAGATAGTTCCCGCGCACCAGTTCCTCCGCAATGGAACGCAGGTCGTCGGACAGCACCACCACATGATCACTGTCCCAGCGGACCCCGCGGCTGACGTGGAGCAGCAGCCCATCCAGCTGGGTCAGGACCGAGGAGATCTTGTCGGCAATCGTCTCCGTGGGATGGTAGTGCCCCGCATCCAGGCACACCAGCTTGCGGTTGGCCACAGCATACGCCAGGTAGAACTCATGCGAGCCGACGACATAGCTTTCGGACCCGATCCCGAACAGTTTCCCCTCCACCGAGTCCAGCACATGGGCCCGATCCAGCCGCTCGGCGAAGATCTCGTCAAGGGACTCTTTCAGGCGCAGACGGGGCCCCAGCCGGTCGGCCGGCACGTCCTTGTAACCGTCGGGGATCCACACGTTATTCACCGCCGGGCTGCCCAGCGCCTTGCCGAACGACGCCGCGATCCGCCTGCACGCGATTCCGTGATCCACCCAGAACTTCCGGATGCCCTGATCCCGGTGCGAAAGGGTGAAGCCGTCGGAAGCCTTGGGGTGCGAGAAGAACGACGGATTGAAATCCATACCGATTCCGCGTGCCCGGGCCCAGTCCAACCACGCCGAGAAAAGTCCCGGGGTCAGGCGGTCCCGCTCAACCTTGCGTCCCGGATTATCGGCATAGATCGAATGGAGATTCAGACGATGGCGGCCCGGAATCATCCGGAACGCCTCATCCAGATCCATGCGCAGTTCATCGGCAGTGCGGGCCTTCCCGGGGTACTGGCCGGTGGCCTGGATTCCGCCGCCGCTCAATCCCTCGGCCGTCTCGAACCCGCCGACGTCGTCCCCCTGCCAGCAGTGCAGGGAGATGGCGATCCGGTCGAGCCGTTCCAAAGCCTTTTCGGTGTCCACCCCCAGCGCCGCGTACTGCTCACGGGCCAACTCATATGCCTTCCCGATCGCCTGTTTCATCGTCCTGCTTTTCCTTCCTGATCCGTTCCAGCTTACAACCCGGCGGCGCTGCGCCGCATCAGGTCAGCCGTGTCGCACGGGCGCTTGACCGTATAGCCCTTCAGCGGCTGGATGTGCTCGTGAACCGCATCCACGAGATCACACGCGAACGGGAAGAACGCATCCTCCACCTCGTCGGCCGGTGTGATCCAGTTGCGCGCGCCCACGACAACCGGCGGGGCATCCAGTTCGTCATAGGCGAACTGGTTGATCTTGCTCGCCATTGTATGCAGAAAACTGCCGCGCTCGCAAGCATCGCTGGCCAGCAGGATCCGTCGCGTCTTGCGGACGGATTCGATAACCTTGGCGTAGTTGAACGGGACGACGGAACGCGCATCGATCACCTCGCAGGAAATCCCGTGCTGCGATTCCAGGATTGCTGCGGCCTCGAGCGCCCTGTATAGCGTCGCACCGATGGTCAGGATCGTCAGGTCCGTGCCGGACTTCTTGACATCCGGTTCCCCGAACGGCACCTCGAAATAACCAGCCGGCACACCACCCGGCTGAAACTCCTCGGGCTGGTCATACACCCGCTGGCTCTCGAAGAAGATCACCGGATCCGTGCCCGTCAGCGCCGCGTTCATGAGACCCTTGGCATCATAGGGCGTGGCCGGGAAGGCCACCTTCAGGCCCGGGATGTGCGCCACGAGCGCCACCCAGTCCTGGCTGTGCTGGGCGCCATACTTGGAGCCCACGGAGACACGAACCACGACGGGCATCTTCAACAAACCGCCGGACATGGACTGCCACTTGGAGAGCTGGTTGAAAATCTCGTCGCCCGCGCGCCCCATGAAATCGCAATACATCAGTTCCACCAGGGCCCGCCCGCCTTCCAGCCCGTACCCTACCGCGGTTCCGACAATGGCGCCTTCGGAGATCGGCGAATTGAACAGGCGGTGATACGGAAGGGCTTCGGTCAAGCCGCGATAGACGGCGAACGCGCCACCCCAGTCCCGGTTCTCCTCCCCATAGGCGACCAGGGTTGGATCCTTGTAGAACCGGTCGATGATCGCCTCGAACAGCGCATCGCGGAACCCGACGCACTTGCTCTTGGGCAGACGATTCCCGGCGGCATCAAAGGCCGAGCGGCTGCGCTGGGCCAGTTGCTTCACCCGGGGATTGTCCGCCAGCGGGATCAGGGTTTCCGGAGCATCCGCCGACAGGCTCTCCACGCGCTGGTTGGAGTACATGGTCTGGTCCAGCAGGCAACCGGTATGCATCAACTCCGCGCGGGGCGAAACCGCGAGATCCACCGCGCGCTTGTACGCCTTGAGGATCAGCGCATCCACCTTGTCCGTCACCTCCTTCAACGCATCCTTCTTCGCCACCTTGGCATCCACCAGCGACTGGGCATAGGTCACCAGAGGGTCCTCCTTCTGCCACATCTCGATTTCCGTCTTCTCGCGGTAGGAACTGGCGTCGGAAGGCGAATGCCCGCTGAAACGATAGGTGATCGTGTCCAGCAGCACGGGCCCGCGGCCTTCCTCCAGGATGGCTTTCTTCCTGCGGAAGGCGTCAATGACCGCCAGCGGATTGAACCCGTCCACGCGCTCGGCGTGCAACTGGTCCGGCCGCAGGCCGGCGCCCAGGCGGGCCAGCACCTTGAAGCCCATGGTTTCGCCCACCGGCTGGCCGCCCATGCCGTAGAAGTTGTTGAAGAAGTTCAGGATCAGCGGAAGCCCGCCGCGGTGCGCTTCGTCCCACAGCTCGTAGAACTGGTCCATCGTGGCAAAGCACAGGCCCTCCCAGACAGGCCCGCAACCCGCGGAGGCATCCCCGATGTTGCAGACCACCAGGCCCTTGCGGTGGTTGACCTTCTTGAACAGCGCCGCACCCACGGAAATATCGCCGGAACCGCCCACGATGGCGTTGTTCGGATAGATGCCGAACGGCGTGAAGAACGCGTGCATGGAACCGCCCATCCCCTTGTTGAACCCGTTTTCACGCCCGAAGATCTCCGCCAGCGCGCCATACAGCAGGAAGTCCACGGCCAGTTCCTTGACCGAGCCGGAGAAGTCTTGTTCCACCACCTTCAGTGCGGCGCCGCCAAAGAAGCTCTTCATCACGTTCATCAGCGAGGCGTCGTCCAGCCGTTCAATCGCCGACAACCCCTTGGCCAGGATTTCACCATGGCTGCGGTGACTGCCATAGATGTGGTCCTCGACGTCCAGCGTGAAGGCCATGCCCACCGCCGCCGCCTCCTGCCCGATGGAAAGATGAGCGGGCCCGCGGTGATTGTACTCGATACCCCCGAACGAACCCTTGAGCTTGACCTCGTTGAGCATGTTCTCGAACGCGCGGATCACAGTCATGTCCCGCTGGATCCGAACCAGATCGGCCGCCCCGAAGTTCTTCAGCTCGTCCTTGACGGATTTCGCATACTGGTTGCAGGGAATCGGCTGGAACTCGACAAACCCCGCGCGACGACATTCGGCGGGACTAATCATCTTCTGTTTAGGCATGTGCTTTTTCCTTTCTATTCAAGACTCTCGTTTTCCTCCGGTCCGGCTGATTGTGCAGCGGACTCGGGGAACACCAACTCGATGTTCCTTGTTTTCAGGAAATCCTCCCATTCGGGCAACGGCCTCCGGTCAGTGATCACACAGGAGATACCGTCCCATTCAACAATCTTATAAAGCGATGGAGCCGTGAACTTGCTGTGGTCTACCAGCAGGCAGGTTTCGCGCGCATGGCGCACCGCCAGCCGGTACAGGTGGGCGCTCTCGATGTCACTGGCCGTCAACCCGAAATCCATGCTCATGCCATCCGCCCCGATGAACGCACGATACCCGCGCAACTGCTCCAGCGTGCTCATCGCAAGGGGCCCCACCGTATCCATCCGGTCCGCCCGGTATTGCCCGCCCAGCATGATCACCGCCACTTCCGGCGCCACCGCCAATTCCTGCGCCAGCCGCGTGGAGTTGGCAATCACCGAAATCCTGCGCCGGTTCTTCAGCATCGGCGCCATCTCAAAGGTCGTCGTCCCGGAGTCGAGGAAGATCTGATCCCCGTCCTGAATCCGCGCCGCCGCCAACTCGCCAATCACCCGCTTGGCCTCAATGTTCCTCTGGCTCTTTGAACGAAAGGAGAAATCCGAACCGCGCCGCAACGTGGCCCCCCCATATACCAGCTCAATATCCTGATCCGCCGCCATCCCCTTCAGATCGCGCCGAACCGTCGCTTCCGAAATCTGCAACAGAGCTGCCAAATCCTTCACCAGAACATGCCCTTGCCGATACAGGCACTCCAGCACTCGCTCACGACGCTGTTTCGCAGAATAAACCATCAAAACACCTGAATTCTCCAAGATTCCTCGTGATTATGACACGACTACCAAAATAAATGCAACAATAATTTGTTAATTTTTGATTGACTTCAGTCATGTTTCAATCATAATTTCAACAAATCGTTGTTTCAGGACCTACAATCAAGGAGAACGGCTATGTTTGATATCCTTATGCCCCAGGCGGGTCAATCGATGGAAGAAGGCACCATTGTCAAGTGGCACAAAGCAGAAGGCGACAGCGTAAAGGCGAACGAGATTTTGCTCGAGGTGGAGACCGACAAGGCTGTGGTCGAAGTTGAAGCCGGGCACGATGGAGTCCTGCGGAAGATCCTGGTGCACGAAGGGACGACGGTCCCCGTCAAGACACGTATTGCGCTGATAGGCGCGGCTAACGAGGCCCTGCCGGCCGATCTCGGCGCGACGGCTCCTGCAGCTAAACCAGTTGCCGCCCAGCCAGCCCCGGCACCCGCCGCAACGGTATCCACTCCGGCTCCTGTAGCCGCACCGGGTACGCTGAAAGCCTCTCCGGCCGCCCGCAAGCAGGCCGCGGAACGCGGACTGGATGTTGCCAGTGCGGCACCCGGCTCGGGGCCCGGCGGCCGCGTAACAACGCGCGATCTGCCTGCCGCTGCAGCAAAGCCAGCGCCGGCCCCCGCGCCTGTTCCCGTCGCGGCACCCGGCACCGTCACGCGCCGGAAGCTGACAGGCATGCGCAAGGCCATTGCGCGCAACCTGCAGGCCTCGAAGCAGAACGTGCCGCATTTCTACATGAAACTGACGATCAACGCGGCACCGCTGGTGGCCTGCCAGCGCGACGAAAAGGCAAAGTATCCCTGCTCGCTGAATGACTTCATCACCAAAGCCTGCGCCGTGGCGATCCGCGAATTCCCGGCGTTCCGCAGCCGGATCGAGAACGACGAACTGGTGGAGATGTCGGACGCGAACATTGGCATTGCCGTTGGGATGCCCGATGGCCTGGTGGTGCCCGTTCTGGCCAATGCCGATACCCTTCCCGTGCGTCAGGTGGCTTCCGAAACCCGGCGAATTGTCGAGGCCGCCCGCAGCGGGAAAATCGAAAACATGGGTAAGGGTGCCTTCACGATTACAAACCTCGGAATGTTCGGGATCGAGGAGTTCACCGCCATCATCAATCCGCCGGAAGCCGCGATCCTCGCCGTGGGCACGGTACACGAAACCGTTCTGGTTCACGATGGTGCGATGTGGCCGGGCAAGGTCATGACCCTGACACTCAGTGCGGACCACCGTGTTGTGGACGGCCTGCCTGCGGCAAAATTCATGGCGCGGCTGAAGGAACTTCTGGAAGCCCCGGCCGGACTGGTCTGATCCGGACCTCCGGTTTGTTTCCGGATTCAACCGATGACAGGAGAGAAGACATGAGCCAGCATTTTGACATCATCATTCTGGGCGGCGGGCCCGGCGGATATGTGGCCGCGCTGAAAGCAGGCCAGATGGGCGCCACGACAGCCCTTGTGGAGCAAGGCCATCTCGGCGGGACCTGCCTGAACGTCGGATGTATCCCTTCCAAGGCCCTGCTGGCCTCCGCCGACCTGTTGCATTCCATCCGCGGGGCATCCTCGCTCGGCGTCAGCGTGACGGGCCCTGTCGGATTTGACTGGAGCACCATCCAGACCCGCAAGGACAAGGTCCTGCAGGGCCTGCGCGGCGGTATCAAGTCCCTTCTGGGCGCTCGGAAGGTGACTCTTTTCCAGGGCCGTGGGAGTTTCGCGGAGCCCGGCCGGGTCGCCATCCAGTCCCCCTCGGGAACACAGGAAATCACGGGCTCAAAGGTCATCCTGGCCGTCGGATCGATCCCGGCACGCATTCCCGGCTGGCCGACAGACCCGGCTCTTGTCTGCACCAGCGACGAGGCTTTGCACTGGAAGGACCTGCCCCAGCGCCTGCTGATCGTGGGGGGTGGCGTTATCGGCTGCGAATTCGCCTGCATGATGCAGGCTTTTGGCGTGGCGGTTACCGTTGTGGAGATGATGCCGCGGCTGCTTCCCGAACTGGACGAAAGCTTTTCAGATCCGCTGGCGAAGATATTCTCCAGGCGAGGGATCACGTGTTTCACCGGGGCCAAGGTTGAATCCCTGACCGCCGCGGGTACGGTGCGGGCGTTGTTGAGCAACGGCCAGACCGTGGAGGCGGACCGTGTCCTGCTCTCCATCGGCCGCCGGCCGAACACGGCAGATATCGGGCTTGAGAAGGCCGGGTTGACAACCGATCGCGGTTTTGTACGGGTGAACGAATACATGGAAACGCCCGTGGCGGGCCACTATTGCATCGGCGATGCAAACGGACGTTGCCTCCTGGCGCACGCGGCCTCGGCGCACGGGGTAACGGCGGTGGAGAACGCGCTGGGGCACCGGCGGCCCTTTACGGCACCGATTCCGTCCGCCGTCTACACCTTCCCGGAAATTGGGGGCGTGGGTATGACGCAGGCGCAGGCCAAGGCCGCGGGGTTACCGGTCTCGATCGGCGCGTTCCCTCTGAACTTCCTGGGGAAGGCCATGGCTGTCGGGCACACTGAGGGATTCGTCAAGGTCATCCGCCACAGGGAAACCGATGCGATTCTGGGTGTTCACATGCTGGGACACAATGCCACGGAATGTATCGCCGCCGCGGGTGCGCTGCTTCACAAGAAGGCCACCGTGCACGAGATGGCCGAAGTGGTTTTCGCGCATCCCACTATCAGCGAAAGCATCAAGGAATCGGCCGAGGACGCGCTGGGAGCGGCTCTGCATATGCCGCCACGCAAGGTATTACGGGTGGCGGCGCAATAAGGGGAATGATCCGGACTGTCCAAAAGGAAGGTTACAAAACATGCCGTTGTCATCACAATCCTTTATCCGCGAGCTTTTCCGGCCACTCCTGACCTGGGAAGCCCTGGCCACAATCCGCAAACAGGCTGGCAGCCCCGATGCACCTGTATTGGATGGAGCGGTGAACACCCACATTCACCTGCCGCCGAATTTCTGCGCCTTTGAAAATGTGACCGATGCGGTCCGGCTGGCTGTGGACCAGAAACTCCGTGTGGTCGGGATGAGCAACTACTACGATTTCAGCGTGTACTCCGAATTCACCCGCGGAATCGCTCCGGCCCGGATCTTCCCGATTTTCGGAATCGAGATCATTACGCTGGTGAAGGAACTGGTGGAAGCCGGAATCAAGATCAACGATCCCGGCAATCCCGGCAAGATGTATGTTTGCGGCAAGGGTATTACCCGTTTTGAATTCCTTCCGCCGGAAGCTGCCGACCTGATGAACCGGATCCGCACAACAGACAGCCAACGGTCAGACGCCGTTGTGGCAAGACTGGCCGATGTTTTCGAGAGAAACGGGGTCCGGACTGGTCTCACGCCAGGCGCGATCAAGGGCCGGATCGTGGCAAAGCATGGATGCCCGCCGGCCAGTGTCTATCTCCAGGAGCGGCACATCGCGATGGCTTTCCAGGAAGTCCTTTTCGCTCAGGTGCCCGAGGGACAGCGTCCCGAAGTGCTGGCGCGCCTCTTCGGAACGCCCTCCAAGGCCGCGCCGGATGCCGCCGTCAAGATCCAGGACGAGATCCGGTCCCACCTGATGAAAGCCGGAAAGCCAGCCTATGTGGAGGAAACCTTCCTCCCCTTTGAGGTGGCGCGCCGACTGGTCCTCGCGCTGGGCGGGATTCCCTGCTACCCCGTCTTGGCCGATGGGGCGAACCCGGTCTGCGGCTACGAGGCTTCGGTGGAATCCCTGATTGCCTCCCTCCGAAGTCTCGGCTTGCACGCCGCGGAATTCATCCCCCTGCGGAACAGTCCCGAAACACTGGCCACCTATGTCCGCTCCATACGCAAGGCAGGCATCGTGGTAACGGCCGGCACGGAACACAACACGCTTGACCGGGTTCCCCTTGCGCCCACCTGCCGTGGCGGGGCCCCGATCCCCGACGACGTGCAGGCGATCTTCCGGGAGGGCGCCTGTGTGCTTGCCGCCCACCAATTCCGGTCGTGGCATGACCTCGACGGATATGTCGACAGCGAAGGCAACCTCAACTCCTCCTACGAGGACGCGGAATCGCGTATCGAGGCATTCAGCCGACTGGGCGCCGCGCTGATTTCCTGCTGGAGCAAACAACCATGAAGAAACCCGCCGTTTCCCCTTCCGAATTCCTCCGTGTTGCCGGCCCCACCCTGCGCGGCCTCCTGGCCGACGGGCCCGTATTGCCGGTGGTCACCTTTGATGATTCGCCCGCCGTCCTGTCGCTAGTTGGGAACCGGCGCCGGATGTCCCGGATTGTGACCGCGGCGCCTGCGCGCGGTGCCGGCACCGACGGAGTTGATTTCCCCCTCGTGATTCCGGTGGCAGCAAAGGAGCCGTCTGCCCTGGCGGAACTTTTGCGGCAGGCTGTATCCGAACATAAACGCGGGTTCGGTCAAAAGCCCCGCGTAGTCCTGGTTGCGGGTCTCGGGCTCTTTGCCGCGGGTGCGGACTGGCGGGAGGCGAATGCGAAACGGGAGTTAACCATCCGCGCCATTTGCTCCATCCTGCCCGCCACCCGGAACAGCACCAAGGGACGCGGCCTGACGGAACAGGGTGTGGATTACTCCGCTTCAGGTTGCAATTGCTCCTGCGCCTCCTCCTGTGGCGGCTCCTGTGCGGGGCGTGCCAACGGCAAGGTCGTGGTCGTGACCGGTGGTGCGCAGGGATTCGGCCTGGAGATTGCGCGGCAACTGGCTTGGCAAGGCGCCCATGTGGTTCTGCTGGACATCAACCAGGACGGTGCTTCCGCCGCGGCGGGGGCCCTGGCCGCACAATGCGGACCCGGCCGCGCGCTGGGGCTTGCGGCAAACGTCACCTCGCCCGATTCCCTGGCCTCCGCGATGCTGGCGGTTATCCGCCAGTACGGCGGTTTCGATGTCTTCATCTCCAACGCGGGCGTGTTGAAGGCCGGCAGCGTGAAAACCCAGAACCCCGCCGATTTCGACTTTGTCACCGCCGTGAACTACAAGGGATACTTCCTTTGCGTGCAACATGCGGCCCCGGTGCTGGCCGCCCAGCATGCGGCCAATCTGGACTACTGGAGCGACATCATCCAGATCAACTCGAAGTCCGGCCTGGCAGGCTCCAACCGCAACGGCGCATACGCGGGAAGCAAGTTCGGCGGAATCGGCCTCACCCAGTCCTTTGCACTGGAATTGGTCGATGACAACATCAAGGTGAATTCCATCTGCCCGGGCAATTTCTTCGATGGTCCTTTGTGGTCGGACCCGAAGAACGGACTCTTTGTCCAATATCTTCGTGCCGGGAAGGTGCCCGGCGCAAAAACTGTTGCCGATGTCCGGAGGTTCTACGAGACCAAGGTGCCCATGCGGCGCGGCTGCGAGGCGCCGGATGTCGTTAAAGCCATTCTCTATATCATGGAACAGACCTATGAAACCGGCCAGGCAGTTCCCGTAACGGGCGGCCAGGTAATGCTTTCGTAACCAAGGAGAGTTATGCAAAAGAAAAAACCTGCAACGATTCCTGAAACCCAGTACGCCGTTCAACTGACTGGCCCCGGCGAATTGACGTTGAACACCGCCAAGCCCGTGGATGCGGTCGGACCGTACAGCATCCTCGGCAAGGTGGAGGCCGTGAGCCTGTGCTTCTCGGACCTCAAGCTTCTCAAGCAGTTCACCGAGCATCCGAGGAAGAGCGAACTCGTCTCTGGCCTGCCCGCCGACACCCTCCCTACCCTGGCCGGTTATGTCCCGGGCACCAGGCCTGCGGTTCCCGGTCACGAATGTGTGCTCCGGATCGTGGCCGTCGGCGAAAAGGTCAGGCATCATAAGATTGGCGAACGGTGTCTGGTGCAAGCCGACTACCGGCACCTGCGCACGGCCGGATCGAACGGCGCATTCGGTTATAACTTCGAGGGTGCCCTGCAGGAGTATGTGGCCCTGGACGAGCGCGTGGTCATCGAGGAAAGCACAGGCGAGCGATTCCTGATTCCGGTGCCCGACAACCTGAGTGCCTCGGCGATTGCCCTCGTTGAGCCGTGGGCCTGTGTGGAGAACTCGTACGTGACGCCCGAGCGCCAGGCCGTCAAGCCTGGCGGCCGTATGGCGGTGGTGGTCGAGGAGGGCCATACTGCCCAGGGGATGGATGAATGCTTTCCCAACGGGAAACCCGCCACCCTCACATGGGTCGGAGTCGATTCCGCAGGGTTGCCGCAGGCCTCCGGGCTCGTTATCACACGTGCGGCGACTGCCGCCGAACTGGAGAACGAGAGGTTCGACGATATTGTCTACTTCGGGGCTGCACGGCAGACCCTGGAGATCCTGAATGACAAGCTCGCCGCCGGCGGCATCCTGAACGTCGTGACGGCGGGACGGAAAATCGGCCAGCCGGTTTCAGTGGGTGTCGGCCGCATCCATTACGGGATGACCCGGTGGATTGGGACCAACTCGGCGCTCGCGTCTGACGCTTATTCAAGCATCCCCAAGACCGGTGAACTGCGGAACGGTGACAGCCTTTGCATTGTGGGGGCAGGCGGTCCGATGGGCCAGATGCACGTCATCCGGGATGTCTGCACCGGCCATTCCAACGTAAGTGTGGTTGGCACGGACTTCGATGACGCTCGGCTCGCGTCCGTGATGGAGAAGGCCGGTCCGCCCGCGAAGGCCAACGGAGTCAAGCTCCGGATGGTGAACACAAAGAACGACTCACCGGGCGGCCCCTTCAGCTACTCCGTCATCATGGCACCCGTTGGCACTCTGGTTGCGGATGCAATCCGCAACAGTCAGCCGGGCTGCCGGATCAACATTTTCGCGGGTATCCCTGCGCCTGTGCGCCAGGAACTGGATCTGGACCTGTATATAGCAAACCGCTGCTTCATGTTCGGGACCAGCGGTTCCACGATCCGTGACATGATGCTCGTGCTGGAGAAGGTGATTGCCGGGCGGCTCGACACCAACCGCAGCGTCGATGCGGTCAGCGGCATGGCAGGCGCGCTGGACGGCCTCGCCGCCGTGGAGAACCGTTCGCTTGCGGGAAAGATCGTGGTGTATCCGATGTTGCATGGCATGGCCCTGACCCCCTTGAACCGAATCGGGAACACCCTGCCGGTGGTGGCGGGAAAACTGGATCACGGGCACTGGTCGGCTGCGGCCGAAACGGCACTGGTCGGGAAGTCCTGATCATGGCCGGGGCGGATGGCGAACGGTTTTGCCGCCGGAAATTCGCGATCCAATTTTCTTGAGAACGGCTGGATGATTATGGGAATATGGACGTGATATGTGCCTGCTACCGGAATGCGTTCCGGGAGAGTGGCCCAGCCGCCCTGGGCGGAGGAAAGGAATGCAAGGTATGTCCGGTTCAACACAACCCCGCAACGCGCCGCTGAACGTTCTTGTTGTCAACGCCGGCAGTTCCTCGCTCAAATTCACCATGTTCCGCATGGATCACGAAACGGTCCTGGCGCGCGGGATTGTCGAGCGGATCGGCCAGAATGAGCCATTCCTGAAGTTCGAGCGGCATAACGGGGCTGTCTTCAAGGAGCAGGCTTACGTTTCCACACACGAGGAAGCCCTGCGCATGATCTGCAACCGGCTTGTGGATGCCGAGACGGGTGTGATGCAAAGCATGGACGAGGTGGAAGCCATCGGGCATCGGGTAGTGCATGGGGGTGAAAAGTTCCACGATTCGGTCACCGTAACTGAAGCCGTGAAGCAGACAATCCGCGACTGCTCGAGCCTGGCTCCGCTTCACAACCCGCCCAACCTCGGGGCCATCGAGGCCTGCGAACGAACTTTCAAAGGCGTTCCGAATGTCGCGGTATTCGACACCGCCTTTCATCACGGCATGCCGCCTTACTCCTATCTCTACGCCATCCCATACGAGTATTACCAGAAGTACGGGATCCGTAAGTACGGGTTCCACGGCACCTCCCACAAATTTGTGGCCACCGCTGCCGCGCGCCTCATGGGCAAGCCGCTGGGCGAACTCAGGCTGATTACCGCCCATCTTGGAAACGGGGCGAGCATCACTGCCGTGGAGCGGGGCAACGTGCTGGATACAAGCATGGGAATGACCCCGTTGAACGGGCTAGTCATGGGAACACGGTGCGGCGACATTGATCCGGCTGTTGTGCTGTACCTCGCCCGGCGCGGAATGACCCCTGACGACATCGATAAGCTCCTGAACAAGTGCAGCGGTTTACTGGGCGTCTCCGGTATCGGGAGCGGTGATATGCGCGACAATGTGGCCGCGGCAGAGTCCGGTAATGTGCAAGCGCAGAGGGCTATCCGGATGTTTGTCCACAGGCTGGTGTCGTATATCGGATCCTACTACACCATCCTCGGCGGGGCGGACGCCGTCATTTTCACGGGCGGGATCGGAGAGAACAGCCTTCCGATCCGGGAACAGGTCGTGGAGCGGCTTGCCTGCCTCGGCTGCCACCTGGATCACGAGAAGAACCGCAATGCCTTGGGCAAGGCCGCGATCATCAGCACACCCGACAGCACCTTGCAGGCCATCGTCATGCCCACCAACGAGGAACTGATGATCGCCCGGGAAACCGTGCGCCTGCTGACGGTCCCCTGCAAGAATATGCTTTGCACCCAGGGATTCCCCGTGCAAACGAATTCCCACTCTTGAAATCCCCAGAGGAATGACCCCATGCCGCTTCTTGACACCCTGATCCCAAGAGCCCGTTCCGCCCGCCGCTCCCTAGTCCTCCCGGAAGGACATGACCCGCGCGTCATGCAAGCGGCCGCCAAGATCGTTCAAACAGGCATTGCCTCCCGCATCCTTGTTCTGGCGACTCCATCCGAGGCGGCCAGTTCCATGGCCGGAGTATCCTTCGCGGGGCTCCCGGTGACCATCATGGATTACCTGAATTCACCCGAGGCGGACGATCTTGCTGCCAACTTCGCGGAGCACCGGAAGCACAAGGGAGTGACCCTTGCACAGGCCCGGAAAATGATGAACGACCGCCTGTACTTCGGGAACATGATGGTCCGCACGGGAATGGTGGACGGTCTGGTGGCCGGCAGTATTGCCTCCACACCCGACATGGTCCGGACAGCCTTTCACTGCATCGGCACAGCTCCCGGCATCCAGACGGCCAGCAGTTTCTTTGTGATGGATCTGGCGCGGCCGACCCCGGGCGGGGATTCCGTCCTTCTCTATGCCGACTCCGGCGTCAACCCGAATCCGACCGCCGAGCAACTGGTCGACATCGTGGTAGCCACCATACGTTCCTACCAGGCGCTCATCGGCGGCCAGGCCCGCGTGGCCCTGCTTTCGTTCTCCACCCGCGGCAGCGCCGCCCACCCGTTGGTGGATAAGATGACCCTGGCCACCCGGCTTTCGGTTCAACGCGTAAAGGAGCTTGGGCTCGACGCCGTCGTGGACGGGGAATTACAATTGGACGCTGCGATCGTGCCCTCCGTAGCCACCAAGAAATGCTCCGATAGTCCGCTCAAGGGTGCCGCCAACATCCTGATATTCCCCGACTTGCAGGCGGGGAATATCGGCTACAAGTTGACCGAGCGACTGGCCGGTGCCACGGCGTATGGACCGATCATGCAGGGGCTGGCCAAGCCGGTCAACGACCTTTCCCGCGGGTGCACGGCTGATGACATTGTCGGCGTGGCCGCTATCACTATCTGCCAGGCAGGCTGAACCGCCCGCAACCCGAACCGTTTCACGGCCCTGACGGGTCAGAACAGCACTTCCCGTATGCCCGCTACCGACAGGCATTTCCTCCCTGCGGTTTTAAGCCAGGGTTTAAGACCCTTCTCCGGCATATCGAAAACCTGGCCGTTCGAACCGGCGATGCATTGCACAAACGGCGCCGGCTGCAGGAATGTGTAATCGTGCGATCGCCGGATGATCGGATACAATACGTACTCAGCCCACGCCCGCTGCTCGTCGTTCATGGCATGATACGCCCCCATGATATGGCTTGCGTAGAACGACCTGGAGACGGCGAAGAGACTTACGATGGCCTTTTTCTGTAGAAAGATCAGATCCATCACCACCCCGACCTTGGTCAACTGCAATGGGATGCGTTTTGCCAGATCCCCGATATTCTTGAATCGGTAACGACCCGATATCTTGATAAAAGCGGGCGCATCCAGATACTCACCGACAAAGCGATCCAGCATCTCAAACTCCTGATATCCCTTACCCCGTTCCGGCTGCGCGGAAAGGGGTAACTGCACGGTCCGGAGTCCAGGGGTCTCCAGGAAGAAAGGGTCTTCCCGTATCTTGTACGCAGAATTCTCAATGAACCATACCGGACCCTGCGCCAGATAGTGGCGAATGGCACCGATATATTCCTGCCTGCGTTGCACGGGATCATTGTGCAAGGCCCGCACCGCATTGGGGATGATGGTTCCGGTGAGCACAAAAGGAATCATGCCATCCAGCCTTTCTTTAAGTCTGCGACTCTAGCGAAGGCCGGATGCGAACGTCAATATGCAGTGGTGATTCGTGTTGCATCCCGGCTGTAGAATCGGTACGAAATGCCCCGCTGGGGACGAAGGGCTCACACCTCTATCCCGGCGGCATACAGACAAACAGGAACAACCGCGTGATCCCATGATAAAGGCAATGAAACAACTTCCGGGCAACCGATGGCTCACGCTCAACACCGTTGTGCGGGTCAACCAGATCGAAGTAACCCGCGACAGGAATGCCGGAGACGACGAAACGGCCAACCACACCCTGGAGTCAGCCATGGCTTTCCGGAACGCCGTTTCGGCAGGCTGGCCCGAGGCCAGGATCACCTGGGCCTTCAGCTGGCGCGCCCTTCACTCCAGCTCGCCAAACTACCAGGCCATTCGGGAATACGCCAAGGCCTGTCACGGGAAACATGGGGATGATGTAACCTTCATTCCCGGCGCCTACTTTTCCAACGCCTACAACTCCAGGGAACAGGTCAATCTTGACCTGCATGATGGCCTGCTGCGCGTCTCTGAATTCATGGGCGGCGGTTTTCGCCCTTCCAGCGTCGTTGCCGGATTCCTCGCGGCGGACAACCTGCGATATCTGGCCGAAAAGGAGGGGATCCACGTCTGCCAGGGAAACATCTGGAGCCAGTACGCCATTGACAACCAGGATGGCGACGGATCGATCTGCTACCCCTATTATCCCTCCCGGGAACACTTCTGCAAGCCCGCGCAAGGAAAGGCGGATTTCATCGATTGCGTCAACCTCGACGGCTGGACCATGGATTTCCTGGCCGCGCGAAGAGAAGGTTTCGAGGATGGCTTCAACAGCCGCATGGGCGTCGGCCCAATCGAAACAATCCGGGCGTTCGGCCCGCAAATCGGTTTACAGCAGATGCTGGGCACAACCGCCACGCATTTTGATGACGGCTTTTTCCGGAACGGATTCGCCTGGGTGACCAATTGCTGGGAAATCTGCCTGGTGGACCAGATCGGGCATCTCGAGGTATTGACCCGGTGGCTGAAGGAAATCCGGGAGCGTTGGCCCGAGGCCCGGTGCGTGACTCAGGGGGAATTCGGTCTGCTATGGAGACAGCATTTCCGCGACAACACGATGGTCAATTACCGGTTTGTCCAGTGCGGAACGGGCATTGGCGGGTCCGATCGAGACAAGGAAATCCGCTGGTTCATGAACCCGCACTTCCGCCTCGGCCTGCTCCGGAACCTCGAGGGGCGCGCCCAGGAGCAGGTGATTGATTTTACCCGGTATGATCTCCCCGCCGAGGAACCCAGGGAATTGACACGCCGATGGAGCCTGATGGGGCAGATCAACCAGAAACAGACCCGTCCGCAAGACCGGCCCATCGCTCTCCGTGAACTGCCGGAGGCGGACCGGAACCGCATACTCGGTTGTTACCCTGAACTGAAGCCGTGATCCCTCCGGCAGCAAGAAACTCAACCGATGAGTAGCGCCGCAGAATCAGGTTGCTTTTGGAGGGCAGAAAGCATTCCCTATGTGAACCATGACCCGCAACCTTTACATCGCGGACAAGCCGGAAAGGCCGCACAATGAATAGCACAACCGTCCTGGCAAACGGCACACTCATCAGCCCGTTCCGTTCCGTGGCATCCGACCTTGTGATCGGGAACGGGATCATTGAGGACATCCGCCCCCGCGGCATCCGGCGGGAGAACGAGACTTATGTCGATTGCACCGGCCTGTTCATCGGCCCTGGACTTGTGGATATTCATGTTCACGGAGGTGCCGGCCATGACTTCATCAGTTCCGATCCGGCTGACATCGTGGCCGGATCGGAGTTTCATCTCCAGCACGGAACGACCAGCCTGACCCCTTCCTGCCTGAGCATCCCGTTCACCCAGGTGGAACGGGCCATTTCTGCCACGCGAGCCGCTGCCGGAAAATGTGCCGCCAACATTATGGGTTATCATGTCGAAGGCGTGTATCTCGACAGGGAATACCGCGGCGGCCATCTGTCGGAATATGTTCACGACCCCGACACCGCGGAATATGACCCGATCCTCGAGAAACACGGCGACTTCATCACCGAATGGACGCTTGCGCCGGAATTGCCGGGCGCCACTGACCTGATCCGGTCGTGCCGCAAGCACGGGATCGTCGCCTCGGCGGGCCATACCCGCGCCTCCTACGAACAGTTCATCCAATCGATCGAAGCCGGACTGTCCCACACCACCCACTATTGCTGCTGCATGGGAAATATGCGCTTTGAGAGCCTTCAGCCGGAACTCACAACTGGTAAGGGGTTCGCTCCTGGCGTGCTGGAAGCTGTACTGCTGCACGACGAGGTAACCACGGAAGTGATCTGCGACGGTTTCCATGTCCATCCGGCTTTTATTCACCTTCTCCTTAAATGCAAGGGACCGAGCCGTGTGTGCATGGTTTCCGACACTGTCTTCGGCGTTGGTATGCCCGAGGGGGAGATCGTCGTCGGGAATCAGGACGTGGTCATAAGGAACGGGATTGCCATCATCAAGGATCGCCCGGAGATCATCGCCAGTTCCGTTACACCCCTTGTCGGAATGTTGCGTTTTGCCCATCAGAAAGCCGGTATCGCCCTTCCCATCGCCTGGGAAATGGCATCCGCAACCCCCGCCCGGATTCTGGGAATCGGAGACCAGAAGGGCGCACTCAGCGCCGGCAAGGATGCGGACCTGTTGATTCTGGATGGCGATTTGAATGTGAGCAGCGTATACGTGGCCGGGCGGAAGTGGAAGCCGAGGCGGTAATCTGGCAGCAGGCGGCCGGGACACAGACCGCTGCCGACAGAGGCGGGCAACCTGGCGGCCGGTCCCACCGGATACTTCAATTTCCGGGATACCGGACCGGACAGCAACCGTGGGCCCCGCCCAGTTCTATCCATCACCCATCCATCGCGTAAGAGTCTCTTGCCTTACCCTCAGTTTTGATGCAGTATGCCAACAATGGTAACTGCGAAAAGGGGGACAGCAGTATGACTGACCATTATTTGAAGCAGGAGTTATATACCCTGCTGAAGCAAGATGCCGCCGTTTTTGATTTCCTGCAACTTGGTTCACTGGACGGCATCTGGTACTGGAACCTCGAAGATCCCACAGATGAATGGATGAGCGGCCGGTTCTGGGAACTCCTGGGTTTTGATCCAGCGGAGAAGAAACATCTTGCCTCCGAATGGCAAAACCTGATTTTTTCCGAAGACCTTGCCGTTGCCATTGAAAACCTCAAGAGGCACCTTGCCGACCCCAGGGATCCCTATGACCAGATTGTAAGATACCGCCACAAAGACGGCTCCACGATCTGGGTCCGGTGCCGCGGGATTGCCATACGAAACAGGGACGGGAAGCCCGTCCGCATGCTCGGGGCGCACACGGACCTGACAGCCCTCAAGAAGACCGAACAAGAGCTGCAGCAGGCCAATCAGGAGCTTCAGAGGGCCCTGGCGGAAATCAAGACTTTGCGCGGCATTCTTCCGATCTGTACCAGCTGCAAGAAGATCCGGAACGACAAGGGGTTCTGGGAACGGGTCGAGTTGTACGTGTCACACAGGACAGACGCACAGTTTTCGCACAGCATCTGCCCCGACTGCATGCAGCAGCTCTATCCCGGACATCGCGCAGAAAAGGACGAATCCTCCAGGGCATAAGCAGTTACGCCGCACCCGCCGCCCGATATTCTTTACTCGAAAACCCGACCGGTGGTATCCTCCGATCTGGATTGCGGCGGCTCTTTTTGCCGCTGAAGTTGCGGATCGAGTTCGACACATCAGAGTTGGCGGCATCCGATTCATGAGAGTACTGCTCATCAGCCCTCCGTTTTACCGGATCATCGGGTTTTACAACCGGTACTTCCCGTTCGGCATCGCCCTGCTCGGAACCCTGCTCAAGGAACGCGGCCATACGGTGCTGGTCTACGACGCCGATGTGACGGAACACCCGACCAACATCGACTACGCAAAGCTCCCGGACAAGTATCCGGCGTACCTGCAATCCTTCCGCGAGAAGGGCCACCCCCTGTGGCAGGAAGTGGAGTCGGTCATTACCGGCTTCCAGCCGGAGCTGGTGGGAATATCCGCATTCACGACGTTCGTGGCCTCGGCTTTTCACGTGGCGGCTATCAGCAAACGGGTTGCACCCCGTTGCCCGGTGGTCCTTGGCGGTCCGCACGCCACAGTCAAGGCCGCCGAGGCCCTTGCCATATGCCCCGACATTGATTTTGCCGTCCGCGGCGAGGGCGAGGAAACCCTGCAGGAACTGATGCAGACCCTCGGCCGGGGGGAAGGCGATTTCACGGCCATCCAGGGCCTTTCCTACCGGGCAGACGGGGAAGTCCGCAACAACGCGCCCCGCGCCCGATGTGCCGACCTTGACCAACTCCCCTTCCCCGACCGCTCGATCCTGCTTAACGAGCGAAAGTATACCTCCGAGGACATGGGCATGATCATGACGAGCCGGGGGTGCCCTTACAACTGCACCTACTGCGCCACAGACACAAAGCGCGTCAGTTACCGGTCCCCCGACAGCGTCATTCGCGAAATGTCGGCCGTGCGCGAGCGCTATGGCACGACTCAGTTCACCTTCAAGGATGACTCCTTCACCATGAACCGGAAACGGGTCGTCGAGTTGTGCGATCGAATCATTTCCGGGCGGCATCATTTCCACTGGGAGTGCAACACAAGGGTCAACCTGATTGACGAAGAGCTTCTCCGCAAGATGAAGCGGGCCGGGTGCAATTTCATCAAGGTCGGCATTGAATCAGGATCCGAGCGGATCCTGAGAAGCATGCGCAAGGGCATAACCCTCGACCAGGTGCGCCGCGCCGCAATCCTGCTCCGCAACTCCGGCATCCACTGGACCGGCTATTTCCTCATGGGGATCCCGGGCGAGACGCGGGAGGACGTGGAGCAAACAGTCGCCTTCATGCGGGAAGTACAGCCGGACCTTGCCCTTATGGGGGTGTATGAACCCTTTCCGGGAACCGCCATGTTCGAGAACGGGGTTCAGCGCGGCCTCGTACGGCCGGATATGACCCTGGAAAACTTCTTCACAATTCTCCCGAATCACTATTACAAGGCGGATCCCGCCGTGCAAACCGACGCCGTTGCACCCGCAGACTTCCACGCCTTGGAGCGCGAGGTCAAGGAGGTGTTCCATGCTCACAACAAGAAGCTCGGGAATGCCCTCCGAATGGCCAGGGCTCGAGCCGCGGTATATCTGAGTGAACCCCGCTCCCTTTTCACCGATGCCCTGAAGTATCTCCAGTACCGGAGGGCGACATGAACCGCGGCATCGCGGAATATGACGAGAAGTACACTCGCTACCAGGCTGATCGGGGAGCCTTCCGCCGGTGCATACGCCGCCTTTATCTCCGCCGAACCCTGCGGCGGATCCAGGGCCGAACCATCGATTTCGGCTGCGGTATCGGAGAACTGCTTTCCCTCCTGCCGCCTGGTTCGGTCGGATACGAGGTTAACGAAGCCACCGTCTGCTACTGCCGGGAATCCGGCCTG
Organism: uncultured bacterium; assembly: GCA_903908715.1. Classification (GTDB taxonomy): domain Bacteria; phylum Verrucomicrobiota; class Kiritimatiellia; order CAIKKV01; family CAITUY01; genus CAIVSY01. The sequence continues at coordinate 72,750 of CAIVSY010000025.1, forward strand.
AATGTGCGGCTCTACCGGCCTGACGAGGACCATTACGAACTCAAGGACTGCCGGGAAGGTCAATTCGAGACGTTTGTGATGATGCACGTGCTTGAGCACCTGCCCGAAGCACCGGAAATCCTGCGCACACTTGCCCGCTCCTGTGCGCGACTGGGCATCCGCCGGATGATCCTTGTGATTCCCGGATGGAAGGGATTCCTCCATGACCCGACCCATGCGGTTTTCGTGAACCGTTCTTTTCTCGAGACACAAGGACTGACAAGCATGGAAGGGTACCGCATCGTCGAGACTTCTTTTTTCCCGATTCCCCGGGAATGGGGTGGGAGGGCCTTCCCACATAATGAAATGAGTGTGGTCTATGACCGGTAAGCGGGCCGAGGCCACCATGCATTCGGGAGAATTGACCTTCGTCGTTCCGGCCTACGGCGAATCCTCTCACCTCGAACACTGTCTCCAATCTCTCTCCAGACAGACCTCCGGTGCCCGGATCATCCTGACGACCTCAACCCCTTCCGCATTCCTGACTTCGCTGGCAAGTCGTTTCGGCTATCCACTGATCGTCAACCCGCGAAAGGCAGGGATTGCATCGGACTGGTCTTTTGCCTATTCAAATGCCGGGACACGATATGTGACGCTCGCGCACCAGGACGATGTGTACGCGCCCGATTACGCGGCTCGATGTGTGGCCGCAGCGGATCGGCATCCCGACTCGCTGGTGGTCTTTACCGATGCCGCTGAACTGCTGGACGGTCGGTCCCGCCTGCAATCCCGGACCCTGACCGTCAAACGGACGATCGTCTGGCTGTTCTTTGCCCGCTCTGAAGCCATCCGGAGCCTCCGGATGAAGCAGAGGCTGATCTCGCTGGGAAACCCGATATCATGCCCAACGGTGCTGTATAATCGCGCCAACATCGGAGACTTCACCTTCTCGGAAGGTTGGTCGTACAATCTCGACTGGGATGCCTGGCAGCGTCTGGCGGAGCTCGACGGAAGTTTCGTGTATGTAAAGCAACCGCTCGTCTCGCACCGCATCCACGAAGAATCAGCCCTGGTCAGGGGGACAACGGATAACAGCCGGGGAATCGAGGACAGGAGAATGTTCCGCAGATTCTGGCCCAAGCCTGTCGCCCTTCTTCTCGCGGGCCTGTACGCCATGAGCTACGATGTCAGCCGGGCAAGCACACCCTAACGCCATACGGCAAGATTTCCAGCTAACAGGGGTTGTCATTGCACCTTGGCCTGCAGGTTGATTATCCGGTCGGGGATCCGCATCCCCACGCCCATCATTCGGTCTTCCGGCTGGGTGACGCTTCGCGCACCGGCTCAATCCATGCGACTCCATCCGCATCATATTCCTCTGACTCGGTGATGCGGACCCACTGTTTGATGCCCGAAAAGTCCTCATTGAATTCACCTAAATAGATGTCCGAGCCGGGTGCCAGATCACAGGAGTTGATCGTAAAGAAACGCACATCGTTGCTCCACTTGGGACGCCAGACCGCCCGCCGGGGATCCTTCAGGTTACCGGCCATTGTGTTCACATGGATCAACACCGCGGTGCCGGCATGCGGGCCCCCGGGCGCCAACATGCGAAGTTGGCGGTGATTCCCAAGGAGATAGAAAAAGCGCCCACTGTCATCCGGCGCATAGTTGGGGTTGCACCCCTGGCCGTAAAGTGAGAAAGTTCCGTTCGGCAAGATTGCGAGACCGCAATTAGGCCAGGGAAACTCCCCTACCAGCGTCTTTGCACCCGGCCCCACCTGTGCACGACGGTTCACCGGCATCCTGTTCCAGACAAGCTCCTGCAAAGAAGGATCATCCATGCGGTACCGATAGACCGATAGAGCACTGTCGTTCGAGGCTGTATCCCCAGCCGCCTTGATCTCGGCAATCGTCTCGGCCGCCATGTTGTCGCCCACGTACACCCAGTCGAAACCCGTTGCGGGGTCGTTCCACGACCCCAGGACAAAATGGTGGCGCCCTTTCACAAGAGTACGGAGATTCTTCCCATTCCAATCGACCACATAGACCGCCTCCTCGGGCCCTGAGAAGAGGATCCGGTTTCCGTCGGAAGTGAAGCACGGATTAAAGCACTTCCAGTCCTCCCTCCCGATCACCCTTTCTCGCCCCTTTTCGGAATCCAACCCCATCAGGATACCCCCGTTATCCCGATCGCCACGGGTCCAGACGATACGGGTCTTGCGTCCGATGACTTCGCGTAGCTGATCCCTTACGGAAACCGCCTTCTGGTTCGTGGCCGCAGCACCAAGATCGAAGAGTTGGATATCGTCAAAATACACTTCCATGGGACGGTTTTGTCCCGGCTTCCCTTCCAGAACGATCCGCACATGTGTCGTCCGGTCAGTCAACCAAACCGGTCCCACACCACGGAAGCCGACCAACTCCTCCCATACGCCATTCATACCAAAGGGCCCTTGCATGAAAGGCGGGGCGTTCGTAATCAGCTGCCCATCCTTGCCCAGCTGTTCCAGTCTCAAATTGAGATAATAGCCCCAGCGTGCGAGGAATTTTCCATGCAGTTCGAGGAGTTTCGGGCCCCGGCAGGGGATCCGCGCACTCTGCACCTTGACGGAATCGGAGGCTGTACTGAGAATCTGCAGGCTGTGCTTCCCGTGTGACGCAAGCTTGTCGGTCACTCCGCAATCACCGGTCTTCGTCAGGAATTCCCATCCCGTGATTCCATCCTCAAAGTCCGAATTCGGCACCGGGATCAGCTTGGCCTGAGCAAATGCCTGCAGCGGAAGAGAAAGGAATAAGAGAACTACCATCGCCCGGCGGATCCGGCAGCCAAGCAGGCGCGGCCGCCGGGGACGCAGGAGTTCTTTCATGACCGTGTCGGCACACATGCTCACCCATCAGTTCTTTACCGCCGCATCCGCGACGGGATTCGGCACTCGAAGAGACAGGTCCCGGAATTCCGCCATGGCAACCACTCCGGCAACACCGGCGGAAACAGCCACCCCTCCATACATCACGGCCGGGACCGTCAGCGTGCATTCCCCGAACGACGTCCAACGAACTCCGTCGATGGATGTGGCCGCTTCGAATTCATTTCCCCAGCGGGAGATCCGCAGGTAACACGGCAAAGCCACAGGGCCGTCCGACACCCGGATCACACGATCCATCTCCCCTGCCTGACGCATCTGGAAAATCAGCGATCCATCCCCCATCTTCCCGAAAAACAGGTTCTGCCCCAACTCGCCCGTATTCTCTCCGATCAGCAAACCGGTCTTTGCCATCGCATGGGTCTTCGCCGCAGTGACCAGCTTGACCGACAAGGCGAATTCCTCACTCACCGGCGCATAACAAAAGCGGAAGATGTCACGGCTCTGGGCTGTATCAAAGCCCTCTCCTTGAAGCAGGAGTGTCCCCTTGTGCCAGAAGGTTGTGCCGCGGCCGGACTGTCCGAACCCGCTGGTGACCCAGTTCGGCGAAAGAACGCGCGGGAACGTCTTGTGTACCGGCTTGACCTCAACCGCTGGCTTTGTGACCGGTGGCTCAGCGGCGGAAGGATCCGACGGCAACAGGCTGATCAGCGCAGGCGCTTGTGTCGCAGGTTTTGCGGGTTCAACCAATTCAACGGGGGGTGCAACATCCCGGTCCGTTTCGAACCCCAGCTGTTCCAGGACTGACGCCCGTTTGAGGTATAAGACCGCCATGCCCCCCGCGAGGATCATGAGGGCCAGCAAGCCAAAGACCCGTTTCAACCCCTTCCCAGTCGACTGTTTTGGCAACTCAACCGGTTCCGGATCAGGAAGAGGTGGAGGTTCCACCTTGGCTGCAGCCTTCAGGGACGACTTCAACGACTCCACCACCGTTCCGCCGGCAACCGGCTCCGTCGGCGGCATTACAGCTGCTGGCGCAGGCGTCCCGGTGGACGCCACGGCTGAAGGAGAACCGTGGCCGACGCCCTGTCCGATGACAGAACCTGCCGTATGTGGAAGACCTGCCCCCATGCCGGGCGAAAGACTGGGGCCCAAACCAGGGGACAATCCAGGTCCCATGTTCCGGGGCAAAGTGGGTAGCGGGGATTCCAGAACCCTACGGACCTCGCGCAGATCGGCCAGCAAGGCAGTACAGTCCTTGTACCGACGGGCCGGATCGGCCTCCAGCATCTTCATAACAATTCGCTGGGTACCGGGTGAAAGCCGCTGGACATGCTTCGAAATCGGGTCAGCCGGCTTTACAAGGCGGGCACGAGCAACTTCCGCGGGTGTCGGACCATCAAACGGGGGGATTCCTGCCAGCAGGTGATACAGCGTGGCGCCAAGGCTATAGATGTCGGTCTGCGGGGTGTCGGGCGATCCGCGCAGCGTCTCCGGCGCAATATACTGCGGAGTGCCCACAATGGACTTGCTGCCATCCCTCCGTGACATACCGGACAAGCCAAAGTCAACCAATTTGGATGAACCTTCGCGATCCAGAATAATATTACCGGGCTTGATGTCCCCGTGAGTCAGGCCTTCGCGGTGCAAGGCAATGAGGCCTTCCGTAACCTCAGCGACAGCCCGCATGGCAATCCGTTCCTCAACGTGACCATTTTTCCGCAGCAGGACATCCATGTCCTCGCCCCGGACCAGTTCCATCACGAGATACGGATGGCCGTTGGAGAATCCAAGCGCATGGACCTGGGCGACATGGGGATGGGACAAGCGGGCGGCAGCCCGCGCTTCGCGGCTCAGGCGCTCATGCAGTGTACTTTCCTCGGAACGGTCCGCCAGCACCACCTTGATCGCCACTTCACGATCGAGGGATTCATCGCGAGCCCGGTAAATCTCCCCCATTTCTCCCGCCCCGATACGTCCCACAAGAGTAAACCCATCCAACCGCCCCGGCACCATGAACCTGGCTCCACAACTGGAACAGGTTGTGTCGGATAAGGGCACGGCAGATCCAAGGGACATGACCTTGCCGCACTTTGGGCAAGTGCCCTCCGGGATCGGCACAGCGATAATACCCGTCCCTGTTGCCAACCCAGCCGCTGGTTGCAGGATGGCCGCCGGAGCAGGCGCCAAGGCAGGCGCCGGGGAGATTTTCGGAGCCGGAGCGACAACAGGGGCAGATGCCGGGGGAGGTGCAATCACCGGGCCGGGCACAACCGGCGCAACAGGCGTCTTGACGCCCTCCCCGGCCTCAGGCGGTACCGGGACCGGTTTGACAGCCACCGGCTTTGGCGCCAGCCGTACAACTTTTTTTGCTTCAGTCATGCCCTATCCCCATGAATCCCAACCGTCTGCAAGGCGGCGCATTTCAGACACGCTTGCCCATCGTACATAACCATCGCCTCATCTTCAACGTTTATAGACACCTTTTTCGCCTTTCCCACCTAATCCGAAGTCACTCGATCCGGACAGTTCAAGCAGGCATCCCGCCTTCTCGCGCCGCTCCACAATAGGCAAAAAGAAGCTTGTCGACACTTCACTGCAATTATAAGATTGAACAGTGATTCAGGAGCACGCCATGGAACCTCACAGTGAGATCAGCGACAAGGACATGCAGCAGATCCTGCAGTTGCGCAAGAAAATCGAAGTGCTTGAACAGGCGATGGATACGATCATCAAGCGCACCGACAAGAGCGGCCCGCCCCTCAGCGTTGAAGTTCATCACAGGCGCACCTCAAGAAACAGCCAGCCCACCCTTCGGGCGCTGATAACCGATATTCTCCGCCAAGCGGGGAAACCACTGAGTGTGTCTGAAATTTATGAAGCCTCACTTACGGCAGGATATCACTGGCGGTCTCAGGAACCAATGAACGCATTGAATGTAAAAATGTACACGGACGACACATTCATCAAGGCAACCCCGGGAAAGTTTATCTTGCGAGATGCGGCCGGGATAGGTTAAAGGACGGGCCTTTGCGCTTATGAGGCGCCTTCAAATTTCAACCTGACTGGACAGATCCACCATGAGCACAGACCCAACACAGGACAGCCGTTACAAGAAAATGTTTCTCGAGTTCGTCGCCATGCTGGCCGCGACCACAATGCAGCACATGGGAAAGACGATCAATCCGTTCACCGGCAAGGTGGAGATTCATCTGGATGCGGCGCAGGCTACGATTGACATGCTGGAAATGCTCGAAGCGAAAACACGGGGGAACAGGGATGCGGAAGAAGAACGTTCTTTGAAGAACACCCTGACCAATCTCCGGATGAACTTCGTCGAAGTTAAAGCTACGCCGCCCCAGCCCAACCCCGCTTCGGCCCCCCCCGACGCAGGCGCGTCAGGAACAGCCGAAAAGGAACCGCGCTTCCATAAGTCATACGGCTGAAATCCGAACTGTCCCCTTGCAGGAATGGCGTGCGACCTGACAAGGGTGTGTTGCACGGTGCCAGACCGATGCAGTGCAGCTGGATGTCAGACTACATACGTTGTGCTGGCCGTCTTACCGCCGTGACCGGTCCAGTCGGTATGAAAGAACTCTCCGCGCGACTTGTCGATCCTTTCATACATATGCGCGCCGAAGTAGTCCCGCTGGGCTTGCAACAAATTCGCAGGCAGGCGCTCACTCCTGTAGGAATCATAGTAATTGAGCGCCGAACTCATGGAAGGCACCGGGATCCCGAGATCTATGGCTGTCTTAACGACATTACGCCAGGGTTTCTGGGCCTTCGAAATGACGCGCTTGAAATAACCATCAAGCAGCAGGTTGGCCAGCCTTGGCTTCTTGTCATAGGCAGCCTTAATGTCATCCAGGAACTGGGCGCGAATGATACAACCGCCGCGCCACATCAATGCTATTTCCCCGAAGTTCAACTTCCACTTGTATTCAGCCGATGCGGCCCTCAGCAACTGGAACCCCTGGGCATAGGAACAGATCTTGGAGGCATACAGCGCATCGTGAATCTGAGCGACAAGCTTAGCCTTGTCTTTCTTGTAGACCTTGCGAGGTCCCTTCAGTTTTTCACTTGCCAGCACCCGCTCATCCTTGATGGCAGAAATGCACCGGGCAAACACTGCCTCTGCGATCTGCGGAATCGCCACACCAAGATCCAGACCAGCCTGTGACGTCCATTTACCTGTTCCCTTTTGCCCCGCTGTGTCGAGGATCATATCCACCATCGGGCTACCCGTCTGGCTATCCTTAACCGCAAGAATGTCTGCCGTGATCTCAATCAAATAGGAATCGAGGACACCCTTATTCCACTCCGCGAAAACGCGATGGATTTCCTCTGCGCTCATTCCCAGGCCTGCCGACATCAGCTGGTACGCTTCGCAAATCAACTGCATGTCGCCATATTCAATGCCGTTGTGCACCATCTTCACAAAGTGACCGGCGCCATCGGGACCGATCCAGTCACAACACGGCGTCTGACCGCTAACTTTTGCCGCAATCGCCTGGAAGATGGGCTTCACATGCGGCCACGCCTCGGGATTCCCGCCGGGCATGATTGAAGGCCCCTTTAGAGCCCCCTCCTCCCCCCCGGAAACCCCGGTTCCAACAAAGAAAATACCCTTCTTGGCCAGACCGGCAGTCCGCCTGACCGTATCAGGATAATGGCTGTTGCCCCCGTCGATCAAAATATCGCCAGCCTGCAACAATGGCAGAATCTGGTCGATGAACTCATCCACAGGTTTGCCTGCCTTGACCATAAGCATAATGATTCGGGGCGCCTTGAGCTGGGCAACCAAATCCTCCATGCTATGACAGCCAATGACTTTCTTCCCTTTACCCCGACCGTTGATGAAGTCGTCCACCTTGCTCACAGTACGATTGTAACACGCAACCGTAAAACCATGACTCTCCATATTCAGGATCAAGTTCTCACCCATGACCGCCAAGCCCACTAATCCAATATCCGCTCTTGCTGCCATTATCGTCTCTCCTTCCATGCCTATCCCCTCATTCCGGGGTTAATCGAGATCAACTTCACAGTTCAAACCGCCCGGGGCGACTCTAAACCCCGCTGAAAGCATTAAAACCGCCATCCACGGGAATAACGGTTCCCGTCACAAATCCTGAAGCTCTTTCGCTGCACAACCAGAGCAATGTTCCAGTCAAGTCATTAGCAGAGCCGAACCTGCCCATCGGGGTGTGCGCGAGAATAGTTGTTCCCCTGGGTGTCAATGCACCATCGTCCTTTGTCAACAAGGCGCGGTTCTGTTCCGTGAGAAAGAAACCCGGAGCAATGGCATTCACACGAATGCCGACCTTTGAAAAATGCACAGCCAGCCACTGCGTTAAATTACTCACAGCCGCTTTGGCTCCGCTGTACGCAGGTATTTTGGTCAATGGGGTGAAGGCATTCATGGAGGAAATATTGATCACACATCCTCTGCCAGCCTTTGCCATGGCGCGAGTGAAGACCTGGGTTGGCAACAAGGAACCCAGAAAGTTCAGATTAAACACAAACTCTATTCCCTTGGGATCCAGGTCATAGAATGTGGTAATGCCCGCTATAGCGTTCTGCAAGTCCTCAGGCAGAAGATATTCACGAGTCGTTGTACCCTTGGGATGATTCCCCCCTGCCCCATTTACCAGAATAGTCGCCGAACCAAACGTCTTCTCCACATCGGAATTACACTGCTCCAAGCTACCTTTGTCCAAGACGTTGCAGGCGAACCCTTCTGCCAAACCTCCCGCAGTTCGAATCTTTTCGGCGACCTTATCTGCGCTTTCCTTACGCAAATCCGTGACTGCGACTTTCGCGCCTGACTCGGCCAATGCTTGAGCCATACAACTGCATAGGATTCCGCCGCCGCCTGTCACAACCGCTACTTCACCGGAAAGATCGACTGTAAACGGCACTGCCATAAGATCTAACCTTTCAATCAAAATGGATTCAAAAACAATAATTGAAATAATACATGAACCGCATGAATTGCCAATAACTTTAAAACTCAAACGATTGAGGTTGTTTTCCCGTGTCGCGTCAGCGTCAGGAAAATTCTTCGACTGACAGTAGACATCGGGATCTTTTCGATCTCTGACAGCGGGGCCCATCTCGCACAACGATTTAATATTGTCTTAACTGAACCCCTTCTCCATGTACAGGAAAACGCATTTACAGTGACGCAAAAATGAGAATAGGCATGCTTAAAGGAAATGACATGATTGATGGATCCTGAATGAAGACCCGTGTATGAAAGAAGGGCTTTCGCTGCCATCCTGGAATCAATATTACCATCGACACGCAACCTCGGGAACTCCCATAATCCATGTAACATATTCCCCCTGTATTTGTTAACAATAAGGTATCTGCCATTTTTGGAGATGGCTCCCGCTACTTCTTGATAATGCGGTACCGCTTCCTTCTCCCTCTTTACTGGGCATAGATTGATCCCGTTTTTACGAAAAGAAATGCATTCATATTTAAGAGGACATAAATGACATTTTGTCTTTCGCGGCAGGCATAGTGTGGCCCCAATCTCCATCAATGCTTGATTAAAATGTGACGGATTTACCGATCGGATCATTGGCGACAGCATTTCCTGTATGTTTCTAATTGCTGAGGAACGAGTTGCGAATGCTACGTTCCCCCTGAATCTCGACATTACACGGAGTACATTCCCGTCCACAGCCGGAACACGCTCCCCAGAAGAGATACTGGCTATAGCGGCAGCAGTATAAGGCCCTATGCCTGGTAAGGTCATCCAGTCCCGGGATGTTTTCGGTAATTCTCCTCCATTCTTTCCAGCGATCAATCGCGCGGCCTCATGAAGATGCTTGACTCTCGCATAGTACCCAAGGCCCTCCCATACCAACAGGGCGTCCTCCAGTTTGGCCATTGCCAGCGCATGAACATCTGGGAATCTCTTAACAAAACGATTGAAGTATGGAACAACCGTTGACACCCGCGTTTGCTGCAGCATGACCTCACTGATCCAGACGTTGTAGGGCGACGGGTCGTCTCTCCAAGGCATGTTGCGATGGCCCTTCACAAACCATCGGGTAATTCTTGCCGGCCATTTCTCAACCAACACGGCGCACCATCCGCAAGCACCCTGCCTGCAAGGATCTAAAATTAACTCCAAGGCCCAAACTCTTCATGATTACATCCATATCTTCACCCGCCATTTCTACAATACAACCCCTCTGCCAATCAGCCAAAATAGTTTCTTGCCGACTTGACAAACTTCTGATTTATTCATGGTGACAGCAATCAATTTCCTGCCTGTTATATAGGATCTTGGCGCATGAAGAATATCCAAGCCTTGATGAAGTTGTTCCAAGCAGATCGCAATGATGTGATTGGCCTTGATTTTGGCGTTTCAGGGATCAAAGCTGTCCGAGTCAAGAAGACCGAAGACAAGCTTACTCTTCTGGCTGCAGATATTCTGCCCGCATTGTCCACAGTAGCCCCTGCAACCAATCTTTCAATCCCACGCCCTTTGCAAGCCCGTTACGCCGCGATCGCAACCTCGGCCCCGGGTGCCGTTGTCAAACTGCTCACACTGCCAAGCCACTCTGAAAAACCCATTGATACTCATGTTAACGAATTGATGGGTCTCGGAGACAGTGCTGATTTCCGTTTAGGCTATGAACATGTTTTCGACAGCCGGACTGAGCGGCGCGTTCTTGCCGCGGCTCTTCCAGATGCCTCAGGCCGCACGCTGTGCCGCCTCTTCCCTAGCGGAATACCCGCTCCCTGTTCTGTCGAGATTTCAGGCCTGGCGAGCATCACTGCGTTTACCCGTGGCCCCGGCGCCAAGCATAAGGGCGACACAGTGGCAATCATGGATTTCGGGGCAACAACCACTTACGTGGCCTTTCTCAGCAAAGGGGTCATGTCCTTGATCCGGAAATTTGACTTCGGGTCCATACCTATCTTGAAGAAACTACAGGAATCCCTGGGCGTGGATGAAGACGTGGCATTTGGGATCCTGAACGACCAGTCGTTCGACATCAGCAAGATTCTGCGGCAAACCATGGAATCCTTCCTTCAGCAAATGACCATTTCCTGGGACTTTGTCGAGAGGCGAGAGAATAACCCTATTACTCATTTCTATGCTTGTGGTGGTCTCACATCCCTGAAAAGCTGGCGGGACGAGGTTAAGGAGATTACAGGCCACGAGCCAACCACTTGGGATCCTTTCGAATCGCTTGAAGTGCAGTCCGGCAGCATCCCTTCCAAGTGGAAGGGCCAGGAATCACGTTTCACAGCCTCTGTGGGCGCAGCCCTTGGCGCCATGATGGGAAATCAGTGATGCATATCAACCTCATATTGGAAAACGAGCAACGCAGCGCGAGTCCTGTTTCGCTGTCCATGTTGATCCGGATTGTGAGCGGCACCATCGTCACTGCCCTTGTTTTATGGATCGTGTCGATCTATGTATCGTACCGGGAACTCCAGAACAATGTGAGATACTGCGACACCGAATGGACCCAGACAGAACCAAAACACTTGGCGGCAAAACAGCTGCGCGAAGACCTGATCCAGAAATCGGCCAAGCTGAAGGAAATTCAAGGATGGCGTTCCACACGTATTGAATGGGGACGGCAACTGGAGAACATTCAGGCCATTACTCCGACAATGATCCAACTCACTGAACTACGTCTGAGTCAGGACAACCTGATGCTGTCCAATAACATACCCGCCCGCTTTTTCGATCTCCGGATTTCCGGCAGGACAGGCAGTGCACGCTCCGAAGTCAATGTCAGTGGGTTTCAAGAGGCTCTTTTCAAGCAGCCGCCATTTGACAAGTTTGTGGAGTCGGTCAACATCCCATCCGGCGCATTCCGTCAGGACCCCATCACTAAGACCGATCGCATTTTTGAGATTGTCTGCAAGTACAACCCGAGGTCCTTCGAATGAAATTGCCTGAAAACAAAAAGGATCGCATACAGGTATTCGTACTGATCGGGATAGGCTTCGTGGCGGTATTATATGCCATCGTCCAGCTTGTCATATCCCCCTATTTGGCATCCAAGCAAAAACTTCGGGAGACACTTCGGCAAAAGCAGGAGAAACTGGAAAAGGCGCAGCGAGAATTGAATTTTGCGCCAAACATCAAGACGGAGTTTGATTCGGTCACTGCGGAACTTGACAAGATTATTGAAGCCAATGTCCTGCGGCCTATTCTGGGGTCCTATCTTGTTGGCGTCTCGGAAACCCTCGAAACACAAGCACGCTTGTGCAGCATCAAGTTGGACGAGATTACGGAAATCGGGATCCGCGAGTTGCCCCGGGCCGGGAAGAAAGACACCGCGGTACGGAATTTCAAGTCGTATGCGGTCCAGGTCACCGCTACCGTATCCTACGAGCAAGCCACCTCGTTCATGAACAAACTCGAAGAGTTGAATCCCTATCTTTGCATCTCCGATATACGCCTCACAGGTCAGACGGAGAATCCTGAACGTCATCGACTGGTGATGCGTATTGAATGGCCGATTGAGACGGATTTCTCAAAGGAACCCCCTCCACCAGCCGGCCGGGGAGGCAAGTCATGAGATACACATCCCTGAAAACTGCTAGACTGGTACTGATCGGTTGCCTTGCATGCCCCGCCATTCTGATTGGCCAGAGTCTTCCCATTCCTATTCCCTCGCCTGTTGGGGGTCCAGGTTTACCACCTCCCCTCGCCCCGCCAGAAAATGAGCCCCAATCCACAGATCCATCCGGGGTGCAAGAACCGGCAACCACAGCATCACAGACCCACAGCGATTTGCCATCCAGCACCACCGCAGACCTTAAGCGAGACCCTTTCTGGCCCGTTGGCTACACGCCGAAACCGATTGTCACAGCCGCAACAACAAATACAGGGTCCGTGAAAACTGCGGTAAGCGAGGAAAAACCAGTTCCTATCAACTGGGAAGCCGCACGGAAAAATCTTGATATTCGCGGCATCAGCCTTATTGGCCGCGACAAACAAACCAATACAGCCAATTACTTGGCTGTAATCGGAGGCAAGGTCGTGGAAGTCGGCGATTCCGTATCCGCGACGTATATGTCTCGCGTTTATCGCTGGAGGGTTACATCCATTGGCCCTGAAGGAATTTCCCTTTCTAAACTGGAAGTGCGCCCCGAATAGGGGGAGCCTTTTCAATCGTCCTTGCATATGATGTTGGATGGCAGTGTGGAGTCTTGGCGCCTTAAGGCGAAATGGGAGAATGTTGTCTGTTGTGCCCCTTGTTTTCTTAACGGAGAAAAAAACATGAAGAAACAGTGCAAGTGGAATGTGTTGAGTATCGTTGGTCTTCTGGCATTGAGTCTCCTGAGTGGAGGTTGCGACGACCCCTCGACCAGTGAGCTCGACAACTATTTTGAAAGCCACCCCTTCGTCAACGACCCTCGGGCCTCCGCAACAAAGATCGTCAGCGTCAGTCCGTCTTCGGCATCCATCAGCACAGTCGGAAGCCGTGTCGTTTTCCGTGCCAGCGGAGGAGGCGGGGGATATACTTGGGATGTCTCCAGCTCTACTGCCGGCACCATCACCCCTAGCGGCAGTGCTCAGGCCGTGTATGTGGCGCAGACCGTTGCAAATAATGAAGTCGTTGTATATGACCGTTCCGGCAACGCCGCCATCGCTTATATTAGCATCGGCGATTCCGTTGAACTCGAAATGACCATCACAGCTGAACCTCAGACAATTTCGACGGATGGCAATCTCTCGGTTCTGACCGTCTCCGGCGGAACACCTCCTTATGTGTGGACGGTAGCCGACTCATTGCGCGGCGATTTCCCCTCCGGGAACACCGGCACCAGCGTCGTCTACCGCAGGTACGATGCGGGCGACAATGCCGTAACAGTCACAGATGGAAACGGGACCAGTGTCAGCCTGATCTTGAGCCAACCTTAAGTCGAACAAATGGCGTGAAGGAGAGCAACTGTGAACAAGGCAAATTTACGAGTATCTTTTTCGGCAGGTCTGGCCTTGGCACTTTGCCTTTGCTTGGCCTCGCCCGCCTGGTCTCAAACCTATGGCATTTCCGGATATGTGCAAAATGGCTCAACCTGGCAGGACAGCCTTGAGGGGCCGCCGGGCGATGGCAATGGCCAGGGCCTGCTTATGCTTGGCATGTGGGTCGGCACGACAGGCAGATTTGGCACCCCCGTTGCCTCAACCATCCTAACCAACGCCACCTTCTTGCCTTTACCCTATGGCCCGTATCCCTATGGGGCCACCGTAACAAACGATTCGTATGTGCTGGTTGCCTGGGTCGACGGAAACACCAACGGATTATATGACCTGGGAGAACCCTACGGAGAAGCCAGCGTACAAATCGACGGCGCCAGCGTGATGAATCTAACCATCTCTATTTCCGATGACAATGACACCGACAAACTGCCCGACTGGTGGGAGAGTCATTGGTTTCGATATAGCCCTGATCCGCTGAGCCAGACCGGGACCGATGATCCCGACAAGGATGGAATCAACAATGAGGCGGAAGCCATCTTCAGCATTAGAGTTCCCGGATTCAAGTATTTGAACCCGGCAAATTGGGACACAGATGGCGATGGCATGGATGACGGCTGGGAGGTAAAGTACTTCTCGGAAACCTATGGGATCGGCACTGATCCTTGTCAATCCAACCAGACTGTCGACATCGACGGAGATGGCCTTTCAAACTGGCAGGAATATTGCGGTGTTGACGGATATGCGCCTATGACGGCCGGTCTTTACCTGAATGGGGTCTATGCCGGGCAAGGCATCAGCTATACAACGGACGATCTCAACCCGCTCGACATCGACACCGACTTTGACCTCCTGATAGACAGTTTCGAGGCAGCTTGGTACGATCCGGCCTCGGGCTTGGACCCGAAGTCCGGACCGCTGACGTCCTTCCCATCCAGCACGAACATCAACACGACTGTGGCGGTGGCCGATCCTGATCTGGACGGCCTTAGCAACTACCGCGAGCAATGCCTCCTGGCCGAGTTCCAGGAAGGCGCGGCGAATGGCGACAAATGGGTTTGGCAAGACCGATTCCCCTTCTCCATGCTTTCGTATTTCGACCGTGGCAATGTTCAACGTCGCATTTGTCTCATGAGTTTTACCGGCACCGACATCAATCTTGGCCTTAACCCGGCAACTGTGCTTAGCACAACGGCCAACAGGAATGCTCTTCGCAACCACGAGTGGACGGACCCAACCGAAGGAACGGGATACTTGGCTGTGAGCGAGGATATTCCGCCGGGCCACGACACCGACGAGGATTGGCTGCCCGACGGCTGGGAAGTCGAGTTCAACCTTGATCCGCGCGATGACGGCATGGGAGGATCATGGGATGATGGGCCTTTCGGCGATCCGGACGGCGATGACCTTCTCAATATCGAGGAGTACTTCGGGCAGGATGGGTATCGTTTTGCAACAGATCCCTCCATTAATGGAACGGGTGATGAAACCAATCCTTATCAGTACAACCACAGGCCTGACTCAACGTATAGTTGGCGCTGGTACCCCTCAAACATACTGGTCAGCGCGGTAACAAGTCCTCGGGCAGGAAAAGGGATTAACCGCTACGAGACGATGGGCAGCGCAAGGCCGACCACAAGTCTCGGAACGGACAGCGGATTCGATTCCGATGATGATGGGCTTTCTGACATCGAGGAGATGAGCCCAACCTCCAGTTCTCCCATATCCAGCCCGGTGCATTCCTGTGACCCCTTCATACCGAAATCTGTCCTCATCACATCTTCCAATGGAATCCCCATCCCCGACCCGGAACCTGAACTTGGCTCCGGCATGATCCCCGCCGGAGTCAGGGAAGACCTTCAAAGACGTGATTGGACGGTGGAATGTTACGTCAAACTGCTCTCTACAAACTTGACTGGCGACCTCTTTAATTTCCAAACAATGGCGGGGACAAAGTCACGCACCGTTTACCGCTTGGCGTTGTCTAACAACATCCCCAGAGCTTCCTGTCACCTGGAGGGTGGCACACTCAAGACTGTCCAGGCGAATTCCCTGCCGACAAACGAGTGGATTCATCTGGCAGCCGTCTGGTCCCACAAGAAAAACAGTCTGGGGCTTTATGTCAACGGCTTGCTGCATATGTCGACCCCATCCGTTGGGGAGTCCTTCTCACGTTTCATGTTCCCTGCAACCAATTCGCTTGCCGTGGCAGTGTCTCCGAACGCCTCTTTCGCCGGGCAGCTAATGCTGGACGAAGTACGCATTTGGGGTGTTGCCCGCTCCTCCGAACAAATTGCAGCTTTTGCATCCAGCCTGCCGCCTTACCGCAATGGCGATGACGTCTGGATCAATACCGGGTCTGAACAGTTCTACTCCCACTCCGACACCATAGTCGTCAACGGAGGGTCGCTGTTCGATGGTGAGCCCGGAACCGCCTTGCCCAATGTCTGCCAGAAAGACGGCAACTTCTGGATCGACAATGGAGATCTGCAATACAACGCTGCGATCGACGTCCTGCTGGCCTCCGACAACACGCTCAAGGAAGGCATTAGCGGCACTTTGGCCAACAACATCCTATGGAATGACAAGGACAACGATGGAGCATTTTCGTGCAGCAGCCTCTTGGCTTACTACCGGTTCGACGACGGCGGCGCAACGGCCGAAGACTTCGCCCGCAGGGCGAAATCCGGCCTGATTGGCTCTACTTTCGAGGAGTTCCTTTTCGGCGATCATGGGTATGCACTGCCGACCAATGGGTTCTCCTGGGTAACAACAGACACCCCACCGCTCTACGGCACCGACAAACGCGGCGCGGATGATGCTGACGGCGATGGCATGCCTGACGCGTGGGAAATGTGCTGGCATCTGGACCCGTGGGACGATGGTTCCAGAGGTGAAACGTCCTCCGGAGCCAAGGATGGTCCCGGTGGGCCCAACGGGGATCCAGACAAGGATGGACTGCGGAATCTGTATGAGTATTGGGCCGGCACGAATCCCCAGTTTGCAGACTCGGATGGTGACGGAATCCCGGACAGTCAGGAAGATCGCGATTCAGACAGGGTCCTGAACATCACCGAACAGCAATTGCAGAGCCGGCCGGATATGGCCGACACGGATGACGATGGCTCCACCGACAACGAAGAGCAGGGCAGCGGCTCCAGTCCTGCAGAGCCGAACGATCCATCCGTTTCGAGGGCAATTACACTCGGCGGTAACGCGGATGATTACCTTTCAGTTCCACTGTCAAGCCGCCAGTCGTTGACTGACTGGACGCTTGAAGCATGGATCAATCCCGTCAACGTGACTGACGGAGACGGCACGATCCTGCGGCGCACGGTACAAACCATGTCGAACGAGACTGCCATGACCTATGTCATGGGCCTTGAGACGAATGGGAGCTCTCTGCAACTATATGCGGGTTACGTCTGGCCCGACGGCCGCCGGTTCATTTTGAAATCAGGGGACATTCCTGCCGGCGGTTGGACACATGTAGCAGCTCGCTACAACAGCCTTGCGGCTGAGCTCAAGCTCTACACGAATGGTGGTGTATCGGGCACGACCAACACTTTCTACGATGCACCGCCGGTCAGCGGGATGGGTGGAGAAACGTTTCTCCGTATTGGCGAGGGATTTTCCGGAAGCCTGGACGAGATCAGGATCTGGGCCACGGTACGCGAAGACAACGAAATTCAAGAAGGCATGAGCAAGGTCGTCCCTGCTTCAGAATTAACGTCCCTGGCGCACTATTTCCGTTTTGACGACGGGGAAGCCATCACGAACACATTTGCATTTGGCGAATATCACCAGCCAGGCGGTCTTCAGGACTACACCTTCAATACCGACTGGAACCAGCAGTGGCGCCACGCCGCACGGCAGCATGGCAGCGCGGCTATTGTAACGCCTGGCGCGATCGTTCCCCCGCCCTCCTTGCGAGTCATCCTTTCCCCTGAGCAAGCCAAGACAGCCGGAGCCCAGTGGGCTCTCGATGGCGGCGTCTGGCAGGACAGCGGGAGCACCCTGCAAGGATTAACGTCAGGAGAGCACACCCTGATCTTCAAGTCCGTTCTGGGATGGCTTGAACCTTCTTCAGAAACCATCGTCTTGACGAACGGCCTATCCACCACCCTTTCGCGCATTTACCAGCAAAAGGCTTCGATGACGGTCAGCATTGAGCCACTGGACGTACGTGCCACGGGTCAGGCCGCATGGCGCGTGGATGGCGGCACCTGGCAGGAAAGTGGATCAACGGTTTCAAACCTGAATCCCGGCGCACATACACTGGAATTCGCAGATGTCGCGGGCTGGGTTGAACCTCCGCTGGAAACCGTTGTACTGTCTGCCGGTCAGTCCCTGCCCATTACACGCGTCTACAGCGTCATGTACGGATCGGTGAATACAATCCTTTCCCCGACAGACGCGATAGCCGATGGCGCACAATGGCGAATTGATAACGGCACGTGGATGAACAGCGGAGATACGATAGGCAACCTCTCCCTGACAACTCACTCCGTTGAGTTTCGCGCCATCCCAATGTGGAATACTCCTGCCAGTGTAAGCCTTACGTTGACGAACGAAAACGTCGTAAGCCTTACCGGCGCTTATCTCCGCGTTACCGGACTCTACGTGGAAATTGACCCTGCGGAAGCCATTAGCGAAGGCGCCATGTGGCAGTTGAGTGGCGGCAACTGGACCAATAGCGGAACGTTTATCGAATTGCCGGCAGGTACATATGAAGTGGCTTTTACCGATCTGCCGGATTGGTTGTCCCCCGGATCTATTACCGCCACGGTTTCTGACCAGAATCTCACAACTGTCGTTGGTCGGTATTATCGGATGGATACGTACGGCGGGGAAGCAGGTTCAGGAGCCGGCCAGTTTGTCGGACCACGTAGCGTGATCATTGACTCTCTACACCGGATGTATGTAACCGACACGGGGAACAATCGGATCCAGTGGTATGACCCCCTGTCAAGGGCTTGGACAATCTGGGGGCAATGGGGCACCAATGTCGGCCAGTTTATCACTCCGTCTGGCATTACGCTGACCCCCTCCGGTGATGTGTATGTAGCCGACTCCGGCAATCACCGCATTCAGATCCGAAGAGCTACCAACGGGCAATGGCAAGCCTCCGGATCGTATGGCACCAACGTCGGATCTTTCATCGGACCGGCGGACATCGCGGTAGATTCAATCGGAAACATCTATGTTGCCGATTTGTACAACAACCGTGTTCAGAAGCGCTCAACAAACGGCAACTGGTCGGCCTTCATTACGGCGGGCACGACCGCAGGCCGTGTGCGGAATCCGCGCGGACTGTATGTGGATGCCCTGGACAACTTATATGTGTCGGATGATGGCATTCAGACAAACGGCTCCAGTCGAATCCAGAAATTCGACAAATCCGGAAGCCTGCTCGCGCTACTGGGCAGCAGCCTTCCGTCCATGGGCCAACTCAGAAGGCCTGCCGGGATGACAATGGGGTCCACGAATCTGTATGTCGCGGATATTGAAAACAGCAAGGTTTGCATGTCCCCCACAAACGGACTGTGGACGACATTGCTTTCCAGTAATGTTCTGCAACAAGCCGAGGACGTGGCTTGGGATCCCCGCGGTTTCCTTTGCGTTGCGGATACGGGCAATAACCGTATTCTGATGCTCCCTGCGATACCCGGTGTCGAAACCAACAAGGTTGTCTCTTTCTCTGGTGTGCTTAACCCCGGCCCCAGTTTCAGCTTTACAATCAGCTGGTTCGCGGCTTTCGGCTGGTTTTATGCCATTGAATATGCCAATACTCTTGGTGATCCTTGGCAGCCACTGTCGGGTTTTTCCGACATTGCAGGACAGGATTCGGTTACGAATTGCACGGATTACACGATCGGGAGCGTAACCACGCGCTTTTATCGGGTAATTGCATACTGATGGTGAGAAGCGCTGAGGGAAAATTCGTTAGGAGAGAGAACTATGAAAAGGAATAGTATCGTCGCATTGTTCTTGAGCATGGCTGTCGCATTTATCGCAGGCCAAGACATATACGCCAGTCAGCCAATCACGCCAGAAGTTGAGTTTGCGTCCCTGAGTCGGGCTGCGAAACCTATTGCCCTGGCCCAGGCACCAACGACTGGCGAATTGAACTTTTCAGGCACCGTAGAAAGCGTTAACGCAACCGAGGTCACACCCCCGCCGTCCACCTCAGGCGCGGAGACAACTCCCGGGACCGGAAACGTGGCACATGCGGAATCTGCTCAAACGAACAATACGACCGAACTGGTCCCGCTTCCCACAACAGTCTCATCATCCAAGGAAAACCTTATTTCTGTGTCTTTGGATGATGTCCCCCTGCAGGACGTTGTCCGGATGTTCACACGTATCTCCGGCGCCAACATCATTGCCACCTCAACGAATTTGCAGGGCAAAGTCACAGTTAACCTGCAGGATGTCGAATGGAAACCGGCTCTCTCCTCTATTCTGGATATGTACAATCTGGCCATTTTCGAAAAGATTCCCGGTTCAGGCATATACAGCGTCATTTCAAAGCCAGCCGGCGCCGCAGAACCTCTTGTCGCTCAATCCATCTTCCTGAATTACGCTTCCGTTTCCAATGTAATGAGCATCGTCGTGTCCATGGTGGATAAAGGCGGAACTGTAGCGCCGTTTGCTAACGCCAACGCGTTAATCGTCCGCACCAGCGCTGCTAACATGAACGAGATCCGCAAGGTGGTCAAGGAGATCGATTTGCCGCGCAAACAGGTCTATATCGAGGCTAAGTTCCTCGAGTTGACGGATCAAGCCATCAAAGATCTGGGAATCAACTGGCAGGTACTGGAAGGCTATAGCATCGGAGTCAAGGATATGGAATGGGGAATTCAGGAGACACGCAACAAGGTCGAAAAGAATTCGGACACTCTGACTCGGACGGATTCCCGTTCTCGCAATGACGTAATAAACAACCGATATGACAGCAGCGGTGCACTCTATGACGAAACCACATCCGTCACCGAGGAGCAGCCGCCAGGGTCGGGAAACTTTGTCACAAGCGAAGTCAAGACCCCTACGCGTTCTGTTGCAGACACCATCAATCAGTCAGTTTCTGCCAACAGGAACATTGAGGATTCATTCACAAAGTCCGTGACCGATATCCGCACTGCAGTCCTGTCGGCTGACGATTTTGCGATCATCCTCAGCGCGCTGAAGCAGATGAACGGAGTCAGCATTGTCTCGAACCCAAAAATCGTGGTTGCAAACGAGGAAACAGCAACGATTCACATCGGCGAAAACGAACCCAACATTAAGGGGACCGTAACAGCCGGGCAGCAAGGCCAGGCAAACACAACCACATATGCGCTGGATGAAGATCGTCCGTATTTCGAGTTCGGCATTTCCGTGGACGTCACCCCCACAATCAACAATGACAGCAACATCACAGTCCGCATCAACCCCAGGCTCAGCAGGTTTGTACGCGACAAGATTGCTCCGGACAACAACACATTCCCTGTCGAGTCTACAAAGACCATTAAGACAGTGTTTAGCTTGGAAAGCGGCAAGACGGCAGCCATAGGCGGGCTAACGGAAACCGACGAACGCGAAATCACGAAAAAGATACCTTTGCTGGGCGATATTCCGCTCATCGGGAAATACCTGTTCTCTCACACCCACAAGCAGAGCAGCCAGAGTGAGACCATCATTTTCGTGACAGTCGCGATGGCCAATCCCACCCAGATTCAGCGTGAGGAAGGCCTGCCCGAGAACTCTAAATTGGTGCATCAGATTCTCAAAGCCAACGACCTCGTAAAGGAGCAAAAGAAGCAGACTGCCCCATAAGGAGCTTGGAATTCCAAATGGCACAGGAATGGAATATCCGGCCGCGTGCAACGCAGTGTTCAGCATGTTCAGCAGCCTTCACAGACGGGCAGACATACAACACGCGCCTCACGTTTGAAATGGACGGCTATACACGGGGGGACTTTTGTGAGTCCTGCTGGGACAAACCCCATGCCGGTCAGCGCGGCTATAGCTCATGGAAAGGCGTATTCCATACGCCTCCGGCTGAACCCGATCATCGAGTGCGGAAGGAAACCGCGGAGGAGTTGCTGCGCAACCTGATCGAAAAAGGTGGTTCATCCCGGCGGAATGTCATCTATATTCTCGCTGTCATGCTGGAACGACAAAGGGTCTTCGTTGAGAGGGAAGTCCAGCAAACAGAATCCGGCCAAAGGCTTGTCGTGTATGAACACAAGCGGACAGGCGAGACATTCGCCATTATTGACCCGCAATTGCAGCTTGCCGAAATCGAGACCGTCCAGCATGAGATCATGGTTCTGCTTGCAGCCAGCCGCAGCGATGCGGACACGCCTCTTGTGGCAACACCTCCCGCAAGTTGAAAAATCCGATGTTGGACGTCGTCATCAGCGGGGGTAGGTTGATCGATGGAACAGGCCGCTCAATCCAACAGGCTGACGTGGCTGTAGCCGGAGACCGGATCGCGGACATTCAACCCTTTATTCCAGAAGAGAGCGCGAAGAAGGTTATCCGGGCTGATGGACGATTCGTATGCCCCGGTTTCATCGATGTACACTCCCATTCGGACACATATGTTCTCCTTGAGCCTTCAGCCGCCAGCAAGGTTTTTCAGGGAATAACTACGGAAGTTATCGGCAACTGCGGAGCCTCTGCAGCTCCGAGGCACGGGAATGCCCGACTGCCTTCTGACTGGGAGACCTTCGAATATCCAGGATGCTGGAACAGCATGGCGGAGTATCGTCGTATTGTTGAGTCTGTGTCTCCGGGCATTAATGTGGCGGCTCTAGTCGGACATAACATCCTGCGCGCCGGCGTCATCGGCTATGAGGGGCGCACAGCCTCAGCAGAGGAACTTGCCTTGATGATTGAACGGCTTGAGGTCAGCATGGAAGCGGGCGCCAGAGGATTAAGCTCCGGGCTCATCTACCCACCCGGCATGTATGCCACAGAACAGGAGATCCACGCCCTGGCGACAGCCGTGGCCAGGCAGAATGGCATTTATGCATCCCATATGCGCAGCGAGGGCCGCAACCTGCTTGAATCCCTGAGTGAAACGATACGGGTTGCAAGATCCACGGGAGTGCGACTCCAAGTATCACATCTGAAGACTTCCGGAAAAGCAAACTGGCACCTGATTGAGACGGCTATTGAAATGCTGGAGTCTGTACAATGCGAGGGAATCCAGGTGGCGGCAGATCGTTATCCCTATACGGCATCCTGCACCGAGCTTGACGTAATCCTCCCTGTTTGGGCCACAGAAGGTGGACGTGAAGCGGAACTTCATAGGCTACGGGACAACCAAACACGTGCGCGCATACGCCAGGAGATTCTCGAATCCAGGGATCCGGACTCCTGGTCCTCCATCACAATCGGATCAACCACACGCCAGAATTGCCGCTTCCGTGGCCTTCTACTGACTGAAGTGTCCGCCGCACTTTCCCTGGATCCCATTGATGCAGCGCTTCATCTTATCGAAACGGACCAATTATCAACCACCGCCTTCTTCCATGGCATGAGCGAGGAAAATATGTGGCGGATCCTGTCGCTCCCCTGGGTCATGCTCGGCACAGACGCGTCCCTGCGAGCCCCCTGGGGACCTCTGAGCCAGGACTTCCCCCACCCTCGCGCCTACGGTAGCTTTACTCTTTTTTTGAAGGCATCCCTGGAGGGAAGAACGGTTCCGGTCACTGAAGCCGTCAGGAAAATGACTTCTTTGCCGGCAGCCCAATTCAACCTTGAGGATCGTGGGGTCATTCGCCGTGGCGCCAAGGCGGATATCGCCATCCTCGACCCTGCACACCTGCGTGCCCCGGCCTCATATGGATCACCGCACCAGCTATCAGAAGGCGTTACTGAGCTCCTCGTTAACGGAGTCGTCCAGATCCAGAACGGCACACTTACCGGTAGCCGGGGAGGGCGTTGGCTATAAGGAGAAGCCGCTCTTCATGCACCAGTCGGCCGTTTGTCCTTCAGGACACGTTGAATTGCATCCGCCATTTGACGCAAGAGTATAGGCTTCATAAGCACCTCCTGAACGCCGCACTCCTCAAGTTCAGCTCGCGGAACAGTCTTGCTGAATCCCGTACACAGTATGACTGGAATATCGCGCCTGATCTTCCTTATCTCCCGCGCCAATTCATTGCCTGTCATATCAGGCATCATTTGATCGGTTATAACCAGATCGAAGCGCTTGGGATTCTCTCGGAAGGCTGCTATCGCTTCAGAACTGCTCCGGCACACAACCGGCGAGTATCCAAGACTGACCAACATCTGCTGGACCATCGCGACAATGTCACCTTCATCATCCACAAACAATACCGTTCCAACACCTCTGGGAAGCGAAGCGCCTTGCTTCGGCACCTGCTCCATCGACTGTGCAACCACCGGCAGGATAATATGAAATGTCGACCCTTTTCCCAACTCACTGTCCACGTGAATCGTTCCGTTCAACGATGTTACGATCCCATGCACAACTGCAAGTCCCATGCCAGTGCCCTCACCACTACGCTTTGTAGTATAGAAAGGCTCAAAGATCCTCTCTTGCGTCTTCTTGTCCATGCCAGTGCCTGTATCGCGAACCGTCAGGTCAACGTAACACCCTGGACGCAAACGTGATAATGGCCCCTTAGTACGCTTTGTCACCTCCACCGACTCTATCGCCAGATCCAAGACGCCCCCTTTGTCATGCATGGCATGCAAGGCATTCGCACACAGGTTCATGACAACTTGGTGCAACTGGGTCGGATTGGCGAGAACAATGTCTTTCCCGCCACCGTCATCACACCGCAATTCCACATTTTTCGGGACCGACCCCCTGAGCAAGGCCCGCACTTCAGAAACAATCTCCCCAAGACGCACGGGCTTGGCCTCATTATCGGTCTGGCGGCTAAATGCCAGTATCTGCCGAACAAGGTCACGCGCCCTATGACTCCCCTTGAGAATCTCGTTCAGGATGGTCTTTGCCGAGGAATCGGCTGGTGCATCCAGCATTCCCATTTCAGCGTAGCCAATAATCGGTGTGAGTATATTGTTGAAATCATGGGCGATCCCCCCCGCAAGAGTCCCGATAGCCTCCATCTTTTGAGCTTGCCGAAGGATGCGCTCGTTCTGCCGCAACGCTTCTTCAGCGCGATGCCGCTCTGTGACGTCCTGAATCTGAAGCAGAAAACCCTTTGGGTTGTAACTCTGATCCAGCCCAAGATTGGTCGCGAACACATCAAAACGACAAGTCCCCGATCGGAGCAAGGCGAGATTGCCTTTGCGCGGCTCTTCGTCACAATTAAAGTCCCATTGGAACCGTATCGTGCCCCCCTTCATCAGTTCCTTACGGAATTCTTCGGTGAAATCCGGCGCGTGAAGCAGATCCAACCTCGCGAACTGGTTCCGATCACTCATGCCGAACATGGCCAAGGCAGATTGATTAACATCCGTCAGTTCCTGCTCTGCATTGTATATCGCTACGCCGATCGGCGAACGAGCGAAAAAGTCCTGAAAACGACGTTCACTTTCCCTTAACGCCCTCAATGCATTTTGTCGCTGCGTAATATCATGTGCGGCACACATGATCACCGGCTGCCCTTCGAAAGTCAGCTTCCTAACGGTGACCTCTACGGGGAATTCCCGTCCAGCCTTCGAGCGAAAGACTCTTTCGACGAGCACTTCATCCGAAGGATTCTGACCCCGCCGTGTTTGAACCAGATTTTCATGCAAAGGCCGACCACCGGCACCTCCAACTTCAATATCCCGGGGTGTGATCGCCAACAACTCCTCGCGAGAATATCCGAGTACAGCACATGCAGTATCATTGGCTTCAACAAACTTCCCGGCTTGACTATCCTGATCCAGCCCATAGACCATGATTGCATCATGTGACCGGTTAAAAAGACTCCGATACCAGTCCCGCCACACTCCCAGGCTTTTCTCCCGCTGGTCTTGCTCCTCCAGATTGCGCTCAAGCTGGCGATTCTTCGCCTCCAGCCGTTCAGCCTGCTTTATATTGGCACTCCGAACGCGATGAACGCCCAGGATAGCTGCCACCAACCCCACAACCGCCGCTAACAGGACAAGGGCAAGAAACGCCATTCTGTAGGGGCGAGAGGGAGTCGTCCAGCGGGCAAGAGACTTGTGATAAGGCGAGTCCGGCGTCATCCGGTAAACCCGTATCCAATGGTCTAACGACTCGACTACGGGCCCACTTCGATTTACTGGTGCTGCAAAGCGGAACTCAACCGTTGACGTTACAACAGGGGTTGTCCGAACCTTGTAGCTTGGCGCAAAACGGCTCCCATAGAGGGCATCAACAAGCCCCCCATCGACCTGCCTGCGCTGGATTGCCTCAAGCACTTGCTCGTATCTTTGCATCTCAATGAACTCACATCGGACACCCGTAACCGACAGCAACTGTTTAAGGTTCCCGTAGTGAGGGTCTCCCCGAACCACCGCGATGTTTCTATTCGAAAGATCCCTCGGCATCTGGATCTGAGACCCTCTCGAGACATACAAGATTCCCCAGGATGCAGCGACTCCAGCCTTCAACAGGTCCATGCGAGCGCCGGTTACTGCAGAAGGGTAAGGTATTGGCGCAGCAAGATCGAGTGCGCCGCTTTCCAGACCTCGCAGCAGTTCCGAAAGGCTTCCTGGAACGAACTCCAGTTTCCATCCTTTGACAGATGCTATGCTGGAAAGGACTTCAGGGATGATGCCTTCAACCGTCTTGCCGTCCCGAGAGAGGATAACCAGCGGCTCCTGCTGCAACAGGCCGACTCTGACAGCCATACGATCCGCTGCCTCGCCGGTAAAACATACAGCGAAAAAAACAATGGCAATCAAATGAACTGCCTTGATCATGACATCTTGCAGCGCCGTTCAAGACATGCAGCTTCGCGGCTCCTCTGTCAGTAATCTAACCGTTCCCATCCAGTTGCGCAATCGCTCGCTTCATGCAGTCGGCATCAATGTTCCACTTACCGGTCACATACCCTGCAAGCAGGGCATTGTCACAAACAGCATTCACAAGCCTCGGTATGCCGCCAGAGTAGCGGTAGGCCAATCGCAATGCCTTCGGCTCGAACGAGATGCGGCCCTCTGCACCCGCCATTTCAAGCCGATGATTTACGTAAAGTTGCAGTTCCGCTTCATCCAATGGTCCCAGTGATGCACGAACTGTAATACGCTGCCTCAGCTGTCGCAATGAAACGTCTGAAAGTTTCTGATTCAGCTCCGGCTGTCCCACAAGTACAATTTGTATAAGCTTGTGACGAGTCGTCTCCAAATTCGACAACAAGCGAACCTGCTCCATGAGTTTCATGGAAAGATTCTGGGCTTCATCAATGAGCAACGCAACATTCTCACCTTTCTCCATCTTATCCAAGAGGAATGAATTCAGCGTTTCAACCAGCCGAAGCATGTCATGCCGACCGGTCGAAAGGCCAAAATCATGCAGGATGGCCCGCAATAACTGCACTTCTGTAAGGCAGGGGTTGAGAATCAGCGCCGTCTTGACAGACGTACCAAGCTCAGCCAGCACAGCACGGCATAAAGTCGTCTTCCCGGAACCAACCTCCCCCGTCAACTGAATGAACCCCTTCCTCTCACGTATCCCATACATCAGGTGATGGTAGGCCTCACGATGCTGACGGGACATGAACAGATAGTGAGGGTCAGGCGTGATATTGAACGGCGACTCACGAAGCTGGAAGAAATCCAGATACATGTCAGGACTTGATCTTGATTTCGCACGCGGCAGCGGGCTCTAATACTCGGAAGGCAAAAGACTCAGTGAAGTACAGCTCAACGTTTTCCTTGTCATGCCCCTTATATCCTATCGAGAGGTCCAAACCAACCGTCAGTTCAAAATCGCCTCCTCGCAGGGACAAGGCCACTCCGCCTTGAAGAACCGGGCTCCAGAATATTCCCCCATCAACGATGCTCTTCAATTGCTTGCGCAATGGATAGGCTTGGGGGTCACCAACATTGACCACGGAGTAAGGATCGGTTCCCAGCACAAGTGCATACGGCCCCCCTACCCCGGACTTCTGCATCGCTAATACAGCTGTTTCAACCGCATCCCCATAAGCGTCGGGATCCCCTGCAGCGAGTGACACAGGCTTGTGTACGGCGGAATCACAAATCCCTTTGATGCCACCCTCCCCGAAGCCATGGTAAATGGCATTCTCCTCAAACATGGCGACTTTCCTGGCAGCAGCCGCCATTGGGTCCAAGTTCACCGCCTTGGCACCCCGGGCAACGTTATCCAACTCCCAGATCTTAAGCGAAAAAGGCGAACGGACCTCTATCAGGTTCAGCGCTTCCCGTCTTCCCCAACTAACACCCTTTATAGGCTCTGCACCACCAACCCTGACACTCCCAAGATTGATGGCCGCCAATTCCCACCCATGCGGTCCAACAAGATCAACCAGCCTTCTTGCAGACAGGTTCCCTTTCAGCACCCTTTCTGCTTGCTTGTCGATCTCCACCCATGCTGCCTCCGTAACAGGAGCCATCGCCCTTCGCAGTATATCACTCATAAAAAGCCTCCTTCACCTGATCTAAGTCACTTCATTGACCCAATCCCGAGTGTGCCCGGATTCTTACTTTTTCCCGCCAGCTGGCCTTCGATTTCTGTAATAGGCTGATTTGTGAACAGATATATCTTCATCACCTCATCAAATACAGGCATAGCGCGTCGAATCCATTCAAACAACATTACGGCATGCTCCACTTCTTCATTCCGGTTGTGAATCAGAATGGCTTTCAAGGAATCATCGTCGGACTGCTCCGCTCTTTGATTATAGTAGTCAACAGCCTCCAACTCTTCCTGCAAACTGGCCAAGGCCCTATGCACATGACGCGCCCCAGCTGAAATATCCGCCTCATTATAGCCACTACTCATGACCGGACCTCCCTTACAGTCTCATTTCACATTGTCCCAACCCTCATATTGCCAGATTTGCCTTTCTCCTCAAGAGAGAACTTGCCTTCATGCACAGAGCAAAAAGTCGATCCATGCGGATTCAGGTTCTGCACAGCTGGATTTGACTTAAGCAAATCTTTAAAGTAATAGCTTTTAAACAGTGCAGAGGGATTTTGTCTTGAGAAAGCAAAGCAGGCGGAAAAGCCGAAAGAAATTGCGTACCATCAGCTTGACCTTTGCATGCCTGAGTCTTCCAACCGGTTTGGGAATGCTTTGGATGGCACAGATCAACGGCAGCCCGACCTCACGGACGATTGGAACGGCTTACATTGGGGTGGCCATCGCCTGTTTTCTTATCTGGATCCTTCTTTTCCGCAAATCCACTGTTAACGCCACCGAGGATGAATCCCGCTCTTGCGGCATGGCCCTGCCGCTCAGCCTCACAGTTACTGCGCTGCTTTCAGGAACAGCCTTGCATGCCTTGCTCCTGGCTGAAGCCGATATCCGCCATTCCCGCCAAGCGATTGTGCGTCAGGAATTGCGAATCGCATCGATTGAAGCCGTCTTCTCAGCCTTGGAGCAAGCGGACCGGCTTGACGCCAATCAAGGCAACGACCGCGAACTTCTCGGCCTTTCAGGAATCAGCACAAGGATACGGATCAGGGAAGTTGACCGCGCCCGACTGCCACCTCCCCTGTATCGCCAGGATGCACCCCTTTTCGGCCGTATGTATCGGATCCTGTGCAATGTCTCCAAAGACAAACTCTCCTATGATCTGCAATCGTTTGCAGTCCTGGACCCTTCTGGTACGATCAGGGTGTTGAGTTGGACAATATGCCGCTAGCACTACATGAATTATTCACCAAGACTCCTTCTGAATCGAATTACTTCGCACGGGGTAGACCTCGATGGAAATACGCCCATTATTGTGGAGGCTTTTACCCGGAATGGTCGGATTGCGTACCGGAAAGTGAGCAGCGATAACTCCACTCGAAAAACTATCGTTGCTTCCTGTATGCTCCAGCGCGAGAGTTTTACCCGATGGATCACCATACCCTTGGCTGCACCACGAAAGGCCATCAGGGTAGTATCGACCTTGCTTGATATCCAGTTGCCGTTCGCGCTCGACAAGTGCGAGTATTCGGTTGTCTCGGTTGTGGGCAACCGTGATAGCAAGAGTACTTCAGCGCTCGTGGCAGGCGCCCGCCACTCTGAAATCGCCTCTCGACTTCATTTATTGTCTGCAGCAGGATTTTCCCCCCATGTTATGGATCAGGAGGGAATTGCCCTCTGGAGCCAGTTAATAGAAGAGGAGCCACAGGTAACGTCAGCAAACGTAACGGCAGTCTTATTCTTTTTCGCCTCCAACCGCACAACCATCAGCATTGGTCAAAACGGACGGTTTGTCGCAGCTCATTCTGTTAACTCGCCTGACGTGAGTATGTTGCAAAGAATACTTAGGCCTTATCTTGCCTCCCCTACCCGCTCATTGATGGCGTTCCGATCCGGACCTTCCGCCCTTACAGTCTGCACCCCCCTGTTTCTTTCCGATCTTTGTTCTTCACTTCAGATCAGTGAACCTCAGGCAGTACGGGATCCTGAATCCTTTCTGGCCCGCGCTTGTGCTCGAAGGGCCCTGATGGGCGATGCCTATCAGTTGAATCTGCGGTCAGGGAAGTTTCAGATTGAAGAGCATAAATTACAGGCAAGCCGTCGCGCCAGGCATACTGCTGTCGTTTTACTGCTGGCGGGATTGGCCCTTTGCACTTCAAGCGCTTTCTGGATTTGGGCTGAGAATCGGCGCTCGGCTGAACTGCAAGGTGTCTCAAGGCAACTGGCTGAATCTATCGTAGGCAACCCGAAGCTCGCACCGCCGGGCCAGGAGCTTCTTGCAGCACAGCGGTCCATTGAGGAGCAGAAAACGATTTACGCACCTTTACTGGCCCCTTTTGAGCCCCCACTTTCGGATGTGCTGCAACGCGCACTCTCTTCCGCTTTACAGAATGGGGCAAACGTTGAATCCATGACCTTCAATGGCATTTCGGTCATACTCCACGGCCAGGCCCCCGATTGGGCTGCTTGTGAACGTCTGTCGGTTGCGTTAAGAGAACCAGCCTGGACTACGCGCCTGGAACGGAAAGATGCGCCGTCCATGGCAAGCAGGCCTGCCTTTGTCTTGCGAATGACGAGAATCCCATGAAACCATTGCCGCGCTCAGTACAGGCTCTTTGGTTGATCGCAATTTCCGCTTTCCTGATCGGCACGGTTTCCACCATCATCAGCCTGATGCAAATGAAATCCAAGATGTCGACATGGCATCGTAAATCAAGGGACATCTATCAGCTATCTGCTCTCCGCACTGAACGCAACCGTCTTCAAGCAGCCATGAGGATGCATGAACAGTGGCGCGGCCCCATGACGCCGGTTCAGAATATGGCAGGGACCTTTTTCCCGGGAGTCTCCCACGTCAACTGGAAAGAGTCATCAGACCTTTTGGCTCCCGGCTGGCGAATAAATCGCCTGACCCTGTCGCTTGCGGACGTACCGGCAGACACTGTTTTCCGATTCCTGGCGGCGGTTGCATCAAACAATCCGCCATGGAATCTGGAATCGGGCAATCTGCAGTCAGGTTCAGCCTCCGGGAGGCTGGCACGCATCGAACTGACGCTTTCCCGTGTCCAATCCCCAGGGGTAGGAAACGCAGAATAGTCACTCAGCGCGCCGCCAACATTTCCCGTGCATGTTTAATGGTGACACTGGTCAAGTCGCGCCCTCCAAGCATGCGGGCGATTTCCTCGACGCGTTGCTCACCGTTAAGTTCCACGATCCGAGTTCTCGTGCGATTGACCACAAGTTCCTTGATCACCGCGTAGTGCGCCTTCCCGCACATCGCCACTTGCGGCAGATGCGTGATGCAGAGCACTTGATGACGCTTTCCAATATGCTCCAACTTCCGGCCGATGGCGGTTCCCATAGCCCCTCCGACATTGGCGTCAATCTCATCAAAGACAAGAACAGGAATCTGATCGTGATCCGCCAAGATCGACTTGACGGCAAGCATCACCCTAGAAATCTCACCGCTGGATGCGATATTGCGCAGCGGCTGCGCGGGTTCCCCCGCGTTTGGAGCAAAGAGGAATTCCAGCTTATCCATTCCCAACAAGGATGCATCGCACTCTTCACACTGGACGGAAAAGACCCCCTGGAGAAATCCAAGATGATGCAGTTCAACTGTGATTGATTTTGCCAGCCTGGATGCAACCTGCCGCCTCACCTTCCCGAGGGCAGCCCCTTTCCTCGTCATCTCAGACTGCACACGGTCAATCTCGGCATCCAGAGCAACCAGTTGTTGTCCCCGATTCTCCAACTCGCCAAGGCGAAGTTTAACATGGGCCAAATATTTGAGAATCTCCGGCACTGTGGCGCCATACTTTCGCTTCAGCCGGTGGTACGTTGCCATTCTCTCCTCAAGCCACTCCAAACGCCTTGGCTCCCCCTCAATATTTCGCACGATCTTGTCGATGCTTTCATTCAGCTCCTGAACCTGCACCGCCAGCAACCGTGCGTCATCCCGCCAAACTTGCGCAGCCTCGATTAATGTGGCGAGTTCTCCCAGCGCTTTTTGTGCAACGGTTAAACCTGTGAAGACCGACTGCTCGTCCTCCATCAGCGCATTCCGCACGACACCCGTTAATTCCAGGATCCGCTGCGCATTGGCAACGGCGTTCTGCTCCTGGCTCACCGCGGCATCCTCCCCCTCCTTAGGCTCTGCCTCTTCGATTTCCTTCTTTTGATAGGCAAGCAACTCGATCTGGCGCGCGATTTCCTGATCGCTTTCACCCTCAAGAGCCTTCCTCTTCACCTGCAACGCCCGCCAATTCCGGTAACACTCTTGATACTGTCCACGCGAATCGCGTAACCCGCCAAATGCGTCGAGAATATCGATCTGGAACTCAGGCCTGAAAAGCGATTGATGATCGTACGGGCCATGCATATCCACAAGAATCTCGCCGATCCTTTTCAGCACCTGGATCGTGGCCGCACCATCGTTGACAATGTTGCGCCCACTTCCGGAGATGGAGATAGTCCTGCGGACGACGAGCAGCCCTTCATCACATGGAGGCAATCCCACTTCATCCAGAAGTGCGTCGATACATTTTGTATCACCGACCTGAAAAACCGCCTCTACCACGCACTGCTCGGAGCCGGAGCGGATCAGGGACTTGTCGGCACGCTCCCCCATCAGCATACCGAGCGCACCCATAATGACAGACTTACCAGCCCCTGTTTCGCCGGTAATGACGTTCAGACCCGAACGGAAGTCGACGCATATGTCTTCCACAAGAGCAAAGTTGCGAACACGTAATGTTTGAAGCATAAGAAGAACATACAGGCGCTGTTTCTAAACTTCCAGCATGAAAAAGCTTCTGTCATGCCGGTTGCATTTTCGCCATAATGGCCATTCAGGTTGATGTCCGGAAACTGGCAACTACGGAGTAGCCCACTATGAGAGTACTGGTCACAGGAGGAGCGGGGTTCATTGGGAGTCACATCGTTGAACATTTTCAAGGGCTTGCCCATGTGCGGGTACTCGACAACCTTCGCTCCGGTAACCGCAGGAATCTGGATGGCATGGAATATGAATGGATCGGAGGATCTATTATGGATCGCTCCCTCGTTCGTCGTGCGATGGAAGGCGTGGATTATGTATTTCACTTGGCCGCCATGATCAGCGTGCCGGAGTCGATGCAGAAACCTGTCGAATGCAACGAAATCAACACTACTGGCACCCTGCTCGTTCTGGAGGAAGCGTCCCGCGCAGGCGTCCGGAAACTTGTTTTCAGCACCTCAGCCGCCATTTACGGCGACAATCCCTCAACCCCGAAATCAGAAACAATGCTGCCAGAACCAAAGAGCCCCTATGCCATCACCAAGTTGGATGGCGAATACTATTGCTCGATGTTCACCCGCGAAAACCGGCTTCAGACTGCATGCCTTAGATATTTCAACGTTTTCGGGCCCAGGCAGGATCCAAAGAGCCAATATGCGGCAGCTGTCCCGATATTCGCTCTCAGGGCCGTCAGGAATGAAGCAATCACAATTTATGGCGACGGGGAACAAACCCGGGACTTTATATATGTAAAGGATGTTGTAGCCGCCAATGCCTTCTTTGCCATGTCTTCGACTGCAACCGGCGTGTTTAATGTAGCCTATGGCAATCGCATTACAATCAATTCCCTTGCTCAGTCAATCTGCAAACTGGTGAATTCCCGTTCAGAAATCCATTATGAGCCTGAACGCCCCGGAGATGTGAAGCACTCCATGGCATCCGTTGAAAAGCTACGCGTAGCAGGTTTTGTGCCTCGTGGGAATCTCCAGGATGGACTGCGCACTACCCTTGGATTCTTCAGTAGTCACCGGGAATAATCATCTCTTCACTAATAGGGCGGCATAAACCCCATCCACCCCATCCACCGGCGGGAAAAGGCTTCTTTGCTGCCGCAGCTCAAAGTCCGGATTTCCGGATAACCATAAGGCGATCTGATCCTCATTCTCTTCAGGCTCAAGACTGCAGGTGCTGTAGACAATCCGCCCTCCCTTGCGCAACAGAGAAGCTGCATTTTGCAGTATGCAATGCTGTGTTGCACTCACCCGCCGTATGGCTTCTTCCGTAAAGCGCCAGCGAGCATCCGCGCGGCGCCGCAACACACCGGTATTTGTACAAGGCACATCCAGCAGGATGGCGTCGAATACCTGACCCATCAAGCCAGGCACAGTCCCCGCCGCAAGGTCCCCCTGGACCACCTGCACACCGGCAAGGCCAATCCTCTCGACATTCTCGCGTAACAACATTAACCGATCCTCATGAACATCCATGGCCACCAGACTTTCGCCCCCGCCCATGCAATCCGCCATCGCCATCAGTTTTCCCCCGGGTGCAGCACAAGCATCCAGAACCCTCTCTCTTGGCTTCAGCCCGAGCATGTTGACGGCCATAATTGTGGAAGGATCCTGCACGCTAAACCAACCATCCTCGTAGCCAGGAATATGTATCGGAGCCACCCCTCGCGTCAAAATGACAAAGGCCCCGGGACTGAAGCCATGCGGTTCGGCACGGACTCCCGATGACGCCAGCCTTTCCAGAAAGTCGTCCAGCTGTATCCGAGAAACATTGACTCGCAAGACAACCTCCGGAGGCAGATTATTCCATTCGCACAAACGCAACGTCCCCTCCTGGCCAAACTTGCGCACCCAGCGGGAAATCAGCACCTCAGGGTGAGAGGTCTGCACTCCCAAGGACTGCAACCTCAGTTCAGCCTTTAGTGCCTCTTTCTCGCGGCATGCCCTGCGGAAAAGCGCATTCGCATAGTCCGCCTGTGCCTGGGGAAAATGGGACTTAATGGCAGTCACCGTTTCATTTACCGCAGCGTACGGCTCGACGGAATCCATATCAACAATCTGATATAGGCCCACCATCACATAGGCTCTCAAGGGTAGCGACGGCAAGCGGCGAGAACACCTCTTCATCACCCACTCTAACTGTCTCTTACGCTTCACAGTCCCGTAGACCACCTCCATGACAAAAGCCCGATCACACTGAACGCTTCCCATTACGCGATCCGGAAAGTCATTGCGTTCGATCCAGCGTCGGACAATCTCCGCCGCCACATCGCGCGAGTTGACCCCATGCTGCAAATTCACAATTCACCTCCGTCAAGAGGTTCCATCTTCGCATCACTTTGCCCACTAGCGGAAAAGCGCCTCCTCAGTTGCCCGCAAGCGGCACTGATGCGGCTCCCTTTTGACACTCGTACCGTTGCATTGATTCCAGCCTTATTGAGAACACCGGCAAATCGGCTCACCCTCTCTTCCGAAGGAGTCTCTCCCGTGAAACCATCCACAGGACTGAGGGGAATCAGATTGACACGGGCAGGCATATTCCGGATCAGGCGCACTAGCGCGTTCGCCAATTCAGGGGAGTCATTGACCCCATTTATAAGTGTGTATTCAAAAGTAATGATACGCTTCGTGGCAGCGGCATACCTACTGCAGGCTTCCATCAGTTTCGCAATGGGATATACACGGTTGACGGGCATCAGGCGGTCTCGCAACTCATCCAATGGTGCATGCAAAGAGACGGAAAGCTCCACCTGCAATCCCTCCCCTGACAATCGGTCAATCCCGGGAACAACGCCACTTGTGCTAATCGTAATGTGCCGGGCACCGATGTTCAGGCCATCCTTTTCGTTAATGATGCGGATGGACTTCAGTACAGCATCATAATTGTCAAATGGCTCACCCATGCCCATGTAAACAATGTTGGTCGGGCGCTGACCATAGACAGAAGATCCAAGCATCACTTGCCCCACAATCTCACCCGCCTCCAGGCTCCTGCAGAAGCCAGACTTCCCACTCGCGCAGAAAGCACAAGCATACCGGCAACCAACTTGGCAGGAAACACACAAGGTACGCCGATCTGCAGACGGGATCAAAACCTCCTCGATATGCTCGCCATCCCGCAGTTCCGCCAGGATCTTGCGAGTACCGGGAACCAACCCGGAAATCGCGACCGTATTCAGTGGTGCCAATTCATAGCGGGCTTCCAACTGCCGGCGGAATGAGGCTGGCAGGTTCTGCATCATGGCCCAATTGGTTGCCCTGCGAATGTACAGCCAATGCCAGACTTGCCGAGCCCTGTATGCAGGGTGTCCCATGGCTTCACATCCGGCTGATAGCTCATCCGGCAACAACCCATGGATCAACGAGCGTGCGTTCAACTACTGCCCCCTTTCTCTGAGGCTTTTTCCCATCGTTTTCGAATCACGTCAAGAGATACCACTGAACATCCGCAATGCGCCCGGTGACGATCAGTAATTGATCTTAACTTTGGACACAGGTATCCTACGCGTACGGATCAATGCAGGAAGGAGATGCTCTATGATCGAGACAGGAAAATCGTACCTTGTAATGGGACTCCTTGACCCTCTATCACTCGCATATTACATCGGCAGGACCATTGGTGCGCTTGGCGGAAAGGTCATCTATTCAGTACAAAATGAAATCGTCAAGAAGCGCTATCTTGACGCCAGCAAGCTGCTTTCTCCAGCCGAACGATCCCGTATGGACATTCGTTTTTGCGACATTGCCGATGAACAGCAAGTGGCATCCCTCTTTGCGGAAATCGGCCCACTTGCCGGCGTTGTACACTCTATTGCGTATGCAAACCCAAGGACCTGCATGGGCCGTGAATTTCACACCGGCTCAATGCCTGACGTTTTGAAATCGTACCAAATCAGCTGTGCATCGCTGGCGACTGTGACGCAGCACGCTGCCGGCAATATGCCGGATGGTGGCTCCGTAGTGGCACTCTCATTCGACACACATCACGTCTACCCACTTTATAACTGGATGGGTGTACACAAGGCGGCACTGGAAGCCCTGGTCCGCGCCCTTGCGCGGCGCCACGGGCGGGAACGGATCCGTGTAAATGCCATTTCTTCCGGTCCTGTAACGACAACTGCGGCAAGCAAGATCCCCGAGTTTGAACATATTGGAAAACTCTGGGAGAACACAAGTCCGATCCCTTGGGACCCCGAGAAGGACAAACAGGCCGTTGCAAATGCCGTCGTTTTCCTGCTAGGTCCGAATGCCGCAAAGATTACAGGGCAAGTTCTTGCTGTTGATGGTGGAGCCGCCATTATGGGCGGTCCTTTGATGCAACACGAGCGTTCTACTTGACCATCAACTGCCCTGGACGCATCACCTTCACAACCCAGGGCAGCCCAAGCCGGCTTAATTCAGCCATGAAGGGATCCGGGTCGAACTCTTCAACGTTAAACACGCCTGGGGCCTGCCATTTCCCTTGAAGCATCATCATAGCCCCAATAACCGCCGGCACACCCGTCGTGTAAGAAATCGCTTGCGCTTTCACTTCCTTCCAGCAGTCGGCATGATCGCAGACATTGTAAATATAAATCCTGCGTCGGCGCCTGTTCTGAATGCCTTCGATCATGCAACCAATGTTTGTTTTCCCCGTATAGTTCTTGCCCAATGAAGAGGGTTCCGGCAAGACCGCCTTGAGGAATTTCAGCGGCACAACTTCTTTTCCTTCGTACATCACCGGTTTTATCGATGTCATACCGACATTTTCAAGCACCCTTAAATGCGTTAAGTACTGCTGCCCAAAGGTCATCCAAAAGCGAATTCTTCTCAATCCCTTGATGTTTTTCACGAGTGACTCGAGTTCCTCGTGATACATCAGATACATTTCCTTCGGCCCCACTTCCGGAAAATCGAAAGCCTGATGGACCGAAAGCGGATCCGTCTCCTTCCATCGCGAATTCTCCCAGAACTTACCCCTCTGGGTGATTTCCCTTATGTTAATCTCCGGGTTGAAGTTGGTTGCAAACGCCTTGCCGTGAGAACCCGCGTTGCAGTCCATGATATCTACTGTGTGGATTTCGTCGAAATAATGCTTTTGCGCATACGCACAAAATATATTCGTGACACCGGGATCGAAACCGCAACCCAACAACGCCATCAACCCAGCCTTCCGAAAACGGCTTCGGTAGGCCCATTGCCACTTATACTCGAACTTTGCCTTGTTTGGCGGCTCATAATTAGCCGTATCCAGATAGGGTACACCCGTAGCCAGACATGCATCCATGATGGCAAGATCTTGATAGGGAAGAGCCACATTGATGACAAGATCCGGCTTGAATTTCCTGATTAATCGGATTGTATTTTCAGGTCGATCGGCATCCAGCGAAGCAGTCTGAATCCGCCTCTTGATCTGAGCTGCAATCGCCTTACACTTTGCTTCCGTTCTACTTGCCAAGCAGATCTGAGAAAACACCCCCGGAATTTGCGCGCATTTATGCGTAACAACGCCACCAACACCACCTGCCCCTATGATCAGGACCTTGCTCATACGACCCCTCCGCTCCAGAAAACCAACAATTCCATGCTTTATAACCGACAATGTCAGACATCCTATACCGCACCTGCCTGCGCGTCAAATTCCACTAGAATGAATTTCCATCATTTCCTCTTTCAGGATTGTACATCATTCACGACCTTTGATAGTTATCTCAATGCTCATATTCATCTAACAGAATCTCTGGTCTTGGAGGGTTGCTATGAAGGCGCTGGATATCGTCCTTGGCGAATCACCTTTTACCCAACTTGTGGATCATGCTCGAAAGATTCATGCCTGCATCAGCCTTCTGCGCCCGATTGCAGATGCGGTCATCCGTTGCGACACCCGGAGATTGGAAGTATTGCAGCACACGATGTCTGCAACAGAGTACGAGGCAGACCAGATCAAGGACCAAATCCGCCAGCACCTGCCACGACGGTTTTTTCTTTCTGTAAACAGGGAAGATATCCTGAACTACGTGCGACAACTGGACCGCATGGCGGATGACGCTGAGGATTTTGCCGTTGTGGCGACGTTCCGCCCAATACAAATGCCGCAGGAATTGCAGACACAGTTCCTGGCCTTGGTTGACAAAGTCCAGGAGGTCAGTAACGTTTTGCTGGAATTGGCCGAACTTCTTGCTGCACTCGAGAAGGAGGCTTTTGAGGGCCCTAGAGCCGAAATGGTGCTAAACAAAATTGAGGCTGTTTGCCACATGGAGTGGGAATCGGACAAGATTAGCAGGCAATTCGCACGCCTTTGCTATGCATCTACAGAAATCGACGCTATCAGCATCATTCTGATGGAAAAGCTCTGCCAGGCATTGACCGGCATTGCCGATCATGCGGAAAACGTCGGAAAGAATCTTAGGCTTATGATTCTGCGACGATGACAACCCTTGTTGCGCCTACCAATGCAAGATTACCTCATTAATGGTTTGGCGATCGCAACAGGCCTTTACATGGCTTGGAATATTGGCGCAAATGATGTTGCCAACTCGTTTGGAACTTCCATTGGTTCCCGCACGCTAACCTTTAAGAAGGCCCTGCTGCTCGCGGCGATATTTGAGTTCTGCGGCGCTTTTTTTTGCGGATCCCATGTAGCTGACACCATTCGAGGGGGTATTGTTTTCCCGGAATTCTTTGTGAATTCCCCGATGGATTTTGCCATAGGTATGCTATCTGCACTTCTCGGTGCATCCCTCTGGCTACACTTGGCAACGGCTCTCGGAAAGCCCGTTTCAACAACCCACGCTATTATTGGCGCTGTCGTTGGCTTTGGGGTAATCAGCCACGGCGTGGATTCCATCCAATGGCACAAGATGACGGGCATTACCTTGAGTTGGTTCATTTCTCCCGTGGTTGGCGGCGTTCTTGGATGGATCACCTATCACTTAATCCGGCGATATGTTCTGCGTAGCCATCATCCACTCAAGCAAGCGCGTGTTGTTGTCCCGCTGGGAACCGGCCTCGTGATGGGGATCATCGTGCTTTCAGCCTGCAAGGATCTCTTCTTCCGCTTCCTGCCGGACTGCTTCAGCCTCTCAACAAAATGGCTGATCTCATCCGGTGTCGCCTTACTATCCGCACTTCTGGCCGGACTGGTCAGCAATGCCATGATATCCACCCGGAGGCCTGTCAACCTTCCGGAAGACGGCTCCGAAACCGATGTGGCAGAACAATGGTTTGGATGGCTCCAGATCCTCACCGCATGTTATATGTCATTTGCCCATGGGGCGAATGACGTCGCCAATGCTATCGGTCCTTTGGTGGGTGTGAGCCAGGCGCTCTCTGGCGCGGTCATAAAGGCCGCGCCCGTCCCTCTATGGATTCTTGGGCTTGGCGCATTGGGAATCGTTGCGGGGCTTGCGATGTATGGGCACAAGGTGATTGAAAGTGTCGGGCGGAAAATTACAGAAATAACTCCTACACGTGGGTTCGCCGCTCAGTTTGGAACGGCCACCACCGTCTTGGTCTGTTCGCTACTGGGCCTGCCAATATCCACAACCTTTGTACTCGTTGGCGCAGTATTAGGTGTGGGGTTGGCACGCGGAGTGGCCGCTATAGACCTGCGCGTGGTGCGCGGTATTTTCATGTCGTGGCTGATCACTCTGCCAGCATCGGCAATCGGCGCGATTGTGATCTATCGTCTGCTAAAGATAATCCTCCAACTGGTT
Source organism: uncultured bacterium (assembly GCA_903908715.1). Lineage (GTDB taxonomy): Bacteria > Verrucomicrobiota > Kiritimatiellia > CAIKKV01 > CAITUY01 > CAIVSY01. Next base: position 113,592 of record CAIVSY010000025.1, read on the forward strand.
TAAGCAGCACGCAACCCATGCAAAGCGGGCGCCTCTCGACCGTTCAGCAACTAAAGATGTAATTCCTTTTTCAGCCTGCGCAGCTTTGGCGCAATCACCATCTTGCAGTAAGGGGCATCCCTGTTCCTGGCATAGTAGTCCCGGTGATACTCTTCCGCAGGAAAAAAATCACGAGCAGGTTCAATTGCAGTTACTATGGATGAGGTATACCGACCGGATTCCTGCATATCCCGTCTGGATGCTTCAGCCTCGGCCATTTGCTCGTCGTCGCAGCAGAAAATAACGGAACGGTACTGTGTTCCAATATCGGCACCTTGCCGATTTAGCGTGGTCGGATCGTGCAGGTTCCAGAATAGCGCAAGCAACTCCGCGTAAGAGACAATCTTCGGGTCAAAGGTTAAGCGGACGACTTCTGCATGCCCTGTTTCCCCCGCACAGACTTGGTTATATGTGGGATTGTTCACCTGGCCACCTGAATAGCCCGGTTCAACCATCAACACACCATGCTTCTGCCTGAAAACCGTCTCTACGCACCAGAAACACCCCGCCCCGAAAATTGCCTGGGAGCTCATAGCTGCATCCTTCTATCAGTATCGTATTTGACTTTCCTTGTGCCGTCACATGAGATTAAGCAAAGCAACATCAGAAGAACTGCAATTGACATAATCAAAATATTTCACCAGTTCACCCGAACAAAGGATTCGTGCCCTGCGAACTCACAGGCGTCGTTATCAAGCCTGCATAACTCGCCCCAGAAGAAATGGAACAACTTGTTCAACCCTCAGAATTCTTTGCCCTAAGCTAACCAACTCAAACTCGCATTCTTCCAACTTGCCAGCCTCATAGCTGGTAAATCCCCCTTCCGGGCCGAACGCGACCATCAAGGGGCCGGGAAGGCTTGCGGGTACCTGAGCCCGGGCAGCAGGATGCGCCGCAATACGCCGTGCACCCCTGGCTAGCAGCGGCAAGTCATCCTCCATGAAGGGCTTGAAGTGACGATGGAAGGTAACGTTTGGCGGGATTGTATCCATCGCCTGTTCCAAGGCTAGAACGATTTGTTCATGCAAGAATTCCGGCAACAGGCAGGGGCTTTCCCAATAACCCTTTTCAACCCGATATGCGCCAATGATTGCCAATCGCTTGACTCCCAGCGTAACTATCGAGCTCAATACACGGCGAAAGCATTTCGGGCGTGGCATGGCAAGAATAACACTGATATCAAGGGGAACTGGTGGCGGCTCAAGGATCTCAACATCCAGCTCAACCATATCCGCACGTATGCAGGCGACCCTTCCAACGCCGATTCCACCACCTATTTGCCCCACCCGCAGGGTATAGCCGGGCACTGCTCGGTGCACGTTGACGACGTGCTGTGCTCTGCGTCCGGAAAGACACACACGGGAGGAGCCACGTAAGTCCGACTGATCATAGAGGATGAGATTCATAACCGATTCAAATCAACTCGAACACAGGACAAAAAAAAGGGCTTGTACCATTGGCACAAGCCCAAAAATAACCCCGGCAACGCGCTACTCTCCCACGGCTGTTTACCGCAGTACCATCGCCGCAAAGGCCCTTAACTTCCGTGTTCGGTATGGGAACGGGTGTTACCTCCTCGCCATGGTCACCGGGAAAAATAAAAACATAGAGATTGGGTATTCAAACACTCACGTCAAAGGCATGAGCTAGAAAAAAGTCAAGCCACACGGCTGATTAGTACTGGTCAGCTGAAGTCCTCACGGACCTTACACCTCCAGCCTATCAAGGTCGTAGTCTACAACCTGCCTTCAGCTCCTTTCGGAGGGGAGATCTAATCTTGGAAGAGGCTTGGCGCTTAGATGCTTTCAGCGCTTATCCTTTCCGCACATAGCTACCCAGCGATGCTCCTTGGATGGAACAACTGGGACACCAGAGGTGCGTCATTCCCGGTCCTCTCGTACTAAGGAATGTTTTCCTCAAATCTCCTACGCCCACAGCGGATAAGGACCAAACTGTCTCACGACGTTTTGAACCCAGCTCGCGTACCACTTTAATTGGCGAACAGCCAAACCCTTGGGACCTTCTCCAGCCCCAGGATGTGATGAGCCGACATCGAGGTGCCAAAC